>JAXHLB010000033.1:0-148832 GCA_034522695.1 Ignavibacteriaceae bacterium | reverse complement strand
ACAACGCAACGAAGATTCATTTACTCTTTGTGTGGAATGACTTCTGCGACTCGTATGTCGAAATGATAAAGAACAGGTTGTATGGTGATAACGAAGAAGTTAAATCTGCAGTCCTATCGAACGAGCACTCTCAATCTTTGAAAATATGCTGAAGATGGTTCATCGTTTTATGCCGTTTGTTACGGAAGAGATTTGGCAGTTGACTAAGGAGAAAGGAGAGGGAGAAAGCATTTCAATTTCAGAATTTCCGAAAGTAAAAACGGAATTGATAAATCCTCAGGCTGATAAGGAAATGGAAACGGTTGTGGATATTGTAACAGCAATCAGGAATATTCGGGGAGAGATGAACATTCCCTCCTTCGAAGAGAATAAATGTTACTGCTGAAAACAAATGAGGTTAGTGAAAGACAAATTGATTATATCAAGAAGCTTGCGAAGGTTGAAGAGTTGAAAGCTGGTGAAAATATTACAGCCAAAGGCAAGCGCTTCTTCTGTTGTAAAATCTTCTGAAATTTATGTCCCGCTCGAAGGCTTGATTGATCTTGATGTTGAAAGGCAGCGTTTGCAGAAAGAAATTACACGTCTTGAAGGTTCTCTTGCCGGAATAGAAAAGAAACTTATCCAACGAAAAATTTGTCAGCGGTGCACCTGCAGAAGTTGTTGAAAAAGAAAGAACAAAGCAAAGAGATTGGCAGGATAATCTTAGGAAGCTGAAAGAGATTTTTGAGAGTTTGAATAGCATCCTGATAATTTAAAAATTTTATATTAAGAACGAAAATTTTTTTTTTTTATATTAAATTAAATAAGAAGAGAAGAAGAGACGAGAGGGTAAAAAGAGAAAAAGAAAACCAAAAAAAAGAAGGCCCTGAGGAGGACAAAAAAAAAGAATCCCTAAAATTTGTTTCAGGATCTCATTTTATTCTGAAATCTTAATAATAACTTAAGATGCTGAAATGAATTCAGCATAAAGACAAGAAAGGGGCTTAGAATGTATTACAAAATATCAGACTTCATCGAAGACTGGAAATATGAATCCGATTCAACAATAAAAATCCTCAGCAATCTTACTGACGAAGTACCTCACGGTAAAATTCAACAATGAAATTCGAACACTTGGCAGACTTGCCTGGCATATCGTTACATCAGTTGGTGAAATGGCTCATCGAACTGGATTATCATTTAAAACCATTAGATGAGAATGCACCAATACCATCTACAGCAAAAGAAATTGTTGATGAATACAAACGTGCATCGGAAAATATGCTAAAAGAAATTAACAACAAGTGGAGGGATGATACTCTTCTGCTTGAAGATGATATGTACGGAGAGATGTGGGCGAAGGGAAAAACTCTTGGTGTTCTTGTTACACATCAGATTCATCATCGTGGACAATTATCTGTTGTGATGAGATTAGCTGGATTAAAAGTTCCCGGTGTTTACGGTCCCGCGAAAGAAGAATGGGCAGGCTACGGAATGGAACCGCAGGAGTAGTATCTTTAATTTATCCCTGAACTTGTTTCGAGGATCAAGCTGTTTCTTGAAAGTTTCATATGGTCCTGGGAGAGAAATAAATCAGATGAATCTCCTCTGAAGTTTCGGGTTTTCGGATCAGTTTAATAAACGGGACTTGAATTTATATATAATATTTTCCGAGGGTACGTGTCTTTTAATAGTCATACCAACTTTTACGAGATCCTTAGAGCGAATATGAAAATCTAAATGATAATTTAAAGATGCTGAAACAAGTTCAGCATAACCCGCGTTACTCATTCTGCTCTATAAATTTTTTCAAAATATTTTCAACCGCATCTTTGTGCACCATAAAATCCATTATTTTCAGCTTAACATAATCTTCGTGATAATAATAGTATCCCTGATCACCGGTATTTCTTGAACCTGCACCTGAGTCTTTAATTAAATACCAATCAACTCCATCTTTTTCCATATAACCAACTAAATGAATTCCATGATCATCGGTTGTAGTCTCATTGCTGAAACGAAATTGTCTTGCGCTCTCATCGATATATTCTGAAGGGATATCAAAGGTTGGTATAACTCCTACTTTATTCCAGGAATCGTAACCAGCTTCAGAAACATCTCCGCCGATTGACATTGTGTAACCGTTACTAATTGAATACTTCAATGCATCCATAAAAACATTCAGAGGAACATTGTAATAGATATCACTGTGCCACCAGTTATCGGGCACTTCATATTCAACCTGCTGGTAATAAGGTTTTTGCATGTAGGAAAGGATGTCAACGTAGTCATCCGGTTTAATCTGTATGTAATTATTTAAAAATTCTTTGGGAGAATATTTCTTTCCCTCAAAATAAAACTCAATTGGAGGCTCACCCATATAATGGTTCAGGATTGATTTGATTACTTTTATTGCTTCGTCTTCGCTCCAGGCGTGGGTTGATTTAACATTCTCCAGATATGACTTCATCTCTTTGTGCATTGTCTCATGATCATGAAAACTTTGTCCCGGCATCAAGCCAGTGTAAACTTCAGCGGGAACAATTCCGTACATTTTCCATATTCTCGGAACGGCGTTTGCTTCCGAGCCTTCTTCAAAAGCTGAGTTGCCTCTTTCCTTTATATACCGTTTTGCTTTTTCGACATATTCCCAGTAAACAGAATACTTTTCTGAAAGCTTAACTTGCTTTTTGTGAAGCCTGTAAACTTCAGATTCAAAAAAGGATGTTGTGGAAAAACACCAGCAGGTTCCGGTTCTTCCCTGTGAAACCGGATCGTTGTGCCAGTAGCTGGTAAATTCATCTTTTGATTTTGGAAATTCCATCCCGGTAAAATCAAGCTTGAATGATTTTTTCTTCTCCTTTTCTGGTTCGCTGGATTCATCCAAGCTTTTTAGAATTTCATTTTTGTAGAAGCCGTCTTTCTCTTCGACGAATATTCCTTTGTTCTTTCCATCTTGCCCAAACAAAGATGTGAAGAGTGTTAATAATAATATGAGGGTTAGAGTTGAGATTGAGGTTTTCATAAGTTCCTGCCGGTTCATTTAAAAATAAAATTACTCAAAATTACACGCTGGGAATAACAATAACTTTTCTGATGCGCGAACGGAGTTCATAAAGATTTTAGCTAAAATTTAACCTGATGAGAATTTACAACAGGGTGGTTTCGCTCTCGGCTTGTCTCCCCTTCCGTTTAAATATTTTAGTTTATACTTATCAAAATACCCAACCCGTTAATCCTTCACAAAAATTTCCTCCCTCTCCGGGGGTGGTTTTTGTTTAGTTATAATTGTTAATAATTCATTTCTAAATTTTGTTTGCTTTTTTTACTGATCGCGTCTTCTTTTTGTTCGCGTTTTTTCTCTCCTCCCTTTCGTTCGTTTTTTTCTTGTTCTTCTCTTGTTCCTTTTTTCTCTTTCTTTTTTCCTTCCTCTTCTTTCCTTTTTTGTCCGTGGGGTCGCCCCTTCTTGCTTTCTTGGCTTTTTCTCGCGTGTCTTGCTTCTGTTCCCTCGCTTCTTTTGGTTGTTCTCGGTTTTTTGCATTTTTGTTTCTTTCTTTCGCTGCCTGGTCCATCGGCGGTTGGCTTTTTTTGTTTTTTTGGCATTTTATCAATGCACAATACTACTGCCGCCAATAAACTCTCTTAACACAGAATCGTGGGGAACAGGGGAATCATCTTCAACCGGAGTGATATGTCTTAATAATTCAGCTAATCTTGCAGCTCTCTCATAAGCATCAGTCTTCAGCGGATCGTCCTTATATTTTTTCTCCCATTCAATAAAATCTTTTCCGAGCTTATGAGCATAGAAGCAAAGTTCATAAGGCATTGCACTGCTGATGATAAAATCTGCTGTGTTGCTGTACGGAATAATATTTCTCATTTCACTTGAACGGACATAATGCCAGTGCTCAAGAGTTTGAGTAGGATTGTAGGCACGATGAGCAAAGTCCCGAAGCATTCTTCTTATCAATCGGATATCTGTCCAGCGAATATATTTATTATCAGGACCTTTCATTTGCAAAAGAGGTTCAAGATATAATTTGAATTTTACGTCAATGGAAATATCTTTGCTGAAATCTGGATAGAGTCCGTGCAGGCTGTCTATTAAAAGAATTTCATCTTTCTCAAGTTTCATTGGAGTAACATCGAGAGTTCGTGTTCCGGTTTTGAAATCATAACTTGGGATTAAAACTTTTTCGCCCTGACTAAGCCTTACAAGATGTTCGTTAATCAGAGGAAGATCGAGAGCCTGTGGAGTTTCAAAATCGTAATCACCGAATTCATCTTTTGGATGGAACTCAAGATCGAAGAAGTAGTGATCAACATTCAGAGCTTTAAACTTGAATCCTTTTTTAATCAACTTCTGTTCAAGTTTTACAGTTGTGCTTGTCTTACCTGAAGAGGAAGGACCGCTTATCATAACCATTCGTAAATCTTTCAAACGTTCAATAATCAATCTGGCAGCAAGTTCAACATCATCTTCATAAAGTGCTTCGGATTCGTGAACGATTTGAGCAAACTCACCTTTTGCAACTCGTTCGTTCAGTAAATCAACCGTATGAAGATTATGAGCAACTGCCCAATCCAAATTCCGCCAAACTTTTGACCAGGGAATATTTTCATTGAGCTTGGAATTAATTCTTCCCTCTTCGTCTCTTCTGCTCGCAGCTTCTTCCCTGTAGAGAATAAACTCCTTGGCTACTTTGGCGTGTCCGTTTTCAATCAAAACTTTTTCAACAATATCCTGAATGTCTTCGATATGCGGAAAAGTTTTTTCATCAAACTTTTCATTTAATATGTTTATAACCTGCTCTGCAAGTTCCTCGGCTTTTTCTTTATCTCTGCCACCAACAGCCACAGCGGCACGGTAGATAGCATTGATTACTCGTTCCTGTTTAAATGGAACAATTGCGCCGCTTCTTTTGACTACGTGTGTAATTTTATTCTGCATATTTATTCTCCGGAGGAAATTCTGCTCATCTTTTAAAATATTCTACACCAATTTATGCAATTAAAAAGATTTTGTTAAAAAACTGTTATTTAATTGAATAATATGAACGATTTTTTGGACAATAATGTTAACTTAGCATATTCAAATTCTATTATCTTATCACACAAATAAAGGAGAAAATATGCCTATTAGAAAAGCAAACGCCGAGTGGAAAGGCGATTTAAAAAGCGGAAAAGGTTCACTTAGTACCGAAACCAAATTATTAAGCAACACACCGTACGATGCCGGTTCACGATTTGAATCTGGAACAACAACAAATCCCGAAGAGATACTTGGTGCAGCTCACGCAGGATGTTATTCAATGGCTTTAGCTAATTCCTTATCAAAAGAAGGATTCAAAGTAAACTCAATTAAGACAGACGCAAAGGTTCATCTTGAAAAAACTGATGCGGGATTTACAATTACGAAGATAGAACTTGACACAGTTGGTGATGTGGAAGGTATTGATGCTGCAACATTTGCAAAGCACGCTGAGCAGACAAAAGGCGGCTGTCCCGTATCAAGAGCTTTAACAGGACCGATGATTGTTCTTAATGCGCAACTTAAGTAATTATTCTGCCACTAAATCTTTATACTCATCGTTCTTTGTAAGGAATGCCTGAGTATATGAGCAGGTTGGAACAATCTTCAAATTATTTTTCTTGGCAAATTCAAAAGCGGCTCTAACTACCTGAGCCGCTAGTCCTTTTCCACGTAAAGCTGGATGTGTGTAAGTGTGATATAAATTTATTTCTTTACCTGCCATTGTGTATTCCACATAAACTTCATTTCCATCAAGGTAAATAACAAAGCGTTCATTTTCTTTTTCGTGAATTACTTCCGCTTCCATATTCTTTTGCTTATTTATTAATTGTGAATTTGTATTCTTTGTTTGAAAAATTTCCTATTCCCTCGAAGAAAAACTTTTCCACGAACTTAACATTGTTATCACTGTCAACCATAACAACTGAAGAGCATCTGGTCCCGTACTTTTCTGATTTGATGAAAACGGGCGAGAGCATTCTTTCCAGATCAAGACCTACTCCTGTATCCGGGAGTTCTTCATCTTTTGCAATTGAAGTATCCTTAAGTATTGCAATAACTTCCCAGGCATTAATATCTTCCTGCTGAATTAAACTTTGAAGATGTCGTTTACTTTTTTCAACTTTTGGCCAGGGCGTGTCCAAAATCGCATTGCTGATTCCGTGAATACCGGGTTGAAGCTTTTGTATTCCTTCAGTTTTATTTGAGAAATAGTAAAGCTCATCAACGCTACCGAGAATAAGATTAAAACCATTGAAGTCATTTAAGGTTGGATTTTAATTTGTTGTAGTATTCTTCGGGAGTAACGTCATTCACTAAAAAATCGAGAGTGAGGTTACCACGGGAAGGCGCATCGGTTCTGTGGTTTTTCAAATCTCTGAAATTTGTAATTGCAGCAAACCTTCCTTGTTTGGTTATTCCCATCCATGTTCCGCCAGCCTGAATATCTTTTCCTGCAAGAAGATCGGGATGTTCTGTCCAATAATCTGCCTGCTCGCTGGGACGATTATAAAACTCATCACGGTTAGCAGCAAATATCAGCTTATATTTTGGATGGACATTATTTGCGAAAACTATCAGGCACATAATTTATTAGTCATTAGTTAATAGTCATTTGTCCTTTAGTTGCTGGATTTGGTTTTCCAAATTAAGTTATTATTGATTCGCTTCAATCTCAGATTATTTCCTTATTATATTAGATAGAAATTCATCAAATAAAAAGGTCGCTCCTATGGAGCTTGGGAGCCTTTTCTATTATTTTAATTACAAACAGGTCGTTCCTACGGAACTTCCGGGAACTCTTTAATTTCTATTGATAAATCATTTTCCTGGACTTCCGGAAATGATTCTTTTTTATTGAACATATTGTGCCTATCGAACCTACGTTCATTTTTACATTGACTTTATTAATAAGACAATTACTTTAGAACAAATCAAACTGAACTAAGACAACTAGCGAATAAATAAACACCGTAGGTGTGTCCTGTTTGTAACAAAAAATCCAAAACTAATCGAATGAGCTCCATAGGAGCGACCTAAAAAATTAGTACAAATCACACTCGGATTATTTCTCTTTTATGTAAATCAGCGATTAGCGTGTTGTATCCTTCAAAAACAACAGCATCCCAGCCAAGTTTTATAGCCGCATCAACATATTCCTGAATATCATCAATATAAAAATGTTCTTCAGAGGGTAAGCCGGATGCTTTTTCAACAGCCCGATAAATTCTTTCCTCTGGTTTGACTGAACCCACTTCGTGAGACAGTATAAGCTTGTCAAAATATTTTAAGAATTCATATTTCTGCCAGCCATACTTCTGATGGATTGAATCAGTATTGGAAAGCAGAAATAACTTATAATCCTTTTTTAGAATTGGCAAAAGCGAAATTACATCTTCATTAAGTGAAAAAATATCAGCATAATATTTTTTAAATGTTTCAGCATCAATTTTATGGTCAACTACTTCAAGCATCTTATCTACAAACTCTGTTTCAGAAATTTTTCCTCTTTCAAAATCACGATGGAAATGATAATTCGATTTATAAAATTCAATAAACTTATCACCTAATCCTTTTTCAATCTGATTCAGCTTATTAATAGCAGGCGTATAATCAAAAGGTATCAGAACTTTCCCTAAATCAAAAACAATCGCTGAGTATTTCCTGTTTTTCATTTTATTATAGTTTCTTCCCCTCCCTTTGGGAGGGGATAAAGGGGAGGGCTTTCTTATGGTATTTCAAAAACACAATCATCCAATCCAGTATTAATTTCAATACTGGTAACAGTCAGTTCAATTTCCTGCAAACCTAAATATTGTTTTATGGTGAAAGGAAATTTTAATCCTTTCACTTCTCTGTAATCTGAATAATATGTTTCCTGTTCAAACAATCCTTGCTTGGTTTGAATTTCTTTGGTTTCCTTGAACTTCAAATCAGTTTCCATGCTGTAATATTGAAACCACCGGATACCTGATGGCAAAGTTAGTTTGATTGTGTAGCAATCAGTACTATCAATACACTCAATTCCAATATAGTCTGCTTTCACACCAAAACTATCAGGACTAAGCAGAAGCTGCATAGTTGCATCCATCATAAGTCTTTCGAGTTCTTTCTTTTCTATTTCAGCTTTTTCATTCCCCAGAATTATCATTCCCTTGCCATCTTTGTAATAAAGTAATTGCTTAACCTCACCTGCCTGCAGTTCCTGAAAAAGTTTATCAGGATACTTTTGCATTACTGTAATGTTTATCGGCTGTCCCATTGCTGTGCCGGTCATAACCGTTGTTCTATCTATAACACTCTTAAACTTATCTATCCCGCCGATTGCATAGATGTACTTATTTATAACAGCCATAGCCGTTATGTTTACGGGGTCGGTTTCCGTTGTAACCTCTTCCTGCGGGAGAAGAATTCCGGAAAAAGACATTATGAGCGACAACAAAATGATTTTTTTATACTTCATACCATGAACAATATATTATTTTACTTTTGAAAAGATAAATAGATTAACTGTATTATTATAACACCAAAATTTCTCTTAATACTAGTTAAGCTTTTAATTACTTTTGAATATCCATAACAATCTTTTTCTGTATGCAGATAAAATATTTATTATTTGTCGTATTCCTAATTACGATTGAAATATTTTCACAAACTTTTACTCTTTCAGGCAGGATTGCCGACGCTCAATCAGGTGAGGCACTTCCGTACGGTAATGTGCGAGTCATCAATACAGCACTTGGTACAGCGGCAAACACAAATGGTGATTACGAAATAAAGCTTACTTCCGGAAATTACTCGCTTGTTGCCTCTTACATTGGTTATTATTCTGATACTGTTACTGTTGAGTTGAAGAACAACTTAACGGGGGTTGATTTCATTTTAAGAAAGACAGAAATTCTTCTTCCTGAAATTGTAATAAAACCGGGAGAGAATCCCGCACTGGAGATAATCCGAAAAGCGATAGCAAAAAAGAATGAAAGAAATTCGAAAGCTGAACTCTTATGAGTTTGAGGCATATACAAAAGGACTTGTCAGAACAACCGATGAAATCAGTGCACGAGGAAGAACTGTGTCGGCCGGTATTGGTACCGATGAAGATTCGGTTGATTTGAAAATTACAGGTCTGCTTGAAAACCAGAGCAAAGGTTATTTTAAAAAACCGGATCAGTATAAAGATGTTATTATAGCCCGTAAGCAAAGCGCAAATTTTCCACCTACAATTAATACTCTTACTGGTGGAAGATTAATCCAAAATTTTTATGAAGATGATATAAGATTTTTTGGAGGCAGACTGCCCGGACCAATTGCTGATGATGCTTTGGATTATTATTACTATTACATCGAAGGAATGGTTTTAAAGAATGACAGAAAGGTTTACAGACTATTTTTTAAAACGGAAAGTTCGGATGATCCGGGATTTCAGGGAAGCATTTTTATTAACGACAGCACGTACGAACTTATCCAGGTTGAACTCGAGTTAAACCGTTCAGCAAACATCGGTGGAATTTTTGACACTATCAGTATATTCCAGCAATTTACAAGTTATGATGATATTTATATGCCAGTCGATTACAGACTTTTTGCAAAAGGAAATGTTCTCGGACTGGTTGATTTTGGTTTTGAGTTAAATACAATTCTCTACGACTACAAAATTAATCCCGAGCTGAGCGATGATATTTTTACGAAAGCGATAGTTACTGTTCTTCCTGATGCTGATAAAAAAGATTCGCTTTTCTGGACAACCACTCAAACCATACCAAATACTAAAGAAGAAACAACAGCTTATGAAAGAATTGATAGTCTTCAGCAGTTGCCATTCTCTTTCTGGGATCAGTTTTCGTGGGTAAGTACGCGCACATACTTTTCAGAAAACTTTTCAATAAACGGGACACTGAACTTCTGGAGATTTAACAGGGTTGAAGGATTCACTCCAAGGCTCGGATTTTATTTTGAAGATTATTTTGACCAACGACTGAACTCTGATATTGATTTTGCTTATGGATTTTCCGATAAAAGATTCAAAACAGATTTTTCGTTTGAATACCTGCTTGGCGATTACAGAACAACATCAATGACTCTGAATGCTTACAACACAATCAAAATTCTTTTTGGTTCTTCTGATGAATATGCTGATCTGACCGCATCGCTTCTTGCTTTGTTGAATAAAGAAGAATTCAGGGATTACTATTATTCTGCAGGATTTGATTTCAAAGTTGAAAGCGAAGTTTTTCCTGTGCTTGCATTGAGCGCAGGATTTCTGAACAAGAAAGATAAAAGTGCACAGAACAACACTGATTTTTCATTCTTCAAAAAAGACAAAGAATATTCAGTTAATCCAAATATCTATGAAGCAACAATAAATGCAGTTACTGCCGGATTCAAATTTGATTTCAGAAATTACATCGAAGATGGTTATTTCCGGAGAAGAGCATTCTCAGGAGATTATTTTACAACATTTGAAGGTGATGTAACACATTCAAATAAAGACTGGTTAAGCAGCGATCTGAATTTTACAACTTACAGATTGTACATAAACAACTATATACCAACGTTTCGTTCTTCATTTATTAATCTTGATCTTTTTGGAATGTACAATGTTGGTGCACTGCCATACCAGGATATGTACGCTTTACCGGGAAATATAAACCTGCTTTCAAAATCATTTACGTTCAGGACTTTGAAAGTGAATGAAATATTCGGTGAAAGAGTCGCCACAATGAATCTTGAGTACAACTTCCGTGATGAAATATTCAAGCTGCTGAAAGTACCGGGATTTAAGGATTGGGAAATAACTCTTAATGTTTTCTTCAACTCAGCAATTACGGAAATCGGAGATGAGTCGGCTGCACTGCTTCCTGTTGAAATAAAAACTTTCAACAAGCCGTTTTATGAAATTGGTTTTGGTTTGGGGCAGGGGATAATCCCATTCCAGCTTGAGTTTGCCTGGAAACTGAATTACAGAGGAAGCAATAATTTTGTGATTAGTCTGAATACGTTTGCATTTTAATTTATAATTTAAATAGAGTTCCAGGCTCCAGGATTTAATTAATAAAATTTTTGAAATTGGTATTGGTACATTGTCGTAGGGGCACAAAATTTTGTGCCCCAACAATGATCAAATGAAACTATAATTGCAGAGAGACAATTTGCATCTTATCGCAGCCAATTTAAAATAAAGAAGCGCCCGAAAAGTGAGCGCTTGAACAAACAAAATATGCCAGTATATATTTTATTCTTTTGGTTTTGCTTCGTTTACAACAATGTTCCTGCCGTTTAGTTCAGAACCATTAAGTGCTTCGATAGCAGCCGTGGCTTCGGAATCGTTTTCCATTTCCACAAATCCGAATCCTTTAGACCGTCCAGACCGGCGATCAACTACAACAGTGGCAGAAACAACTTTACCGTATGCGGTGAAAGCTTGTTTTAAACTTTCGTCGTTGACTGCCCATGGGAGACTTCCCACAAAAAGTTTTTTGCTCACAAGAGACCTCAATTAATAATTAAATAACAATATGGCAAAAGCCACACATAAAAATATAAAAACTCCTACTAAACTCTCAAATCTTGAGTAGCTAATCCTTTTAAAATGGCAATTTTTGCTGAATTCCAACAAAAGTTAATAATATGGCTATTGGCTATTAAGTATATTTCTGAATATTATTAAGGAAAATGAACTCACAGCCAATAAGTTATCTTCACCATAAAAATATTATCCGGTTTTACACTTATCAGATTGTTAAATGAATTGCCAAACTCAAACTCTCCGGTTGGCGATACGTCTTCTCTGCTTTGAGTCCAGACAAGATACAGAGTTGAGCCAGCCATATACTCCCACCTGAGGACAGCATTTCCGCGGAGTGAAACATAATTAAAATTTGGATTTCCAATTGTCTTTGGCTCTGCAGGTCCTTCTCCATCTGGATCAAGTGTGTATGAAGTTACATCACCATTTGAATTTGTTCCTTCCTCAATAGTAGATCCACTCTCCCCATAAATTTTAAAATCGTACGAACTTGGCTGCTCAAGGAATTTAAAGTCATTATAACTTCCTGAAGCAATAAGCGGCTGAAGATAAACCTGGAAACTTAACTTCGGGCTTATAATCCAGTCAGCCCTGATATTTGCAGAGAATGTAGTTTGATCAAGATGAGAAAACACATATCGTCTCCCGTAAGTTTCTGTAGCTGCAGGATCAATAAAATTTCTAATCCATTGAGTTTCAAAAATATCTTTATAAAACTCAGGTCCGAATGCAACTGTTAAAGTTGGAAGAACTTTGAACTCCAGGTTTGTGTAAATTCCGCGAGAAGTTCCATCTTCCCCGGTGCCTAAATTTCCGCCAACATAAAAAACCCACCACACCCGGTTATCAGTGTTAAGCTCAAAGTTGATTGAATTTCTTTCAGGATTTACTGTTAACGGACCACCGCGTGTTCTCCTTGAATTCAAAGTGGATGGATTGTAGGTGTAAGAAAGATTAGCTCCGGAAAAATCACGTAGAGCGATATAAGATCCCGCTCTATAACCTTGTGCAACACGGTTTCCTCCAAAATCATAGCTAACAAATGTTGAAGCATTAAATCCGAAGTATTGATAAAAATCTGTTGGAACATTCCATATATAATTTGTATGAAAATGTGCATTGATGTAATCACTGAATGAACCAAATCCCAGATCATTAACTTCAAACTTTGGGCTGATAAATCCGACAGCAGTATTGAATGTCCATCGTCCTCGGTTTTTGTTAAGCATAAATCTTCCGCTGTAACCCGTCAAAGATGTTGCTGAGCTATCGACTGAAACATGGTCAGCATCCGGTCTTTGAAAATAATGTGTAGAGCTTTGTTGGAGAGCCAAAAGTCTTTCAGTTGTTCCTGTTATACTTGAAAGTGCAGCCCATCCTGTTAACACATAAGTATTATCTGAATCTAAAAACGTCCAGCCATCACCTGCAGCTACAAATGCATTTTTATTTATTGAACTGCTGAGAGTCGGATCATCGAAAAACCTATTTGTAAAAGTTGAAAGTATTCCAAATCCCTGAGCACCAGCATTAAAATCTCTTTGCAAGCGAAGAACTCCGTAATAAGTTAATGGTTCAACTTCTACACTCGAGTTTAAACCGTCAACACTTATGTCGGCAAATTCACGTTTTGTAAGTGACTGAATAGTTCCGAATTTCCATTCGTCATAGACTTGTCCGGATATTTTTGCTGCACTTATAATATGAGTTCCGTTCGGAACATCTGCATAATCATATGGAGGCAAGCTGCCTTGTGGACTTCTTCCAATTCGTCTGCTGTAAAAAATATTTGTCGTCGGCCAGTTGAATGATACTGTGTTGTTTGTTCCGCCATAACCAAATCTGTAAATGCTCGCGCCCTCTGTAAAAAATGGACGCTTCTCCTGAAAAGTATACTCGACATCTGTCAGATTTACTATTGCAGGATCCACTTCCACTTGTCCAAAATCAGGATTGATTGTTCCGTTGAGTGTAAGACTGTTTCCGAGTCCAGCCCTAACATCTAATCCTAATCCAGGAGAATATTCACTACCTGAATTAAATGGATCACCGGGTGCAGTTTGAATGTATTCAGCTTTTCCTATAGCGTATGGTAAGTATTCAATTCTGGCTGGCGGCGTAATTCCTTCAATTCCTACTAAGTCTGGAAATCTTGATGTAAATCCACTTTCATTTCTTGGAGTGAAAACCAGCATATCTGTTTCAAATCTTCGGCTGATGAATCTTTCAACATTAATTCCCCATAGCTGCGAATCACCTTCTTGAAATCGTAACTGAGAGTAAGGAATTTTCATTTCTGCTGACCATCCGTCATCGTTCAGACTTGCGCTTCCTTCCCACACAGCATCCCAGGAAATATCATTCGGCTGCTTCACATCATTTTCAATCAAGCCATCAGCAAGTGTACCCGCAGCAGATACGTAGAAAAAATATCCGCTTCTTTTATCTCTATAAGAATCTAAATACAGAACACAGCCATCAGAAGGGTCACCCCAAATAAAATCACGTCGAACCAGTCTTGCCATTATTGAATCAGGTTGCGAATCGTAAAATTTTGCAGCGAAGTAAAATGCTTCATCGTCATAAGCAATCCAAAACTCTGAATGTTGTGATGGTCTTAATCCCTGGTCGGGATCCTGCTGAATTAACTCTGATATTCCTTGCCGCTGCCAGATTTTTTCATCAAGCTTACCGTCAATTTCTATCTGTTCGTTACTTCTGACAGCATTTATTTTTAGGTTGGAATTCTGCTCAACTTTCTCAACTCCGGCGCAAATTAAATTGCTTGAAAGTAGTAATAAAAGAGCACTTATAGAGTAAATAAATTTCATAGTTTTTACTTCCCAAAATTTTGTTTGATGCATTATAAGTACGTAATGAAAGCTGTGGTAAGAAATTTTCACTTTCGGTGATTGTTAATGATAAGAGGGCAAAATGAATTTTTTAGGATGAACTGATTTAATGCCAAAATTTCTATTTGGAGGATAATGAGGGTAATAAAAGCTAGCGGTTCAGCCAATACGAAGAGTAAGGCGAGAAAATATTTTCTATGCTAACATTAAATCGATGGCTTGTTTTAAGTTGTCTATAGAGTGGGTTTTAATTTGGTTAGAAATCTTTAATCCTTTTTGATTACCGGATGGAATGATCACTGATTTAAAGCCGAGCTTTACTGCTTCCTGAATTCTTTTGTCGATATATCCAACACTCCTGATCTCTCCACCAAGTCCAACTTCGCCAAGTATAATTGCCTGGTTGTCGATGACTTTTTCTGTGAGACTTGAAGCGATAGCGACACAAACTGCAAGATCTGCTGCAGGTTCAGTTATTCGAATTCCTCCGGCGATGTTGACGAAAACATTTGTAGCCGAAACACGAACATTAGCTCTCTTCTCAAGTACTGCAAGAAGAATCGAAAGTCTGCGTTGATCAAATCCGTTTGAAACTCTTTGCGGATAACCATAATTTGAAGGCGTAACAAGTGCCTGTACTTCCAGAAGTATAGGCCGGGTTCCTTCGATGCTTGAAGTAACAACTGATCCCGGAGTTTGTTTTTCTCTTTCGCTTAAAAATAATTCACTCGGATTTTTAACTTCACGCAAACCGTCTTCGTGCATTTCAAACACACCAATTTCATTCGTGCTGCCGAACCTGTTCTTCTGTGCACGAAGAATCCTGAAAGAATAATTTGATTCACCTTCAAACTGAATTACAGTGTCAACCATATGCTCAAGTAATTTTGGCCCTGCAATCATTCCTTCTTTTGTAACGTGGCCGATTATTATTACGGAGTAATGTTTCTTCTTTGCTTCTTCCATCAAGAGTGCTGTGCATTCTCTGATTTGAGTAATAGTTCCGGGAGAATTGTCAAGTTCAGCCCTGTACATAGTTTGAATCGAATCAATCACAACAACAGAAGGGGAGAGTTGATTGATTGCTCCAAGTATATCTGAAAGATTTGTTTCTGCCTGAACGTAAAACTCTGATGAATTCAGTTTTAATCTGCTTGCTCTCAGTTTTATTTGCTTTTCGGATTCCTCTCCTGTTGCATACAGAACTTTTTGATTGATGTTTGCAACCGCCTGCATAGCAAGTGTTGATTTACCAATCCCAGGATCACCGCCAAGCAATATAACAGAGCCGGGCATCAAACCACCGCCAAGCACACGATCAAATTCGTTTATGCCGGTTATTATCCGGTCTCCTTCATCGGCGGAAATTGTATCGATTGTGTTTAGCTCGAATTTCGATTTTGTGATTGTGGGTTTACGCTTTGAGGTCTCTATAATTTCTTCAGTGAATGAATTCCAGCTTTCACATTCGGGGCATTTACCAAGCCACCTGAGTGATTCATAGCCGCAGCTAGAACAGATATATTTTATTCTTGTTTTCGACATTTCTAATCCTGAACTCGTTTCAGGATCTCCTGCTGAATGTTATTATTTTGTTCTTCGATGTAAATAAATCTAAAGTAAACTTGCAACAATCTTCTCAACCTTACTTAATGCTGCCGGAATACCTGAAACATCTTTTCCACCAGCAGTTGCAAGATGTGGACGACCGCCGCCGCCGCCGCCGACAAGCTTTGCTAACTCTCCAACTATTTTACCGGCACTAAGTTTCTTTTCCTTGATAAGATCATCACTCACGACAGCAACTATTCCGACTTTATCTTCAACTTGTGAAATGAGAACACCAACACCGCTTCCCATTTTATTTCTGAGTTCATCGCCAAAAGATTTTAGTTCATCCATATTATCAGCATGCACTCTTCCTTTAAAAACTTTTATTCCTCTTTCAGAGGAATGAAGAGATAGAATATGATCAAGCTGACCAAGTTTTTCTTTCAATTTAAGATCTGAAATTTCTTTTTCGAGTTTCTTTTTAGTATCAAGAAGCTCATCAATCCTGTGGCTGAACTGCTTCATATGCTCAAGCTGTGATTGAATGTATTTTTCGACACCGGCACCGGTAACGGCTTCAATTCTCCTTACTCCGCTTGCAATTGAAGCTTCACTTGTTATTTTGAAGAGTCCAATCTCAGAAGAATTTTTAACGTGAGTACCTCCGCAAAACTCCATTGTAAAATCTCCAAACTGAACAACATTTACTTTATCACCGTACTTATCACCAAAGAACATCAATGCTCCCATCTTCTTTGCTTCTTCGAATGGAATATTGCGGTGATGATACATTGGAAGATTTCTTCTGAGCTGCTCGTTTACCATTGCTTCGATGTCAATCAGCTCATCGGGACTAGGTTTGGTGAAGTGGGTGAAATCAAATCTCAGGTGATCCGGTCCGACATAAGAACCTGCCTGCTGAACGTGTGTACCAAGAATTTTTCTGAGTGAGGCATGTAAAAAGTGTGTAACCGAGTGATTTCTCATAACATCCCAGCGGTGTCTGGAATCAACTTCAGCAATTAGTTCAACATCAGGCTGGAGAATCTTTTTTGAATCATTTTCAACAACGTGGATAATTTTACTTTCAACCTTCAGCAAGTCAACAACATTAAATTTGTTTTCATTAAAAATTAATGAACCAGTATCATCAACCTGTCCGCCTGCTTCAACATAAAAAGGAGATTTATTTAGAATAACCAAATCAGTATGACCATCTCGCTTGTGTCCTGTAATTTTTGATTTAGTTTGAAGTTCGTCATAACCGGTGAACTCAGTTTGTTCGTTACTTGAAAATTGAAATCCCTTTGTATCATTTATCAAAACACTAACCGAGGAAAACTTATCTTTCGTTGCTTCGCGCGAACTCTTCTTTTGCTGGTTCATCAGTTCATTAAACTTAACCTCATCAATAGAAAATCCTTTTTCAATTGCCATGATATTCGTAAGGTCAACAGGGAAACCGAAAGTATCGTAAAGCTTGAACACATCCTCTCCCGGAATGAGTTTTTCTTTTTTCTTATTGAGCTTTTCAATTATTTCCTCAAACAGTTCAATCCCTCTGTCAAGAGTTGCATTAAAACTTTCTTCCTCTCCCTTAATTACCTTTTTAACATATTCCTTTTTTTCTCTTATCTCTGGAAATACATCTCCCATAGTTTGAACAAGGACATCCACAAGCTGATAAAGAAAAGGTTCGCTAAGATTAATTTTCCTTCCGTAGCGGGCAGCTCTTCTTAAAATTCTTCTCAGGACATAACCCCTGCCTTCATTTCCGGGAACAGCGCCATCAGCAATTGCAAAAGTTAACGCCCGAATGTGATCAGCAATTACTCTCGTCGGAATCTTGATCTCTTCTGATTTTTCTTTTGCTTCCGCATAGAGGTCTTTATCTATTTTAATTTTACTTAGTTTAATAATTTCTTCAATGATTGGATAGAAAATATCGGTGTCATAATTAGAATTTGTCTTCTGCAAGACTGCACAAATTCTTTCGAATCCCATTCCTGTGTCAACATGCTTTGCAGGAAGGTCGTGAAGTTTTCCATTTCCGTCACGGTTATATTGAATGAAGACAAGATTCCAGATTTCAATACATTCCGGTGTGCCTGCATTTACGTATTCGGGATTTTCAAAATCATCACCAACATTAATATGAATCTCTGAGCAAGGTCCGCAAGGTCCCGTTTCTCCCATTTCCCAAAAATTATCCTTCTCACCAAACTTTAATATATGATTTGGGTTAATGTCAGTTTTTGATTTCCATAATTCGAATGCTTCATCATCATCTTTATAAACTGAAGCCCAAAGTCTTTCTTTAGGAAGTTTCCACACTTCAGTTAAAAGTTCCCATGCCCATTCGATTGCTTCAGCTTTGTAATAATCTCCAAACGACCAGTTACCAAGCATCTCAAAAAATGTATGATGGTAAGTATCGTGTCCAACTTCCTCGAGATCATTATGTTTGCCGCTAACGCGAATACATTTCTGTGTATCTACTGCACGCTTGTATTCTCTTTTGCCTGTCCCAAGAAATACATCTTTAAACTGATTCATTCCTGCATTTGTGAATAGCAAGGTAGGGTCATCAAATGGAACAACCGGAGACGATGCAACGATTTTATGCTCTTTACCCTTAAAGAAGTTAAGGAACTGATTTCTTATTTCACTGGAGGTCATTTTTTCCTTTATCATATAACATATCGGTAAAAATAATAAAATAGGCTGTAAGCATGAACCTTAATATCGTCTTGAAAATGGCATTTTAATTGCTAATTTCAAGGATTTAGTAAAGGTAGAAATTGTTGAAAAAATGTGGGGAGTTGAAAATTGAGCTCTAATGGTATACCAACCGATGCAGAAATAATGCTGAAAATTGCAGGTTATGATTCATCTGCTTCAGAACTTCTTTATGATCGGTACGCACCGATGCTGTACGCTTTGATAAAAAAAATCATTCCGAATCAAGAGCTTGCAGATAAGGTGCTTTCAGAAGTTTTTGTAATAACTTTAAAACAAATAGATCAGTTTGATTTTAAAAGCAGTGATGTATACACCTGGCTGGTTACATTAACCAGGAATAAGGCAATTGACTCAATGAAGAGACAACAAGGCAAGGAGAAAAGAGTGTATACCGAAGAATTTGAAAAGGACGAAATCATACCTAAGCTCTCTCCGGAAATAAAAGCGATGGAATTTTCAGATGTTACGAGAATGAGAAATAATATTCAGGCTGCTATTAACAGTTTAACAGATGCACAGAAGTCTTTGCTTGATCTATCGTACTATGAAGGGCTGGATGAGAGCATGATAGCTGAGAGATTAAAAATTCCTGTCAGCAGTGTTAAGTCAAAGTTACGTTTAGTAAATGCCAGCTTGATGAAACAAATTTTTAATGACAGGATTTAGCAATGGATAGATTGAACAAAATTGAATTAATTCAGCTTTACACAGCCGGGTGCATTAGTGAACCCGATAAAATTATTCTTAAATCGTTAATGGAAAATGATGAAAATTTTCCGTGGGCTGAATTGGCTGAGTTTCAGAATTTGATTGCTATTCTTCCATCAACAATAAATCCGGAAACACCTTCCCACGATATTAAAGAAGAAATAGTGATGAAGATGAACAAGGTATTGCTTGGAGAGGAAATCGTGGTTGGTGAAAGCAAAGCATCACAAAAAGCACCAGTGATGTTTGAAGTGCAATCAAGAAATAATGAATCAAAAAGTAAAATTGATTGGGGGTCATTTTCTGCTGTAAACTCTTCAGCGAATAAAACTAAGACTCCAGAAAAAGTAGAAGAACAGCCAACAATTATTAGCCATGAAAAAGTACAGGAAGATATATCTGACAATAGTTCACATTTAGTATTTGAGGTTGTTGCGGCATCCCCTGAGAAACCTGACAAGGCAAAATTGCAAGAACGCTTTTCAGCTCTACAGGGAATTAGAAAATATGCTTTAGTGTTTGGCGTAGTGATAGTACTTGCTGTAATAGTATTCTCTTATTTTAATTTGATAAAAACTTCTGATAACAATTATCTTCAACCTGAAATCCAAAAACCAGTCAACGTATCAGTTGCACAAGAGGATGCAACTATTGATGATTCAGTGCAGGAATTTGTTATTCCGGAGAATGTTCAATTAATCGAGGAAGAAGAACAAACCCAAACAAAGGAGCAAGTAATTAAACAAATCCTTCCTACACCACCGCCCGAATTACCTATGCCAATAGAAACTCCGGTGACTGAATTCGCTGAGAACAATTCTGTTGAGGATGAAATTGAACAGGAAGATATAATACAAGTAAATGAACAACCCGCTCTTCCACCAAAGAAAGAAACTGAAATCGAGGAGGAAACAGGTTATTTTGTAGCTGTTGAAGAAATGCCTGAACCTCTTGGTGGGCTTAAAAGTATTCAGGAGAAAATAGTGTATCCTGAAATTGCTTTAAGAGCAAGAGTAGAAGGCAAAGTTTTTGTTAAAGCTTTTGTTGATGAAACCGGAAAGGTAACCAGTGCTGAGATTGTTAAGGGTATTGGTGCCGGGTGTGATGAAGCAGCAATAGATGCTGTGCTTCAAACAAAATTTAGCCCTGGAAAACAAAGAGGAAGACCTATTAAGGTTCAAGTTACAATTCCAATAGTTTTCAAGCTGTAAATTTCCAAAACTGCTCTGAAATTTTACTGGTAGTCATTTTTACTCCCCAACGGTTACTATTTGTTAGTGATATCTTTCTCTCATCTATTTGAAGCCTGTATAAAATAAAGTGACAGTGGCACTTAAATTGCTTTTTTGAACTCATAACTTTACTTTTAATTATAGAAAAAAAACCATTTGAAGGAATAACTGATTTGTCTGAAGTCAAGTCTTTAACCGATGCGGAAATAATGCTTAAGATAGCAGGATATGATTCCAAAGCATTAGAACAGCTATATGATCGTTACACTCCGCTATTATATACCCTGATAAAAAAAATTATCCCTGATAAAGAAACTGCGGAAGAAGTGCTGTCAGAAGTGTTTGTCGTAATATGGAGACAGATTGATCATTTTGATTTCAGCAGTAGCAACGTTTATACGTGGATGGTAACCTTAGCCAGAAATAAAGCGATTGATGTAAAAAACAGGACTATAGGTAAAGTGACAGAAGAATATACAGATGATTATGAAAAGGAAAAGATACTACCCAGGTTATCTCCTGAAATTGAGTCGGTTGAATTGGAAGAGGTTCTTGGGATGAAAGAAAAAATTCAAGGAGCAATGAAAAGTTTAACAGATGCACAAAGGTATGTAATAGAATTATCATACTTTGAAGGATTAGATGAAAGCGGTATAGCAGAAAAGTTAAAGATACCATCGAGCACAGTAAAATCGAAACTGCAGGTTGCAATTGGAAACCTGATGAAAAAAATTTCAAAAACAAATTAAAGATTATGGAAAAGAAAAAAGCAATAGACTTAATAAAGCTTGAAGTTTTAGACTGCTTAAATATTGCGGATGCCGAAACACTGCATCTATCAAAAGAAGTTGATTCTGATTTTCCCTGGAAAGAATTAGGAGAGTATCAGAATCTTGCTGCTTTCTTGTCTGTAGCTTTACCGCTTGAATTTCCGGTAAGCGAGCTTAAAGATAAAGTTGCTTTGAAACTTTATAATATGAGGGATGAAATAAAAGCGAAGCTTGATGCCAAAAAGAAGCTGGAGGAACCACCGGTTTTAGTTGAAGAAGAAAAGGAAATTATTGATGAAGAGTTCATTGTTGAAGAAATAAATGTTCCGGTTATTGAAGAAGAAATATCCCCGCTTTCGGTTTCAGGAAGAATAGAACAAAAGCGCACAGAAGAAATATCAGCAAAATCTGATCTTCGTAATAAAGTAACTTTTGATAAGGAATTAGTTGAAAAGACTGTTAAAGAATATTTTAAATCTCATTTCGAACCTGAACTGAAATCAATAAGAAATGATATTAAACGGAACTTCTTTATCAGTTTAGGTCTCTTTGCTATTAGCTTAATATTAATAGTGATTCTATTTGTAATGGGTTAAACTTAACTATTATAAAGCCCGCTTTCTCAACACTTCATTTCAAATTCAGAACCCACTTCTATCTATCTGGTCTTTAGAAAAAGAACAATCAGCACAAGAATTATTAATGCCGGCCAAAGAAAATTTAAAACTGGTAAAAACGATTGAATGAATGATGCCACGCTCCAATGACTGTTCATCAATAATAATGTTAGACCTGCAGTTAGAAGTATGATTGAAATTATTAAGAAAATTTTGTTTGTTGAAGTAGATATATGCAGTACTAACAAACCCGATCCAGCAAGAATAAGGATGATAGGAATGCTCATGCCAACGCTATTAGTCAGTTCAAAATTTTCTGAAACCAGAAAATAAACTCCCACCAGAAAAATTATTGAACCAAGAAAAACCGATAATCTGTTCTGCCGAATTGATTCACCGTAGACGAGAGCTATTCCGATTATTATTAATGAGTAAGACAAAATATCCGTAAAGGTTATGGAGATTATCTTGAATGTTGAAAGTAAAAAAGATACAATGATGAATAGAACAACAAGTAAAGCCAGGTGATTTAATTTCATCAAAGTATTCTCTGTCCCATACTGGATGCAATCAATTCAGCAGTGAAAGCTGCACTCTGGTTTTTGTGGTCAAGTATAGGATTTACTTCTGCTATTTCAAGCGAGGACATACAACCGCATTCAGCAATAGTTTCCATGAGTAGATGTGCTTCGCGGTAACTCAAACCACCTGGAATTGGTGTTCCAACTCCTGGTGCGACTAAGGGATCAACACTATCAACATCAAAACTTATATGAATGTGATCAACCTTTTCACGAAACTGCCTCAGCACTTTAGCGATTATCCTGTGAATACCAAGTTTATCAATATCGTTCATCGTATAAATTGGAACTTTAAGTTTCTTAATGTTTAACTTCTCAGCTTCATCAATACTTCTGATACCAATTAACGCGCAATTTTCAGGAGGAAGTTTTGGTGAGAACCCCAAAAAATTTACAAGCTCATCACAGCCTAAACCCAACAGAGCCGCAAGCGGCATTCCGTGAATATTTCCTGAAGGACTTGTTTCATCAGTATTCATATCGCTGTGAGCATCTATCCATATAACACCGAGTCTTAATTTTCTTTTTTTGCAGTATGAAGCTATACCCGAAATGGTTCCCAGCGCCATTGAATGATCTCCGCCTATGCATAAAGGAAAGTTTTCCTTGTCTAAAACCTTTTCGACTTTCTCTGCCAACATCTTTGAAGTTTTAATAATTTCATCAATATACTTCAGTTTCGTATTCTTAATCTTCTGTCTCTCCATTATTTCAATTTTGATGTCACCGTTGTCTTCAACTTTATATCCGAGAGCCTCGAGTTTTGCTTGCAGTCCGGCAATTCTCAATGCTGACGGACCCATATCAACACCACGGCGATCCGCACCGAGGTCCATTGGAAAACCTATTATTGAAACATTTTCTTTTGGTATGCTCTTCATTCTTTAAAGATAGATTTAATTCTTATTAAGCATTGTCAAAATAATTATAAAGCAGTTCATACTCAAAAAACTCTCTTCATCATAGAAAACTATTCAGTATATTTTGTGCAGAATAATAAAAAATTTAACTCAAGGTAGCCTCGGAAATAATTATGTTATACGGAGAAGAACCATATATCAGCGTTGGAATTCTTACTGATAAGAAAATAAAATTTGAGTTGTATGGTGATTTCAGCGTTGTTGGGTCGAAGGATTCTTTCAGCGGTATTTATACTGCCGAATTAAAAAATGATCGCATTGTCTGCAAAAGCAGCAAGCATGAAATTGTGGGAGTTAATCAAATAGAATTTATTCCTTCCGATCCTATTTCCGAATCTTTCCTGCTTAGAGATGTAGTCATAGGAAGTAAATTTCATTGGGAAAGAAAAGAGAAGCAAAGATTTATTTATTCTCTCCTTTTGCTAAAAGCAGGTAATGAAATTATTGCTATAAACCTTATACCACTGGAAAGATATTTAACCAGTGTTATATCTTCAGAGATGAGTGCCAAAAGTTCTATCGAACTTCTCAAGGCCCAGGCTGTAATTGCAAGAAGCTGGGTGCTTGCTCAGATTGACAAATCTGAAAAATTAAAAGACAATAAAGAATCCCACGAAACCTCTCTTGAACTTAAAGATGAATTGATAAGATGGTATGACAGAGAGGACCATAACTTGTTTGATGTTTGTGCTGATGACCACTGCCAAAGATTTCAGGGAGTAACTAAAATAATTTCAGATGCATCTTTTAAGGCTGTTGAGCAGACAAAAGGCATCGTTCTGTTAAGCGGCGGTGATGTTTGTGATGCAAGATACTCAAAATGCTGCGGTGGAATAACTGAATCGTTTGAAAATGTATGGGAGCCTGTAAAGCATCCCTACTTAATGTCAGTGGTGGATTATAAATTTGAACCAGAAAATTTTGCTCTCGACTTTTCTGATGAACCAAACACTCAAAAATGGATCACGAGCAATCCCGCTGCTTATTGTAATACCAACGACCGCAAAATACTTTCGCACATACTTGTAGATTATGATCGCGAGACGAAAGACTTCTTCAGGTGGAAAGTTGAATATACTCAGGATGAACTATCATCGCTCATCAAAGAAAAAAGTGGAATTGATTTTGGAAACATTATTGATCTTGTCCCTGTTGAGAGAGGTGAATCGGCACGATTGGTTAAACTTAAAATAGTTGGCTCCAACAAAACTTTGACTGTGGGGAAAGAACTGGAGATCAGAAGATTGCTATCTAAGACTCACCTTTATAGTTCAGCATTTATCGTAAAAAAGATTGGAAAAAATATTCCGGAAAAATTTGTTTTGTACGGGGCTGGCTGGGGACATGGTGTGGGGCTTTGCCAAATTGGAGCTGCCGTTATGGCTGAGATGGGTTTTAATTTTGACGAAATACTTTTACACTATTTTAAGAATTCAGAGTTGAAAAAAATTTACTGATAAGTTTTAATGAAGATACTTTATTCCTGCTTATCAAAAAGCTGGGGAGGATTGGAAATGATTACAATCACTTCCATACAACAGCTTTTAAAAAGAGATATCAAAGTAGAGCTTATCTGTTCCGCTGAATCAAGAATTCATATTGAAGCAAATAATATGGGAATTATGCTGCACCCGATTAAAGCAAGCGGTTATTTCCATCCTGTAAACACAATACGACTTTCTCTTCTTATCAGAAATAGTAATTACTCACTTGTCCATTCGCAGGCTTCCAAAGATTTATGGCTGCTGGTTCCAGCGTTATTTTTAGCGAACAGTAAAATTCCGCTCTTTCTTACCAAGCATGTCGGATCTTTTATCGTTAAGAAAGATTTACTTCATAAATTTTTATATAAGCGTATTAACCTGCTTTTTGCTATTAGTACTGCCATTAAAAACAATCTGATTGAAACCACACCAGTTAAGCCAAACAATATTATTAATTTGCCGAACGGAATTGATACAAGCAGATTTGATCCCGAAAAAACAGATGGCAGAAAAGTAAGAGAAGAATTTAAAATTAATCCAGAAGAAATAGTTCTTGGTATGCTGGCACGATTTACTCCCGGAAAAGGACACGAGGAGTTTCTTTGGGCAGCAAAGGAGTTGAGTAAAGAGTATTTGAATCTAAAGTTTTTAGTTGTTGGTGAACCAAGCAGAGGAGAAAGTGAGTACGCGGAGAAAATAAAACAGCTTGCCAGGGAATATGAATTGAACAATTTGATTTTTACAGGATACAGAGGAGACATACCCGATGTCCTTTCCGCAATGGATATTTTTGTATTCCCATCTCATTCGGAGTCATTTGGAATTGCACTCGTTGAAGCAATGGCAATGAAGAAGCCTTCCGTCTGCTCAAATTCTGAGGGTGTACTTGATATTGCAGTTGATGGCGAAACGTCTTATCTCTTTGAAAAGAAAAATGCTGCTGATTTAAAAGCAAAACTTAAATTGCTAATTGAATCCAAAGAGAAACAGATTGAGTTTGGTGAAAATGCGAGGAAGAGAGTGATAGAAAATTTTGATATCGAAAGTGTGACTGATAAAGTGTTAAAAATATATCAAGATGAAATTAGTCGGGCCTCCTGATCAATGAATACGAATAAAAAAATAACTGCTGCAATATTTTCTTTTAATAGTGATATTACTAATCGAATAATTTCTAACCTGAATGAAATTGAATTGTTTGATAAAATTGTTGTTGTTTCAAAAAATGAACTCGAAGTTAATAGCCCGTTCTTAATTAAATCAGAACATCCTTTTAGCAGTGAGGCAATCAAAAAAGTAATTGAAGAAACTTCAAAATCTCATTTATTTTTAATAAATGGCAGCAAGTATGTTGAGTTAACCAACGATGCCGTCAATAATTTTATTTCACAGGCAATTAAAGCACAAGCTGGCTGGGTTTACTCAGATTTTTATGAAAAGCAAACCAACAAATTAATCTTGCATCCACTAATTGATTATCAAATTGGCAGTGTCAGAGATGATTTTGATTTTGGTAATTGTTGTCTGATCAGAACAGATGTGGCTAAAGAATGGTTACCAGAATTATATTCAGAAAAAAATAATTTACGTTACTCAGGTTTATATGATCTGAGATTAACAATCTCGCGTCACTCTTCAGTGATTAGAATTAGTGACCCTCTTTACACGGTTTTGATGACTGATGAATCATCTGCCAAAGAGAAGATATTTGATTATGTTGATCCTAAAAACCGGGAAGTGCAAATAGAAATGGAACAAGTTGCGACACATCATCTTAAGAAAATTAACGCATATATTAATCCTGAGAGTAAAAAATCAGTTAGGTTTGAAAATAATTTTAATTGCGAGGCTTCAATTGTAATTCCTGTAAAGAACAGAGTGAATACTATTGGTGATGCAATCAACTCAGCTTTAAAGCAAAAAACAAAATTCAACTTTAATATTATTATTGTTGATAACCATTCAGAGGATGGAACAACAGAATTAATAAGAAATAAATCGTTACAAGATAAAAGAGTAATTCACATTGTTCCTGAAAGGACTGATCTGGGAATCGGTGGATGCTGGAACGAAGCAATCTTTCATCCAGAGTGTGGTAAATTCTCCGTTCAGCTTGATAGTGATGATTTATATTCAGATGAAAATACGCTGCAGAAAATAGTTGATAAGTTTTATGAAGATAAGTGTGCAATGGTTATCGGCAGCTACAAATTGACTGACTTCAACTTGAATGAAATTCCTCCCGGGATAATTGATCATCGTGAATGGACGGATGAGAATGGTCACAACAACGCTCTTAGAATTAATGGACTCGGTGCGCCAAGGGCTTTCTATACTCCCATCATAAGAGAAATAAAATTTCCAAATGTTAGTTATGGTGAGGATTATGCTGTTGGACTTGCCATATCCCGGCAGTTCATAGTCGGAAGAATTTATGAGCCGGTCTATCTATGCAGACGATGGGAAGGCAACACAGATGCTTCGCTTTCAATTGAGAGGCAGAATGCAAATAATTTTTATAAAGATTCGCTTAGGACGAAAGAAATTCTCTTACGTCAGGAAATAAATCGAAATAGTTAATTGTGAAGATGCCAGAGAAGAAAATATTAAATGATGTTGAAGTTCAGAGTTTAATCAGTAATAATGATTACACTTCTGCAGCGGATTATCTTTTCAACTCCCAGATAAATAGCTGGGAGCTGATGAAAAAAAACTATGATGCTCTTAAAAATATTCAAACAAAATCATTCTGGTTTGAGGGATTCAAACTGAAAGTTCAGTTTAATCCAGAAAGAATAAAATCAACATCAGCAGAAGTTGATGAAGATTCTGTAAAGAGCAGGGAGTGTTTCCTATGCATTGAAAATCTTCCGGAAGAACAAAAAGGAATTTTAATTGGAAATGATTTTGTAATACTGTGTAATCCCTATCCGATATTTCCGCAGCATTTTACTATCGCTTCGTTAAATCATCAACCTCAGATGATTTTGGAATCTTTTTCTGAATTTCTTGAAGTGTCCAAACTTCTTTCACCACGCTATACTTTAGTTTATAATGGACCAGCCTGTGGTGCTTCGGCTCCGGATCATTTGCATTTTCAGGCAGGGACCAAAAACTTTATACCAATAGAAGATGATATTCAGCAATTGAAAAATGATTTTGGGAAGATCGTTCAGGAAGATGAATTCATCACAACTTCTTTTATTGATGATGGCGTAAGAAAACTGATATTTATTGAATCCACAGAACAGAAAATGATAGAAAAGTCATTCAGAAAAATTTTTGAAAAACTTAAAGAACTTTCTGAAACAGTACCCGAACCCATGATGAATTTACTATGTAACTATGATGAAGAATTTGGCTGGAGTCTGATTATTTTTCTTCGAAGTAAGCATCGTCCTGAATGTTTCTATAAAAATGATCCTGATAAAATGCTGATTAGTCCAGCCGCAATTGATTTAGGCGGAGTAGTTGTTACTCCAAGAGAAGAAGATTTTAAAAGGGTTGATAAAGAACTTCTGCAGAAAATTTTTAGGGAAGTTTCTTTTGATCAGGAAACTTTTTCTTTGCTTGCTGAAAAAGTTAAAAATGAATTTCGCTAATCCATCAATCCTGAAGGTGTTTGAGGAGTTGATATCAGCGTATTTAATATTTCCCATTTCCTTGCAAGATTATCATCGGTTCCGCCGTTTCTCTCTACATAGTCACGGATGATTATATCGCCGGCATTATAAGTAACCACATAACTTCTGTAGGTTTCGATAAATGAAAGATATTTCTCTGCTCTCTCCTTTGTGCGAAGTTGAAACTTTTGCAGCCAGGCTACAGTTTCATCTTTTGTCCAATCACCGTTAAGATAATTTCTGGCAGCTAAAACACCTGCACCACTAAGTTTTTCCTGCAAGGACAGAACTTTATAGTAGATGTCAGCATCTGTTGTATCAAGTTTGGCAAGCGGGAATAAAACTTCTTTCTCAAATTTCATTCTCTCATCTGCCGGAAAGAGTATCTCTTCTCCATAAACCGCTGTGCCTTCAGCAATAAGTGATTGAGGTGAGTAAAGCGGATAAACAGTGTACTCAATCCAACCTTTATTTTTTACAAGATTTTGTTCCAATAAAATGTTGTAAACGTGATGTCCGGGATAACCCTCGTGTGCGGCCAATCCAACAGGACTATCAATGTAGACAGGAAAATCAGTTGCTATTTGAATCACGCTGAAAAGATTTCCTTTATACCAGTTGTATGCACCCCATGGTTTTCCAACAACATATTCTGCTTTGAATTTTTCACCAGCAGGAAGATCAATGTACTTGCTCGTTCTGCTTCTGCATTCCTTAATTGCTGCATCAAAGACAGCGGAAATTTTATCTTTTGGCACTTCAAATTTCTTTTTGAAATTGGTAATTCTCTCTGAAACATCTCCTTTGCCGGGAAGTATTTTAACAAGCTCATCAATTATCTTTTGTAAATCTTCTTCAGTTGTCTCGGTAGGGGAAACATCATACAAAGCTCTTGACTCAAGATCGAAAGGCAGGACAGAACCATCTAAAATTATTATTTTGGTTTTGACGGCGAAAAGCTGTTTGTAAAGATAACGGTACCTTAGAGTTTCAAGCTCAGTTGCGCTGTATTCACTTAATAGTTCAAGCTCGTTTAATAGTGAATCGGCTTCTGAAATTAATTTGACGTTTGCTGTTGAATCGAAAGTGAGATTTTCTTCCTTTGGCTTCCATTCTTTTGGTCCGTAGTATGCATCCACATACATTGGGTCGTATTTGCCAACTTCGAGTACAAGCTTAACATATCCTTCTGCAATGCTGTTCATTTTCAATTCCAGGTCACTTTTTGGTTTCTGATCTTTTTTTTCACCGCAGGATAAAGCCAGCAGAATAAAAATTAATAATAAAAATATCCTATTCACTTTTTTTCCTTCTTGCATCAATAAATGATTTAATTGCGAAAATTAAAAATATCAAACAGAGCACAGCCATTATTGCCTGAATCGTAATTGCAGATGGTCTCTCAAATACTTCACCGCCAATCATCCTGAAGAATTTAATCAAACCACCAACTGTTCCGCCAAATCCAAGCAGCATCAGAACAGCAGCTCCGTGCATAGCGTGCTTTAAGTATTTTTCATTCATTGCCAGCCAACCCAAAATAAGAAGGGGAATTCCGAGAAATGTCGGGATCAGCGCCGTAATGCTTTCACTGCTGATGCCAAAGTAGCTTACAAGTCCTAAGATGATAAGTATTATTCCAAATACGATTGAGAATTTTGCCATTGTATTACCAATATTTTTTTGTTTGATGTGTAAAGTTAATAAAACAGGTTTAATGATTTAATTTGATTTTGTTTGCATACGTTAATACATATCAATAAAGTAATAAGTTTTATCATCACTCTAGCTTCAACATTAGATATCCGTTTCCTTTAACAATAAGTGTAGCTGCATTGTTATCAACTTGTAAAACTTTACCAGAAATAAGGTCAGTAGCTTTACGTATTGTATAAATTACTGGAAGATCAAGAGCAACAGTCTGTTCCTTCATACTTTTATTCAGAACAACCAGTATTCTCTCATTCATATCAGATCTTATATACGCATAAATATTTTTATCCGCCCGAAGAGTTAGGAAATCACCGTGCCTTAATGCAGGATGATCTTTTCTGATGTGAATTATATTACTTACATCTTTAATCATTTTCTTTTCAGTTTCACTCAACTGATTCCCGAATCTCATCATTCGTCTGTTATCGGGATCGGCAGCACCGGTCATTCCGATTTCATCGCCATAATAAATTACAGGTACACCGGGTATAGTTAAAATATATGCGAGATGTAATTTCAGCTTGTCATAGCTGGAAGGATTATCAATCTTTGGAGGATTTGTCCATGCAATCTCATTTGCTCTTCCATCATTTATTTCGAGATCACCATCTGCATAAGCCATATAACGAATCTTGTCGTGACTGCTTACAAGGTTTCCCATCAAATGGTTTACACCGTAAACCTGGAAAGTTTTTTGCATCTGAAGATCAAGCAGCTCAAAGGAATTTTCTTCATCAAGAAAAACAGGAATTGCAGTATCGTATAAATTAAAATTGAATTGGGAGTTTAGTTGTCCGTTGCTGACGTATGAACTGATGAGATCATAACCACCGAAAGTTTCACCAATCTGGTAAACTTTTGTTTGATCAGGGATCTCAATTCGCTCTTTTACTTTCTTTGTGAGCAATCGCCAGAACTCATTCGGAACGTGCTTCACTGCATCGTGTCTGAAACCATCAGCTTTAGTTTCTTTCAGCCACCAGATTGCATTGTCAGTCATTGTCTCCAAAGCATCTTTCGATCCAACATAATCGAATGACGGCATATAAGGTTCAAACCAGGTTGTTAACCGATACTCGTCCCACAAGCGAAGATTTTTTCTTCCTTCAGGCAATTCAAGAACACCAAACCAATCACGGTTTTCTTTCCATAATGGATGCTCTTCGTGAACGTGATTCGCAACAAAATCAAGAAGCACTTTTATATCATTATTGTGAGCCTTGTTTATAAATTCTTTTGCAAGATTCATATCACCAAAATGTTCTTCAACACCTTCTAATGAAACCGGCCAGTAGCCGTGATAACCAGTGTAATATCTGTGCGGCGGCGGATATTCCCTGTAAGCTTTGTTTGTGTTGTCTACAATTGGAGAAATCCAGAATGTGTTTATACCAAGCTGATCAAAATACCCTTCGCTTATTTTATTAATTATACCCTGCAAGTCACCGCCGTTATAATTTGCGGGTGTAAAAAGTGAATCGTGATTTATAGGATTATCATTTGAAGGATCACCATTGTTAAAACGATCTATCATCACCGAGTAAATTATTGCATCGTACCAGGTTTGCGGTGAATCATTATTAACCGGCTTGCCATCTATTATTCTTGTTGATTGGATATTTGAAAATTTACCTTCTGACCTTACTGCAACTCTTAATAATCTTTCACCATCAATGAGATCATCAGGAAATAATATTGATATTTTATTTCCGTCAACCTTAATAAGACTGATGTTGATTTGCTGATTATCTAATAAAGCGAGAACGTTAGTCTCTCTGGTTAGCGGTGAATGAAATCCTTCCAAATAATAATTATATCGTTTTGTCTGATCTTCAGCTTCATAATTCAAAGCGTGCAGATACATTTTATCTTCTGCATCTGAATCGATTATGATAACTGAATTATAATCTCCAAGTCCGTTTGGAACTTTCACAGGATTCTGAGGATCAATCAACTCCTTGCGGTCAACAAAAAACTTGTATTCATATCTGCCCGGATCGAGTGGAATACTGATCTCATAAATTCCGTTACCATCCAAATCACTCATCGGGAGACTGTTTCTGTCCCAGCTATTGAACTGACCAAAGAGATTGACCTGTTCCGGTTTTCCTTTCGGCTTGTAAGTGAAAAGATATTTTTTCCTCGGCTGAAGTTTGAATGGAATTTGATATTGCTGATTTTCAAATGTAAACTCAAGTACATCAAGACCAGTAAAGTTATCCTTTGCTTTTAATTTTAAAATATGATTAACAGAGTCGTGGACAATCATCAGATTTTCATTTGGTGTGAAAGTTAAATTATAATGCTCTGCATAAAACAAGTCACTGATAACAATTTCCTTTTCTATTCCTTCTTCAAGATTAATTGGCTGGATGATATCGTGAATTTTTTTATTGTGGTTGTGCGAGCAACCAATGAAAAGCGAAATAAGCAGCAGCAGGTTAAAAAGATTTTTCATTTGCACCGGATTTTAAGTGAACAAATAATTATGATTGGCTGGGCAAAGTTAATGATATGAGGGGAAAGGAATTAAATTTAGCTAGTTAAAATCATATCTTTCGGATTACACTGGCTTGAACGTGAACATTTTAATCTACTTTCAAGGATCCTTTTAATATACGACTCAAGTATGAAACAAGTAGTCGTGTTTCTTCATTCTTCTTCAGATTTTTCGGAGTGATAGTAATCAATTGCTGCCGGCGCTGAAAGTAAAATAAGTTTTGCCTGCGGTGCCTGCTTTTTTGTTTCTTCAATTAATCTTTTCCCGATTCCACTCTTCTGATAATCTTTATCGACAGCTAAATCCGAAAGATAAGTGCAATAAGTAAAATCGGTGATTGACCTGGCAACACCGATGAGTTTTCCATCTAATCTTGCAGTTACAATCAGGTTGGCATTTTCGCACATCCTTTTTATTCTGCTGAAATCATCAACCGGTCTTCGTTCACCAAGAGTGCTTCTGTTTAGCACATCAATGAATTCAGTAGGATCAAGCGATGACTCTTTTTGAATAGCAATTTCATTCATATAAAATAAAAAAGCGAAGAACAATTACTTATCCTTCGCTTAAAAATAAAGAGCACTGAATTATTTCAGGACTGCATCTTTAGCAGCTTTGGAAATTCTGAATTTCAAAACTTTTTTTGCTGGAATTAGAATTGATTCGCCCGTAGCGGGATTTCTTCCCATTCTCTGGTTTCTCTGAGCGACTTTTAGCTTGCCAAGACCAGGAAGTACAAATTCCTTTTTTGCTTCCTTGTATGAAAGTTTAACCAACTCATCCAAAAACTGTGCAGCAACTTTTTTGGTTTGTTTGGTCTTGGTGGCAAGATGCGTAATAATTTGACTCTTCGTCATTGATTTAGCCATTTGATCCCTCCGATTAAATGTTAATGATACTTACGAGCGAAAAATACTTAATATTTATTTGAAACAAAATATTTTTAAAAAATTAATTCTGCTCAAACCCTTGTAAATACGGCCTAAAGTGAGAATCGGCTTTTGTAAGGATTAAGTAGATTGCCGGATAACTTTTTTGCTCTTTTATAATTCTATATTTTGATTTCGTTAAATGAAGAATTTTTTCAAAGTACAATTAATGTTTAAACAGCTTTCAGCACTCGTACTTTTCTCTTCCCTGGTTTTCCCTCAAAGCGAGGATTCCTTATTTATTCAAAGTATTCAGACTATTTCAGATACGAACTTTGTTGCAGTAAATGATACAACCGCTATTTCAGATTCTTTAATCACAACAAAAACAGTAAAGGTTGATACTCTCTTCCCGATACAGGGGATGCCGCTTACAGATGTAAGCACAATCATCAATAAGCGAACTTTTTTATTTGATCAATACCGATACACCGGCGATCTTCTCCGGTCTTTCAGCTTAAATTTTGTTAAGGATTATGGCTTTATCGGTTATCCCAACGAAACTTTTATTTATGGTGTCGGCAGCAGCGGGATAAGCTATTTACAGGATGGCGTTTTCTGGAATAACAGATACACAAACTCACTTGATCTCAACCTTATCCAGAGTGAGAATATTGATTCGATAGAAATTGTTCCTTCGCCACGCGGATTTTTATACGGACCTTATAACAATCCAGTCACAGTAAATTTTATAACACGAGACTTTATCCCACCTGTGCCTTATGCAAGAATCAGATATTATGAAGGACCCGATGGCGAAGCAATGATTGATGGAAAATTCTCCGCAATGGTTGCAAAGAGATGGAATTACTCTTTTCAATTGACAAACAGGTCTAAAGATGAAACTTATGAGAACACCGATCTCAGTATCTGGCAGTTTAATACAAAGCTGAAATACTTTTTATCTAATTCTATAAACCTTCAGGCATATTATTATTTTGTTGACAAACAGCAAGGCTTGAACGGCGGAGTTGACTATGATAGCCTTAGCAGAAGCTCTGAGGATCCAAACGCTGATCTTTACGATCCGATTATCGCACCTGTATTTTCTCCAAATCAGAAACTCGATGTATTGCAGCACAATGTTGGTTTAAGAACACTTGCAAAACCGTTTGAAAATTCTCAATTGGATTTATCATTCTATTATAGATACGGACTTGATGAGTTAAGAGATTTTCAGGATAGTGTTACTATTAATAGAGATGAGAAGAATAAAAAATACGGGGCCTTTCTAAATTTCTATTACGGTTTTGATTATATCACTTTACAGCTGTTGGGTGATTATCAAAAAATAAACACAGATATTCATAATAATTATGGCGATTCGAATAATAAGGATGAACATTATAGTGTTGCGGGTTTGGTATCGTTACATACTTTGGATAAGTCTCTGAAGCTATCATTTTTTTATAAGACTTTTCATTGGGATAACTCCAAATATGGGTAATTATTCAGGGGTTGGGATAGACTTGAAATACGTATTAAATAATTTATTTTCTTTATATGCTGGCTATTCAATCAGAGAAGAATACTTGAATGGAGAAGCTCCCTCGTTTGAAACCGGATTGCGATTTGAAGATTCAGGTTTATTGTTTGATGCGAAGTACTTTAGTAACGAGTATTCTGATTACCGGTTCTGGTCAGGTGGTCCAGAAATTATTATAAACTATACACCAGTAATAAAAGGCATTGGACTAAACTTGAATTACAAGTTTTGGCTGTTTTTATTGGAAACTAATACTTCATATTATATAAAAGCTAAATATGAAGGCAATCTGGAAAACTACATTGATGAAACAGCTAATATTCCAGATTGGCAATTCATCGGAGGGCTTTATGTGAATGATATGTTCTTTAATGGTAATCTGGATTTGAAAGCTGGGTTCAAATTTTATTACACTGGGAAAATAAATTCATCTGTCCGTTGGTGGTGGGGCAGCACTGTTGTCGAGCCAACCAACAAACTCGATTTCAATTTAGCTGGTGAAATACAGAAAGTTGCTATCTTTTATTTTCAGTGGGAGAATTTATTCGGCAATGAGTACTACATCACTCCGTATTACCCAATGCCGGTGAGAAATATTAAGTTCGGTTTAGCGTGGGAGTTGTTTAATTAGAAACCGGCCCCCTCTGTCACTTCGTGACATCTCCCCCAAAGGGGGAGAAATTAAAAATACTTCGAAAATCATAAATCGTTAATCGTTAATCGTTGATCTTAGTTCAAAGAATTTTTTACTTCAGAATTCGAAATTCCTTGTTCAGTATTCATTATTCTCCCAAAGGGATTCCTTCAGAAAACAATATCGAATAATGTATAATTAAATGTTCTTTCACTCCGAAGATTCCGGAACAAGTCCGGAATGTAACTACAAACTCAGCATATCTTTAAACTTAACTGCTTGCCTTCGTGAAACTTCAACTTTGTGTCCGTCTTTCAGCTTAACGAGCAAGCCGCCGTTCAGCCATGGCTCAATTGAATCAACCCATTTAAGATTAATGATATGTTTTCTGTTTGCACGGAAGAACACTTTGCTGTCAAGTCTTTCATCAAGATAGTTTAGTGTTCGGAGAATGAGTGGTTTGTTATCTTCAAAGAAAAGCCGGACATAATTTCCTTCTGATTCGAGTAGTCTTATTTTTTCAAGCTTGACGAACCAGCAGCGGTCGCCGTCTTTTACAAAAACCTGGTCGCTTTCAGTAAGAGTTTCTGTATCTGAATCAACAGCGACTTTCTTTCTTCCTTTTTCAATCAGCTTGTTTACTGTTTCTTCAAGTCGTTTTGGTTCAATTGGTTTTAGCAGATAATCGAGTGCATTGTACTCAAACGCTTTCAATGCATATTCATCATAAGCAGTGGTGAACACAACAATCGGAACGCTGTCCAATTCTTCCAGTAGTTCAAAGCCTGTTTTTCCGGGCATCTGAATATCAAGAAAGATGAGGTCCGGTTTCAGCTCGCTTATTTTTTCGAGTGCATCTTCTGCGTTTACTGCTTCACCGACAACCTGTAAATCTTTAAATGGTGTGAGCAGTCTTTTTAATTCTGTGCGAGCTAATCTTTCGTCGTCAATTATTAAAGCTTTCATTTTATTTCCCTCTTAATTGTTTTGACTTGTTCCAATCCGCCAAGGCTCGGCATTTTAAATTTAGTGTCATACTATTTGATAAAATAAATTATTAATTTAAAACCATCAATGGTTAGCCTTGTCGAGACTGGCTGGTATTTCAATTTCTGCAAGAACGGTGTTCCCGTTCTCATTCATAATGGAAAAATGTGCGTCATCACCAAAGAGCAGATTGAGTCTGTGTTTTGTGTTGCTTACGCCAAACCCACTTGAGTTTCTTAACTGCTCTTCGCTGAAATGTCCGCTGTTTCTTATTTCAATTTTTAATTTTGAACCGTTTGATGTTGTCAGCATTTTTGATTTTAATTGAATCTCTCCGCCTTCTGTTATTTTAGCAACGCCGTGCTTTATTCCATTTTCAACAAGAGTTTGTATCATCATCGGCGGAATTTCAATTTTCTGTGTGCTTTTGTCAATATCAAGCTTGTACTTAAGCCTGTCTTCAAATCTTATTCTTTCAAGATCGAGATAATTTTTCACCGTTTCAATTTCATCTTCAAGCGGAACTCTTTCCATCCTTTCCATCTGCAAAGAATAACGGAGTATGTTTGAGAGTTTTGTAATTGCAACTTTAGCTGATTCAGGATCTTCTTCAATCAATGCACGGATGCTGTTCATCGCATTGAACATAAAATGCGGATTCAATTGTGACTTCAGAGTTTTCAATTCGTAATCTTTAACAGCAGCTTCCCATATCAGTGATTCAATCTCTTTCTTCTTGTAGTTTTCCATATAATGAACAACATAATAAATCAGGCACCACAAAAGAATGAGTATGCTTGTATTGATAATTCCTGCAACCAGCCGGGCAAAATTGTATTCTTCCTGTTTAAATGTTCCTGCTAAATAACTTGCTGCAAAAACGAGAGCATAAATAATTATTCCTGTAATTATGCTCGTTGTGAGTATTCTCGGGATTGTGTTTTTGAGAGGAAGATTGAGCCAGTTATTTTTTCTGATCACTCCGCGAATAATATGTGTAAAAACTATTCCAAGGAAACCGAGAAATATCCAGACTAAAACTCTCTGCCAGGTAACCTCTTCAAAGGATGAAATAATGAAGAGATTTATCCCGATAAAAAAGTACCATCCAGTAACCTGGCTGATCCAGTAAAGTTGTTTGCGGCTAAATTTCATTTCTTTTACAGATTGCTGCCCTTTAAAAGAATCTTGTAAAACCAGAGGTATTTTTTTCTCTCTTCTCATCAAATATAAACTTATTCGGGATTAAGGTAAATTCAACTTAACTCTGTCGTGTAAGGACAATTAAGCCCCGTTTGTTATTCGGGGCTTTTTTTTCTGATCAAACTTATTGAGTTAACCGGTGAGCGGCGGATTAAATTTTATAGCAGGTAATATTTGAGGATAGGTGGGTTTTTACCTGTTATTTTATTGTATGAATCCTACAACGAAAGTATATCATTATAAATTATAAATACCATCAGCAATAAAAGTAAAACAAAGCCGGTATTATTAATCGCAATTTTAACTTTAACAGGAATTTCTCTTCTTGCAATTGTTTCGATAATTATCATCAGCAGATGCCCGCCGTCAAGAACAGGGAAGGGCATAATGTTTATCAACGCAAGACTGAGACTAAGTACTGCAAGAAAGAAAAGGAAACTTTCAATACCAACATCAGCAGATTTTGCTGCAAGCTGTGCAATGCGTACCGGTCCGCCAAAAGCTTTTCCAAATTCAACCTGACCGCCGATAACTTTGCTCGCAACACTGAATGTTACTTTCGTAAGATTTATGAGATCAGCTCCCGCCACATAAAACGATTCAAAGAATCCAAATGTTTTATACTCTGATCTGCCTTCAAAAATATCGTTGATTGCAATTCCGATTTTTCCATCACTGCCGGGAATGAGAGCGAGATTTAAAGTATCACTTGCTCTAACTACTTTTGCCTGAAGTTCAACACCAGCACTCTGCGAAACTATTTCTATAAACTCTGACGATCCTCCCAACACTTGATTGTTTAAAGAATAAATAATATCACCGGAAAGAAGTCCGGCTTTTTCAGCAGGAGAATCTTTCATTACTTCAGCAACGTAAGGTCTGAAGCCATCTGGTGAAATTAGCTCTCCCTGTTTTTCAATATCAGGAATCATCTTTCTTGAAACGAATATATTTTCTTCAACGCCATTTCGTAATACTTTTACGTTTAGATTTTCACCAATAGTGTTTATATAAATTTCATTTCTGATCTCATCCCAGCTTTCAACAGCAGCACCGTTTATTGATTGGATAACATCGCCCTTCATAAATCCAATTGAATCAGCAGGACTGTCAGTCTTAACATAACCGACAGTGGTAGTAAGTGTAACCGGTTTGCCTTTAAAGAAATTTGCACCCCAAAAGATTAAGACAGCAAGTAAAAGATTCATTAAAACTCCGGCAGTAATTACAAATGATTTCTGCCAGAAATTTTTTGAACGAAACTCATAAGGCTGAGGTTCTTTGTTGGCAAATTCAGTATCGAAGCTTTCGTCAACCATACCCGCAATTTTCACATAACCGCCAAGCGGAAGCATAGAAAGTCTGTAGTCTGTATTTCCTTCACCATCAAAATCTTTTGGAAGATTACCGAATGTGAATCCGGTTTTTTTGTTATATCCAAAAAGTCTTTTTCCAAATCCGACTGCGAAAACATCTGCACGCATTCCGCAAGCTTTGGCAGCAAGGAAATGTCCCAGTTCGTGAATGAAGACCAGTATTCCAATTGTAATCGCAAAATAAATTATATAATCCATTAAGAAAGTAACTCCTTTTTCTCAGTTAAAAATTAGATCTATTGATTTAACTTAAATAACAGCATTGATGATACCAGATACCTGATTCCCGATGCCGGAATAAACACCAGAATAAATCTGGTATCTGGAATCCGGTATCAAGTGCCAGGGTTTCAAGTCAATGTCATTACATATTCTCTGGTGACTCTGTCACATTCAAATATCGTTCCCAAATCCGGCGAAAAAACGGATTCAACCTTATCCAAAGCTTTATTTATTAACAAGGGAATATGCGAGAACTTTATTTCTTTATGTAAAAATTTACTGACTGCAACCTCATTTGCGGCATTCAAAATACAGGGGGCAGTTCCTCCAGTATTCATTGCGTCAAATGCCAACTTTAAACATTCAAATTTATTCAGATCGGGTTCATAGAAAGTTAAAGAACCAATTGCCGGAAGATTTGTTCTTTCAAAATCATTCTGAACTCTTTCAGGAAAAGTGAGTGCATATTGAATCGGCAGTTTCATATCCGGCAATCCAAGTTGTGCTTTCATTGAACCATCAACAAACTGAACCATCGAATGAATAATTGACTGCGGATGAATTACAACATCAATCTTTTCTGCCGGCAATCCGAATAACCAATGTGCTTCAATAACTTCGAGTCCTTTGTTCATCATTGTGGCAGAATCAATTGTAATCTTGCTGCCCATTTTCCAGTTGGGATGATTGAGCGCTTCATCAACAGTTGCATTTTCAAAGAACGATTTATCTTTATCACGAAAAGGTCCGCCCGAAGCAGTAAGAATTAATTTTTCAACTTCCTCTAAATTTTCACCAACCAGGCATTGATAAATTGCACTATGCTCGGAATCAACCGGAATTATTTCTGCACTATTTTCAAGAACAAGCTTTGTAACAATTTCGCCTGCTACGACGAGAGTTTCCTTGTTTGCAAGAGCGATTCTCTTTCCGCGTTTTATTGCTTCCAGAGTTGGAGCTAAACCAGCAAACCCAACCATCGCTCCCATAAAAATATCGTACTCGGTTTCTAAAGCAGCCTTGATTAATCCATCTTCTCCAATTAATAATTCACAGCCTTTTGGAATCTTCCCGGAGATTTTCTTTGCCGCAGTTTCATCTCTCACAACAACTACTTTTGGATTGTATTTGCTGATCTGTTCAATAAGTAATTCGGTGTTTGAATTTACAGTAAGTCCTGCTACTTCAAAATTATCTTTTAAATTGCTTATCACATTCAGGCAATTAACACCAATCGATCCGGTAGAACCAAGTACAAAAACCTTTTTCATTGGGGTCAAAAATACTGAAAAACCTCTAAAGATTAAGCTCTCAGACAATACCTCCATTTGATGGATGAAATGCATAATTGCTTGAAACATAAACCTTTAATTGACCTTGAAAGGGGGAAATAAATTCTTATTTTGCATCGGTATGAAAATGAAAATTACACTATTAATTCTTGTTTTGCTGATATTCTCTGTTCAGGCTCAGCAGAGAAATGAGCAGAAGTTTTCGCTTGCACAAAGCTATGAACAAATTGGAGATTACAACTCCGCTGTAAAACTTTATGAGGAATTATATCAGTCAGATCCCGCAAACTCGATGTATATAAATGCACTCTACCGGGCTTACACTCAATTAAAAAACTATGCTGCACTCGTAAATATTCTCGATGAAAGAATTAAGCAAAAGCCGGATGATGTTGAAGCTTACGGAATGCTTGGTTCGACTTATTACTTGATGGGGAATGAGGAGAAAGCAGTTGAAGTGTGGAATAAACCATTTCAGTCTGGTAACATCAATCCTGTATTTTACAGAGTGGTTGGGAATTTTGTTTTAGAAAGAAGAGCATTTGAAATAGCAATTGATTTATATGAACAGGGAAAGAAAGCATCTGAGGATAAAGTTTTATATGCTTTTGATCTTGCACGTCTTTATTCACTAACAATGCAGTTTGAAAAAGCAGCACAGGAGTACTGCTATATTCTTTCGAATCAACCTTCACAACAGCAGATTGTCGAGTCTAACGTTTTTCAGAATGTGAACAGACCGGGCGCACTTGATGCAACTATAAAAGTAATTGAGGACTGCGCCGATAAAAACAATCTCAGCTTTTCATTTTTACTTGCAAGATTGTATTCAGAAAAAAAATCATATCAGAAAGCTTATGAAATTTATCTTTATATAGATGAAGTTCAGTCGAGTAAAGGAAGAGATTTGTATAATTTTGGAAGACAGATGTTTTCTGAAAAAGAGTACAAGTTAGCCGCTGATGTTTTCAAAAAAATTACTGATGATTATCCAGATTCACCAGTAAATTCGCAGTCATCTCTCGGATATGCTCGTTCACTTGAAGCCTCACTTCTTGAAGATTATGAAAAAACACTTCCATTGTGGAAACCGTATTTTCCGTTAAAGAAATTTGAGTCTGAAGAAACTGAAAAAGTATTAAGCGCATTTGATGCAATTGTTAATCTCTATAAACATTCAGAACCCGCTTATGAAAGCATGCTCAGGACTGCGGTAATCCAATTTTATCTTTTGAATAATTATGATGAAGCGAGAAGACTTCTGGAGACGATTGTAAAAGAAGCGCCATTGTCAAAAAATTCTGCTGAGGCCTATCTTGAATTAGGAAATATTGCCTTAATTGATGGAAAGCTTGATGAAGCAGAAAAAGATTTTTCATCAATATTGAAGCTTCTGAGTGCCAGTGAGGAACAGAAGAACAAAGCAATTTATAAGCTGGGAAAAGTAAATTTCTATCAGGGAAATTTTGATGAGGCAAAGAAGAATTTATCAAAAGTGCTTGGCAATCTGAAAGATAATTCGGCAAATGATGCCATTGAACTAACTTTATTATTGAACCCGCAGATGAATGATTCGTCTAACCTGTTAACTTATGCTCAGGCTGAATTTCTTGCAGAACAGAAAAAATTTGATGAAGCAGCAGTCAATTATAAAAAATTAGCTGATAATCAGCAGGCATTTGTTTTGCGTGCGATATCAGCGATAAATTATGGAGAGATGTTGATTGCAGTAGATAATTATCCCGAAGCAATATCTGTTCTTGACTCTTTATCTGCTGAAGGTGAAAAAAATATTTATGCGGACAAAGCAGTATATTTGCTCGGGAAGATTCATCAGTATGGAATAAAGAATTTCAGCAAAGCAGAAGAGTTTTATCAAAAGCTATTAGCTGATTTTCCGAAATCAATTTATGCTGATGATGCAAGAGCACAGATTTTATTTTTGCAGAATAAACCGGGAACTTAAATGAATAAAAAACAGGGACAGAAAATTGTTAAATGCTCTTTCTGCGGAAGGGAAGGACAAGAAGTCGGTGGAATGATAGCCGGACCGGATGTTTATATATGTGATATCTGTATTGCAAGCAGTGTTGATATCCTGAAAAATAATCTTGCAGCATATCAGAATTCTAATCGCAAAGAAAAATATAATCACACACCTGAATCAATAAAGAAACAGCTTGATGAATATGTAATCGGACAGGATCGTGCAAAGAAAGTTTTGGCGGTTGCCGTTTACAATCATTACAAAAGAATCAGTATGCGTTCAACATTTTTTGAACTTGAAGATGTTGAAATTGAAAAAAGCAATATTATGCTGATTGGTCCGACAGGAGTTGGCAAAACTTTGCTTGCACAAACCCTCGCAAAAATTCTTGATGTTCCGTTTGCAATTGCAGATGCAACAACACTCACCGAAGCTGGCTATGTTGGCGATGATGTTGAAACAGTTCTTGTTCATTTATTGCAGGCCGCAGATTACAATCTTGACAGAGCACAAAAGGGAATTGTTTACATTGATGAGATTGATAAGATTGCACGAAAGAGTGAAAGCACATCAATAACTCGTGATGTTTCCGGAGAAGGAGTTCAGCAGGCACTTCTGAAAATTCTTGAAGGAACAATTGCCGGAGTTCCTCCCAAAGGTGGAAGAAAACATCCCGAACAGAGTTTAATTAATGTTAACACAAAAAATATTCTATTCATTCTCGGTGGTGCTTTTGACGGTATTGATAAAATTATTGCCGCAAGGATCAACAAAAACAAAATGGGGTTTGCTGGAGATATCAGGGATAAAAAGGAAGATGATGAACTTCTGAAGTTCATTCAGCCGGAAGATTTACTGAAGTACGGTCTGATTCCTGAACTTATCGGAAGAATACCTATTGTTGCTCCTCTTCATCAACTTAGTGCAGAGGCAATGAGAAGTATTTTAACAGATCCGAAGAATGCAATCCTTAAGCAATACAAAAAGTTATTTTTGATGGAAGGTGTTGAACTGGAGTTTGATAAGTTTTCATTAGATGCATTAGTTGAAAAGGCGATGATCAAAAAAACAGGTGCACGTGCACTAAGATCAATAGTTGAAGATTTTATGCTTGATATTATGTATGAACTGCCGAACAGAAAAGACGTTGAGAAGTGTGTAATTACAAAAGACGTAGTTGAGAAAGGTAAAGAACCAATTTTCATTAAAGCGGAGAAGAAGTCGGCTTGAAAAATTGTTTTACCTGCCTGCCCGTAGCCGTTTCGGCAAAGGCAGGTTGTTGCATTGTTAAATTGTTATCAACAATAAAACAATATAGCAATTTAACAATTGAGCAATTCCCAACACATTAGCACTATGAATAGAACCATTTTAAAAACAGTACTCTTCATTTTCCTCCTGGTGACAATAATTTTCCCCCAATCCAAAATCCTCATCAATATGGATTTGAATCAAACTGATCACCTGAAAGCTTACGGCATAACTTATCGTGCATTAACAAAAGGTTATAAAGCCGATTGGCTTCTTAACTATAAAGGTGGTTCCTTTCTTATTGATTACAGCGATGAGCTTGCAGGAGAATGCAGGTTGAATAATGTTTCATTTGAAACGATGACGCTTTCGCAGGCAACGGAGATTTACTCATTCGTGCAGAGTGAAGAAAACAATATGGATGTGGTGAGATTGGAGAAAGCCCCGAAGGTTGCTGTTTATGTTCCTCCCGGTTTTTTACCCTGGGATGATGCTGTAACACTCGTTCTTGAATATGCACAGGTTCCATATGAGAAAATCTGGAATGATGAAATATTAAAAGGTGATCTTGATAACTATGACTGGCTTCATCTGCATCACGAGGATTTTACCGGGCAGTACGGAAAATTTTATGCGAGCTTTGCAAATGCACAATGGTATATTGATCAGCAGCTTCTTTATGAACAGAATGCAAAGAAGAACGGATTCAAAAAAGTTTCAGAGATGATGAGATCTGTTGCGATAGATATTAAAAACTATGTCGGCAAGGGTGGATTCCTTTTTGCGATGTGTTCAGCTACTGATTCGTACGATATTGCTCTCTCTGCAGTGAATGTTGATATCTGTGAGCAAATGTATGACGGCGATGCTGCGGATCCAAATGCACAGCAGAAATTAAATTTCGATAACACACTTGCGTTTACGAATTTCAAACTGGAAATGAATCCTTATGTTTATGAATACAGCGATATTGATATCCAGCCGATTGAAGTAGGAAATTTTGAGAATGATTACTTCACTTTGTTCGAGTTCTCTGCAAAGTACGATCCTGTTCCGACGATGCTGACACAAAGTCACGCAAATATTATTCGTGGATTTATGGGTCAGACTTCGATGTTCAGAAGAAGCACAATAAAAAATTCGGTTATTATTCTTGCAGAAAGAAAAGGAACCGACCAGGTTAAATACATTCACGGGAATTTTGGAAGGGGAGCTTTTGCATTTTACGGCGGGCACGATCCAGAAGATTACCAGCACGCTGTCGGTGATCCTCCGACTGATCTTAGTCTTTACAAAAACTCTCCCGGTTACAGATTGATTTTGAACAATATTCTTTTTCCAGCAGCAACAAAGAAGAAGCAAAAGACGTAAATTTCCTATCGCTTGTCTCAACTTATTTTCTTAAGTTTCCGATAAGTTTAATTTTAAATGGGGTATAATTATGCGAACCCTTAAAATATCTCTACTGGTTTTTATACTATCAATTACAATATCTGCACAAGAAGGATGGTTCTGGCAAAATCCACTACCACAGGGGAATAATCTAAGGTAAATTTAACACCATCATGTGGGGTAGGATAAGGAACTAAATAAAAGACCATGGATTTTGAGTCAAGCGGAACATCAAATGACCTCAATCATTACTTATAATTAAAAACGGTATAAGATAATCCTACTATAATGGAGGAAATTGAAGGAATATCCTCTCAGCATCTATTTTGCTGATTCACTAGGTGGTGAAGGAATTATATCAATCCCAGAGGAGGAGATAATTAAGAAATTATTTTTTCTATCCATTTCGTATCAAATATATGGGTGGGGCTGATTTGGAATGAACTAACATGAGTGGACGAATATCAAAGATCTTAATTATATAAAAGGGTGAACACCCAAAGGAGGAAAGAGATAGGAAATATTTTACTACACCATCAATACAGGGGATGGGGAATTCTCAAAACACAGAGGAGGACAACTGGATGACAATCAAGGGGATACTTTCTTTTATCATAAGAAATAGGGGTAGGTTTGTCCTCAACCCAGAGGAGGAAAATGTTGACTCAACGGATTATTCTTATTTTTATTCACTATTTCGATATTTAATAGGTTAGGGATTCCGATCCTTCAAAAAGGGGAGTTGAAAACGGAAATTAATTTTCTTTATTCATTATTTAAATTTAAAACGGGGTTGTGGGGGTTATGTGGGGATTGGAGGGACAATTATACTCAAAACCACGGATGGTGGAACTAGCTGGAATGAACAGTCAATCGGAACATCAAATGTTCTTCAATCATTTATTCCAGTTCAAATAGGCTGGAGGTTCGGGGATTATAATAACACGAGGAGATAATGGATGAAATTAGGGGAAATAGAGGATATTTATTCAGTTTATTTCATTGATTCAAACTCCGGTTGGGCAGTAGGACGCTGGTCAGATCTTAAAACCACAAACGGAGGAGCTAACTGGATTTCGCAATCGACACAGAATTATCTTTATTCGGTTCATTTCATAAATTCAGATACCGGCTGGGCTGCAGGATATTATGGTAAAATTCTTAAAACTACAAACGGAGGAACAAACTGGATTGAACAATCGAGCGGTACAACACGTGATCTTGAATCAATCTACTTTGTAGATTCAAATACCGGCTGGGTTTTAGGAGACAAAGGAAAAATTCTCAAAATAAAACGAGGTAACAATTGATTGAACAATCAAGTACAATGCAAATCATCTTTATTCAACCTGCTTCATTGATGCAAATACAGGATGGGCTGTAGGAGAATTTAGAACAATCCTGAAAACTACAAATGGCGGTTCTACCTTCGTTGAAGAAGAAGTGATTGATGAAATACCAACAGAATTTTTTCTCTCACAGAATTATCCTAATCCATTCAATCCAAATACGGTAATACGTTATCAGTTACCGACATCAGGGTTTGTATCACTTAAGGTATACGATGTTGTAGGAAATGAAATAGAAACACTATTAACGAAGAAAAACCAACAGGGACTTATGAAGTAACATGGTATGCAGAAAATTTACCCAGCGGAATATATTTCTATCGACTTAAGGCAGGCTATTTTGTTGAAACTAAGAAGATGATTCTATTAAAATAGTTATTTCATTTTAATTCATTTCAATAAATTATAAATGCCATATCTTTGCGATGTGGCATTATTATTTAATAGGATTTGTTATGAAAACAGCACGAATTAAAAACTCAAAAGAAGAATACACAATTGGCAAAATAGTCTGCGTTGGAAGAAACTATGCAGAGCACGCAAAAGAACTCGGTAACGAAGTTCCGGATAAACCGGTATTATTTCTCAAACCTGCTTCAGCATTAATATATTCCGGTGGAGAAATTATTCATCCTGATTACGGTAACGAACTTCATCACGAAGTTGAGCTTGTGCTGCTGATTGGAGAGACAGTTAGAAAAGCTAACAAAGCTCAAGCAGAAAAAGCAATCATCGGTTACGGAGTTGGACTTGATATGACTTTGCGTGATGTTCAGGATGGGCTGAAGAAGAAAGGTCATCCGTGGACACTAGCAAAATGTTTTGATACTTCTGCAGTCATTTCAGATTTCGTTTTGAAAAAAGATTATCAATTAAAACCAGATGAAAAACTTGAGCTAAAAGTAAATGGAGTTATCAAGCAAAGCGATACTTTGAAAAGTATGATTTTCAATCCTGCAGAAATTGTTGAATACATTTCTTCAGTAATGACACTCGAAAAAGGAGATTTAATTTTTACAGGAACACCGGCAGGAGTCAGCAGAGTAAATAGAGGAGATAAGTTAGAAGCAAAGCTTGGAGAAATTGCAGAACTAGTTTGCACGGTTGTTTAAGCCACCCTTAGGATCTAGACCAATGAACTAGCTAATTTATTTGGGTTAACCCTTCGTGGATAATTCGTGGCCTAAAGTTCGGGGCTGAATCTATCTTATTCAATTCCTTCAAAGATCTTTTAATCAATTCTTCCAGACTGCAATCCGGCAATTCAGAAAGGATTTTATTCACAGCTTTTTCAGATGAAGCAAGATTATAACCTAATGTAGAGAGTGCTGCAACAGCTTCTTTCTGCAGGCTTGGTTTCGCTGGAGTTAATCCTTCTTCCTTTATATCTCTTACTTTATTCTTCAGTTCAAGAATTAATCTCTCGGCAGTTTTTCTTCCAATTCCCGGAACAGCAATCATCCTTTCAACATTGCTTGTGATAATTGCCTGTTTGAGATCATCAGTTGAAATTCCGGAAAGTAAACTCAATGCAGATTTTGGTCCAACGCCGGAAATGGAAATCAATAGTTCAAACATTTCTTTCTCAGCTTCTGAATAAAATCCAAACAGAGTGATTGCGTCTTCTTTAACGTGAGTATGAATAAAAAGTGAAATAGTTTCCTTTCCACTAATCCTTTCAAAAGTATTAATAGAAATTCTGATTTCGTACCCAACTCCATTTACATCCAATAGAATTAAAGTTGGTTTTGCTGATATTATTTTTCCTGTTAAATACCCTATCATTTAATTACCCGATCCGGATTAGCGGTTATAAACTCCTTCCAGCTTTTACTCTTTTTGAAAGTCGGTGCCTTCAATCTGAAAGCGTGACACAGTGCAATTGCAAGAGCATCACTTTCGTCAGGTTTAAATTTAATCTTCTTTGCGTTCAAAATCGTCATCACCATATAATTTACCTGCTGCTTTGATGCGGCTCCTTTACCGACTACTGCTTTTTTTACTTCACGTGGCGAATATTCATTTGTCGGAACTTTATTATGAATTGCTGCAAGAAGTGAAACTCCCCGTGCATAGCCAATCTTCAAAACTGATTGCACATTCTTTCCATAAAAAGCTGTTTCAATAACAAATTCATCGGGCTTATATAATTTCAGCAGTTTATCAAGTTCGTTGTAGATGATCTCAAGTTTTTCGGAGAGTGATTTTGAGGAAGGAAGTTTAATTACTCCGTGTGAGATTCTTCTGAATTTGTTGTTGGTGAATTCTATTAATCCGTAGCCGGTTACAATGGTGCCCGGATCAACACCGAGTATAATCATTATTATTATTCAGTATGAAATAATAAATCAAGATTGCTGTTTGATGAACTCTTCATCAAAGTCAGCATTAGAGTAAACGTTTTGAACATCGTCGCAGTCTTCAAGACCCTCAATCAGCTTCATCATCTTCTCAGCATTTTCACCTGCTATGTTAACTGTGTTCTTAGCAATCCATTGAAGTGATGCATTATCCATCGCCAGTTTTTTTTCTGCAAGTGCTTTTCGTACGGGCTCAAAAGATTCAACATCAGTTTGTATTTCAAAATATTCATCTTCAGAACGCATATCTTCAGCACCGGCATTTAATACCAATTCCATAATATCATCTTCTGATTTACCTTGCTTCGGCAAAGTGATTATTCCTTTCTTCTCAAACATCCATGAGACCGATCCGCTTTCACCCATATTCCCGCTATGCTTGCTGAACAAATGTCTGACTTCGGCCACGGTTCTGTTTTTATTATCGGTTGCAACTTCAACTAGTACAGCAATTCCTCCCGGTCCGTATCCTTCATACATAAGTTCACTTATCGTTGTTCCTTCAAGTTCACCGGTACCTTTTTTAATTGCACGCTCGATGTTATCGGCGGGCATATTTGCAGCTTTTGCATTATCAATTGCAAGCCTGAGTCTTGGATTTCCGGCAGGATCTCCACCGCCTTCGCGAGCAGCGATTGTTAATTCCTTAATTAATTTTGTGAAGAGTTTCCCTCTCTTTGCATCTATTGCTCCTTTTTTTCTTCTGATGGTTGCCCATTTTGAATGCCCCGACATTACAATATCTCCTTCAAGTTTTTGCTTTGATGTCTTTTAATTTTAGTTGTGGAAAAATTCTGCTGTCACGAATAGTTTTATCGACTGAAAAAATAATATCGAGCTCACAATTATTTTGTTTAATCATATCATAATGGTCGCCCATATTAAACCCGATAGCATCGAACACTTTATCGGTTCCACTTTGCTTAAAGTTAGCCACAAGGTGATTGTTCCCGACTATCCTCGGCACATTAGCAATGTGAACGCTTTCACTTAAAAATACCGGTCTCAAATTACCCGGTCCAAATGGAGAAAACTGTTCAAGAATTCTTAAAAATTTTGGTGTTATTTCTGAGAACCGGATTTTAGAATCAATCGAAATTTCTTCTGAAAGATCTTCGCTTGTTATAGATGACTTTAGCACTTCATTAAGCCTTATTCTGAACTCATCAATTTTATCTACCTCGAGTGCGAGTCCTGCTGCTGCCTGATGACCGCCAAAGTGAAGAAGGAGATCATTACATTTTTGAAGAGCTTCATAAATATTAAATCCGTTGATGCTTCTTGCAGAACCCTTTGCAATTCCATCAATGGTTGTTAAAAGAACAGATGGCCGGTAATATTTTTCAACTAGTCGTGAAGCAACAATTCCAATTACACCGGGATGCCAGTGTTCACTGTGCAGAACAATGGCAAGTTCCTCATCCAGATCTATTTGTGAATCAACAAGCTCTTTAGCTGCCTCAAAAGTATCAACATCAATTTTTCTTCTTTCATAATTTTCTGTTTCAAGCACCTCGGCTAACTTAAGCGCATCTTTTTTATTTGTTGCAATGAGTAGATTTACTGCACGCTCTGCATCGCCTAAACGTCCAACAGCATTTATTCGAGGTGCAAGTGTGAAGACAATCTGTCCGGAAGTTAATTGACCTGTTTGAAGTCTGCCCATTTCAATAAGTGCTTCAATTCCAGGACGAGGATTTAAGTTGACCTGATTTAATCCTTCGTTCACCAGAATTCTGTTTTCATCTATAAGGGGAACAATGTCTGCAGCACCTGCAAGGGCTACAAGATCCAGATACTTTAGAGGAAGTCCACGCTTTCCAATTCTTTCGCACAACCCCTGTGCAAGCTTAAAAGCAACACCCGCTCCGGAAAGATATTTAAAGGGATAACTGCAGCCAGGTTTTAATGGATCGAGTACAGCGAAGGCTTTTGGAATTTCTTCTTTTGGCTGATGATGATCGCAAATGATAACATCTATTCCAAGGCTGTTTGCATAATCCGTTTCTGTGATTGCAGTAATTCCACAGTCAACGGCAATCATCAAGTTGGTTCCTTTTTCTTTTACGATGTCGATTGCAGCAGTTGAAAGTCCGTATCCTTCTTCCAGTCTTCTCGGAATATAAAATTCAACGTTTGCATCGAGCTCTTTCAAAAACATGTAAAGAAGAGCAGTTGCACACGTGCCATCGACATCATAGTCGCCGTAAATACAAATCTTTTGATTTTCAGTGAGTGCAGTAATAACTCTTGTGGTTGCAGATTCCATTTCATCCATAAGGAATGGATCGTGAATAGAATCCAGAGAAGGACGGAAGAATTGTTTAGCCTGGTTAAAGGTTTTAATATCTCTCAGAACCAGCAGCCTTGCCAGTATGGGTGAGATGTTAAGTGAATCCGTAAGTCTTTGAACAGAGAGCTCATCGGAAACATCTTTTATTTTCCAGTGTCTTCTTCCCATAGGATTTTTCAATCTTTTGAAAGAACAAATAAAAAGTTCAGACCTGTAAGCCGAGTTCTGTATCCGGCGGTTGCCGGACGGCAATCATTTATCTGGTTCTACCATTACTGATAGAATCTAGCGATCTACCCGGAAACCTCCAAAGCGAACAACTCTGATCCTTAAATGAATAAGGAACGGTTTCCCTATTTGACCTTGCTTCGGGTGTGGTTTGCCGTGCCTCCGTTGTTACCAACGGAGCGGTGGGCTCTTACCCCGCCTTTTCACCTTTACCCCGTGAGATAAACTTTTACAAAATCTCATTCAATCGTGAAATGATAATCTCACGGAGAAGTTTATTTTCTGTGGCACTGTCAGTGGTCATAAAATTTCTTTTATAACCCCCGGGCGTTACCCGGCACCCTGTTCTATGAAGCTCGGACTTTCCTCCCACCGTAATTAATTATAGTGAGCGATTGCCCGGACTGAACTATTTTATTTTTCTTCAAAACTTTTTTAGACAATTAAAGAATCCGAAATTATTACCGAACCCTTATTATTAATTAACTGAGACAAATATACAAAATTGATTACCGGAAATCATTAGTAACCCGATGATTAAGGTTTCCTATTTATTTGCATCTTCGGCAATTTCAGAAGAAACCAGAATTCTTCCGCAATATTCGCAGAAGAAAAGACGGTTATTCCTTCTGATCTCGAGCTGTCTTTGTGAAGGCACTATGTTATGACATCCAGAACAAGCTGACCTTTTAATAGTAGCCACAGCCAGACCTTTTTTAGCCTTTCTTATTCTCATATAAGCTGAAAGATCGTTTTTCTTTACTTCACTCTCAAACTTTTTTCTTTCTTCTGTTAGCTTTGACTCTTCTCGTTCGTTTGCCTTAATGATTTCTTTTAAATCAGCCTCTTTTTCTTTGAGTTCTTTTTTGAGCTCATCGAGATTGGGATTTATTTCCTCAATTTCCTGAGTGAGTATTTTGCTTCGGTCTGCAAGCGAATTATTCTCTGCTTCAAGCTTGTTTACCTGTCCCTCGGTGTGATCTATTTCCTTGGTAAGAGCATCGTACTCTTTGTTGTTTCTTACCTGGTAAAGCTGTGCTTTAAATTTTTTCTGATTTTCTTTGAGCTTTTCAATTTCATCTTCGTTTTCGTCTCTTTTCTTCAAAGAATCTTTTTGCTCTTTTTCTTTAGCCTCAACGTCTCCGATGAAACTTTTGATTTTTTCTTCAAGCTCTCTTACCATATTTGGCAGGTCGCCTCTCAGTTCCTCGAGTTCGTCTAGTTGGTCATCAATTTTTTGCAGCTGATAAAGAATTTTTAATCTGTTATACAATTTTAATTAGCTCCTGATTTGTTATAAAAAACTATCGGGTTAGTAGAACCCTTAAACTTTAATACTTTAATTTTTTTATTTTCATTTAGAAATGATTCCAGACGTTTCTTAATTTCATCAAGGATTGGTGCTTCTGTTTCATAATGTCCGGCATCAATTAATAATATTTTACCCTCAGCATCCTGGAATGTGTGATATTTTAAATCGGCAGTCACAAATGCATCAGCATTTTGTTTGATGGCTTCATCAACAAGCTCACCGCACGATCCGCCGCAAACGGCTACGGTTTTTATTTTTTTCTTTTTACTATTTGTATACCGCAATGTTGAAGTTTTTAATTTGGACGAAACGAAACCAAGAAACTCATTTGTATCCATTGAATCAGAAAGTTCACCGATGGCACCAATTCCATAATTGGCATTTTCATTCTTTAATGAATAAATATCGTATGCAACCTCCTCATAAGGATGGGCTTTTTTCACTGCATCGAGCACTTGATTCAGCTTCCATTTATCAACAAGAACTTCAAGCTTTACTTCTTCCACAAATTCAACAACACCTTTTTTTCCAATTGCAGGATTACTTTCATTTGATCCTTTAAATGTTCCGGTTCCTGAGGTTCTGAAGCTGCAATGTGAGTATTCACCAATTAATCCGCCACCAGATTGATGAATTGCTTCAGCAACTTTGTTAACGTGTGATTCAGGAACAAACACTGCAAGCTTAATCTGGTTCTCAGAAAGGTTTTTTAAAAATCTTATTTTCTTGAGTGATAATCTTTTAGCAAGCTGATAACTAACGCCGTGTTTTGTAAAATCAAGATTTGTATGTGCAGAGTAGAGGGTAATATTATTTTTAATCAGCTTCTCGATCATCTTTGCTCTGGAACTTTTTGAGAAGTCAAGATTTTTTAAGGGGTAGTATAAAAGTGGATGGTGAGTGATGATCAAATTACAGTTTTCTTTTATCGCGCTTTCAATTACTTCTTCTTTCAGATCAAGACTAAGTAATACATTTTTAATTTTAATTTCCGGGTCACCAACCTGTAGTCCAACATTATCTTTGTCCCAGGCAATTCCTTTTGGTGCCCATTCCTCCAGATATTTAATTATCTCTTTTCCAGTCATTTCAAAAAAAAATGCACTTCTCTTTTTGAAGTGCATTTTCCTAATTTTTTATCTACCCCGGGATTTTGTAATCCCTTATTTCAGCAATGGCAAGGTATTTTAAGATTTTCTTTCTTTTTGGTCTCATTTTAAGTGTCAAAATATAACGGAAAAAGTTCTAAGTAACAACCTCTTAAAAGTCTAGTAAATGCTATTTTCGGAAGGATCTAACCAATTTCCGTCCTCTCTGATTAAGTCAATCAGTTCATCAACTGCCTGGGAAGATGGAACACTTCTCTTAACAATATCTTTTCCTTTATACAAGGTTATCTTATCAACACCACTGCCAACGTATCCGTAGTCAGCATCAGCCATTTCACCGGGACCATTCACTATGCAACCCATTATTGCAATCTTTACTCCCTTGAGATGTTCAGTGCGTTTTCTAATCATCTCTGTTGTTTCCTGAAGATCGAAAAGAGTTCTTCCGCAGGATGGACAAGCAATGTATTCTGTTTTTGATATTCTTGTTCGTGTTGCCTGTAAGATACCGAAGAGTGTTCGGTTGATAAATTTTTCTTTTGTTTCTTTTACAAATGTCAGTTTACTGGTTTTTTCAGAATCTGATTTTTCTGTTTCGGTTGTAAGCCAGACACCATCTCCAAACCCATCGATAAGTAGTGCCCCAAAATCGGTTGAGGAATAAAGACGAACTTCATCAAGCGAAAGCTTTTGGTAATCTCTTTTTATGATGACAGGGTTTTTAATTTCTCGACTGATCAACTCAAAGAAAAGCCTTCGCTGTTCGGCCATTCCGTGTTCGTTGTCTGTTTCTATAATAAGGACTAATCTATTATCAGATTTTATTTTGTTTGAAAGCTCTTCATCGAATTCACTTAATTTGAATTCAAGAAAATTTAGTTGATCGGAAAAATTTTTACTTCTTAAATATTCATCTTTATAAAAGAGAGGAAATCTTAGTTTTTTAGAATCAAGATTCTTCCATTGATCATAGTCGATTATGAGTTTAAGATTTTCCGGCAACGTGAAGGAGATATCTTGCTTACCCAGATAAATGATATCTGCAGCAGCATCGGCTAAAAACCATTTATCGGAGGGTTCATCATATCTGTAGCCAATGTCCGTAAGATCTTTTTGAGTTGAAATTTTTCTTGAACTGTAATCTGCAACTACTACCGGAACATTACTGCCGCCGATTCCTGACACCTCAAATGTTTCTCTTCTTTTATAATTAATCGGATCAATTGGAATTTCAGAAATCGGTTTTATTGGCTTATGATTTTGTCTGCTCTTATATCTATCTGCTAATGAAATCGCAACCGGGGCTTCATATTCAGGATCTTCAGTTAATGAAACTCTGATAGTATCTCCGATTCCATCTTCGAGCAAAGAACCAATTCCGACTGCTGATTTTATTCTTCCATCTTCACCGCCGCCAGCTTCTGTTACTCCAAGATGAATAGGATAATTCATTCCTTCTTCTTCCATCTTTTGAATCAGCAGTCTGTAAGCCTGAACCATTACCTGCGGATTGCTTGCTTTCATTGAAAGAACAATGCTGTAATAATCAAGGTCTTCACAAATTCTTACAAACTCTAAAGCAGATTCAACCATTCCAAGTGGTGTATCACCAAAGCGATTCATTATTCTATCGGATAATGAACCATGGTTTGTTCCGATTCTCATTGCAGTGCCGTACTCTTTGCAAACTTTTACTAGAGGAGTAAATCTCTCTCTGATTCTATCAAGTTCTTCCTGGTATTCCTGGTCGGTGTATTCGAACTGTTCAAACTTTTTCTTGTCAACATAATTGCCGGGATTGATTCTAACTTTCTCAACAATTCTTGCAGCGAGTTCAGCAGCATTTGGTGTAAAGTGAATATCTGCTATTAAAGGTACGTTGTAACCGCGTGCTCTTAATTCCTTTTTTATGTTTTCAAGATTTCGGGCTTCATTCATACTTGGTGCAGTTATACGAACGTATTCACATCCGGCTTCAACCATTCTTATTGTTTGCTCAACAGTTGCAATTGTGTTCATCGTGTCGGTTATTGTCATCGACTGAATGCGGATAGGATTATTTCCGCCAAGTGGAACATCTCCAATTTTCACTTCTCTTGTTTTATATCGCGAGTATTCGGTTAAACTGTTGCAGTATTTCTTTATTGTTTGGATCATATTTCTTAAATATCATTTTGTAAGATGAAGAACAGCTTCGGCAAATTGTAAAGCTGAACGCGAATCATTTGCTGTTACTATATTTCCATCAACAACCACATTCTTCTCCTGATAATCAATTCCAGCGTTAATTAGTTCCATTTTATCTTCTGAGTAACAGGTAGCTTTTTTATTTTGAAGAATTCCAGCTTTTGCAAGAGTTATTGGTGATGAGCAAATTGCGGCAATAACTTTTTTAGCATCAAAGAATTTTTTAATGATCTTGTGAAGCGATTCATTTTTCCAATAAGCTTTGCTTCCTGAACCACCAATTAAAATAATAGCAGTAAAATTATTTGTGTTCACATTATAAAAACTTGTATCAGACTTCACTTTCATTCCTTTGCTGCCAGAACAAACTGAATGGTCATCCGACGTGATAAAAACCTGCTTGCCGGCTTTCAGTAATCTTTTCCTGACGATTGTGAATTCTTCCTCGTTAAAATCTTTTTTAGGAAGAAAAATCAGGAAACTATTTTGTGTTGGTTTTATCATTCTTCTAATCAAAATTGCATACAAATATATGAAATATGCTGTGCTGATTGAAAGATGCTAATTTTTCCGCGCATAGCAAACCTATTTGACTGTGAGCAGGTCATTAAAAATAAATTTATATTTACAGTATGAGAATCCCCGAATCAAAAATAGAAGAAATAAGAGAATCAGTTGATATTGTTGATGTAATATCACAACACGTTCAGCTACGAAAAAGAGGAAAAAACTTTATTGGTCTTTGTCCGTTTCATTCTGAAAAAACTCCTTCATTTACGGTCAGTGAGGAAAAACAAATCTTCCATTGCTTTGGATGTCATACCGGCGGAAACGTTTTCAAATTCTTAACGGAGTTCCATAAAATATCTTTTGTGGAAGCTGTTCAGGAACTTGCAGAGCAGCAGGGAATTACAATTGAATTCGACAAACAAGAATATACTGAGCAGCAATCAGAGCAGGAAGTTCTTTATGATATCAACACAGAAGCCGCAAGATATTTTTTAAATAATCTTTAAACGACGATGAAGGTGAATTTGCCAGAAAATATCTTCACGAAAGAAATATCAAAACACAAACACTGCGTTCATTTGGATTGGGTTATGCTTTAAAAGGATGGGAAAATTTTATCAACTATGCCAAGAGCAGAAACTTAAATATTGATAAATGTATTCAGCTTGGATTGATTGGTAAAAATTCGGAAGGCAAATTATATGACAAGCTTCCGGGCAGATTAATATTTCCAATCTTCTCACCGAATGGCAGAGTGGTTGCCTTTGCTGGAAGAGTTCTTCCGTCAAAAGCCGGATCTTCCGATGATCCAAAAGATGCAGGTGCGAAATATATAAACTCACCTGAATCACTCATCTACATTAAAGGAAGAATTCTTTACGGACTTTCATTTGCAAAGGATGATATTCGCCGACTTGATAAAGCAATCATTGTTGAAGGCTATATGGATTTGATTTCACTTTATCAGAGTGGAATTAAAAATGTTGTTGCTGTTTCAGGAACAGCATTAACAGATGACCAGGTTCAGCTTCTATCAAGATATACAAAAAATGTTGTTCTTCTTTTTGATGCTGATGTTGCGGGAATAAAAGCTTCAATGAGAAGCATTGAGATTCTGCTTAAAAGAGATATGGAAGTAAAAATTGTTTCGCTTCCAAAAGGAGAAGACCCTGATTCTTACGTTAATAAATATGGCAAAGAAGAATTTGAGGAACTTATAAAGAGGGCTGAAAATTTTTTAGAGTATGAAAGCAAGTATTATGAATCACAGGGAAAGTTTGAAGATCCCTCAACTGCGGCAGAAGCAATACGAGAGTTAGTTAAACCAGTAGCATTGATAAATGATGAGTTAAAGAGAAATCTTCTTATAAGAAACATTGCTCAAAAATTTAACCTCAGAGAAAAGTTGATTGAATCGGAACTCGATAAACAATTACAGCTCCTAAATAAAACGGAACGACGGAAGACGGAAGATGGAAGATGGAAGATGGGAAAAACTATGGAGGAAGTTATTCCTGTAAAAACAGGCGAAATGGCTGTAGGTGATTCGCCGGTTCTTTACAATCTTGAAAGGGAAATTATAAAATTACTATTTGAAGCTGATAGACCGGTTGCAGAGTTAATATTTAACTATCTGCATCCGGAGGATTTTTCTAATACTTTAAATCGTGAACTATTTGAAAGAGTAAAAGATGAGTTTGAGAATGAAGATAATTTCACAACAAGCGGATTAGTTAGTGTATTAAAAGATGAGAGAAAAGAAACTTATGTCAGAGAACTTACATTTGATAAATATTCTGTCAGCAGCAGTTGGGAAGATAGGTTCCCGAGCATAACTGCAGAAATGACAATGATGAGATTTGCGAAAGATACTGTGATGAAATTCGTTATGGAAAGAATCGAGAAAAATATTCAATCCAATCGCAGAGAAATTGAGCTGAGTGATGATGAGAGAAAACAGATTGAACTTATGAAAGCAAATAATGAGCTTGAGAGAGAGAAGAAGAGAATAAGGGAAGAGTTGGGAGTTAGAAGGGGGGGGTTTTTTTGATTGAAAAAAAGAAATAAAAATAGAAAAAGCTTATCAAATTATATTATCCTGAATTTCATATATAACTTCAACAACAACTTAAAATATAATCCTTACTTTCCTTAACTTCGTTTAGAAATATTTCAAAATGTTTCAGACAACCATATAGATGAATAAAGCAATAAAAATATTAAAAGAGGTTTTCGGATACGATTCTTTCAGACCACTGCAGGAAGAAATAATTAATAATATCCTGTCAAAAAAAGATTCGCTTGTTGTTATGCCGACAGGTGGAGGAAAATCTCTTTGCTACCAGATTCCCGCTTTAATTTTTGATGGTTTAACAATAGTAATCTCTCCACTGATCTCACTTATGAAGGATCAGGTTGAACAGCTCAGACAGCTTGGAGTTAACACTGCACTATTAAACAGTTCACTTTCAACAGTTGAGTATAACCGGAATTATGAAAATGTTGTGAGCAAAAAAGCAAAGCTGCTTTACATCGCACCGGAGTCGCTTCAGAAAAATGAGATTGTAAATCTACTTAAGAATGTTAAGGTCGATTGCATAACTGTTGATGAAGCTCACTGCATTTCTGAATGGGGACATGATTTCAGGAAGGATTATCGTCAGCTTGGCAGCTTCAGGAAAGGTTTTCCCGGTGCTGTGTGTATTGGACTTACCGCAACAGCAACTCCACGGGTTCAGGATGATATTATTAAAAATCTCAATATGTCCGCTTATGAAAAATTTATAGCAAGCTTTAACCGTGAGAATTTATTTCTGCAGGTTATCCCTAAAAGAAAACCATTCGATCAAACAGTCGCTTTCCTTAATGAACATAAGAATCAATCAGGAATTATTTATTGCTTTTCACGGAAACAGGTGGAAAGTCTTCACGAAGATTTGTCCGATCTCGGTTTCTCTACAAAACCATATCACGCAGGTTTACCGGATGACGAAAGGAATAAAAACCAGGACCTGTTTATTAAGGATGAAGTGCAGATCATCATTGCTACAATTGCATTTGGAATGGGAATAAATAAATCCAATGTACGGTTTGTGCTTCATTATGATCTTCCTAAAAACATTGAATCATATTACCAGGAAATCGGCAGATCGGGTCGTGATGGTGTTCGTGCTGATTGTCTTTTGCTTTTTGGCTATGGTGATATTTCAAAGATCAATTATTTCATAGATCAGAAAGAAGATCCGGTTGAAAGGCGTTCGGCTGAAATTCATCTTCAGGCAATGGTGCAATACGCCGAAACGGAAGTATGCCGCAGACTACCATTGATAAAATATTTTGGAGAGAATTTTACAGATGACTATTGCGGTATGTGCGATAATTGTACTATTGATGAAAAAGAAAGTGTTGATGTAACAATCCACGCTCAGAAGTTCTTATCGGCTGTAAAACGAACCGGTGAAGTATTCGGTGTAAATTATATTATTGATGTTTTATGCGGTGCTGAATCCGACAGAATTTTCAGCAACGGTCATCAGAACTTAAGCGTGTATGGTGTTGGTAAGGAATTAAATAAAAAACAATGGCAGATACTCGCACATCAGTTTATCAGGAAAGAACTTATCAGAAGAGATAACGAATTCGGCAGCCTGAAACTAAATGAATCTGCAAATGATGTTCTCTTCAAGAATAAAAAAGTATCCGGATTTATTAAACAACCTGAAGTTTCCCGAAAGAAGCTTAAGCTTACTGATGAGGGTTATGATAAAAATCTGTTTGAACTTCTCAGAGCAAAAAGAAAACAGATAGCAGATTCACACAGCATCCCGCCGTTTGTTATTTTCTCGGATGCTTCGCTTATACAAATGGCAAAAGATTTCCCCGTAAATGAAGGGGAATTTTTAAGAATTTCCGGCGTTGGAATGAACAAACTTGAACGCTACGGCAAAGTGTTCATACCGATAATAAAAAATTATACTGATAAGAACGGAATTGGAAATAAAAGAAAAGAAACAAGAGTAAGCAAAAGAAGATCGCTGTCTGACAAACCCAGGCACATTATTGTAGGTGAATCTTATAATGATGGGAAATCGATCAAAGAACTGGAAGCGGAGTTCAATGTAAAAACACAAACCATTATCAGTCATCTTGTAAGATTTTCAAATGAAGGACGAAAAGTAAGAACGAACGGACTAACTGATTTGTTATCTGTTGATAAAAAACATCACCGCAAAGTATTTAAACATTTTGATGAAGAGGGAGTGCAATCACTAAAGCTGGCATTTGAAAAGTTTAACCAGGAGATACCTTATCAGGATCTTCATATTCTAAAGCTTATATATATCAACAATAATTTAAAATCTTAAAATCATTTTTTATGATCAACCTGCTCACTATTTGTTAAGAAACACTCTTTAATTAACTTCGCAATGAAATAAAATCTTTTAACCATTTTTAAATTTGTAAATGAATTACCGACAGGCAAAAACAGGCAAGCTGATGATCGAAATCCTTCCGGATAAATGTGACTTTTGCGGATGCTGTGTTGGCGTTTGTCCTGAAGATGCAATTGAAATGAAAGAAGCAGAAATTTTTATTATCGATCCGCGATGTACTAATTGTGCAAAGTGTGTGTGGTCGTGTCCGATTGAGGTTATTAAGTTTAATAAGGAGGGTGTTTTGGTTCAGTAGGCAATAGGCAAATAGCAGTAGGCAAATGATCATAATCAGTAGGCAGTATGCAAATATCAATAGGCAAAACTCAATGAACAGTAATCAATAAAGCAGGCAATAATTTCAAAATAAAATAAAAAAATGAATATATCTTTTCGGGATTTGACTGTTTATAAAAAGGCGTTTGAACTTGCAATGGAGATTTTTGAAATATCAAAAACATTTCCAAAAGAAGAAACATATTCTTTGACTGATCAGATAAGAAGATCATCAAGATCTGTATGCACTTGTATCTCAGAAGCATATCGAAAGAGAAAATATCAGGCTTACTTCGTATCCAAATCATCAGATGCTGATATGGAAAATTCTGAAACACAAGTTTGGTTGGATTTTTCTCTTGAGTGTGGTTATATAAGTAAAACTGATTATTCACGTCTTATGAAAAAATCGGAAGAAGTTGGGAAGCTATTAAATCATATGATAGAATATCCGGAAAAGTATTTAAGAAAAGATGAAAAATTTAAATAATTGCATACTGCCTATTGCTATTTGCCTACTTTGCAATGATAAGAAGATAATGTTTTGTTTTCTAAAAAATAAAACGATAGAATGCAAAAAGAGTATGACATAATAGTAGTTGGTGCCGGACCTGCAGGAAGTATGGCTGCACGTTTTGCTGCTGAGCAGGGTGTTTCTGTTTTGATGCTGGAAAAAGACAGAGATGTTGGTTATCCTGTTCGCTGCGGTGAAGCAATCAGTAAAGTTGGTGTTGAAGAATTTATTCCTTCTGATGACAAATGGATTGCTGCAAAGATCAGTAAATTTTCTTTTAATGCACCTGATGGAACAGAAGTGATTCTTGATTTTGGAGAAGCAGGTTATGTACTTGAACGAAGAATTTTTGATTATGAACTTGCAAGAACTGCTGCGGATGCCGGAGCGGAAATTCTTACCCGTGCTTATGTAAATGATTTACTTTTTGATAACGGTAAAGTAAGTGGAGTTAAATACGAATATCACGGCGAACAAAAAGAAGTAAAAGCAAAAGTTGTAATTGCTGCTGATGGAGTTGAATCACGTGTTGGTCGTTGGGCTGGACTTGAAACTCACATTGATTTCCGTGATATGGAAAGTGCTGTTCAAATTACTGCTGCAAATATTCCTGTCGATCAAAACACACTCTATTTTTATTTTGGGAAAGATGTTGCACCAAACGGATACTTCTGGGTTTTTCCAAAAGGACACAACAAAGCTAACATAGGTTTAGGAGTTAGTGGATTAGTCGGTAAGAAAAAATCCGCACAATCGTTTCTTGATGACTTTATGAACAAGCATTATCCAAATGCACCTGTGTTAACAAAAATTGCTGGTGGCGTTCCGTGTGCAATCACACTTAAAAAATTTCAGCTCCGGGAATTATGCTTGTTGGTGATGCTGCACGACAGGTGAATCCTTTAAGCGGTGGAGGAATTGCCTCAGGAATGATTGGTGGAAAAATTGCCGGAACGATTGCTGCCGAAGCCATAAAGAAAAATAAGCTGGATCACATTTTAACTTATGATAAAGCCTGGATGGACAGACTGGGAAAACGACATGAAACTTTTAATCGAATAAAAGAAGGCATCTACAATTTTTCTGATGAAAAGTTTAACAACATTGCACATGCCTTCAATAAAATTCCTTATGAAAAAAGAACGCTTGGCAGATTGTTTACAACTGCTCTTGTTAACCAGCCATCACTGTTGGTTGATATTGCCAAAGTGTTTGTTGTTTGATATTACCGATACTATCGCTTTAAGGGATAATATCGGTTGAAGTTGCTAACTTATTTTTCATCTTCAAGCAAAGAAAGTTCTTCACTTAATTTTTTTGATCGTTTTACTAATGAAATAAATTCATCTCTGTAATCATATCTGTCTTCGCCCAAATTTTTATCGGCAAGCTCCTCTATCATTTTAAAATCAGACTGACCTTTGAACTCACTGTCACGCAGTAGCATAGCAAAGCCCGCAACCGCAGCTGAAAAATTAAAATTTTCGGAAGCGGTTTCAATTGAGTTAACCGCATCTCTGACTACAGAGGTAATGAGCTTGCTTTCATCTTCCTTCGGAGGTTTATATCTTAGCTTAAGCGTTAATAACTCATCAGAATTTTTTGCTGTATCAGTGAGCTTGCTTATTTGATATTTCAAATCTTCCCGTTCCTCAAACAATATCTTTTCTTTAATTGGAATTATTTCATACAAGGCAGTTACCGTGTGCCCGGCACCAAGCTCACCGGCATCTTTTTTGTCATCGTCAAAATCTTCTTTTTTAAGCAATCTATTTTCATAGCCGATCAAACGGTAAGCAGCAACTTTAACAGGATTGAACTCGATCTGAATTTTTACATCCTTTGCAATTGTGAAGAGAGTGCCCATTAAATCATGGTCAAATACTTTCTTTGCTTCGAGAATATTATCTATATAGAAATAGTTACCGTTGCCTTTATCTGCCAATTCTTCAAGTCTCGCATCTTTATAGTTTCCCATACCAAAACCAAGTATTGTAAGATATATTTCTTCATTTCTTTTTTCTTCTATCATTTTAACAAGTTCGGAAGTGCTTGAAACTCCAACATTAAAATCACCATCGGTTGCTAAAATTATTCTGTTGTTACCGCCTTCAATAAAATTTTCTTTCGCGATATTATAAGCAAGCTGAATTCCGGCACCACCAGCTGTTGAACCACCCGCATGTAAATTATCTAAGGCAAAAGTGATTTTTCTTTTTTGATTGCCTGATGTTGTTGGCAGTACAAGCCCGGCTGACCCGGCATAAACAACAATAGAGATTTTATCATTCTCCCGTAAATTTTTTACGAGAAACTTAAATGCTTTTTTTACCAGTGGAAGTTTATTTTCCGGCTCCATTGAGCCCGATACATCCAGTAGAAAAACAAGATTGCAATCCGTTCTTTCTTCATCTGCTAATTCTTTCCCTTTAATACCCACGTGAAGAAGATAATTTTCTTTATTCCAGGGACAAGATCCGAGTTCCGTAAATACCGAAAAAGGATGCTCATCTTTCGGCTGAGGATAATCATAATCAAAGTAGTTTATAAATTCCTCTACTCTCACTGCATCTTTAGGAGGAAGCTGCCCAGCCTGTATAAATCTTCTTGCATTACTGTATGATGCAGCATCAACATCAATTGAAAAAGTAGAAAGAGGATTACTGAATGCGTTGAGAAATTCGTTCTCAACTATTGTGTTGTATTCTTCAGTGTTCCATGGTGCGGATTGCAGGCATTGATTAAATTCTGCTGTATAACCTCCAGCTTGGATATTTATTCCATCAACACAATAAAGTACTTCACTACCGCGACCACCACGAACATGCAGTGTTTGAATAGACTCCGAATTTGTAACTTTACATGTATTTGTGGATTTGGTAATGAGAGGTTTTGATTCGACAATACAAATCTCTGCTAAAGTAAAATCAGTTTTAAGTTTGATTTCAATAAACAAACTGTCGAAAGCTTTTACATTAACATCCTTTATCGTTTCTGGTGCATATCCCACATACGAAACTTTCAGTACATATTTTCCCGATGGGATAAAATTAATTTTGAAGAAGCCATCGATATCGGTTGCAGCACCCCAATTCGTATTTAGAATGAGGATATTGGCACCAATTAATGGTTCTCCGGTATCTGCATCAGTAACCTTGCCGGATATACTACCACTCTTTGCAGAGATGGTTGAAAAAAATAATAAGGCGAGAAAAGTAATTTTAGTAAACATGCTAGCTCCCTGAATTTTCACTTAGAAAGTACATCAGGTGAGAAGGTTTATCAACAACTTAATTCCGGATGGAAAATTTTTACTCGGAAATTTTTAGTTCTTTGAGGGATTACACATACTATCCCTTTGAGGGATAGTATCGGTTGGGGTTTAAAACATTGCACTTATTCCAATAGAAGGAAGAATACCAATCGTTTCATTAAACTCAGGTTCTTGTGTTCGCTGATCCCACCTGACACCGGTAATATTTTTTCGATTATAGATATTCTGAATGTCAACATAAGTAATCAAAGTCCAACCACTGAAGAACCATCTTTTATCAACTCTCACGTCAAGACTGTTGTTTACTGGAAATCGAAGTGTGTTAATCTGCTCAACACTTTGTGTTCCATCTGAATTATATGGTGTATATGGTTTTCCGGTTGAGTATCTGAACTTTGTTGCGACTTCCCATTCTTCATTTATTTTATAACCGCCGCTTATATTGAAAATCCACGTCTGATCGTAACTGCCGATTCTTTCTACTTTGTCCAATGCAGTAAAGTTTGCTTCGCTGTATGTTAAACTTAGAATTCCATAGTAAGGTGTATCAGAAAGTTTTTTCTGAAGTGAAACTTCAAACCCTTTTGCCAAACCGGTTCCTTCTGAGTTTAAAGGATCCAAACCAAATGAAGCAAAGTTTTCATCGGATCCGGAAAATCCTGCACCCGTGTTAGCCATTATCAGGTAAGTTCTTTTCAAGCTCGTGGGATAATCAAAATAATCTTTAAGGAATCCTTCAACTCTGAACAAAGCATCTGCAGAAAAATATTGATCAACTCCAAGTACGTATTGATTAACTCGTATGTTTTTAAGTTCAAGATTAATTTCATTGCCGACCAGCCAGATGTAAGATGGTGATTGATGATAAACACCTGTACTGAATGTTAATGAAGTTATATCTGTTAACCGGTACGAAGCAGAAAAACGCGGACTGAAAAAAGTTTTGGTTTTTATCGGACTGAAATAATCAGCTCTAACTCCGAGATTCAAATTGAGTTTATCAAATAACAGAAAACTTAAGTTTGTATACGCAGCAAGTTTGTTATAATTCTCATTTGCATTAATATCTGTGGTTGGAATGCTGTCACCAAAAGTGCTAACAAATTCGGGAACAAAAACATCAGTCTCAAAATCAATTAGCTTTGCAGAAACACCAGCATTTAACTCTGTAATTTTAGTTAGCTTGTATGTCAGATCAGCTTTGAGTGTATTTTCCTTTTCAAGAGAATTGTTGATGAAAATGGGATTTAGCAACGAATCATTTTGCTGAGTATTGTAATCAACATAGTTCCTGTTCAAAGTTAAATTGATGAAAGCCGTTGTTAAACAGATGACGATAAGATAAACCCGTTGCATATTGTGTCTGATCACTTCCAAGTATTCTTGAGTTATCGTACCTCTGATCTTCAGTATCATTAAAATATTTTACGTTATCGAAAGCGGCTATCAAAAGAAACGAAATAGAGTTTCTATTATCGAGCTTCCAATCGTACTTGGCAAAACCATCATAATATTCAGGAACGAATGAAAAGTCAGCAGCTTTAAAGATGAAATCAAGATAGCTTCTTCTTGCAGAAACTATAAAAGTTGAGTTGCTCGATACAGGTCCTTCAAGATCGAGTCCAAACTGCGTTGCGGAAATTGTTCCTTTACCACCGATTTTATCTTTTCTTCCCTCGCGAAGATCAATAGTTAATACAGAAGAAAGCTTATCTCCATTCAAAACAGAAAAACCGCCGGTTGAGAAAGTTGTTCCACTTACAAAATCCAGATTTACATAACTAAGTGGACCACCGGTTGCACCCTGAGTTCCGAAGTGATTAATATTCTGAACAGGAATCCCATCAATCAGGTACAAATTTTCCGATGGACCGCCGCCACGAACAATCAAATCATTTCTTCCGGGATCGGCTTGAGCAACTCCGGGTAAAACCGAAACTGCTCGAATCACATCTTCAAATCCACCGGCACTTCTTCTTATTTCCTCATTACTGAAACTTTTGATGCTGCCAACTTCAATTGGATTTCTAAGGAAGTAATCACTTTGAACAACCACACCTTCAAGTTCGATAGTAGCAACTGTTAACTCAAAATTAACTATAGCCGGCCTGCCGGGCATAACGCTTACATCAGTTTTCGTCACGCTGTTATATCCAATTACTGAAGCGCGAACCTGATAAGTGTTTGGCGGAATATTATTTATTGAAAATTCACCCTGAGCATTTGTTGCCGCTCCTAAGTCCGTTCCAATAATGATTACGTTTGCACCAATCAATGGTTCGTTGGTAAACTTGTCAATTACTTTGCCATACACAGAACCTGTTGCATCCTGAGCTTTGGCCGATATTGTAGATAGTAATATTAGAATTGCCAGATAAAAGTATTTCATAAAATTCAGTCCAATCTTCAAAATTTATTTAAAGAACGCTTACAAACATATTAAAGTTCTGTAATCGAATGATATTTCTCTTATAAGTTGCAATTATTTTTTATAATTTATACCTGTGTTTTTCTGAAGATAGTTCACTAGAGTTTAAACATTGAAAGTTAAATGAAAGAACCCCTCAATTTTAGTATTGATGAAGCTGTAAACAGTTTTAGCGGAATTTGTTTCTGGCAGGAGGAAGCAGAGACTGTCAATTCAGACATCCAGTATTCCGAAAGCATTTTCGGAGTTACGGGTTTTCTGGCTTCCGAAGTTAAAGAACTTAAAGACGGATGGCTATCTCTCGTAAGAAAAGAGGACAGAGCATTTTATAAAAGGAGATTAGATGAGTTTGATAAAAAACCTGATGAAAACATACTTAAGCTTAAGTATAAAATAATTAAAAAGGATGGAGCGGTAATTTCAGTTTCCGAAAATATAACAGTAACCCGCGATTTTAATGGAAAAGTAATTAAGAGATTCGGGCTAATACTTGATATCAGCGATTTTACCCTGGCACTTGAAAAACTCGCAAAGAAAAACGAAGAGCTTGAACAGCTTAATGTATCAAAAGATGATTTTATATCAATACTCTCCCACGACCTAAGAGCACCATTTACAAGTATTCTTGGCTTTGCAGAAATCCTTCTTAATGAAACATCGTTATCTGAAAAAGATAAAATGGAATACTTGAAATACATTTACGATTCTTCCCATAATCAGCTGCAGCTCATAAATTATATGCTGGATTGGTCCCGGCTTCAAACTGGCCGACTTAAAATTGAATCGCATAAGATTCATGCACAAAGTCTTGTTTACAATTGTATATCATATCTTACTGGTGTAACTGTCAGGAAGAATATCACTATTTCTGTAAATATCCCGGAAGCATTGTATATTGAAGCAGATGAAAGGCTTGCCAATCAGGCTATCATTAGTTTATTGAGTAATGCCGTCAAATTTTCAAACGAAGATGAATCGGTGGAAGTAAGTGCAAATATTTACAACAACCAATTTGTTGAATTTATAGTTAAGGATAATGGTGTCGGTATTTCAGAAGCAAACAGGGAAAAACTTTTTAATATCGGAAAGCTTTTTAATACAGAGGGAACAAAAGGAGAAAAGGGCAGTGGGCTGGGACTTGCAGTTACGAAACAGATAGTTGAAAAGCATGGCGGACAGATTTGGTTTTACTCAGTTGAAGGTAAAGGAAGCGAGTTTCACTTTACAATTCCTGCTGCCACAATTACTTTGCTTCTTGTAATTGATGATAAAGAAGAATTGCATTTACTGGAGTCCGATATTAAAAAACATTATCAAAACTTTGCTGTTCTAACCGCTGAAAATGCATTTGAAGCTCTTGGAATGATTTCTGCCAAGTTACCGTCATTAATAATTTTGGAACACAGTTTACCGCTCATGAGTGGATTGCAGTTTGTGAATATGGTTCGTAAAGAGAACAAAAATATATTAATTCCGTTTATTGCAATCATCGATTCAGATTCTGAGACCACATTGAAATCTTATCAGGAAATTGGTGTTAGAACGATTAAACAAAGGCCAATATTTACAGATCAGCTAAAAGAGAAAATTGAATTAGTTATTTACTGATCGATCAGGTGTTTATCTGACGAAGAGACATATTTTATAATTTTATTGAAAAAAAACAATTTGATAAACCAATCCGAATTAAATACTCTTTCAAAGAATGACAAGATAGATCATTTTCTTTTGATCAGAAGGATCGATTTACGCAACACAAGGAGCGGAAGTGACTTTCTTTCCACAGAGCTTGGCGACAAAACAGCATCTATAAATGCAAATATCTGGGAGGGATTTGCCGAGCTTGCTGCAAGGGGAAAAGTTGGTGACGTCGTAAAAGTTGCAGGAACAATCGAAGAATATCAGGGCTCGCTGCAGATAAGAGTTTCTTCAATAAGACTTTCTAAAGAATCAGACAATGTAAAGCCTATCGATTTCCTTCCTGTGTCTAAGCGAAATGTTGATGAAATGAAAAAGGAATTTGATCAAAAATTGAAAAGCATTTCTGAAAAGCATCTGAAAAAACTTTTACCGAATATTTTTAATGAAGATAGGTTCGGGAAATTCTGTCTTGCACCTGCAGGCAAATCCTGGCACCATGCCTACATTCATGGCGTACTGGAACATACACTCGAGATAATTAAAATCTGCGAATTGATGTGTGAATTTCATCCTGAGCTGAACAGAGATCTTCTGATATCAGGAGCTATGCTTCACGATATGGGTAAGATTGAAGAATTATCTTACGACTCAGCATTTGAATATACAGATAAAGGCAAGCTCATTGGACATATTGTAATAGCATCGAATATAGTTCGGGATGAAATAAAAAAAATTGCTGACTTCCCTGTAGAATTGGAAAATAATCTTATACACTTAATTTTAAGTCATCAGGGTAAACTTGAACACGCATCGCCTGTAGTTCCAAAAACTGCAGAAGCAATTGCACTATATCAGGCAGATGAACTTAGTGCGAAAGTTAATGCTTACAAAGGTGCAATTGAAGCAGAGTTAAAACCTGATTCTAACTGGACAAAGTTTATTCATTTAGCTGATACCGATCTTCACAAGTTTTCCTTAATGGAAAATAAAGAAGAGAAATCAAAAAAATCTTTGTTCGATTAAACAAAGGAGAGATATGAAAATTTCTACATTTTTTCTTGCGACTATTTTTTCTGTCATTGTCATCAGTAATCTTTTCGCCCAGACTGTTGAAGAGTTTATTGAGGAAGGAGATAAATACAATACTGAATTCAATCATCAAAAATCTTTGGAGACATATCAGAAGGCAGATAAACTTTCGCCTGCAAACTGGGACATACTCTGGAGAATAAGCAGAGCAATAGTGGATATTGCCAATAAAATGCCTGAAGAAACTGATGAACAAAAAGATGCAAAGTTCAATAAATATAAAAAGTCATTTGAATATGCTGACAGTGCAGTTCAACTTGCACCCGATCAATCTGTAACTTATTTAAGAAGAGCAATTGTCAACGGAAGAATAGCCTTGTTTCAGGGTGTCTTTTCTGCAATCGGAACAGTAGACGATGTTAAGTCAGATAGTGAAAGAGCAATTCAATTAAACAACGGTGGAAATTATGTTCAGGCACTTTCTCATTATGTATTGGGTAGAACTCACGCAAAGGTTTGCGAAAAAGCTTATCTGTTAAGACTCCCGCTTGGATTAGGATGGGGTGATATGGAAGTGGCAATACGAGAACTTCAAAATGCTATCAAGCTAAAACCAAACTTCCGAATGTTTCACCTTGAGCTGGCTAAAGCATATATCGAAGAAGATGAATATGAACTTGCAAAAGAAAATTTACTTCTTGTTGAAAAAGCCCCAGTCGTTTTAGAAGATGATGAGGAATATTTGAAGGAAGCAAAGAAATTATTGGAAGAAGTAAAAAAAGAACTTGAGTGATTCAGATAGATAGAAGTCTGATTGATAAGTTATCAGATTCTAAATCGATTGTATTTTTTACTGGTGCAGGAATTTCGGCAGAAAGTGGAATAGCAACTTTCAGAGGAAAAGAAGGATTGTGGAATAAGTTCAAACCGGAAGAGCTTGCAAACTTTGATGCGTTCATGAGAAACCCTGCACTTGTCTGGGAGTGGTATAATTACAGAAGAAAAATTGTTCACGAAGCCCAACCAAATGCTGCACACCTCACAATTGCAGAAGTGCAAAACCACTTCAAGGATGTAACCGTTGTAACTCAAAATGTCGATAACCTTCATCGCAGAGCAGGCAGCAAAAAAATATTTGAGCTTCACGGCAACATCGAAAGAAATTTTTGCATCAACTGTAAAAAATTTCATAATGAAGAATTGGATTTCTCAGACGGTGTTCCCAAATGTGAGTGCGGAGGTTTAATCCGTCCTGATGTTGTCTGGTTCGGAGAATATCTTCCCGAGGATCAGTTTCGTGGAGGCGAACTTGCAGCAATGAAAGCAGATGTATTTTTTGTGATTGGAACTTCTGCTGTTGTTTATCCTGCGGCTGGATTAGTCTACACAGCTAAAGCCAGTGGTGCAACGATCGTTGAAATAAATATTGAAGAAACGGAAATATCCTCATCGGTGAATTATTCTTATTTCGGAAAGGCGGGAGAAATACTTCCTAGAATTTTTGAGGAATATAAGGGTGTTATTAATTCGAAATGAAATAGGTTATATCGGCACTATTAAATTTATTATGAAAAAGTTTTTTATTCTTTTTTTGCTTATTGCTGCAAAGTTTGTAGAAGCTCAATCATTGGATTCATTGGCATTAAAAAACTATGATCAGAATATCAGAACGAGTACTGAATACTTTGAGTATCAGAATTGGATGGAGGAAAAGTATTCATTACCAGAAGGGATTTACTATCAGTTCGTAGGGAGAATTGTCATTGAGGAAGGTGAAAAAATATTTTATCATCTTCCAGCGAGAAATCCAGAAAGATTCTTTGGATTTCTATTAGCTTTTAGAATTCCTTTGAAAGAAGCCTGGTACAGACAGCACGAAAGTAATTGTCGCGGATTTGAAGTAGTTATAGATCCTTCGTTACTTATTAGAACAGATCAGAAACTATCTGACAAGTTCATGGAAGAATTGGGTTTTGTTTATACAGATCATCCTAGTGTAGGGGAATGTCCATATAATGTCCGTCATTATATATTTAGCCAAGAAATTGAACCTTGACAATTATCCACGTTTCTGAAGTCCCACAATTTTACAGAGACGCTGTAATTCCTTTTTCTCTTCTTTGCTCAGTATCTCAAAATACTTTTTGATTGATTTTGATATTTGAGGAAGCGTTTCCAGAATTTTATTTTTTCCTTTTGATGTAAGATGAATAATGAATTGACGTTTGTCTTTCTCTCCTCTTTTTCTCTGAACCAACTCACGTTTCTCAAGATTATTTATAACCATCGTGATGTTACCACCGCTCTTCAGAATTTTTTTGCCGATCTCTTTATGCTTCATTGGTCCAAGATGCAGAAGAGCATCCAAAACCCCAAACTGACTTTCTGTTAATCCATATTCACTTAGTTCTAAATTAATCTTTGAGCTCAATGACTCGGCGGAGCGAATTAATTTTATGTAGCTGTTTAATGCCTCTGTAGTTTTTTTTGATCCCTTGAATTGACTACCCATTTGAGAAGTGCTATTTCTTTTTATCTGGTGTGATCAAACTTAGAACTGCCGTAAAAATAACCGCACCTATTATAGTCCATAAAATGTTGTAGCTGGTTCCTCTAATGCTAATCATAAAAGGATCGGGTAGTTGTAATTCACGTGCGAGCCAGGTTCCGATAATTGCGCCAATAAACCCAACCACGATTGAAATTATACATCCACCCCGGCTAAAACCTGATAATGAGCGTCCAATTGATCCTGCAATTCCCGCAATAATCAGAGAAATAAGAATGTCTATCATTTTAACCTATTATTTATTAAATAATAACCAGCGCAAACTAAATTTTATCGAACTAAGAATCAATTATTTTTGTTGTAAACTGACGAAACCAGAATTTAATCTGTGCATCATACTTTCAAAGTAATATTATAGAAGTTTCAGTGGATAGAAGAAAATTTATAAAAAACAGTGCAATCGCCACAGCAGGATCATTGATCCTGCCGCCTAAGCTGGTTAAAGGATTTAACAAATCACTTTCCGGCAGCAATATGATTGAACCTTCTTCAAGACCGAATTTGGACAAATGGAAAGATGATGAAATTAATATAGCCTGGATTGGTCACGCCACGGTTTTAATTAATTTCTTCGGAAAATATATTCTAACCGATCCCGTCTTCTTTGAAGCAGTTGGAGTTTATATTGAGGGATATATTCTTGGTCCGCGAAGAGCAAGTCTTCCTGCATTGATGCTTGAAGATATTCCCAAACCTGATATTGTTTTGCTTTCGCATGCTCATATGGATCATATGGATTACAAAACTCTGAAAGCATTAACAGAAAAATACCCCGGTGAACTCGATTGTATCGTTGCATATAACACTAAAGATGTAATTGAAGATTTAAAATGGAAATCTCTTCAGGAAGTTGATTGGGATGAAAGAGTGAGTTTGAATGGGATTAATTTTAAAGGAATTGAAGTTCAGCATTTTGGCTGGCGCTACCCCGGAGAAAAAGAGAGATCAACAGGAAACTTTGAAGATGGCAGAAGCTTTAATGGTTTTATAATGGAAAGATTTGGTAAGAAGATTTTATTTGGTGGTGATACAACGTTTACCGATAAATTCAAAAAGCATAGAGATGAAAATGTTGATATAGCAATTATGCCTATTGGTGCATACAAACCGTGGAGAAAATATCACTGCACTCCTGAAGAGGCCCTTGTGATGGCTGAATATCATCTTAGGTGCAAAACATTTTATTCCAATACATACGAAAACATTCGACAGTGGTGAAATGATTCTTGAACCACTAAACTGGCTCGCTAAAACCAGCAAGAATTACAACATTAATGTTGGAATCTGGGATATAGGGGAAACCTTCACATTAAAGGGTTAACACTTTTTCCCCGACGAATTTATTTACATAATGTCAAGCTCTCATCAAATAATTCAAGAATGTACTAACGCAACTCAAGCGAATATCGAAAGAGCAATTAAGTCCTTCTCGTATCTCTCAGAAAATCAATTTAACTGGAAACCTGTTCCTGATTCCTGGAGTGTCGGAGAGTGCTTATCACACCTGGTAAATTCCAATAAATTATATTTAAATAAGATCGAGCATATCTTAAGCTTGCACCCAATTGGGTCTGAACAAGATTATCGCTATTCCCAAAGTTTTATGGGGAAAATGATAGCAAAAGGAGTTGACCCAAAGAATGTGAAAAAGGTAAAGACTTTCAAGGTGTTTTACCCGGCAAGTAGCAATTTTAAAAAAAATATTATTGATGAATACATTAAGTGCTGTGAAAAATTAATTGATCTTGCAGGCAAAATGAAACATCTTGACTTGAAAAAAATAAAGTTAAGTTCGCCTGTAAATATTCTCGTCAGATTAAATTTGGGAGATCCGCTGATAATAATTCCAAAGCATGATGAAAGACACTTAAATCAGGCAGAGAGAGTGATGAGTCAAAAAGAATTTCCAACAAGGTGAATAGTAATGAGTAAACTCAAACAGGGCTTTGTTCAAATTTACACCGGTAACGGAAAAGGAAAATCTACTGCAGCTATCGGGCAGGCTGTACGTGCGGCTGGGTTTGGTTTGAAAACCTATATCGCTCAGTTTATGAAAGAATATCCTTACAATGAACTAAACAGTTTAAAACAACTTTCTGAATGGATAACGATTGAACAATTCGGTGGTGATGAGTTCGTTTATAAAAAAGAGCTTCCGGGCGAAGAAGAATTAGCCAAAGCAAAAAAAGGATTGCAGACTGCCGGAGAAAAAATGTTAAGTGGTGAGTACGATTTAATTATTCTTGATGAAGCCATAGTAGCGATTTATTTCAAGCTCATTGAAACAAAGGAACTTGTTGAGTTCATCAAAATAAAACCACAGAATGTTGAACTAATTCTGACAGGAAGATACTGCCCTGAAGAGCTAATCGAATTAGCTGATCTTGTTACTGAAATGAAAGAAGTAAAGCATTACTATCAGAGAGGAATTACTTCGAGAAGGGGAATTGAAAGCTGATTTCCTGTCCTGCATTTCTTAATTATTGACTTCACCCCCGCTATTACCATAATCTCAATTAAATGAAAAGAGAGATCAATTTCCCAAAATTCTTGTTTTTTTGAAGAATTTTAGAATAAGTTTCAAAAGATAATTAATCCCCCTTGATTTTATTTTTAAGTATGCTTAACATTGAACCAACAGTAAACTTAATTATGAAAAATATATCAAAAGAAAATTATTTAAGTGTAATCTACAAATCATCAGACAGCAATGGTGAAATAAAAGCAAATCAGATTGCTGAAAAGCTTAACATTTCGGGTGCAGCAGTTACAGATATGCTTCGTAAACTTTCCAGTGAAGGTTTTGTAGAATACAAACGCTACAAAGGAACCAGGCTTACCAAGAGTGGTGAAGAATATGCGAGAAATATGGTAAGACGACATAGGATCTGGGAATTGTTCTTACATCAGATTGTTGGTTTGCCATGGGATAAAGTCCACGATGAAGCACATAATCTTGAACATGGATCTTCCGATGAATTAATTAATAAAATGGAAGAAATGCTTGACTTCCCGGAATATGATCCACACGGCGATCCGATTCCAGATAAAAATGGTAAACTGCCTAAAGGTAGTTCAGGAGTTCCGCTTAGCACAATAGATCCCGGAAGGAAAGTTAGAGTGAATCGTGTTCACGACTTTGACAGCAGTTTCCTGCAATATATTTCCAAAATTGGAATTGAATTAAATAAAGAAATTATTGTTGTGGATGCGATGGAATTTGATCATTCCTTATTGGTAAAGATTGATAAAAAAGAAACGAGCATTAGCAGCAAAGTCGCTGCAAACATTTTTGTAACAGAGGTTAAATAAGAAACTATGACAGATCCATTAATAACATTACTAATAGGTTCAGGAATAATTCTGCTTGCGGTGGTTTCATTCTTTCCGGAAAAAGGATTAGTTGCCCGGATGAAGCGAAGCAAAACAATATCCAAAAGAGTTTTGACTGAAGATGCTCTGAAGCATTTATATGACTGTGAATATAGTGGAGTTAGCTGCACATTGAATAGTGTTGCCGGAAAACTTTCAATCTCCGAGGATGAAGCAGCAGGACTAATAATAAAGCTTGAGGAAATGGGATTGTTAACCTCGCATCAGGAAACACTTCAGCTTTCGAGTGAAGGAAGATCATATGCACTTAGAATAATAAGATTTCACAGATTATGGGAAAAATATCTTGCAGATGAAACCGGTGTGGATGAATTGCAATGGCATCATTCTGCCGAAGAATTTGAACACAAGTTAACTTCTCTGGATGCTGACGCGCTCGCTGCACAAATTGGTAATCCTGTTTTTGATCCTCACGGTGATCCTATTCCATCTAGTGATGGTATACTTCCGGATAAGAAGGGGAAACCGCTTACCGATTTACAATTTGGAGAGTTTGCAAGCATCATTCACATCGAAGATGAACCGGATGCAATATATCAACAGCTTGTTGCCGAAGGATTATATCCCGGTATGCAGGTTAGGATGCTGGAGTCCACAAAAGAAAGAGTGAGGTTTACTGCAAATGGTGAGGAATGTTTATTGGCTCCGCTGTTTGCTAAAAATATTACGGTTTCATCAATCAAATTTGAAAAAACTGTGGAAGGAAAATTCAAAAGTTTGTCTTCATTAAAAACTGGTGAGAAAGGAAAAGTTCTTGGAATATCAAAAGCGTTGAGAGGACAGCAGAGAAGAAGATTGATGGATTTAGGAGTTGTACCGGGAACAGAAATTATTGCTGAGATGAAAAGCGCTTTCGGCGATCCGACTGCTTACAGGATTAAAGGTGCTTCAATTGCTCTGCGGAAAAAACTTGCAGACCGTATCTACCTTGTTTCAGAAAGTGAAAGGATGAATTAATTATGAATCTGAATGCAAATAATTGTGAGACTTGCCCCGTTCACAATGCTGGAAATCTAAAAAGGCTCGGCATTGATATGAGCAGTTTTGATTTTGTGGTTGCTCTCGCAGGAAATCCAAACACAGGGAAAAGTACAGTATTTAATAATCTAACCGGACTTAAACAGCATACGGGCAACTGGCCGGGTAAAACTGTCACACGTGCTGAAGGTGGATTTGAATTTAACGGCAGCAAATACAAACTGGTTGATCTTCCCGGAACTTATTCGCTTCTCTCAACAAGTACCGATGAAGAAGTCGCAAGAGATTTTATTCTTTTCGGTCAGCCCGATGTTACTGTTGTAGTTGTAGATGCAACACGGCTTGAGAGAAATCTGAATCTTGTTTTGCAAATTTTAGAAATTACAGATAGAGTAGTTCTTTGTCTGAATCTTATGGATGAAGCTGAAAGACATCAGATTAAAATTGATGAGAGAATGCTTTCAAAAGATTTGGGTGTTCCGGTTATTCCTGCCGTTGCACGATACAATAAAGGCATGAATGAGTTGCTCAATTCTATTTATGAAGTTGCAACCGGAAAATTTGTTTGCAAACCATATAGATTGAAAAGCAAATCAAGGGAATTAAATTTTGCAGTAGAGAAGCTGAGTAAAATGCTGAATGAAGAATTTCCAAATCTCCCGAATGCAAAATGGGTTGCTTTAAGATTGCTTGAAGGCGATCAAAGTATAATTGAATCAATAAGGAATGGTGACTTGGGTAATCTTAAAAAACAAGAATTAATTGAATTATCAACTGCTTGATTTAACTTGGATAGTAAAAGCCACGAACCTGACTGCCGTCAGGCAAGTTGCACGAATTAGAACCAAAATTTGAATGAATAACAAAAATCAAAATAGCGAATCAATCTTATCCACTGCGAACAATTTGCGGTGGGAGGTTGGAGAAAATTTTCACGACACGTTAATGGAATCTATTTATTTAAATGCTTCTGATATTTCAAAACGTGCTGTTACACTTCCTGCTGAAAAAGAAACTGTTAGTTGGGAAAGAACCGTTGATAAAATTTTAACAAGTCGGTACACAGGCTTCCCGATTATGTTTTTAATCCTAGGTGTGGTATTCTGGCTAACTATCGAAGGGGCAAATGTACCATCTGCATTAATTGCCTCTTTTTTGTTAGACACGATTCATCCGGCATTAAAAAGTTTTTCCGCATTCATTGGTATGCCGTTCTGGTTAGATGGAGTTTTAATAGATGGTGCATACCTTGCAATGGCCTGGGTTGTAAGTGTTATGCTTCCGCCGATGATGATATTCTTTCCTCTGTTTACCTTACTTGAAGACTTTGGCTACCTGCCACGTGTATCTTTTAATATGGATAATCTTTACAGAAGAGTTGGTGCTCATGGCAAGCAGGCATTAACAATGGCAATGGGTTTTGGATGTAACGCTGCAGGTATAGTTGCAACGAGAGTTATTGATAGTCCACGGGAGAGGTTGCTTGCGATTATCACAAATAATTTTTCATTATGTAATGGCAGATGGCCGACTCAAATTCTTATTGCAACAATTTTTATTGGTGCAGCAGCTCCTGCTTATCTTGCTGGAATAGTATCTGCTGCTGCTGTTGTTTTTATTGCTGTACTTGGAATAGTTTTTAGTCTTCTGGTTTCGTGGGGATTATCAAAATCTGTTTTGAAAGGAGAAGCATCAGCTTTCAGTCTTGAACTTCCACCATACAGACCGCCGAGAATTTTACGAACACTTTACACATCTCTGATTGACAGAACAATTTTTGTTCTTTGGCGTGCAATTGTTTTTGCAATACCTGCCGGCGTAGTTATCTGGCTTGTTGGAAATGTAACTATAAGCGGCGAATCTCTTGCAAACATTTTCATCAACTGGGTAAATCCATTTGCGTTTATTTTAGGTTTGAATGGAGTGATATTTCTTGCATACATAATTGCAATCCCTGCAAATGAAATTGTTATACCGTCTATTTTGATGTTAACCGTAGCAAATCTTGGTCTTGCCGGAGTTGGTGCAGGCAGCGGTGTAATGTTTGAACTCGATTCTGTTGCAGACACTGCAAACATTCTTCACGCCGGCGGTTGGACTTTATTAACAGGAATAAATTTGATGATATTTAGTTTGCTTCACAATCCATGTTCAACAACTATTTATACAATTTATAAAGAAACAAAAAGTGTAAAATGGACTTTGGTCTCAACCTTTCTTCCAATTGCAATGGGATTGGTTGTTACTTTTTTTGTTACTCAGATTTGGAGAATGTTATTGCATTGTAATAAAATGTCATAGTGGAGTTATCAGGGATCAGATACGAAAATATTAATCTTGCTATTCTTTTTTCAAGTTCTATTATCTTTTCACAAGAAATCAGATTTATAGAAGTAACAGGAACTGCGAACATTGAATATCCTGCAGACCAGATAAACTGGACAGTCACCATAAACAAAATTGAAAACTCTCTTGACGGAAGTGCAGAGAAAGCTAATTCTGTCCTTAACGATTTAATTAATACTTTAAAGCAAATTGGGATAGACGACAATGATATCCAGATATCACCTATTCAGCAGGGAAGATATTATGAAAATGAAATTGATAGACAATACAGAAAATTTGTTGGCTTTTCTTCAAACATAAATGTTAGTTTTATTTTAAGAGATTTAAACAAATATCCTCAGCTTGTTAGAAAATTATCAGAATCAGATGAATATGATAAAACAAGATCATCCTGGAATGATTCCAAATATGAAGAACATCATAAAAGTACTTTAATCCAGGCATCTGATAACGCAAAGAACAAAGCTGCATATCTTGCAGAAAATTTGGGTATGCAAATCGGTTCTGTGTTAGAGATTCAGGAAGGCAGCCAGGCTGCAGGTTATCCAAATCCTTTTAATACAAGCACATCATTAGGATATGAAACACCAATTGCTTCTGGTAAAATACCTTATACCAGAAGTGTAAAAATAAAATTTGAATTGAAGGAGAAATAGGAATGCCACATAAAAAAATTCGTCTTCTTTCCTGGAATGTTAATGGAATCCGTGCGATTCAGAAAAAAGGATTTATTGATTGGTTAAAAAATGAAAATCCTGATATACTCTGTCTTCAGGAAACAAAAGCACATCCTGATCAGCTTGATGATGTGCTAAAAAATGTCGACGGATATTCAGCATACTTTTCTTCTGCAGAAAAGAAAGGCTACAGCGGAGTTGTTACTTATACAAAGCTCAAACCGCTAAGCGTTCAGAACGGACTTGGAGTTAAAAAGTTTGACAGCGAGGGTAGATTCATCATAACCGAGTTTGAAGAATTTACACTGTTCAATATTTACTTTCCGAATGGTAAAGCTTCAGTGGAGAGACTTCAGTACAAAATGGAATTCTATGAAACATTCTTAAAGCACTGCAAAAAACTTCTTAAAGAAGGCAAGAAAATAGTTATTTGTGGTGATGTCAATACTGCTCACAAAGAAATTGACCTTGCCAGACCGAAAGAAAATTCGCAGACTTCCGGTTTCCTTCCCCAGGAAAGAGAATGGATAGATAAATTTCTTGCCGCTGGATTTATAGACACATTCAGATTGTTCAATCAGGAACCAGAACAATACACGTGGTGGGATATGGTTACTCGTGCACGTGATAGAAATGTTGGCTGGCGCATTGATTATTTTTATATAAGCGAGAATTTAAAGGACAATATCAAATCTGCTTCGATTCTTTCTTCCGTTATGGGTTCTGATCACTGCCCGGTTCAGATTGAAATTATTTTGAAATAACATTTAATGAATTTTTTAATTAGGTAAGTTGTTATATCTTCAAAGTAAAATCTAACAGATATTTCATTCAATAATTTCGAAGAATAATTTAGTTGTGATTGTAAAAACCCTCTGTTTTTTAACTGTGTTGACTATATATCTGAATGCACAGCAAACTTCGGCAGCCAATGCCAAAATTCTTGTTGATTCTTTTTCATTGGGAAAAAGTCGAGTGATTCCAATTGGAATTTTAATTGATCTTGAAAAAGACTGGCACATTTACTGGCGAAATCCGGGTGATAGCGGAATGCCAACTTCAATTGATTTTGAATTACCTGATGGTGTTAGTATTTCTGAAATTAAATGGCCAGTACCTAAAGTTTTTGAGTATGAAGGTTTGGCAAGTTATGGTTATGATGGTCAAATTTTATTGATTGCTGAATTAAATGTTCCTGAAAATTTTGTTTCGAATTCTATTACAGTGACAGCCAAGATAAAATCATTGATCTGCAGAGATGTTTGTATTCCATTTAATGCAACAGTTTCTAAAGAAATCGTTTTTCAAAATAATTTTAAAGCAGAGGAACAGGTTTCCAACTTGTTTTCCCGGACAAGAAAAAGCTTACCTGAAGTAAACAGCGATTTTGAATTATCAGTAATACCTGGTGATGATTTAATTACAATTATAATTCAAACATCGAATGATAAAATGCCTGAGCCAGCGTCAATTTATTTTCTACCTTATGAAAATGGTTTATTCAAAAACACAGTTGATCAAAAGTTCAGCACTAAAGAAAATCAGATTGAGCTTAGAGTTGAATATGATCAATTCAAAACTGAAGAGCTGAGAGAACTACTCGGAGTTTTAGTTTTTCAATTTGACGATACAGCTCAATCGCAAAAAGTTTATGAAATCAAAAAACAAATAAACACTAATAACTAATTACAGGAGGTTCTATTATGAACAGAAAATTTGTAATCTTATTTATAATCTTCCTCAGCAGTCTGGTATTCGCACAGCAGGCAAAGCTGAATGAATCGGCACCTGATTTCAAACTGACAGATTCAAACGGAAGTGAACACTCACTCAGCGATTTTGCAGACAAAATTGTTGTCCTTGAATGGATAAATTATGACTGTCCCTTTGTTAAAAAGCATTATGATTCAAAAAATATGCAGAGCCTGCAGGAAAAATATACAGCTAAGGATGTAGTATGGTTGGCTATCTGTTCTTCTAACGAAGGTAAACAGGGTAATTTTTCTGTTGAAGAAATCAACAAACGATCAAAGAGTCACGGAGCAAAGTTCACAGCATATCTGATTGATGAAGATGGTACCGTTGGAAAGATGTACGGAGCTAAAACAACTCCTCATATGTATATAATTGATAGGAGCGGAATGCTTGTTTACGCAGGTGGAATAGATGACAAAGCAACTACAGATGTTGATGATATCGAAGATTCAAAAAATTATGTATCCTCAGCGTTAGATGAATTACTTGCTGGTAAAGAAGTTAGCATGCAAAGCTCTACTCCTTATGGATGCAGCGTAAAATATTAATAAGCAATTAATAGTTATTCAGGTCTTGGTGGAATTATGTATTTCTGCTGAGACCTGTTTTTTATAAATGAGATGTAAAGTATGAATTTCAAAAATAAATTAGCAGACGAATCAAGCCCATACCTTCTACAGCACGCTAACAATCCTGTTGATTGGTATCCGTGGGGAAATGAAGCACTTGAGAAAGCTAAAACTGAAAATAAATTAATAATAATCAGTATTGGTTATGCGGCTTGTCATTGGTGCCACGTGATGGAACACGAATCTTTCGAAGATGCATCAGTTGCACAGGTGATGAATGACTTTTATGTTTCGATAAAAGTTGACAGAGAAGAACGACCTGATGTTGACCAGATTTATATGGATGCTGCTCATCTTATAACGGGAAGAGGCGGCTGGCCATTAAATGTAATTGCTCTTCCAGATGGCAGACCTGTGTTTGCCGGAACGTACTTCAGGAAAAATGATTGGACAAAAGTTTTACTTTACTTCAAAGACCTTTATCAAAAAGAACCTGAAACATTCGATCAGGAAGCAAGCAAGCTGACACAAGCTATAAAAGGAATGAAGGTGCCGGGTATTGGGGAGAACACATCTTCGTTTATAAAAGAAGAGCTGGAAGAGTCGGTCAGAAAAATAATTTCATATATTGATTTCACCAATGGAGGCACAAAAGGCGCTCCTAAATTTCCTATGCCAAGCATCTATGAATTCCTGATGACTTATCATTTCCACACTAAAGATCCGAAGGTGTTGGAAGCAATCACAGTCACTATTGATAAAATGGCAAATGGAGGAATTTACGATCACATTGGCGGCGGTTTTGCACGTTACTCAACTGATGATATCTGGAAAGTTCCTCACTTCGAAAAAATGCTTTATGATAACGGTCAGCTTGTTAGTCTTTATTCGAATGCTTACAAAGTAACAGGAAATGAACTCTATAAAAAAGTTGTTTATGAAACTCTAGAATTTATCGAAAGAGAAATGACTGATGAATCCGGTGGATTCTATTCTTCACTCGATGCTGACTCGGAAGGGGAGGAAGGAAAATATTATGTCTGGACAAAAGAGGAAGTTGATAATCTGCTCGGAGAAAGCTCTGAACTTTTCTGCGACTATTATTCTGTGACTTCAATTGGAAACTGGGAAGGAAATAATATTTTGTTCATCACTCAGAAAAAGGAGGACTTGTTAAAAAAATATCAGATTGAAGAAAAGTTATTTGACGCATTAATCAGTGAATCAAAGAAAATATTATTTGATGAAAGAAATAAAAGAATAAGACCGGGGCTTGATGATAAAATTCTTACTTCCTGGAATGCTTTGATGTTGAGAGGTTATGTAGATGCGTATTCAGCTTTCGGTGAGAAAAGTTTTCTAGACGCAGCTTTAAAGAACGGTGAATTCATTCTGAACAAAATGATGACAGAAGATGGAAGATTGAACAGGAACTACAAGAATGGTAAAAGTACTATCAATGCTTTTTTAGATGATTACTCCTATACTATTGAGGCATTTATTTCTTTGTACGAAGTTACGTTCGATGAAAAGTGGATTTATTCAGCAAAAAAATTAGCGGATTATGTTATTCTTCACTTCAAAGAAAAAGATTCCGATTTTTTCTTTTACACTTCAGATATTGATGAACCTTTAATTGCACGCAAAATAGATTTTTCTGATAATGTTACCCCTTCTTCAAATTCATCACTGGCTTTGGGATTATTCAAACTCTCACGATTTTTTTATAAGGAACCTTACGAAGAAATTGCTAACAATATGCTAAAAGCAATTAAACAGTATGCTATTCTGAATCCAACTTTTCATTCATATTGGTTGAGCGCTGCCATTATACTAACTTATCCATTTTACGAGTTTGGTATTGTTGGTAATAACTATGAAAAGGAAAAAGAAAAAATTGGCAGAATGTTTTTACCAAATATTATTCTCTTTGGAGGAGACAAAGAGGGTGCTTTGGATATTATGAAGGACAGATATATACCCGGAAAAAACCTGATCTATGTTTGTGAAAATCGTGTTTGCCAGCTTCCGGTGGAAGAAACAGAAAAGGCACTTAAGAAAATTTTAAGCTAAGAGCGTTTTGGGAAAAAATGAGTGTTTGACTCCGAACATTTTTCTTTCTTTATTCCATTGCCGATAATAAAAAATCAGGGTAAATCTGTTGTCCAGGGTTAAACCAAATTATTTTTTCATTCCTCTATTTGTGATAATTACCGCATCTGCCGCATCATATTTTGCAGAAACTGGCAGAGCATGGTATCAGACAATTAATCTTCCCGATTGGACTCCTTCAGCTTCATTAATGGTTTTAGCGTGGACGATAATATTTGTACTAAGTTCTATATCTCTTCTAATAATCTGGAATAAGCACTCATCCGAAAAAAATTTTAAAATAGTGATTGGTCTATTTGTTATTAATGCAATATTAATTGTGGGATGGAATATTCTTTTTTTCTCACATCAACAGCTAGGTTTAGCTTTTTTCATGGCTGTGCTTTTGATTGCCAATTTAATTCTTATGATTTTTTTTATCTGGCGTTTATCTCCATTGGCTGCATATTTACTTGTCCCATATTCCCTTTACCTTCTTTTTTCCACAGTGCTTACTTTTAATGTTTGGATGATAAATTAAGGCAATAAAAAGGGCACAGTTGCCCGTGCCCTTAAATTAAGAGTATGATGAAATTATTACTTCACCAAAATCATCTTCTTAACATCTACGAATTCGTTTCCGTTAACACCTGTAGCTTCAATCTTATAGAAGTAAACACCGCTGTTAATGCCCGATGCATTAAAGTCATAAGTGTGAATACCCTGAGTAAGATCCTGATTAACCAATGAAGCAACTTCCTGACCAAGAACATCAAATATTTTCAAGCTTACTTTTGAATCAACAGCAAGCGAGAATGAAATTCTGGTGCTTGGATTAAACGGATTCGGATAATTCTGATCAAGGCTGAATGATGCTGGTGCAATAACTTCAACTTCAACTTCGTCGGAATAGGTAAATGTTCCGTCGAAATCAATTTGTTTCAGTCTGTAAGAATAAACACCGTTGCGTAAATTCTGATCAGAGAATGAGTATGACTTTGGTTCTGAAGTAGTTCCAAAGCCGGGAACAAAACCTACTTCCATAAATTCAGTGTTTGAATATTTTCTTTCGATACTGAAACCGCTGTTGTTAAGTTCTGAAGCGGTCTCCCATAATAATTTTACATCACTACCAACTACGGAAGCAGTGAATGATGTTAGTTCAACTGGTACAATAGTAATATTCCAGGTAGCTGCAACTTCAGCTGCATCGAGTGCACGGTTATAAAATCTGAATTCATCCATAATAGAGCCTGCAGGCATTCCTACTGAAGTACCATAAGCACCAACCTTGAAATTATCAGAGCCAGTCATATTAAGCGCTCCTGCCTGTGGTTGTGTAACCGTCAAAACACCATTTATATAAGCATAAACTGTTGGCACTGATGAATCATACACAAAAGTTAACACCGATGGGCCAGGACCAACACCAGGTACTGTTATATCCGATCCACCTATTCCGGTAAGCCTCATTAGAACACCGTATTGACCTGCCGCACCGGAATAGAAACAGCGCCAGCCAATAGCAACAGTACCACCAAAAAGATAATTCAGTGTAGTTCCTGCTGGCAAATTATTCAGATAAAGACTAATTGTCCAGTTGCTCGTACCAAGATCAGGTATCCAACCTGTGTTTACGTAATCGGTTGAAGAAGAACCACCAGAACCAATTAATCCATCGTCAAATTGACCTGTTGGACCCATTGTCAAACCGCCAAGAACATCTGCAAATGCTGAACCGCTTCCGGGAACCGCAAAATTTTGTGTGGTTGTTGAACCAGCTTCATCAAATAAATAGTAAAGTACTTCAGGCAAACCATAACCGCCGCCGCCTGTCTCGTAAATCCAGGTACCAGCAGAGAAAATTTCAGCACTTGTCCAAGGATTGGTAAGCGGTGCAAGGTATGTATTTGTATTAAGGTCGTAAACAAATATGTCACCAGGTTCATCTATAATCAGATAAGCAATTCCGTTGTTGCTTACAGCTAAACCATCAATATCCGTTTGACCAGCAGGGTATGCTGCGATAAGAGGTTGCAGGTTCCATCAGTGTTAATGCGAAACAATCCTGAGCCAAATGGTGTTGTGTCATCATTGGTTCCATAAATATCTCCTGTGTTTGGGTCAATAGCCAACCCGCCAAAGTCTAAGTCAGCATCAATGTAGTCAATATAAACCCTAGCCACGAGGGTTGAAGTGTCAATTTTATAAACAGCTTCGTTAGCTATATTCTTTGTAGCGTAAAGTTCACCATTATAAAATGCAAGACTAACTACTGATTGCGTTGCGCCGAGGGTATCTACGATCGTTCCTAACTGAGTGACGGTACCGCCCACTGGCCATTCGTAGAGAGTTCCGCCATTATTGAAGTAAACTTTGTTGTTGGCTACATCAAAGGCTGCACCCCAAAACTGGTAACCAATCAAAGCCTGTAGCCATTCGTTTGTCGCAGGATTGCCGAAATATGCTGGAACCGTTGCATCATCAACACCAATGAACAGTGGATGAGTAACCTCCAATATTGATGAAAGTGGATTGGGTTTTATACTCGGTGACTGTTCTTCAGCCAGAGCCATTGCCTGCTCGAGTAAAGTCTCTTTGGAGTCACCTGCTATTATCTTGAGCAAATGCAGGGTTCCCGATAAAGAGTAACAGGGTGAATAAAATGAAGAGTTGTTTCATAGAGCGCCCTCCTTGATATGTGTTTGTTTTTAAGATAGTTGATTATCTTAATATCAAGTTTGAAAATTTTTTTGAAAAAGTCAATAAAAATCTTTAAAATTTTTAATGAACGAAGCAAGACTTAGAATACTTCAGGATGGAAAAGTCTCCAATGGACCCGTTGTTTACTGGATGAGCCGCGACCAACGGGTTCACGATAACTGGGCGATGATCTATGCTCAGAAACTTGCGATTGAAAAGAAAAAACCACTTGCAGTTGTTTTCAACCTGGTTCCTGATTTTCTGGAAGCAACAATTCGCCAGTATGGATTTATGCTAAAGGGTCTTCAGGAAGTAGAATCTGAGTTGAACAAATACAACATCCCTTTCTTTCTATTAAAAGGCGATCCTAAAAAAGAAATTCCAAAATTCATTGATGAAAATAAAGCATCTGCACTTGTTTCAGATTTTGATCCATTAAGAATAAAACGAATCTGGAAAAAGGAAGTTGCAAAGAAAATTGAAATTCCATTTTATGAAGTTGATGCTCATAACATAGTTCCCTGTCTCACTGCATCAAACAAGTTGGAGTTTGCAGCGTATACTATTCGTCCTAAAATTCATAAACTGCTGCCGGAGTTTTTGGATGATTATCCGAGATTAAAAAAAATGCAAAAAGCAGATTCACTAACTCTGGATAGAATTAATTGGAATAAAGTAATAGAATCTTCATTAAAAATTAATCGTGAAGTAAAAGAAGTTGATTGGATAAAACCGGGTGAGACTGCGGCAGCAAATGCTTTGAAGGATTTTCTTGAAAACAGGTTCGAGCGTTATGCAGAGGACAGAAATGATCCGAACAAAAATGCCTTATCAAATCTTTCACCCTACCTGCACTTTGGACAAATCTCTGCTCAGCGAGTGGCATTAACAGTTCAACAGTTCTATCAGAATAATCCTTCTACAGAAGCATTTCTTGAAGAACTAATTGTGCGTAGAGAGTTGTCTGACAACTTCTGTTACTTCAATCCAAAGTATGATTCGTTTGATGGATTCCACAATTGGGCAAAAGAAACTCTCAATCAGCATAGAAAAGATAAAAGGGAATTCGTTTATTCTTTAGAAGAGTTTGAAGAAGCCAACACTCACGAGGATCTCTGGAATGCTGCACAAAAAGAATTAATCATTACAGGAAAAATGCATGGATATATGAGAATGTATTGGGCAAAGAAAATTCTGGAGTGGAGCAAATCTCCCGAAGAAGCATTAAGAATTGCCATCTATTTAAATGATAAATATGAGCTAGATGGAAGAGATCCGAATGGTTATGTTGGCTGTGCCTGGTCAATTGGTGGTGTCCACGATAGGGCATGGACTGAAAGGCCAGTTTACGGGAAAATTCGCTATATGAACAGGAATGGAGCTGCCCGCAAATTTGACATAAATTCCTACATTAAGAAGTACATTTAAGACGCCCAGCGAGTAAAACTGACTCAAAAATATTCACTTTTACCCAATTTTTCTTTTTAAAACATTTATTTCCTCCCATTCTTCAATTTTTAGAACAAAACTTCGGCAAAGATGTTGACTTATGATGTCTACAAATTCAGGGAGAACATTAGTAAAAAAATGATACAAAAACCACAAAAGCTACAATTAAGTCTTACTATTCAGTTTGCTGTCTTCTTCATTATAGTTGCTGGACTGATCTACTACTATTTTAGTCAGAAGTTTGAGGAAGAGGTACTCGATAAATTTAAGTTTAAATCTGAGATGATAACAAAGTTTCTTGAGCAGAATCCTCAGTTCTTTTGGGCAAATAGAATTGAAGATAAGACCCAGTTGATACAACTTATGTTTTTAAACGAAATAAATTACCTCGTGCTCGAAAACAATTATGGTGAGTTGGTTGATGCTGTTAATCTGGAAACGGCAGAACAATATCTTTATGTAGCTGCCAATGATAATGACAACATTTCTTTTGATGAAACTATTTATCGCGTTGTAATGCCGGTGAGTTTGGATAAAATTCAACAAGGTAAGGCTTACCTGGGGTTTCACGCAGGAACAATTGCAAGCGAACTTAAAAGAAAAACTCTATTAACAGCACTTTTTAGTTTATCGATTTTATTAGCTGGAATGGTTTTTACTTTTTTCCTGAGTTCAATTTCTTTCAGACCGATTATGAAGCTCATCTCAGCTTTAAATAAATCTGATATAAAAGAACAAAAACTTCTATTAAGCAAATTCAAGAACAATGAAGTAGGAATAATTGCTCAAAAAATTTATGAGATACTTAATGAGCTGGATAAATCCTCAAGTGAGGTTAATAACTTAAACGATAAGCTCAAAGATGTTTTCCGTGATAAAATATATGAACTGGATGTTGAAATTAATCAGCGAAAAAGAGCGGAAAGTTCTTTAAAGAAGAGCGAAGAGCAGTTCAAGCTACTTTTTGAAAATGCTCCAATTGGTATGTTTATTATTTCAAGTGATGGTAAGGCTCTTAAAGCTAATAAAGCATTTTGTAATACTATTGGCTATGATTTTCACGAAATTATTGGTGCACACATTAAATATATTTTTAGTGGAAATAAATCTGTTGATGTAAAATCTACATTTCAACTTATTCTTGAAAATCAAAATCTGGACACTGAATGTAATTTAATTAAGCGCGATGGACGTAAGATTACAGTAATATTAAAGGCAATCAAAATTAGCGATGATAATGGCGAACTCCGGAATACATTAATTCAGGTGCTGGATATTACCGAAATCAAAAAAGCGCAAAGTGATATTTTACTTGCATTAGATAAAGCAAAGGAATCTGATAGGTTGAAAAGTGCTTTTCTTGCACAAATGTCTCACGAAATAAGAACTCCGCTAAATGTTATTTTACCATCGATACCATTAATTGCAGATGAATTGAATAATAAAGATGAGGAAATATTAAGCATTCTTAATTCTGTGGAAAATGCTGGTAAAAGACTTCAAAGAACAATTGATATGATTCTTTCGATGTCTGCTGTACAAAGCGGCAACTATAAACCAAAATTTGAAAACTTTAGTCTTGCCGAAGATTTAAAAAACCTTACTAAGGAATTTATTTCAGTTACAAAAGAAAAAGGATTACAACTTTTCTACAGTAATAGCTGTTCGGATTCAGAAGTTGCGGCAGACCGGTATACAGTGAACCAAATATTCCAGAATTTACTAGGCAATGCTGTTAAGTATACGCACAAAGGTCATATCAGTATCTCAATTGATAATTATCAAAAGGGTAAGCTTATTGTTAAAGTCGAAGACACAGGAATTGGAATAAGCTCAAAGTATATTAAAAACTTATTTGCACCTTTCTCACAAGAAGATACCGGACAAACAAGAAAGTATGAAGGCAACGGTCTTGGTTTAGCGCTAGTGAAAGAGTACGTAAGAGTTAACAATGGTGAAATAACTGTCCAGAGTGAAAAGAATAAGGGCACAGCATTTTCGGTTGTGTTTGAAAAGAAAATTCAAAATCCTCTTTTTGAACAAAAAAAATATCTTGTGAACGAGGTAAAAACATTACTCAACTAATAATCGTCTGAAGAATTAATATTTCTGTGTTGAATTAAAAATAATTTTCAGCAATACATTTTACTCAGTTCTGAACATCACATTCCTCAGGAAAAGAGATTAAATCAGATTTTTTTAAGCCTCTTTCATATTCTATATTTCACGCCTCCTAAATAAATTAAAAGCAAATGAGTGATTATAAAGTTTTATTATTTTACAAGTATGTACAAGTAAAAAGCCCGGTCTTAATTGTTAATGAGCACCTGGACTGGTGTTTGCAAAACGATATCAAAGGTCGAGTCTTTTTTGCCAGTGAAGGTGTGAACGGAACTGTTTCTGGTTTAAATGAAAATATTGAAGATTATAAATTTCATCTTACCAGCTATCCTGAATTTATTGATCTCTGGTTTAAGGAAGATGATGCAAGTGAGCATGCATTTAAGAAAATGCATGTCAGATTGAAGAATGAAATTGTGCACGGAGATCTGGAAAATGTATCTATTGAGCACGGCGGAAAAAGACTTTCTCCTGAGGCATTACTTCGGTTATATGAAGAAGGAAAAGATTTTGTAATCGTCGATGCACGGAACTGGTATGAAAGTAAAATCGGGAAATTCAAAAATGCTATTACTCCGCCAATGAGAAACTTTCGTGATTGGAAAAAAGTTGTTGATGAAGATTTGAAAGAATATAAAAATAAAACAGTTGTAACTTATTGCACTGGTGGAATACGTTGTGAGAAAGCTTCAGCTTATATGGTTGAAAAAGGATTTAAAGATGTTTACCAGCTCGATGGAGGAATTGTCAACTTCATTAAACAGTTTCCCGATACGTATTGGGAAGGCGGAATGTTTGTCTTCGACGAACGAAGAGTTGTTAATCCAAATTCGAAGGAAGAATTAAAACATATTGCTCATTGTCATTTCTGTGGTAAACTAACTTCATACTACATTAACTGTCACAATGTTGATTGTGATAAGATTATAGTTTCCTGCCACGATTGTAAGGTTGAACAAGATTACTGCTGTTCAGATGAATGCAGGGAAAGTAAAAATAAAAGAAAAGTTTTTCATGGTTAATGTTTGGAATTCTATTTGCCGAAAATACAGAGATGACATCCGGCAATTGACGGATGTCTCTCTGTAAAATCATTTTTTCGGAACCTGAAGGAAGTTACTTCTTCCACTCAGCTAGCATAGCTTTCATATTATCAAAATCAAACGGTGCGCTTTCCATTTTGCTGCCAAGTCCAATTGCTTTTTCCATTGTAGCAATTGCTTCATTCTTCATACCGAGCTTATTTTGAAGTTGAGCCTTAACTCTTGTGTTCCAGTAAACTTCACTGATTAAACAAGAAGCCTCACTCCATTTTAATGCTTCTTCAAGATTTGTATTACTTGTTAAACAATACTGAGCAGCCTGAAATGTTGGCGACCAGCTTAATTGTTCCCTTGCTTTAGAAAGAAATAATTCCTGGGTGTTAGTTTCAATATTGAAAGATACTTCTAATTTATCCCACATAAGATTTACTGAGGCAGAATTATCTGTAACATCAGTAAAAAGGAAAGTCATTCTTTCCATAAAGTGATGCTCTTCGGGTTTAGCTTTAACGCGCAGCACTTCTTTCTCTTTGTCAAAGTTTGAACTGCCATCTACTTTAGTGTCCTTACTGAAAATAAATTCCCATTCGTTTTCATCGGGAATTGTGTGTATACCGTAAGTTCCTGCTGGCAACTCGCTTCCATTTATTTTTACAGCATCACTGAAAGTAATTGTAGTTGCTTCATTAGCTCCGGTGCGCCATATTTCTCCGAAAGGAACAAGCTCACCCCAGACTTTTCTTCCTTTAATACCGGGAGAACTATAATCAATTTTTACTTCGGTTACTCCGACAAACTGAATTACTGTTGCATCCGGACTTGGACGGGGTGTTTTTATTTGCTGGCCGAAAGAATTCAGAGATAAAATAAAGACAAGCGCCATAGAGAGTTGAATGATTTTCAACATTTTTTCCTCCTTTGATTTGTTTGATACAGGTTTGTTTAATTATAAATTTGGTTGCGAAGTTAAAGAGTGATTTTCATATAAACAATGCACACTGAACAAGAAAATAATACAGAGTCAGAATTAAGCTTAAAAAAAGCAAAGCCAAGTACGGGTTGGGATGTTTTTAAAAGATGGATTCCTTCATTAATAATTTTACCACTTGCAACATACTGGGTTATAAATCGCGGTGAATTCGGATTGCTGGATAATATTGATCTTGTAATCCATGAAGCAGGACATTTTTTCTTTAGTTTATTTGGCAAGTTTATTTATACTCTCGGCGGAACTTTGATGCAGATCATTTTGCCTTCAATCATTGCAGCTTATTTTTTTAGAAATAATTACAGAACAGGCGTGCAGTTTGGACTTCTCTGGCTGGGACAAAATTTTATTAACATAAGTGTTTATGCTGCTGATGCTCAGGCACGAAAGCTACCATTGCTCGGTGGAAAAAAAGTCTATCACGATTGGCATTATCTTCTGGGAGAGGTTGGTCTCCTTGAATATGATTACATCGTTGGATATACTTTCCTGGGAATTGCTATTATTGTTTTTGTTGTTGCTGTTATAATGCCTCTTTTAACTCACGATTAAATTGTATCTTTTTTTCCTGAAAAAATAAAAAGTGAATATGTTTAGATTAATTATTATATCGATTTTAGTATTTACTATCGAAGCAACCGCACAAATGGATTCTCTCGTTTCCTATCATAACAATGGAAAGATCGAATCAATTGTTCATCTCAGAGATAATGTTCGTGACGGCGATGCAAGTTTTTATTGGGAAAATGGAAATCCGAAAGAGGAACTTACCTACGTTAACGGTCGTGTTGAAGGGTTGGTGAGAAGATATAATCAGGATGGTGTTCTACAAGAGATGTTCTCGATTGAAAATGGTAAGAGAGAGGGTCCGACTTCATTATTTGACAGCACTGGCAAGTATGTAGATGATATTTATTATGAAGAAGGAATTCTTGTGGTTGATAAGATTGTGCTTGATTCCGGCCCAACGGAAGAAGAAAAAAAGGCAGATGAGATTGCTGCAGTCAAACCTCCAGCTACTCAAAAAAAGAAAAAACAAAATAGCGATGATTTTGTACCACCAACCATCGAAGAAGAAAAAAATTATGAAGATGATCCGGCATTTTATAAAACGGTAGAAATATTACCCGAACCTTACGGCGGTATGGACGCCTTATATAAAAAGATTGGCTATCCTAAAGAAGCAAAAGAAGAAAAGGTTGAGGGTGTTGTAAAAGTTTTAACTTTTGTTGACAGAGATGGCGAAGTGATTGATGCACAAGTTGTTGAAGGTATTGGCTATGGTTGTGATGAAGCAGCAAGACTTGCAATCCTCTATCATCGTTTTAAACCAGGACTCATCAAAGGACAAAAGGTGAAAGTACAGATGGAAATTCCAATCGAATTTAAATTGGATAAGAATAATTAAATCATCTTCACTGTGAAGCGGAAGCTTTCAAGAACTGCTTTTAGATGTTTTTCTTTTTCTGATAACAGAACTGTAAAGTTGCTGAACTCTCTTCTAACAGGATAAGTTTTTCTTAACAAATCGAAATAACCTGCCTGCTCATTTAATTTATAATTTGATATTTCTCTTAACCTCGCATCATCCTCCTCGATCTTATAGATAGAAGAAAAAAGTTTATAAAGTTTTTCTTCATCTGATTTACCGGCAGAAAGTTGTAAGTCCTTTCTATTGATAGGTGGAAGTTCGGGCGACCATTCAGGTTTAGTATTCGTGAATTTGCACAACGCATCATAAATTATTTTTGTGCCGTTTACTTTTCCCTCATATGAATATCCGGCGATGTGCGGAGTTGCGATTTTAGTTTTAGCTAGAAGATTGATATTGACTAAAGGTTCTTCCTCCCAGACATCCAAAATCAGGTTGAAGTTTTTTCTAATTGTTTCATTAAGAAGCGAGGTGTTGTCAATTACAGCGCCGCGGGAAGTATTAATTATTATTGCATTCTCACCAATCATTTTTAGATTATTCTCATTAAGAAGGTGAAATGTTTTATCAACACCTTCAAAAGATAGAGGGACATGCAAAGTGATTATATCAGCTTTTAATATCTCATCGAGACTGACATAATTTTTTCCTATGGCTTTTCGCTCCAGGGGCGGATCATTCTTCAATACTTTCATACCAAGTGATTCAGCTAACCGTACCACTCTGCTTCCAATATTTCCAATACCAACAACTCCAATTGTTTTGTTTTTAAGTGAAAGTTTTTTTTCTGAAGCGACTTTCAATAAGGCCGTAAATACATATTCAGCGACTGAATCTGCGTTGCAGCCTTTTGCATCTGCAAAAGAAATGTTTTTGCTTTGAAGATAATCCAGATCGATGTGGTCTGTTCCTATTGTAGCAGTGCCAACAAACCGAACTTTACTTTTATTCAATAATTCTTCATCAACTCTGGTGATTGAACGAATGATTAATACATCAGCATCTTTAACAGCTTTATTCGTTAAGGTTCTTCCATCCACCAGGATTACTTTTCCAAAATGTGAAAAAGCTTCTTGAGCAAATGCTATATTTTCATCAACTATCAGATTCATATCTTGCTTAATATTTCCTTACAAATTTAAGTAATAACATTTCAAAATTTTTAATTGCTGAATATTTAGTAGCATTGTTTTTGCCTGATTAACAGGCTATTTTTGTCACGAATCAAATCTATTTTTTTAATAGAATGTAGCAATCAATAAATAACAGTCGGGAGGAATTTCCAATGCTCAGCAAATTGCTTATGCCCGAAATAGAATCTCTCATTGCTGAGAGAAAACTAAGCATACTAAAGGAAATCCTCAGCGATTGGTCACCCGCCGACATAGCCGACCTGATAGTTGATCTGCCTGAACAGGATAAAGTAATTGTGTTCCGTGTTCTGCCTGCTGATCTGGCAACGGATACTTTCGAACATCTTGAATTTGATACACAGGAAGAACTGCTTAAAGCAATGGGGAATGAAGAAGTTGCTTCGATACTAAATGATATGTCTCCGGACGATAGAACTGCACTTCTTGAGGAATTGCCCGGAACGTATGCCAAGAGGTTAATTCAATTATTATCTGCTGATGAAAGAAAAGTAGCCCAAACACTGCTCGGTTATCCTGAGAACAGTGTTGGACGATTGATGACTCCTGATTACATAGCAGTAAAGCAGGATTGGTCGGTTGGTGATACTCTTGAATTTATTCGAAAGAACGGTGAAGATAGTGAGACGCTAAATGTAATTTATGTTGTTGACGACAAAGGAAGATTAATCGATGATATTAGAATAAGAGAAGTTATACTTTCACCTCTTGATAAAATGATCAGCGATTTGATGGATGAAAACTTTACAGCATTAAACGTTCATGATGATCAGGAGAAAGCAGTTGACTTATTCAAAAAATATGATCGAGTTGCTCTGCCTGTTATAGATAATTATGGAATTTTAATTGGCATAGTAACAGTTGATGACGTATTTGATGTAGCTGAAGAAGAAGCAACTGAAGATATTCAAAAGATTGCCGGCGTCACTGCTCTGGAAGAACCATATTCAACTATTCCTTTAAGAGTTATTATAAAGAAAAGAGCATTCTGGCTTACGATTCTTTTTATTGCTCAAATATTTACTGCATTTGTTTTGGGATTTTTTGGAGATGAAATTGAGCAAAGCAATAGCACTGACAATATTCATACCTCTCATAATATCAAGTGGTGGCAACTCGGGCTCGCAAGCAGCGACACTTGTGATCAGAGCAATGGCAGTTGGAGAAATAAATTTATCCGATTGGTGGTTAATCTTGCGCAGAGAAATAGTATCAGGCTTAGTGTTAGGTTTGATTTTGGGCACCATTGGTTTTTTAGAAGTTGGTATTATAGCAAATATTTCAGATGCGCTTAGTGAGTACTGGATTTTAGTCGGGCTCACAGTATTTTTTTCTATTATTGGAATAGTTATGTGGGGTACTCTATCCGGATCAATGTTGCCTTTCATTCTTAAAAAGCTTGGTGCCGATCCAGCAACATCTTCTACTCCTTTAGTTACAACCATGGTGGATGTGACCGGGCTGATAATCTACTTTACAATTGCAATAGTTATTCTTAAAGGAACTATCCTGTAAATTTCACTTAAATGAAAGCATTTTGAAGAAAACAAAAAACTTTCTTCTTATATTTGTTCCTATATGATTATATCAAAATACAAAAAATCTTAATGAGTAAAGCAAATGTTAAAGGAATAATTCTGGCTGGCGGTTCCGGTTCCAGACTTTATCCAATAACAAAAGTTTACAGTAAGCAGCTTGCACTTATTTACGACAAGCCGCTAATCTATTATCCACTTTCAATTCTGATGCTTGGTGGAATAAGAGATGTATTAATTATTTCTAACTCAGAAACAATTCCATTATATCAAAAACTTTTTGGTGATGGAAAACATCTTGGAATGAATTTCGATTACGTTATTCAACCAGAACCAAAAGGAATTGCCCAGGCATTTATTCTCGGAGAAAAATTCATCGGCTCAGATATGTCTTGCCTGGTACTTGGTGACAACATTTTCTATGGTAATCTTGATTTTTTCTACAAAGCCCTTGAAACTAAAAAAGGTGCTACAATATTTGGTTACCAGGTAAATGATCCTGAGAGATACGGAATTGTTGAATTTGATCAAACAGGAAAAGTACTTTCAATAGAAGAAAAACCTTCAAAGCCAAAATCTCATTACGCAGTTCCCGGATTATACGTTTATGATAATCGTGTGATTGAAATATCGAAAAATCTGAAACCTTCGGCTAGAGGTGAACTGGAAATTACAGATGTCAACAAAGCTTATTTAGATCTTGGTGAACTTCGTGTTGAAAAAATTGGAAGAGGAGTTGCCTGGCTTGATACAGGAACACCTGAAGCATTACTGGCTGCTTCAAACTTCTTTGGAGTTATTGAAGACAGACAGGGGCTCAAGGTAGCTTGTGTTGAGGAGATTGCTTATTTGAGGGGATTCATTGATAAAAAGCAATTTGAAAAGTTGGTCAATGAAATTCCAAAATCTCTTTACAGAGAATATCTTGAAAAAATATTAGCAGAGAGTTAATTGAAAGTTATTAAAACAGAAATTGCTGGATTGCTTGTTCTTGAGCCGGATGTTTTTAATGATGATCGGGGATTTTTTTTTGAATCCTACAGCAAGCAGCGATATGAAAAATTTGGAATCCCTGATGATTTCGTTCAGGATAATATCTCAAAGTCAAAAAGAGGCACGGTAAGAGGATTACATTATCAGGTTGGAGAAAAAGCTCAAGGCAAACTCTGCCAGGTTTTGGAAGGAGAAGTGCTTGATGTTGCAGTTGATATCCGGTTTGACTCACCAACTTTCGGAAAATATTTCTCACAAGTTTTAAATTCACAAAATAAATTACAACTTTACATCCCTACGGGTTTTGCTCACGGCTTTTCTGTTTTATCTGAGGAAGCAATCTTTTCTTATAAATGCACAAACTATTACAGCAAAGCCCACGAAAGAAGCATATTTTTTAACGACACTGATTTAAATATTGATTGGAAGATTGAACATCCAACTGTTTCAGAAAAAGATTTGAATGCCGCAAAGTTCAAAGACATTGAGAGAGATTTTGTTTATCAACCGGAGTGATCTTTTTCAATGGTAATTACTTTTAATTCTCAATAATTTATACACTAAAAATTCGGAATAATTATGAAAGTCCCGCTGCTCGATTTAAAACCTCAATATCAATCATTAAAAAAAGAACTTGATGACGCTATTCTGCGAGTTGCAGAATCACAATATTTTATCCTCGGTCCCGAAGTAGAAAAAATGGAAAAGGAATTCTGTGAATACCTGAATTGTAAACACGCAATTGGAGTTTCGTCGGGAACTGATGCGCTTCTTTTGGCATTAATGGCAATTGATATCGGACCCGGTGATGAAGTTATCGTTCCGACATATTCATTTTTTGCAACTGCCGGAGTTGTTTCAAGATTGAATGCAAAACCCGTATTAGCTGATATAGATCCGGTTACTTTTAATATCAGCGTCGATGAAATAAAAAGGAAAGTGACTTCCAAAACAAAAGCAATAATTCCGGTTCATCTTTATGGTCAAAGTGCAGCTATGGAAAAGATAATGAGAGTTGCTAAAGAAAATAATATTAGAGTGATTGAAGATGCAGCACAAGCTATCGGTACTGAATATAAAGATGGAAAATGTGTTGGAACTATTGGAGATATTGGCTGCTTCTCTTTCTTCCCAAGTAAAAATCTTGGTGGTTATGGTGATGGTGGACTTGTTACAACTAACGATGATGAGCTCGCATATATGCTTCGTATTAAAAGAGTTCATGGCGGTGAGCAAAAATATTATCATAAAGTTATTGGCGGAAATTTTAGAATTGATGCTTTGCAGGCTGCAGTGCTGAGAGTAAAACTTCCTCATCTTGATAAATGGTCAGAGAAGAGACGAGCTAATGCCGAATACTATTACGAGCTTTTTAGAAAAGCAGGATTAGCAGAAGAACCCGGTAAAACTAAATTTGATGAAAAGAACAGTGTGTTGCTTCCAAAGCCCATTTATAAAGGCAGTTCGGCGGTTAAAAACTATCACATCTATAATCAGTTCATAATCAGAGCTCAGAAAAGAGATGAATTGAAAAAGTTCCTTACAGAAAATGAAATTGGAAATGAAATTTATTACCCGGTTCCATTTCATATGCAGGAATGTTTCGCAAATCTAAATTATAATGTTGGAGATTTTCCTGAATCTGAAAAAGCAAGTAATACTTCTCTTGCTATACCTATCTATCCTGAGTTGACTAAAGAGCAGCAGGAATATGTAGTTCAGAAAATCAAAGAATTTATCGAAAGATAATCGAATGATATCGTATAGGGCAAAAAGCTTAGAGCAAGGAGTGAAAAAAATCTTTAAGTGGAACGCTCTGCGCTCTGCGCTTTATACGCTGTTATTTCTATTTTCATCTACAATTCATGCACAAGTTGTTTACGAACCATTGTATGAAGACGTATATAATTTCCTTCGCAGAGTAAGCCAGAAGGGAATTATTGAATTTGATGATTTGATAAGACCACTTCCAAGAACTTACATAAGTGAAAAATTGCTGGAAGCTGATTCTCTTTCCTCTCAACTTACATCGCTTGAAAGAGATGAACTAAAATTCTTTCTGAAAGATTTTTATCATGAACGATGGCTTAGTGAAGGGAATGATAAACAAACCGAACACCTCGATTATTTTGGATTCGATCCTGCTGAAAGATGGAGAATGTTTTCTTACGGCGGCGACGGATTTAAATTGAATGCCAGTCTGATTCTTGGCGCTGAAATTGGATCAGTTAAAGATGCAAAGCAGACACATTTCTGGAATGGAATTTACTCTTATGGTTATATCTATGATGTTTTAGGATTCAGTTTTGATTTCAGGGATAATACTGAAAGCGGTACAACGCTCGATAAAACAAAAAGCTTCACTCCTGAAACAGGAGTCGTTGCACGAACAGATTTGAATACATACGAGTATTCTCCGGATAAAATGGAATACAGCGAAGCTAAAATGATGCTTGCAACAGATTGGAAATGGGGAAGTCTGGCTGCCGGAAAAGAATTTTTGGAGTGGGGATATGGCGATAATGGTTTGCTCGTTATGTCTCAAAAAGCTCCCTCTTTTCCTCTTATCAGATTAGATGTTAATCCTGTTGAATGGCTTAGCTTTAATTACTTTCATGCCTGGTTATCTTCAGATGTAGTAGATACAACTAATCTGTATCCGACTGAAAATGGCGATTATAGATTTTCATTCAGGAAAAAATATCTGGCTTCTCATACATTAACGATCAAACCAACCAGAGGACTCGATCTCTCAATTGGTGAATCAATCGTTTATGCTGACCAGCTTGAAATTCTCTACTTAATTCCAATAACCTTTTTCCGTTTGGCAGATCATTATTTAAGCAGACAGGCAAATTCAGCCGGCAGTAATGCACAATTTTTTGCTTCAGTAAGTTCAAAAGGGCATATCAAGAATACTCATCTTTACGGAACATTATTTATAGATGAATTCACTCTTACTAATGTGTTCGATCCTGAAAAACAAAAAATGCAGATTGGATTTACTCTCGGCAGTTCAATTACTGATTTGCCAGTTGATAACCTCACACTAAAACTTGAGTACTCAAAAATATATCCTTACGTTTATCAGCATTACATTAATACGACTACATTTGAAAGCAATTCTTATGTTTTAGGACATTGGATGAACAACAATGCTGATCAGATATATGGTTCATTGAAATACAGATTTATCAGAGGTCTGGAAGCTGAAATTTGGGCAAGGTATATCCGGCAGGGTGAACGTGCTCAGGAAAGCGAACAATTTGAATTACCCCAGCCGCCATTTCTTTTTGGTTTGAGAACGAATTATACTTACTTGGGTGCGCAGGCAAAATTTGAAATTCTTCACGATCTTTTTGCACGTGCACATTATCAGTATATGAAAACTTCAAAGCAGCAGGAAGATTTAAGTTTTGTTGATGAAAGCAATCAGGAATTTTATTTTGCTGTTTATTATGGATTGTAGTTGGAAATCAAATGGCTAATCAATCAAAATATCTGAATAAAAAAATTTATGTTGCCGGGCACACCGGAATGGTTGGCTCTGCAATCACTGGTGAACTGAAGAAACGAGGTTATCAAAATCTTGTTCTTAAAAATTATCCGGGTCTTGACTTAATCAGACAAGAAGAAGTTGAGAAATTCTTTGAGATAGAAAAACCTGAACTTGTTATTGTGGCAGCAGCAAAAGTCGGCGGCATTCTTGCAAACAATACTTATCGCGCAGAGTTTATTTATGATAACCTGATGATTGAAGCGAACATCATTCATAACGCATACAAAGCTGGAGTTGAAAAACTAATTTTTCTAGGTAGCTCCTGCATTTATCCAAAACTGGCTCCTCAGCCTTTGAAGGAAGAATATCTTCTGTCAGATTATCTCGAGTTCACAAATGAACCGTATGCGATTGCAAAGATCGCAGGCATAAAACTTTGTGAAAATTATTACAGGCAGTACGGCAGCAATTTTTATTCAGTTATGCCGACTAATATGTATGGACCGAATGATAATTTTGATTTGAATACTTCTCACGTTCTTCCTGCATTCATCAGAAAATTCCACGAAGCAAAAGACAAAAATCAATCAGAAGTTGTAATCTGGGGAAGCGGAAAACCTCTTCGTGAATTTTTATTTGTTGAAGATCTAGCCGATGCAATTTTATTTTTAATGGAGAATGTAAATGCTGAAGATCTTTATGAAAAAGGAATTACACATTTGAATATCGGAACAGGAAAGGATTTGACCATACTGGAACTTGCAAAGCTTGTTGCAGAAATAATTGGATTTAAAGGAAAGATTGTATAAATCACGATTCATCAAAACCGGATGGAACTCCGAGAAAGCTACTTGATGTTTCGAGAATAAACTCGCTTGGATGGAAATATAAAACCGAATTACGGGAAGGAATCGAAAGAACGTACCGTTATTACCTCGATCGAACAAGCGCTTAATTAAAAATTAAAAATGAAAAAAATTAGTAATGGATGAAGGATTAGGCGAACGAATTTTTAAATTTGCTGTTGATGTGATTAAATTCTTAAGTAGTTTACCAAAAGTACCTGAAGCACAAGTTATCAGATACCAGCTTGCGAAAGCTTCAAGCTCTTCGGGAGCTAATTATGAAGAAGCTCAGGCCGCATCTTCCAAAGCTGATTTTGCACATAAAATGAAAATAGTTTTAAGAGAATTGAGAGAATCTAATTTTTGGATTAGAATTTGTATCGCTTTGAAATTTGGCAATGAGGTTGATGCAAATAGATTAAAAATGGAATCAACAGAATTGAAAAACATACTTGGTTCTATTTGCAGTAAGCTCTAAAGAAATTTTTAATTTTTAATTTAATATTTTTAATTGTCTATGAAACGCGCATTAATAACCGGCATTACCGGTCAGGATGGAAGTTACTTAACTGAAATTCTTCTTGAAAAAGGATACGAAGTTCACGGCATCATCAGAAGAAGCAGTTCTTTCAATACGGGAAGAATTGATCATCTCTACAACGATCCTCAAATACTCAACAAGAAAATGTTTCTTCATTACGGCGATCTTGTTGATACAAGCAACCTGAACCGCCTTCTTGAAAAAATTGAACCGGATGAAATTTATAATCTTGCTGCACAAAGTCACGTTAAAGTTTCATTCCAGATTCCTGATTACACAGCACAGGTTGATGCACTTGGCACACTAAGATTTTTGGATGCAATCCGTGAAGTCGGATTGAAGAAAGTAAAATTCTACCAGGCATCAACAAGCGAACTTTACGGCAAAGCACAGGAAGTTCCGCAGAGTGAAAAAACTCCTTTCTATCCACGCTCACCGTACGGAGTTGCAAAGCTTTACGGCTACTGGATAATTGTGAACTACCGCGAAGCTTATAACATCTTTGCTTCAAACGGAATTTTATTTAATCACGAATCACCGAGAAGAGGAGAAACATTTGTAAGCAGAAAAATTACACGTGCTGCTTCACGCATAGTTGCTGGTTTGCAGAAAGAATTGACTCTTGGAAATCTTAATTCAAAAAGGGACTGGGGTTATGCACCTGAATACTGCGAAGGTATGTGGAGAATTCTCCAGCATAAAGAAGCAGATGATTTTGTGCTTGCAACCGGTGAAACAAAAACTGTTCGTGAGTTTGCTGTGCTGACATTCAAAAATCTTGGAATTGAATTGGAATGGAAAGGTAAAGGTGAAAATGAAAAAGGTGTTATCAAATCCATTGATCTTGAAAAAGCAAAGAGACTAATCAGCTACTCAGCCCACAAAAAATCTTATTTGAAAGACTTTACATACAAAGTTGAAAAAAGGCGATACACTTGTTGCAATTGATCCTGTTTATTACCGCCCAACAGAAGTTGATTTGCTGATTGGCGATCCTACCAAAGCAAAAAAAGTTCTCGGCTGGAAAGCAAAAACAAAATTTGAAGACCTCGTTAAGCTGATGATAAAATCTGATATGGAGAAGGTGTTGAGAAGAGGGTATTAATTTCTTCTTTTCCCCTCCTCCTTCCCTCCTCCCTTCAATCCCTTCCCCCCCCCCCCCCCCTCCTCCCCTCTCCCTCTCCATTATACCTTTATCTCATTTTAACCTTTTCTTATCAAATAACCTTTTTTACTTCTTCGTTTCCAGTTAAATTTGTAACAATTATATAAATTTTAACGGAACAAACTTGACAAGATTTACCTTCACCATTTTACTTGTTGCTTTACTTCTATCTTCAGCTAATTACTCACAAACTGCAAAGACACAAAGATATAATCCATTCTCAGGCACAGTTGTTTTTTCTGTTGAAGGCGGAACAACTCTTGCCAGCACAGATTACAGCGGTCTCGGTGTTGATTATCTCGGCAGACTTTCAATTGAATATTTTTTTCCTGCCTGGACAAAAAGTGGTTTTGGTGTAAGAGCATTCTATAACGCGGGTTTTCTTACAGGAGGTGATCCCAATCTTGATCCTCAGGAATTTAGAACAAACATTTCAACAATAGGTGCCGGAGTTATTTTTGATTTAAGCATTAACGATGTTGCCTTTCCATATTTCTTTGCCGGAATTGCAAGCTTATCTTTTGATCCCAGAGGAGAAGGCGGTGTAAAACTTCCAAACAATGAAGCGGGAACTTATAAAACTTCAGAAGTAAATTATCTGGGAGAGTTAGGTGTTCGTTTTCCTGTAACGGAAAATCTTTCAGTTAATTTTAGTGGAGGTGCACAGATTTCACCAAATGACTGGCTCGATGATAAAGCAATCGGTGTTGGTAACGATATGTTTTTTACTGTGATGGGTGGTATTTCTTATTCATTCCTGACAGAGTTTGATTCTGACGGTGATGGTGTTGTTGATTCCAAAGATATGTGTGCAGATACTCCGGCTGGAATTAAAGTTGATGAATTCGGCTGTCCGTTTGATTCTGATAATGATGGTGTCCCGGATTATCTCGATGAATGTGCTAACACTCCTCAAGGTGCACCTGTAGATAAAAATGGCTGCCCGATTGATTCCGATAGCGATGGTATTCCTGATTACACTGACCTCTGCCCGAACACGCCACCTGGAATTAAGGTTGATACTTATGGATGTCCAATTGATTCCGATGGCGATGGTGTTCCTGATTACCAGGACTTATGTCCTGATACACCTTATGAAGTTGAAGTTGATAAATATGGCTGTCCTGTTGATGAAGACCTGGACGGAGTTCCTGATTATCTTGATCAATGCCCCGGAACTTTGCCTGGTGTTCAGGTGGATGAAAAAGGATGTGAGATAGTAATTGCTCCTCCGCCTCCAGTTGTTGATCTTAATCAACTTGTTTTGAGTTCGGAAACAAGTTTTGAGTTTAACAGTGCTCAGTTGAAACCAGCAGCATTTCCTGAGCTGGATAAAATGTTGGAACAGATGAAAAAGTATCCTCTATCCAGATGGCGAATAGAAGGTCATACCGATAATGTTGGTGGAGAAGAAGGAAATATTAAAATGTCAAAGATGCGTGCTGAATCAGTTCTTAATTATTTTGTTTCTAGAGGAGTTCCGCAGGTAAGATTTGAAGTTGCAGGTATGGGAAGTAAATCACCTGTTGCTGATAATGCAACTCCGGAAGGCAAAGCAAAAAACAGAAGAGTAGAAATTAAAAGAGTAGATAAATAATAAACCTTTCCTGCAAGGCGGGATAATCATTTGATTAAATTAAATATCAGGAGGAATCATGTTCGATCCAAAATATAAATTCACTTGTGTTGATCGTTTTTTAAATTATGTGAAATACGACACTCAATCCGATGAAGAGTCAACTTCATTTCCAAGTACAGAAAAACAAAAGAAACTTTCAGCCGATCTTGCAAAAGAATTAAAGAAGATGGGCTTGAAAGATGCAGCGATGGATAAGTGGGGCTATGTTATGGCAACACTTCCGGCCACCACCACAAAGAAAGTTCCGCCGATTGCTTTCATTGCACACGTTGATACTTCACCTGCAGTTACAGGAAAAAATGTAAAACCAATTATTCATAAAAAATATAAAGGCGGCGATATAAAACTGCCTAAAGAAGGCAGGGTAATTAAGGTAAGTGAAAACCCCGACTTGAAGAATATGAAAGGTTTCGATATCATCACAACAGATGGATCAACACTACTCGGTGCAGATAACAAAGCTGGTGTTGCGGAAATTATGGATGCCGTAAATTATCTGCTGGCTCATCCGGAAGTAAAGCACGGTCCGATAAAAATTTGTTTCACTCCTGATGAAGAAGTTGGCAGAGGCACAGAAAAAATTGATCTGAAAAAACTTGGTGCTAAGTACGCTTACACGGTTGATGGTTCAAGCCGTGGCGAGGTTGAATCTGAAACTTTCAGCGCTGATATGGTTGTGTTGAAGTTCATCGGAAAAAATATTCATCCCGGTTATGCGAAGAATCAGATGATCAATTCGATCAAAATCGCTGCTGCATTTATGGAAAGTCTTCCAAAGAAATTACTTTCTCCCGAAACTACTGAAAAAAGACAGGGTTATGTTCACTGCACAACTATAAATGGTATGGAAGAAACCACAACACTGAAAATAATTATCAGAGATTTCGAAACTCCAAAGTTGAAACAGTACGAAGCTCTCCTCGAAAAACTAGCGAAGAAAGCCGTTGCAAAATTCCCTGGTTCAAAGTATGAATTCAAAGTTATCAATCAGTACAGAAATATGCGCGAAGTGCTAGTAAAGCATCCGCAGGTTGCAAAGTATGCTGTTCAGGCAATGAAGAATCTTGGAATCAAACCGATAATGCATCCGATTCGTGGAGGCACGGATGGTTCACGCTTATCTTTTATGGGATTGCCAACACCAAACATTTTTGCAGGCGAACACAGCTTCCACTCACAGCTTGAATGGGTTGCAGTTCAGGATATGGAAATGGCGGTTAAGGTTATTGTTGAGATTGCGAAGATTTGGGAAAAGAGAAGTTAGCGAGTAGGAAGTTGGAGGTAGGGGGTAGGTAGTTGGAAGTTGGATATTTGAAGAAGGAATTTGATAGCTGATAATTTTAATTTTTAATTTCAATTTAAGTTTTTATGACTACTTCAAAATTTGAAGACTTAGAGATATATCAATTATCTATAAACTTAGTGACAAGATTTGGATATTGTTATCAACTGGGATTCTTTTCTAAAGATACTATAGGGAATACAATATGTTAATGCGAGTAGATCAGTTTCTGCTAACATGAGCGAAGGATACGGAAGATATTTTTATAAAGAGAATAAACAGTTTTGTTATTATTCCAGAGGTTCTTTGTTTGAAACAAAAACCTGGTTAACAAAAGCTAAAAATCGAAAATTAATTTCAGAAAAGGAGTTCAAAGATCTATTTAAGATAATTGATTAATAGGAAAAAAGTTAAACAGCTACATTAAATCAATTGGCAAACAGTCCTCTATTGATTTGCTTCAATAGAATGACCAATGACAGATGACTAATGACTAGATTGAAACCAGAGTTAATGGCTCCTGCCGGAGATTGGACAATGCTTCGCACAGCAGTAAAGTCTGGTGCAGATGCAGTTTACTTTGGCGTTGATAAATTGAATATGCGAGCCAAAGCCAAAAACTTTTCAATTGAAGAACTTCCTGAAATTTCTAAATTCTGCAAGTCGAAGAAAGTAAAAACATATCTCACACTTAACACGATTGTTTTTGAAGATGAACTTGCCGATGCAGAACAGATAATCAAAGCAGCAAAGAGAGCAAAGATTGACAGAATAATCTGCTCAGATTTAGCTATTGCTGAACTCTGCAATAAAAATAAAATGCCTTTTTGTATTTCCACACAAAGCTCAATTTCAAATTCTCTAGCAGCTTCTGTTTATAAAAAACTCGGTGCTGTAAGAATTGTGCTTGCCCGTGAATGTTCACTTGAAGAAATAAAAAAAATAAGGAAGAATACTAATCTGGAAATTGAAGCTTTCGTCCACGGTGCAATGTGTATTGCTGTAAGCGGAAGATGTTTTATGAGTCATCATTTGTTTGGTCAAAGTGCAAACAGAGGTGAATGTATTCAGCCTTGCAGAAGAGAATACGAGGTTTATGACACTGCAACGAACAAATCACTTCTGGTTGGTGATGATTACATTCTGTCACCAAAGGATCTTTGCACAATTGAATTTATTGATCAGCTGATTGAAGCAGGAATTGATTCATTCAAAATAGAAGGAAGAAAAAGAGCTCCCGAATATGTTGCAACCACTGTTTCAGTTTATAGAAAAGCAATCGATCTATACTTTAAGAAAAAGCTTACAGTTCAAAAGAAAAAAGAATTCTTGAAAGAACTTGAAACAGTTTACAACCGTGGTTTCTCATCAGGATTTTATTTTGGCAAACCATCGTCAGAAGATTATGCCGGAGTTGAAGGAAGTAAAGCAACAACACGAAAAGTTTATGTTGGAAAGGTTCTTAATTATTTCAAAAAACCAAAAGCTACACATATTCTCCTTGAATCAGGGAAGATCAATTTGAAAGACAGAATATTAATCATTGGGGAAACTACAGGTCTTCTTGAAATAACTTTGGATAAAATTTTTGTAAATGAAAAATCGGTTAAAGCAGCAAAAAAAGGAGATGAAGCTACCTTCATTACTCCCGACCTTGTTAGAAGAAATGATAAAGTTTATTTAATTCAACAACTTAATTAATCAAATCAATGATATGTCTTTCGAAGTTTTACTATTTCTGATATTAGGCTTAGTTGCTCTTTTCATTGGAGCAGAAGGACTAATTCGCGGTTCATCTGCTCTTGCGTTAAAAATTGGAATCACTCCGCTTGTAGTTGGACTAACCGTAGTTGCATTTGGAACGAGCACACCAGAGCTTGTTGTAAGCTTGAAAGCTGCACTAATTGGTAACAGCTCAATATCGCTTGGCAACGTTGTAGGATCGAATATCGCAAACATTGCATTGATACTCGGTATTGCTTCTGTAATCAGACCGCTTGATGTTCACACAGATGTCATCAGAAGAGAAATTCCAATTATGATTGGTCTGAGCATCCTCTTAATTATTCTTTTGATTGATGGCGAGTTGAGTTTCATTGATGGATTAATTTTTGTCTCTGGAATAATTACTTATACGATTGTAAATGTTGTGATGGCTCGCAAAGAAAAAAATACTGAGGTAGAGAAAGAATTTAAAGAAGGATTGAAAACCAAGCTTGGTGTGCCTGCTTCTATAATCTTTATCGTGGGGGGATTAGGATTAATGATTTTAGGTGCAAACTTGTTTGTAACAAGTTCTATTTCCATTGCAAAAACTATTGGTGTTAGCGACGCGATTATCGGATTGACAATTGTAGCTATCGGAACCAGTCTTCCGGAGTTAATTACAGCTATTGTTGCTTCGTACAAAAATGAATCTGACATTGCAATAGGAAATGTTGTCGGTTCAAATATTTTTAACATTCTTGGAATTCTTGGCATCACATCGTTGGTTATTCCATTAAGTTCAGCAGGCATAAGTTATATTGATTTTGGAGTGATGCTTTTTACTGCAATGATACTTCTGCCGCTTAGCAAAACAGGATTTAAGATTTCAAGATTGGAAGGAATATTTCTTCTGGTTGGATACATAATTTATATTTATTATTTGCTTCCCTGAGTCATCGTTTCTTTGAATAACCTCTTCCTTTCGCTATTTTTACGGACATTTTTTATATGCTCATAGATTATTTTACTCATCATTCAATTTAATTTTTCAAACTCTTTATGAAATTAAGTAAGTATTTTGTTCCGACTTTAAAGGAAGTTCCGTCCGATGCAACAGTTACAAGTCACATCCTGATGCTTCGCGCTGGTATGATCAGAATGGTCGGAGCTGGAATTTATTCTTTCCTTCCTCTGGGTTATAGAGTTGTTCGAAAAGTATCTCAAATTATTAGAGAAGAAATGGATGCAATCGGCGGACAAGAATTTCATCTGCCTGCACTTAATCCAAAAGAAATCTGGGATGAAACAGGAAGAGTTGAAGCATTCGGTGATATTCTTTTTCATATAAAGAACAGAGAATATGTTCTCGCTCCAACACACGAAGAGATAATGACTTTTCACGCTCGCAACGTTGTTAAATCTTATAAAGATATGCCGCAGATATGGTACCAGATACAAACAAAATTCAGGAATGAACCGAGACCGAGAAGCGGAGTTATTCGAGGCAGACAATTTTTAATGAAGGATGCTTACACTTTTGATATTTCGTACGAAGCCTTAGATGTTGCGTATGGATTACATGATAAAGCTTACAGAAAAATTTTCGATAGATGCGGATTAAAATATTTTGTCGTTGGTGCTTCAAGCGGTGCAATGGGTGGAACAGGTTCTGAGGAGTTTATGGTGAAATCAGAAGCGGGAGAAGACACAGTTGCTTATTGTTCATCCTGCGGTTATGCTGCAAATGTTGAAGTTGCTGCTTCCAAAGTTGATGTTATCGGAAGAGAAACGGAGAGTAAAGCAGTCTATGATATTTCAACTCCGAATGTAAAAAGTATTGATGAGCTTTGTGAGTTTCTGAAAATCGATGAATCGGTTTGTGCTAAATCCAGAGTTTATATTAATGATGGTAAAGCAGTATTGATTTTGATGCAGGGAAATGATGAGGTGAACGAATCAAAGCTTACAAAAATTTTAGGAGGGAATGTTCGATCTGCTCATCCTGAAGAACTTTCGGAAATTACTGGAGCTGATGCTGGCTCAATCGGACCAATCGGGTTTTCCCAAAGGGATGGATATCCAAAGGGAAGAATAATTGCTGACTTAAAACTGAAAGACAGAAACAATCTTTTCAGCGGTGCAAATAAAAATGATTATCACATCGGCGGAATAGATTTAATTCGAGATATACCAACAATTGAGTATGCTGATTTAAGAATTGTTAATTCGGGTGAAGGTTGTCCGAAGTGTGATAATAAACTTGAAGTCTTTACTGCAATCGAACTTGGACACATTTTCAAGCTCGGCACAAAATATTCTGAATCAATGGGCGCAAATTATCTTGATGAAAAAGGTGAAGAACATCCAATTGTTATGGGAAGTTACGGTATCGGTGTTGAAAGAATTATGGCTTGCTACATCGAACAGAACCACGATGACAAAGGAATAATCTGGAATAATTCGCTAACACCTTTTGATATTCATCTCATTGCATTGAATATGAAAAATGAAACAGTTGTTTCAACATCAGAAAAAATTTATAATGATCTGAAAAACTTTGGCTATGAAGTTTTGTTTGATGACCGTGATGCTGCCGCAGGATTTAAGTTTAACGACGCTGACTTGCTTGGTATGCCGATTCAGATAGTTATTGGTGAAAGGAAACTTAAAGGATAACAAATGCGAAATGAAAATAAGAAAAACAGGCGAGAGATTTGACGTTGATTTGAGTGAGCTGGTTGAAAAAGTAAAAGCATTGTTGAAGAATCCGTAAGAGTTTTTAGAGTTATCAAAGTGGGAGTTATGACTGACAATTGGAATGAAGAAGATTTAAATATTCTCAAAGAGCATTACACATCAAAAGGTTCAAAGTATGTTGCCGGGCTGGTAAATCGCAGTCGTTCAGCCGTAATGACAAAGGCAGCAAAACTTGGACTGCGTATAGCTCCTCTATGGTCTGAAAATGATATTCGGTTTCTAAAAAGATATTATAAAAATAAGGGGCCGAAGTACGTTGCAGAAAAATTGAGTAAAAATCATGATTCGGTAATAGCCAAAGCTTCAAAACTTGGCATACGTTACAATGGACTTCGAACCTGGGAATCGTGGGAAGATAATTACCTTCGCAGGCACTATAATGACAGGAAGAAAGTTTCTTTATCGCGTACTCTTAAACGTACTGTGCCTGCAATTCTTGCAAGGGCACACTTTCTTAAATTGACTGAACCTAGAATGGTCGAGTGGACACAAGAGGAAAAAAATATTCTATCTGATTTATATCCTAACAGAAAAAACACTCTTGAACAAATCTCAAAATTATTGAACAGATCAAAATATTCGATCCTTCTGCAGGCCCAAACACTTGGTCTTAAAAGACCACAGCATCATCACGTATGGACAAAAGAAGAGCATGATTATCTTATTAAGAATTTTAAAATAAAAGACTACAGTGAAATTGCAAAGGACCTTGGTTTAACTCATAGTGCAGTTGCTCACATGGTGAACAGATCCGGGTTAAAATTACGCGAGAAGGGACGACCCTGGACAGAAGAAGAAAAATCATTTATAAAACAGAATTATAAAAAGATACCTACTAAAGAAATTGCCCGGCAGTTAAACAGAACGGTAAATGCAATTATTACTATTGTTGGTCCGCTTGGAGTAAGTGCCCGTCGTCCCACTCCCTGGAGCGATGAAGAAAAAGAATATTTGAAAAAAAACTACGGACATACTCCGCTGAAAATAATTTCTGCAGAGTTAGGAAGGAACAAACAGTCAATCACCGCAGTTGCAGCAAAGTTAAACCTGACTAAAAAAAGAAAGATTCGCTGAAGAAGTGTGTTGAGATTTTTTCCTTTGCTATCATCGTTGTGCTTACTTTTTCCGAAATAAGCTGGTTTAGGAAAAGATTAAAAAAACAGGCGACAGGTTTGATGTTGAATTAGGAAATATAAATGTGAAAGTTAAGGAGTTGCTAAATTCTTTATTAGCATTCAAGGAAGATCTAAATGGACGAAACAAAAATCGTAATTTTCAAAAGCAAAGAAATCAGAAAAACCTTTTACAAAAATGAGTGGTGGTTTTCGGTAATTGATGTTATTGGAGCCTTGACTGATAGTGTAAATCCGAGAGACTATTGGTTTAAGATGAAAATAAGAGTAAAAGAAGAGGGTGGTTTTCAACTGTCGACAATTTGTCGACAGTTGAAGTTGGTTGCAACAGACGGAAAAAAGAGAGCAACTGACTGTGCAAACACCGAGGGAATTTTTAGATTAATCCAATCTATACCATCTCCAAAAGCAGAACCATTCAAACGATGGCTTGCAAAAGTAGGATACGAGCGTGTTCAGGAAATTGAAAATCCTGAGCTAGCCTCAAAAAGAACAAGAATGCTTTACAAGCTTAAGGGATATTCTGATGATTGGATTGAGAAAAGAATGCGGGGAATTGCTATACGTGAGGAGCTCACAGATGAATGGCAAAACCGTGGTGCAAATGAAAATCGTGATTATGAAATTTTAACTGCAGAGATTTCGAAAGCCACATTTGGAATAACTCCGGTTCAGTATAAAAAACTTAAAAATTTGAAAAAAGAAAATCTCCGTGATCATATGGACGACTTTGAGCTTATATTTACAATGCTTGGAGAACGTTCAACTACAGAAATACATCGTACCGAAAATTCGAAGGGAGTTCCAAAATTAAAGTCTGATGCAAAAGCCGGAGGTAAAATTGCCGGTGATGCAAGGAAGCAACTTGAGAAGAAGCTAGGCCGCTCTGTAGTTTCTAAGAAAAATTATCTCAAAGCACAGGAAATCAAGAAATTATCCAAACGTAAAAACTGATGGGTTAATTTATTTGATCTTAAGCTTTCAAAGTTCGAGTGTGATAATTATTAAGTGTGAATCGAACTCTTAAGAAATCGAAAATCCATCGAGCTAACTAGATACTTCCAAAAACTCATTAAGTATTCCTGCCTTTTTTAGTAAAACCTGCCTGTTGATTGGCAGGGATTATCTCAAAAATCCAATTTATTGTTGATTTTCCTCAATTCTTTACGGTATTAAAATTGTTATAAATGATTGAATTAATGACGCAGCGATTTAATAACTATTATAAAATACCAAATGGAAGATTTATTACAAGAGGAAGTAGTTAAGCTCGAGGAAGAGCTTACCAAGCTGAAATCGGCTGTTGAATATATCGAAACTGCTAAGATATCGATTGAAGCTGCTTCCAAGATTATAAACACTATCATAAAGCTTAAAGAAGAATTTGACAAACTTGCTGAGAGAACTATTGTTCTTATAGATAAGATGGATAAAATTGATTTTCCGTCGCGGCTGGATAAAATTGATTCTAAGGTACTTTCAGTAAGCAATGAAATTCAATCTTTGGAAACACGGATTGAATCCAGTAATAAAGCCTTTAGCATGGAATTGAAGTCAGGGTCAAAAAGTATGATAACTGAAGTGGGAAATACTAAGAATGACATATTATTTCATTTAAAGAAACAGGGAAAAGAAATTAAATTTGTTCAGTATGGATTAATAGGTGTGTTTGCATTTTTAATGATCGTTGTAGTTTTGTTTTATTTCAATATTCTGTAAAAACAGTAGGGACACAAAATATTGTGTCCCTACGAAAGTCAATTTATTCCGTATCCGGTTTTCCTCTCAAAGAATCCCAAATCATATAAGCACAAAGCAATGCAAACATTACAATTCCGATTAATTCTGCGGAATGAGATTCTGCCCATTCATAGTTAACCCAATTCAATCCCTGCCATCTTAGAATTGCACTTATCACACCCATTAAAGCTCCGCCAGCAATAAATCCGGAAGCAATCAAAGTGCCGCGTTCTCTTCTTGCAGTATTAATTTTTTCATCTTTGCTTCTTGTAGAAACAAAATGAGCTATCAATCCACCAACAAGCAGAGGAGTGTTGAGTTCAAGTGGAATATACATTCCGAGAGCAAAAGCAAGAGCAGGAACTTTTATCATTGTTAGAACTAAAGCGAGAATAGCTCCGACAATATAAAGTGTCCACGGTGCCGGCTGCTGATCCATCAAAGGCTGGATAACTGCAGCCATCGCATTTGCCTGTGGTGCAACTAAAGCTCCGTCGCCAACAAAGCCGTAAGTTTCATTTAAAATCATAATTACAAAACCAACTGTTAATGCTGATACAAGCACGCCAAGAAATTTCCATCTTTCCTGCTTTAATGGAGTTGAACCAAGCCAGTAGCCAATTTTAAGATCAGTGATAAAACCGCCAGCCATTGATAATGCTGTGCAAACAACTCCACCAATTATTAATGCGGCAATCATTCCGGAGCTTCCTTTCAATCCAACTGAAGTAAGAATGATTGAAGAAAGAATCAGCGTCATTAAAGTCATTCCGCTAACGGGGTTTGTTCCAACAATTGCAATTGCATTAGCTGCAACAGTGGTGAAAAGGAATGCGATCACTAGAACAATGAGCAATCCGGCAAGCGCCCAGCCGATATTATATACAACGCCCATATAAAAGAAAACTAATAAAAGAATTGCTGTTAGAACTATACCAACAACAATTATTTTCATTGGAAGATCCCGTTGAGTTCTTAGCTGTGTTTCGTTAGCATGCTTCTTTCCAAAAATTTCTTTAAAACCTAAACTGATAGCATCGCGGATAATTCTTGAAGAACGAATAATTCCTATAATTCCTGCCATTGCAATTCCGCCGATACCAACGTGCCGTACATATTGACTGAAAATTTCTTCTGCACTCATTGCAGAAATTAATTTTGTCGCACCTGTCCCGAATGTTTCTGTAAGTCCTGCCCCGATAAAAGAAATAACCGGAATCAACAGATACCAGGAAACAAAGGATCCGGCAGCTATAATTGCAGCATACTTTAGACCTACTATATAACCAAGACCCATAACTGCAGAACCAAGATTCAATCGAAAGACAAGCTTGAATTGATCGGCAAGAGTTTCACCGAAAGCAAAAACCCTTGTTGTAAAAACTTCGCTCCACCATCCGAATGTTGCGATGATGAAATCGTAAACACCTCCTATTAATCCGCTCACAACTAAAACCAGTGCTTGCTTTCCACCTTTTTCTCCGGCAACCAGAATTTCAGTTGTAGCTGTTGCTTCAGGAAAAGGAAATTTGCCATGCATTTCAGCAACAAAATATTTCCTGAAAGGAACGAGGAATAAAATTCCAAGAAAACCACCGAATGCGGAAGCTAAAAAGATTTGATAAAAGTGAGCCTCAAGATTTAATATATACAGTGCGGGAATTGTGAAGATCGCACCGGCTACTATCAATCCGGAGTTCTGTCCGATGGATTGGATAATTATATTTTGTCCAAGAGGACTTTTTATTTTCAATAATGTTGAAACACCGACTGCAATAATTGCAATTGGTATTGCAGCCTCAAACACCTGTCCGATCTTTAATCCAAGATAAGCTGCTGCAGCCGAGAAGAGTACTGCCATCAGCAAACCCATTGTTACAGAATAAACAGTAATTTCCTGCGGAGTTGTATTTGCAGGCATTAACGGAGTATATTCTTCGCCGGGTTTCAGCTCTTTGTAAGCATTATCCGGAAGACCCTTTATTGCTCCTGATGTATGTTCACTCATAGTGGTTCCTTTTAGAATTTGAATTTAATTGGTAGTACATATTCTGTTTTTTTTGTTGATGAAGATTCAAAAGAAATTTTTCCAACCGGCTGTGAATTCTCGGGGAAGAATTCATTCGGCATCTCGAAATATATTTCTATTTGTTTTGGTAATGATGGATATAAAGTTACACTTGATTTTCTTTCGCTAACCACATCAAAACCATATTCAGCTTTAAAAGTAGTTACTTCTTTAATATGAATATCAGCGGAACTTGTTTCATGTGCAAAGCCCGGAACAATTTCAAAAACATACTCAGTACTGTCAGCATCAGAGGAGTTATCCACACTGATGTTTCCCTCTCTATAGCTTAATGCAGTGTTATTAATATTCATACCTTCTGAGTCATAAATTAAGGAAAGACATATCGGTAAGTTTAATATAATCTTCTTTACTCAGCTCAAGCGTAAATTCTTTAGACTGCTCTCCTTTTCTTAAAACAAAAGGCATTCTGAATTTCTCACTACCCTGAACAGTAACTGAATGGTTGAGTTCATATCCCGATAATTTGCCTGTGAGATTATAGTTCCCAACATTATTATAAAAGTTTACTACTTCAATCTTATTGTTTGACACATCAACTAGTTTATTATCCAAACGGTTAATTCCATAAAATTGAATGGTAAGATCATAAGCGGAAGTATCTTTTGCAAGAAAGATTCCCTCAACAATTACTTCATAAACACCCGGTTTAAGATCAAAGTAGTTTGCATCAATTTCATTTTTATTCTCAATAGTATGGATTGAAGGTGATACGTCCAGACCGATACCATCAGGATCGAATAGGTTATAACGAACTCTGGCATAATTATTTTTAACCGAAGAAAGTCTGATGTTCATCCCTGTTTGGCCTGCAGGTACTTCAACAAAATAACGATGAACAAATCCCTGCTCAACTTTTGAATTCCAATTTAGAGTGTAATTATTTTCAGAGGAAAATTTGTAAGGGATTACAACGGTTGCTAGCATTTCAAATTCCGGGAACTTCGAATTATCATCGCGGTAAGCAGTGATTCTTGCTGTATAAAGACCGGGCTGCTGCATTTTTGATTTATCGACTTTTACATTAACAAAAGTTGCCTGGTCGTTTCTGATGTAGGTTTTTTTCTGAATAGGAATCAGCCATTCGCTGTCGCTTTCAATTTTGAAAGCTCTGTAAAACTTATCTGTATCTAAAAGGTTTCTTCTTTTTATTGTATAAGTAAATGTATCTTCATCTTTAATGAACGAACCATTTCTTATGTAAAGATTTGGTGCTTTACCGAATGGGAAATTAGGTGCAGTTGATGAAATTGAATAGCTCTCAAATTTATTTACTTCACCATCGTCGATATATTTCTTTAGCAGCTTGTATGCATTCATTGCATTTATATAACCGTGTCCCTGGTCAAGATGATTATATCCTTCCATTGGAGTTGCACTTTCGCGAATCACTTTATATAAAAGCTGCGAAGGAATTTTAACTCCCGGATATTCTTTAACTGCAGCGCTTAACAGAATTGACATAACTCCTGCTGAATATGGTGCTGCCATACTTGTTCCCCAGAACCTGTCCCATTTTGTCCAGTTTGGTACTGTCGAAGTGCAGGCACCAGGTGAACAAACGTCGGGTTTACTTACTTCTCCTCCTCGTGACGAAAAGTATAGAATAATATCTCTGTTTAGTGTTGCACTGTAATTATCTCTCCCGACCTCTTGCGTCAATACGGCACCTGAAGAGAAGACAGCATAAGAAGCTGATGGTAAACCCGGTGTGGAAATTCCAGGACCTTCATTTCCGCTTCCAAGGCAAATGTATAAATAAGGGTTTTCCTTGGTCAGGTTTTGGAGGAATGTTTCCATCTCGGCTTGTCCTTCAATTTCGGAACCAATACCAAAGCTCATATTAATTATTACAGGAACTTTTGCTTCTTTGGAAATCTTATCTGCATAGAGATATGCTTTTTTCATGCTTTCAGTAACCGTTGCACCGCCTGAATATAAATTGTTTCCAAGCTTCATGCTCATCATCTTTGCACCCGGGGCTATTCCATTAAAATCAATTCCACCGATCATACTTCCGCCGGCGATCCCTGCAACGTGAGTTCCGTGTGAACCATCATCAAAATGAAATGAGACTATCCCGACAGAAGCCGGGTCTTCCGACTTTTCTTCAGGAAGAACATTCAATCCCATTGTAAGTGGAGGAAGATCACCCGGATATTCAAATGAAAATGCGTCTTGTTTTTCTCTGTAATTTCTTAATGGCTTATCATCTGAAATATCTCCGTTGCCATTTAAATCAAGATACACTACCCAGTAAGATTCTGTTCCTTCGGTTGTTTCAAACACAACCATGCAGTAAACATCTTCCATATCTCCGTCACCGTTAAGATCGCCGGTACCGGGGCTTGAGTTCAAGAATCGTGCTTCATCAAAACCACCGATGTAATATTTATTATCTTTTGGTAAATGCTGAAGTGATGAGGATGCAATGACAGAATACTTTTCGTCGTCGTCTTTAAAGATCGTTTTACTCTCTTCTTTATCAACATCAGCTTCATAAAGCTGAACGTCTCCCTGGTGAGTGAAATCCTGAACATCTATAAATTTTACTTCACCTGTAGAAGTTTTAGTAAGTCCCTCAACTCCTATATCAACTCCTGTATCGAGGATGATAAGTATTGTACCTCTTCCATCATATTCGGGATAAAGGTTATGAAATTCCTCAACACCCGTATCGGTTATGGATAAAAATGTTTGAGCGTTTTCCTGAGCAAAGATTAAAAAAGCTAGTGAGAGAACTAATGTGAATATTTTAATGGTTTTCATTTGAATCTCTAATTATGAAATGAATAATGATAAACAATTGATTGATAAGTCAAGCTTTATGAAAGAAATGTTTGATGTGATTGTGAATAATTCTGCATTAAACATAAACAAATTTAATAAAGTTGTGAGAATTTACCTTCGATGAATAAGCGAATAATCAGGATTTAAGTAATTTTATTGTATGGAAAAAACACTTTTCATAGTCTCGACTCCAATCGGCAATTACGAGGACATAACTCTCAGAGCACTTAGAGTCCTTAAAGAAGTTGATTTTATTATCTGTGAAGAATTTAAGGAAGCAAGAAGACTCCTTTCAAAATATAAAATTGAAAAGCAGTTAGTTGAATTGAATGAGCACAATGAGAACGAAGCCTCCGATGAAATTCTGATGATGCTGCTTGAAGGAAAATCCGCAGCATTGATCTCTGATTGCGGAACTCCTCTTTTTTCTGATCCCGGACATTTACTTGTTGATCTTGCAATCCAAAATAAAATTGATGTTGTTCCTGTTCCCGGTGTTAGCTCATTGCTTACAGCTTTGGTTGGCAGCGGAATGGACTTTGAAAAATTTTACTACTACGGCTGGCTTTCCCCAAAAAAAGATATCCGCAGAAAGCAGTTGCTTGATTTGAAAAAGAGAAAAGAAACTATTGTTTTAATGGACACTCCTTACCGCTTAAAAACTTTAATGGAAGATATTGTAAAAATTCTCGGAGCAAATATTCCTTGTGTACTTGCATTTGAGCTTACGAAGGAAAGAGAAAAATTTTATCGAGGAAATACTGGCAACATTTTAAGTCACGTTGAAAGGGAGAATTTGAAGGGGGAGTTTGTGTTAGTTCTAAAGAATGATTAATACATTGCTTGGATTTTAGCAGAGAAAATTTCGAATTAGTCTGGAAAAGTGATGAAGGAAATAGTTATACTTTTAATTGTATTGTCAGCGATAAATCTAGTAGCCCAAGAAGAAAAAAAATTAGAATTATCAGTAGGAAGCAAATTATTATTTCCAATTTCAGATGATTGGGATGGTGATTATCTTGTTGGAGTTTCAACTGGTTTAGGATTTGTTCTTTCTCACCAAACGATATTAAGCGGCTCAATTGCATACCTTCCTTACATTTCAAATGAAGATTCTCCTGAAAATTGGACATCTTTGCTGGGGTTAACTGTGGAGATAAAACGTATCTTTCCTTCGCGGGACAGTAGCTTTAATGCATATTTACAATTAGAAGCAGGTTTCTTTATACCAATTGCTGACGGTTATATTTATTCAATTTTTCCGGAACTGTGTGGAAGTGCTGGAATTGAATTTCTATTAAGTAAGGATACATCTCTTTTTTTTGATGTAGGATATATGTTGGGAATAGCAGCAGATATTCACAAACTTATTTCGGGTAAGGTGGGCGTAAACTTTAAAATTTAATTTTCTAATATCGAAATGCATGTAAAAACATATCTACTAATCTTCTTTATGTTGAGTACAACATTAATGCAAGCCGCATCGATTGATTCAATTTTAACTGAGAATTCCGAAGTTGAAGATTCGTTTATAGTCAGATATTCTGATAATGAAACTTTTTGGGGATTTTCTGTTGGATATTTTCCTATTTGGGATGAACATTTTGAAAGTGGTGGAATATCAACAACTCTTCATTCTGAAAGTAACATCTCAAAAATTTTCAAGCTTGGCTGGTCCTTTCAATTAAATCTAGCTATTGATGGTGGCGGATATTTAGCACTCAATGGTTATCTGAGTCATCCGATAAAATTTGACGACCATGCTTTATTAATTAAAGGAGGTGCAGGAATAGCTACAATAATTTATCCGTCTTTAGTCGGATTCCTTGGAGTTGAATACCTGATCTGGGAATTTGAAGACACTGCCATCTCAATATCGGTATCAGAATGTATTCCGGGATTTCAGATGTTAATGCCACCAGTAATTTCAATTGGAATACTTTTCTAGTTTAATCTTTAATCAACAACGCCACATTCTCAATATGGTATGTATGCGGAAACATATCAACCGGACTTCTCATAATTTATTTGTATTGATAATAAAAAACTGAACCGGTGTTTTAATCTTGTTTTTTATTAGTTTAGAAGTGAAATAATTAAATAATTTTAAAAAAAATGATACAGCTACAAAATATTTTATTGGAAGTGAAAGACGCTTTAAAAAAGCTTTATGAGGATAATTTAGTCGAGATTATACTTTATGGCTCTTATGCACGAAATGATTTCAATGAAAATTCAGATATTGATTTACTCGTAGTATTAAATAAATTAGATTCAGCAGGTAAGGAGATTGATAAAATAGTTGATGAGATTTACGATATTAATCTTAAGTATAATACCTTTATTTCCATTGTTCCCATTACAAATAAGGATTATAGAATGATAAATAGTCCCCTCTTACTCAACGTAAGAAAGGAGGGTGTTTTAGTTGAATGAAATAGACTCATTATTAAAGCGAGCTGATAGATACCTGGTTACAGCAGAAGTCTTAATCCGTGAGACAGACTTTGAATCTTCTGTCTCAAGATCTTATTATGCTATGTTTTTTGCTGCTCAGGCAGCATTACTTTCATTGAGTTTAAGTTTTTCATCACATAAAATGACAATATCAGCATTTGGAGAGCATTTTATTAAAAGTGAAATATTTTCTAAGGAAATGGGCAAGGATTTTCATAAAGCTTTCGATAGAAGACAGATAAGTGATTACAATCATGATTTTATAATTGATAAATCGGAAGCCGAGGAGTTCTTGAAATGCGGAAAAGATTTTGTCGGGAAAATAAAAAAGTATCTTAGCAATTGAGCTTACAAAAGAAAGAGAAAAATTTTACAGAGGAAATGCTGGCAATATTTTAAGTCACGTTGAGAAGGAGAATCTAAAAGGGGAGTTTGTAGTGATAATTAATAATCAATAGAACACTGATCAGGCTGATGTGACGGATTTACACAGATCGGATCAGTTAAAACCCGTTTAATCCGTCAAATCCGTGTTCTATTTCCGCAACAAAGCCACATTTTCAATATGGTAAGTATGCGGAAACATATCAACAGGTCTTATCTTAATTAGTTTGTAACCACCCTCAACTAACATTTTAATATCTCTCACCTGTGTTGAAGGATTGCAGCTTACGTAAACTATTTTTTCAGGACTTAACTCCAACACATCTTTTACCGTGACGCTGTGCATTCCTCCTCGCGGCGGATCAAGAATTATAACATCTGGTTTTGGAAGTACGTTGGTGAAAGCTAAAAATGATTTGTAAAGATCTGCCTGGACGAAGGTTACATTTTCTACTTTATTAATTTCAAGATTTGCTTTTGCATCGTAGATTGAGGATTCAACAGATTCAAAGCCATAAACTTCTTTTGCAAATTCAGAAACATAAATTGCAATCGTTCCTGCACCGGAATAGAGATCATAAATAATTTCATCGCCTTTTAATTCAGCAAACTCCAAAGCTGTGTTGTAAAGTTTTTCTGCCTGTATTGTGTTCGTCTGGAAAAAAGAGTTCGCGCTTATCCTGAATTTGTAATTGCCAATTTTATCGTGAATGAAACCACTGCCGTGGTAAATTATTTCATAATCACCAACCGCAATAGATGCTTTCTTTTTGCTGATGTTATTTATGATAGTTGTTATCTCAGGAAATTTAATTGTAACGGCAGAAGCATATTCTTTCATCAATAGTTCGTTCTCTTCCAGGGTAACAAGATTTATCATTACATCTTTAGTCTTTTGCGCCTGACGGATAATCAGATTACGCAAATAACCGGAATGTGTTTTGGTGCTGTAAATAGAAGCATGTCTCTTCTTAAAAAACTCCCGGGAAAAATTCAGAATGTGCGCACTTAATTCAGATTGGAGGAAACATTCTTCAATATCCAGTATTTTTTCAAAGTTATTCGGAACGTGGAGCCCAAGAAAGAAACCTTTGTTTGAAACAGTCTTATCATCGATAGCAGTCAGCCATTGTAAATCAGAAAAAGAAAACTCCATTTTATTCCGGTAATAAAAAATATTTTCAGAAGGTAAAATGTTTTCAATTTCAAAATCTGTAAATCCGCCATCGTGTTTGAAAATATCCTGAACTTGTTCCTGCTTGTAAGCTGTTTGCTGTTTGTAATCGAGGTCCTGCTGCTTGCATCCACCGCAGGTACCAAAATATTTGCAGCGTGGCTGGACTCTTTGCTCTGAAGGCGAGATGACTTCTTCAACAACTGCTTCTGCATAAGATTTTTTTAGCTTCTTAATTTTTGCGGATATAAGATCGCCGGGGTAAGCGCCGTTTACAAAAACAATGAAGGAATCCGGTTCAGAATTTCCGGAGGGATTGTCGAGATCCACTTTACCAATACCTTTTCCTTCAAAGGCATACCTGTCAACTTTTAGCTGAATTACATCTCCCTTGTTCAATTTAATTTCCTCATTATCAAAGATTTAAAACCAATGTATTTATCGCCTCCAAGTTTCAGATAAGCATGTGATTCATGCTTCATCCGTGAAAAATATTTTTTATCTGCCTCTTTTTCATCCTTGCTCACTTTCGAAACTGTAGTTCTTAACTGATCATAAAAATCATGTAAGGTATCTGAAAAATCTTTTTCACTCAGCACCTCAAAGCCTTTACCTTCGTAGTATTTTTTTATTTCCGAAGATGTAATTGGCTCTATGCCGCTGCGTTCCCAGATATCAGCAACAAATCCCGGGACAGGTTCTTTGAGTGAGACGATTTCACCGGCACAAAATAAACCCTTACTAGATAAAATTCTTTTTATTTCTTTCACTATATCTTTTTTATCTGGAACAGAGATTGAGCCTTGTGCATAAATTAAATCAAAGTAGTCCTTATCAAAATCAGTATGTGCGTAGTCCATCAGCTTAACTTTGACTTTATCTTCATCCTTCAATTTCATTCTGATTTGCATCACCGAGTCATAATCATTTGCAATGATGTTTATATTAGAAAAATTCTCACCCAGCTTAATGGCAACATTTTCACAACCCGGACCAATAATTAGTGCACGTGTTCCTTGTGGAGACTTCTGCTCAAAGAGATGCTCAAGCTGTTTATTTCCTCCCGGTAGAAGAATATTATTTGTTTGAATTGCTTCCTCAGCTAAATCGTTTTTTTTCACAATCAAATTTAATGAATATTATATTTTCTATTAATCATAAGTTCTTTTTGCGTTGTCTTTCGATTCATTAAAACGTATTTTTTCGGTAGTAATTTCAACATTCTTCCTGAGGTACCTATGAAAAATATAATCTTATTAATTATCGTCATTTCTATCTCTATTTTCCCACAATCAAAGCGTGCAATGACAATTGATGATCTATGGGCAATGAAACGTATAGGAACTTATGATGTTTCACCAGATGGAAAAACTATTGCATTCTCGCTTACAAGTTTTACGTTTGAAGCTAATAAAGGCAATACAGATATTTATTTAATTAACTCCGATGGAACCAATCTCAGACCATTTAAAAATTCCGATAAAAATGAAAGTGACCCAAAATTTTCTTCTGACGGAATGAAGATAGCATATACTATGGGCGGTCAAATTTATATTTCCGATTTGGATGGAAAGAACGAAAAGCAATTGACAAATGTTTACACGGGTGCATCAGGAATCAAATGGTCAAATGACGGAAAGAAAATATTATTTGTTTCTTCTGTCTATCCGGACTGCACAACACAGGAATGCAATGAAAAAATTGATAAAGAAAAAGAAGCAAGCCAGGTAAAAGCAATAATATTTGATCAACTGATGTACAAACATTTCGATGGCTGGCGTGGCGAAAAACGTAAGCACTTGTTTTTGCTGGATGTAGAAAGTGGAAATTTTAAAGATCTCACCGAAGGATATAAAGAAGATGTTCCAACTCTTGCATTGGGTTCATCGAACGATTATAATTTTTCTCCGGACGGAAATGAAGTCGCATTCACAATGAATCCTGAATTCAGCACTGCTGTTAGCACAAACAATGAAATCTATTTGTTAAGCCTTGCAGAACCAACAACTGCTAAACTCATTTCAACAAGTAAAGGAGTTGACTGCCAGCCGGTTTATTCTCCCGATGGAAAGTATCTTGCATGGACATCTATGAAACGCGCCGGTTTTGAATCTGATAAGAAGGATATTATTCTTTATGATAGAAAATCCGGTGAGATGACAAATCTGACCGAAGATATTGATCGTTCTGTTGAGGAATTTATCTGGGCACCAAATTCATCACAAATTTATTTTAATGCAGAAAATGAAATTTATAAATCGATTTATAAAGCTGATATTGAATCAGGTGAAGTTGATTTATTCCACAAGGAAAATTATAACTCGAACATATCATTATCTCAGGATGGCAGCACCTTATTTTATTTGAAGCAAAGATCCAACATGCCAGCCGAGATTTATTCATTAAGTACTGATGGGAAGAATACTTTAAAGCAAGTTTCATTCATCAATAAAGATGTCCTGGCAAATATCGAAACAAATTCGGTGGAAACATTTTGGAGTGATGGTGCAGACGGCACATTGGTTCAATCAATTTTAGTTAAGCCGCCATTCTTCGATCCAAATAAAAAATATCCGATGATTTTCTTAATTCACGGTGGTCCACAGGGTTCCTGGAGTGATAATTATCATTACAGATGGAACGCACAAATGTTTGCATCACAGGGCTATGTAGTTGTTGCACCAAATCCGCGCGGATCAACTGGCTATGGACAAAAGTTTACAGATGAAATCACAGGCGACTGGGGTGGAAAAGTTTATGTTGATTTGATGAATGCTTATGACTTTGCTATTTACAATTACAGATTCATTGATAAAAATAATACCTTTGCTGCGGGAGCTTCTTATGGCGGCTACATGATAAACTGGATTGCCGGTCACACTGACAGGTTCAATGCACTTGTTTCCCATGCTGGATCAGTTAATATTGAAAGTAAATATGGAACCACCGAAGAACTCTGGTTTCCCGAATGGGAATTTGGCGGACCTCCCTGGGAAAAAAGAGAAGTGTATGAAAAATGGTCGCCTCACAGATACATTCATAATTGTAAAACACCGATACTGATTACTCACGGTGCTCTTGATTTCAGAGTAACTGAAGACCAGGCATTTCAGCTTTTTACAATTCTGCAGCGTCTTGGAGTAGAAAGCAAGCTTTTATATTTTCCTGACGAAACACATTTTATTGCGAAGCCGCAGAACTCAAGACTATGGTGGGAAACAATTTTTAGTTGGTTTAAGAAATTTTCAAAGTAGGAGTTAAATAATGAAAGATAGAAATCCTGAAATAGTGCCTCTCGAAGATGATATTTTTGAGGGAATGGATGACCTCGGTGCTTTAAATTTTGGTCAGATGAATGAAGAAAAAATGGAAGACTATAAAGAAAAAGAAAAATATGTTGATGAAAATCTCTGGAACAAGCTTGAGAAGTCAGGTAAAAAAGTTTCTTTTGCGAAAGATATACTTGCACTTTACCGGTATATGAAAGATCCGTTTGTCAAGTGGTACCGTAAAGCAATTGTTGTTGCCGCACTCGTTTATTTTATTGTTCCGATTGATACCATCCCTGATATGACACCATTATTTGGCTATCTTGATGATCTTGGTGTGATAACAGCTCTCTTAAAATATCTTGGCAGTGAATTGATGACATATTATCCGACAGGATATAGAACCTGAAAATATTTTTTTGCTTTAGAAAAAATATAAGAGACACATTCCAGTAATTAATTCTAAAAAGAATATCTAAATGAATTATCGAATTGTAAAAAGCGAAGTATTATACAGTGGAAAAGTTTTCAACACAAAAGTTGATCAGATTGAATACAACAGCGGAAACAAAGCTATTCGTGAAGTTGCAGAACATCCGGGCGGAGCAGTAGTTGTACCTGTTACTGATGATGGAAAGATCGTGATGGTAACCCAGCATCGTTTCCCCGTTAATAAGATTTTGCTTGAACTTCCCGCAGGAAAACTGAGCATAGGTGAAGATCCATTTGTATGTGCTGTTAGAGAGCTTGAAGAAGAAACAGGATATAAATCTGATAACGTAAAAGAGCTGGGAAGCATTTATACAACTCCCGGATATTCAACAGAAAAACTCTGGATATATTTAGCAAAAGATTTAAAGCCCGGCAACCATAACCGTGAGGAAGGTGAGTTTGGAATGGAAGTGTTTGAATTATCTCTGAAAGAAGTTGAGGATAAAATTTATAATGGAGAAATAGTTGATGGGAAGACAATATGCGGGGTTTATTTGGCAAGAAATCATTTTAAACCTTAGAGTCAAATGAAAAAGATTACGAGATTTTTTTCTAAATTACTGTTATGTTTTAACATTCGAATAATTGAAATAATGTTTTTGTAGAGAAATATTCTTTTGAAAATAAAAGAAATTATTAAATTGATTGAAGCTGATGGATGGTATTTAGACAGGCAGAAGGGCAGTCATAAGCAATACAAACATCCGGAGAAGAAGGGAATTGTTACTATTTCTATGCATAAGTTGTCAGATGAAGTTGCCCAAGGAACATTGGGCAGCATTCTTAAACAAGCCAAACTGGATAAAATAAGAGGTAAAAAATGAGAAAGTATTTAGTGATTTTCGAAAAAACTAAAACTGGTTATAGTGCTTATGTTCCAGACTTACCCGGTTGCATTGCGACTGGTAGGAATAGACACGATGTTGAAAAAAGAATTTATGATGCTATAACTTTTCATCTTGAAGGGTTAAAGGAATCAAATCACAAAATTCCGAGAGCAAGTGCGGAGAGTGCATTTTTAATCGTTAATTCTTAATTGTAAAAATATTTTTTAACTATATAGTTATTTCGATAGGAGATCTTTACATACATAATAGTCTTATATAGTTTTTTGAAGAAAATAAATGCCATATCTTTGAGATGTGGCATTTTTATTTGGTAAATAATTTATAATCAAATTATGCTCAAATCATTTGAAGTAAAAGATTACGCACTAATAGAACATATCTCCGTTGAGTTTGGAAGTGGGCTTAATATTATCACTGGTGAAACCGGTGCCGGCAAATCAATTCTAATTGATGCGATGAGTCTGCTGCTTGGTGAAAGAGCATCAACAGAAGTTGTACGGAAAGGTGCACAGAAATCTTTCGTTGAAGGAATCTTTAATGTAAAGGGAAATAAAAAAGTTAAATCTCTTCTCGAAGAAAATGATGTTGACTTCACTGATGAATTGATTATTCGACGAGAGATTTCGCTTAAGGGATCCAACAGATGTTTTATTAATGACACTCCAGTTAATCTTAACCTTGTAAAAGATATTGGGAATTTATTGGTCGATTTGCACGGTCAGCATGAACATCAATCACTTCTCCGGACTGAAACACACATTGATTACCTCGATGAATTTGGTGATTACCAGGAACTTCTTCATCAATACAAAAAAGTTTATTCTGAATTACTTAATAAAGAAAATGAATTGAAAGAGCTGCGGGATAAAGAAAGCAGCATAAAAGAGAAAAAAGATTTTTATTCTTTTCAGATAAAAGAAATTGATACCATTTCTCCTCAGGAAGATGAAGAAGAAAAGCTGATTGCAGAGTTGAAAATTCTGGAAAACTCTGAAAAACTGGCTGAACTCACATCTGAAGTTTATCAGCTTATTTATGAATCTGACAATTCAATTCAAACTTCACTTTCTAAAGTAAGAACTCTTTTGCAGAAGCTGAGTGATATTGATAAATCATTTTCCGATGCGTTGAGTGAATCAGAATCCGCACTTGCCAATATCGAAGATGTGTCAAACTTTGTAAGAAGTTACAACTCAAAAATCAATCTTGATCAGGATGAAGTTGAAGGAAAGCGAGAACGGCTCGGTGCAATAAATCTTCTAAAAAAGAAATACGGCGGTTCAGTTAAAAGTATTCTTGATTATCGAAAAAAGATTGGAGAAGAATTTGAGCTTGCAGAAAATTTTTCAGGAAAGATAAATGAGCTTATCTAAGAATATTTTTGAGCTGAGAAAGGATTCAGGAAGTCTGGCTAAAAGTTTGTCGAAGAAAAGAGAACAGGCAGCTAAACTAGTTAAGAAAGGAATCGAAGAAACTCTAAAAGAGTTAGGCATACAGGAACCTCAATTCAAAACGGAAATTATTAATGCTCAATCAGAAAGTGAAACCGGAGTTTTTCTTGATGGAAAATATTTGAGAGCTACATCAAAAGGAATTGATGAAATTGAATTTTTCATTTCAACAAATCCTGGCGAAGATTTGAAGCCTCTGGCAAAAGTAGCATCTGGCGGAGAGGTTTCAAGAATTATGCTGTCATTAAAATCTACACTTGCAAAGAATGATAAACTTCCTCTTTTAATATTTCGATGAAATTGACGTTGGTGTAAGTGGAAGGATTGCACAGAAAGTTGGTAAAGCACTGAAAAGTCTTTCTGCATATCATCAGGTTATATCAATTACTCACTTGCCTCAAATTGCCAGCCTTGCTGAACATCATTTTTCAATCGAAAAGGTAACTCAAAATGAGAGGGTAGTAAGCTCAATTAAAAAGTTACCTGAATCGGAAAGAATTACGGAAATCGCCCGCCTGTTGAGCGGTGAAAAAATCACTCAAGCCAGCCTAAAAAGCGCCCGCGAACTGATTGGTCTAAGGGAATAATATTTGCTTCATTAGTGCATTAATCTTAAGTTATTTTTTGAAGTGATATTTTCCTTTATCAACTATTAGAATGAACAGAATTTCCAAAACAATTTTAATTGCGCTGATACTTTTTTTTGTTTCACCATTGAAGATTTTTCCTCAAAGCATTGGTGAAACACTTTCTAACTTATCTTCAGATGCGGTTCTGAAATATTCTGAGCCGGTAATAAGTGCATTTGGATCGAGCATGAACTCAGGATGGTTCACAGGTTTGCCTTCGTCATCAAATGGAATTCACGCCAAGTTAAGATTTGTTGGAGTTGGTTCATTCTTCACAGATGATTACAGAAGATTCAGCTATGTAGGAAATCTGAATCTGACTTCTGATCAAGTTGACAAGATTCTCGAAAATTCCGGGTATGATCCAAATGTCTTTAATGATTTAAAAAACGAAATTCTCTCAAAGTCATGGGAAGTTAAATTTGATGGTCCAACAATCACTGGTGATTATGATGAATTTCTGATGGTTGAATTTCCTGAGGCCGAAGTTCAGGGATATACAATTGAAAGCTACACGCTTGAGTTGACAGACGTAAAAGGATATCTTGATAATATTGATGTAATGCCATCACCGGCACTTCAACTTGATCTTGGCAGTTTTATCGGAACAGGTGTTTCGGTTCGTTACTTCCGTGGAATAAATCTGCAGGATTTAGGCATAGTCAATATTTTTGGTGGTGGAGTCAGTCATAATTTAAATTATTGGTTTGATGATTCATTGCCTCTTGAAATTGGCTTTGGATATTACTTCCAGAGCTTTAAAGTTGGTGATATTTTCACGAACACAGCTTCTCAGTACGGATTATTTATCAGCAAAAGGATCGGCGGCAGAATTTCAATTGAGCCCTATGCTGGCTTGACATACGAAACTTCCCGCAGTGAAATTAACTATAAATATGAATTTGATAGTCCTGCTGGCAGACAAGAGTTACAGTTGAATATTGATTATAATGGAGATCAAACTGTTAATCTTGCACTTGGCACATCAATAAATCTCTCGATCTTTGTTCTTAATTTCGACTATAAGTTCGGGGGAACAAATACCGGTACGGTTGGAGTTGGTTTCGGATTCTAAAAAGAATAAGTCTCTATTTCATTTCTTCTTAACTTCCTGTTAACTTAATAATAATTAAATACAACTTGTTTTTTAGGTATGATTGAAACTGCCTGCTATATCCATATTCCTTTTTGTGATCATAAATGTATCTATTGTGATTTCTACTCGATAATTACTTCTGATAATATTCAGTCCTTTTTGAAAGCTCTGAAAAAAGAAATCGCTCATTACGCAGAAAAATATTCTAATGATAGAGAGTTTATTTCAATTTACTTTGGTGGTGGAACTCCCTCTCTGATGGAGCCGGAATATTTATTTGAGGTTATCCAAGCAGTAAAAGAAAATTTTGTTGTTAGAAATGATGCGGAAATAACAATGGAAACAAATCCCGGAACAGTATCACTTCAAAAGATGAAAATGTTTCGTGAAATAGGAATCAACAGGATTAGCATTGGCATTCAATCATTTGATAATAAGGATTTGAAATTCCTTACTCGAATTCATAATTCTGAAACTGCAGTAAAAACAGTAAATGATGCTGCTGAGGCTGGTTTTGAAAATATCAGTCTTGATTTGATTTTCAATTTGCCGGGGCAAACAAAAAAGAAATGGATTAAAAATTTAGAGCAGGCAATTAAACTTCCAATCAAACACATTTCAGCTTACAGCTTGATTCTCGAAAGAGGAACAATCCTGAATAAAATGGTTCTTGATGGAAAGGTAAAAATCCGTGATGAAGATTACGATGCTGAACTCTACCAGACTACAATTGAATTTTTAACTTCAAATGGTTTTTATCAGTACGAAGTTTCAAATTTTGCCAAGCCTGGTTTTGAGTGTGTTCACAATAATGCTTACTGGCATTACACAGATTATTTCGGTTTTGGTACTTCAGCCCACTCCTTTATTGATGGAAAAAGATGGTGGAATTTCTCAAGTCTTAAAATGTATAACGACAAAGTTGAGAAATCCGGCGATGCTGTTGCAGGTTCGGAAGCTATCAGCACTGAAAACGCTGTAAATGAATATATAATGCTTGAATTAAGGAGTTCGGGATTAAATCTAAAAAAATTTGAAAACAGATTTGGAAGCGAAAAAGAGGACTGGTTAAAAAATAAATATCCTTATTTTGAACTGTTGAAGAATCAGAATTTTGTGACGATAGACGAGAGCGTTATAAAGCTTACCGCAAAAGGTTATGCAATTTGTGATGAAATACTGGCTGAAATTATTTAATTATTTTTATTACTCATGCTGAAATTGAAACTTCACTGGCAAATAGTTATCGCATTAGTCCTTGGGATTCTTTACGGATTATTTTTTCCAAACGCGACTGAATATGTAACCTGGCTGGGAGTCATTTTCCTTCGGGCATTAAAAATGATTATTGTTCCACTCGTCTTCAGCTCAATTGTATCCGGTGTTACCAGTATTGGTTCCGCGCAAAACTTAGGTCGGCTGGGACTAAAGACAGTCATTTACTATGTAATGACGAGCTTGTTCGCAATTCTCACCGGTTTAGTATTAGTCAACTTTACCAAACCTGGTGTGGGTGCTGATCTGGGGTTTACTGAAAAAGTTGAAGGACTAAGTTCTGTGCCCGGCGGTTTAAGTGATATCATCTTCAGAATAATTCCCGAAAATGTATTTCAGGCTTTTATCACGGCGGATATGCTTGCTATTATTTTCTTCTCGCTTGTATTTGGATTTTTTATAACGCGAACTCAAACTAATTATAAAGATCAGCTCACGGATTTTTTCAACGCTTTTTTTGAAGTGATGATGAAGATGACAATGTTCATAATTAAATTTGCACCGCTCGGAATTTTTGGAATTGTTGCCGGAGTTGTGGCTCAGCAAGCAGGTGACAGAGATGCTTTATTCGGACTCGTACATCGTATGGGTCTTTATATGGCGACTGTGATTTTGGGGCTTAGCTTTCATACTTTCATTACTTTACCTTTGATTTTAAAGCTAATAGGAAGAGTGAGTCCAAAGCTTCACTTCCAGGCGATGTCAACACCATTGCTTACTGCATTCTCAACAGCATCTTCGTCTGCTACACTTCCCTTAACAATGGAAGCAGTTGAAAATAAATCCGGTGTTTCAAATAAAATATCGAGCTTTGTTCTTCCACTTGGTGCAACAATAAATATGGATGGAACTGCACTTTATGAATGTGTAGCTGCAATGTTTATAGCTCAGGCTTACGGAATTGAATTGAGTTTTGCTCAGCAAATGATTGTTGTAATAACTGCTTTGCTAGCTTCAATTGGAGCAGCAGGAATTCCAATGGCTGGGCTGGTGATGATGTCTATTGTTCTCACTGCTGTTGGCTTGCCACTTGAAGGAGTTGGGTTGATTCTTGCCGTGGATAGAATTCTTGATATGTGCCGCACAGCAGTAAATGTATTCAGTGATACCTGTGGTACTGTTGTTATTGCAAAGACAGAAGGAGAAACTCTTAAAGTTTAATCTAATTTTAATTCTAATTATTTCTATGGTGATTATATGAAACATATACTTTTATTTTTAATTGCACTCACAATTTCTGTTTTCCCTCAAAACGTAAAGCAGATTAAGTTATTCATTAATAATAATTCTGATTTGCAAAAAGCTTACTCACTTTCAATCGATCTTGAGCATTCCATTTCTGACAAAAATGGAGGGCTTACTCTTTTTGTAGATGAAAACGAGTTTGAGGCAATTTCCAGTTCTGGTTTGAATTATGAAATATTAATTGATGACTGGTTTGCATATTATAACTCACTGCCAATTCCATCCGATGCAGAAAAGGAATTTATTAAAATGGAAAGTCAGAGAGATTTTGGAGTAACAGGATTTGGTTACGGCACTATGGGCGGTTACTATACTCTTTCTGAAATTGAGGCAGATCTTGATGAAATGTTTCAACTATTCCCAAATCTTATCACCCAAAAATTTTCGATTGGAGTAAGTCACGAAGGGAGAACAATTTGGGCCGTAAAAATTTCTGATAATCCCAATATAAGTGAAAATGAGCCGGCTGTTGGCTTTGATGCACTTGTTCACGCACGTGAGCCACAATCAATGGCAACTCAAATGTACTTTATGTGGTATCTTCTTGAAAATTACGGCACTGATCCGGAAGCAACTTACCTTGTGAATAACAGGGAAAATTATTTTGTACCATGTTTCAATCCTGATGGTTACGAATATAACAGGCAGACAGATCCTAACGGGGGAGGAATGTGGAGAAAGAACAGAAGAAATAATGGCGGCAGTTACGGCGTTGATCTCAACAGAAATTTCGGCTATATGTGGGGATATGATAATATCGGTTCAAGCGGAACTCCAAGCTCTGAAACTTATAGAGGACCCTCTGCATTCTCTGAACCGGAAGCTCAGGCAATAAGAGATTTTGCAATTCTGAATAATTATGGAACTCATTTTAATATGCATACACACGGCGGATACATTTTATATCCGTGGGGATATATTGATTTGGAAACTCCTGATTCCCTGACATACCGGGAATTTGCAGCACTGTTAACATCATACAGTGGATATGCATTTGGTTCCGGTTCACAGCTTCTTGGGTATCCTTCAAATGGTAGTATTCGGGACTGGATGTATGGTGAACAGATCACAAAGAATAAAACTTATGGCTATACTATTGAAATTGGAAATGCTTTCTGGCCGTCACAAAGTCAGATTTATCCAATTGCCCAGCAGAATCTGAGAACGATGATTTATCAATCTTTTCTTGCCGGAGAATATGTTCAGATGATCAATCCAAACTTCAACATAGAATATTTTCTTCCTTCCAGCACAGTGGAACTTTCACCGGAATTTAAAAATAAGGGATTAGCTACAGCATATAATCTTTCATTTGAACTTTCTTCACCAAGTCAGTATGTAACTATAAATACTGCAAGTTCATCACTTGATTCAATCGAAGCAAGAAGCACTTCAAGTTTAATTACACCTTTGTCATTTTCCATTTCTTCTTCCGCACCATTAGAGGAAGAAATTTCTTTGGTCATTACAACAAAAACAAACGGTGATCTTCTCTCATCAGACACAGCAGCCATAGTTATTGGTTTCCCTGTTTTTGTTTTCGAAGATACAACAAATAATCCAGCCGCAAACTGGACGATTACAAAAACTCCAACTTCAAGCCCTCAGTGGGATTCTACTTATAAATCGTTTTACTCAGAGCCAAACTCTTACACAGACAGTAAAAATGGCAACTACATTGACAATGCAACAGTTACAATGACTTTGACCGATCCACTGAACCTGATTGGATATACAAATCCTCGATTACGTTATTGGACCAAGTTTGATATCGAAAGTGACTATGATTATGGACAGGTAAAAGTTTCAACAAATAATGGTTCAACATGGATTCCGCTTACGGGAAATTACACTCAGCCTGGAGTGTCTCCTCAACCTGTTGGCCAGCCAGTGTATGATGGTTCAATTTCTAACTGGGTTAAAGAAGAAATAAGTCTTGCTAACTATCTCAGTTCACAATTAAAAATTCAGTTCCAGCTTAAAACGGATGGCGGTCTTACCAGAGACGGTTGGTATCTGGATGACATAGGTATATTCTTTTATACAATACCGACTGATGTTTTAAATAATAGTGAACCGGTTTACAAGTTTTCTTTGGAACAGAACTATCCGAATCCATTTAATCCTTCGACAAAAATTAAATACGCAATTCCAAACGTAGAGACGCATCGCGATGCTTCTCTAAAGATGGTAACTTTGAAAGTTTTTGATGTGTTGGGAAGAGAAGTTGCAACACTTGTTAACGAAGAAAAACCAGCAGGGAATTATGAAGTTGAATTCAATGCGAAATCATTATCAAGTGGAATTTATTTCTACACATTACAATCTGGAAGTTTCACACAAACTAAAAAATTAGTTTTATTGAAATAGTTTCATCATTCTGAAGTAATTCTTAACCCCGCTGAAAAATAAAAAGCGGGGTTTTTTATTTGCCTCTACCAAACAACACCCTATTGTTTTTAATCAAAAAATAGTTGATGTTAAGCAGTAGATAATACATCTACACTTTGTGGAAGGCTATATAGCCAAAACTACGCTATCCCTATACTACTCCAATTTAATCGTTCTCCATTAGTGCAGATTCAGTTCTTCGGTTCTGTGTTTGCGTTTACTTTTTTTGTAATTGTTAGAATTCAGTTCGAAATAAATTATTGATTCAAAATATTTGGAGGATTGAATGTCGTCTCAATTATTCTTGTTGCTTTTAATAATTTCATTTTCAACAATTTCACTGGCTCAGGATGTGAGTGGAAACCTGGAGGGAATGGTATCTGATTCGCTGGGTAACGCACTGCCCGGTGTAAACATCACTGTGCAAAGTGAAAATCTCCAAGGATTAAAAGGCACGGCTACAAACGAAAAAGGATACTTCAGTATCCGATTTTCTTCCTGTTGGTAATTTATAAAGTGAAAATAAGTATGATTGGTTTAAGAATTAATCATTGAGAATGTTTTGATAAGGCTTGGTAAAACCACTTACCTTGGCGAATTTAAATTGGTGCAGGAGGCAGTTAATCTTCCTGAAATAACTGTATCCGGTAAGAAGATAATAATAGATCCTACATCAACTGTTTATGGGGGAAATCTTATTGCTAAAGATGTTGAAAATCTTCCTATTGATAGAAATTATCAGAATATGATTTCCTTACTACCACAGGCAAATATAAGCTACTATGGAGATGGAGTAAATGTCGGGGGTGCGACAGGGTTTGAGAATAAATATTTTGTTGACGGTGTTGAGGTTACTGACCCGACATTTGGAATTTACGGTACAGATCTTCCATATAATTTTATAAATGAAGTCGAACTCAAAACCGGCGGTTATGAGGCTGAATATCAAAGTGCACTTGGTGGTATTATAAATGTTGTTACTAAATCTGGCACGAATGAATTTCATGGTTCAGTATTCGGGTTTTATACTTCAAATAGATTTACAGGTAACAAAGAACTAGGACTGCTGGATCCAACGCAAGGCGATTTTTCTGATTATGATATTGGCTTCAGTTTGGGAGGACCAGTAATTCTGGATAAGCTCTGGTTTTTTGCGGCGTATAATCCAACTTTTGCAAATCATGAAGTCTCTATTCCGGATTTTGGTACTAGGAGTAGATAAAACTATAAGACATGCATTTGCCGGCAAAGTTAAATTGGCGGGCATCTCAACAATTGCGATTAAATTTAACTCTAACGGGTGATCCGACTCAAATAGATGCAGTCGGACGAAATGTTAATGTTCCTCCATCCGGCTTGGAAAATCCTGATGTTTATCTTCAGAATATTAACCAGGGAGGTTATAACATTTCATTAAATGGAGTCTATTCTATTGGGCAAAGTTTAATTATAAATGGAGTGATTGCAAGAGTATACAGACAAGAAACTTCTGAACCTGCAACTGAAAGAGGAAATGAAATCCGATACGAAGATGGAGACCAACCACACCTTGGCTGGTGGTGTCGGCGGCACTGGGGACACACCCAGGTACAATAATATTGGAAGAGTTGTTGCATCTGTTTTATCCCCCACGCATTTATTAACGTTGGGAATTCAGTACAAGGTAAACGTAGAACCTGGTACATATGAATATCACAACATCTATAAGGAGGATGATACCACATATTATGAAAGTTTTGGAGGGAGTTTAGAATCAGCTGCAAGCCAACGGCTCCCATCTTTTTTTATACAAGATTTATGGACGGTTACCAGTAGTCTGAGATTTTTTGCAGGCATCAGGTGGGATGGGCAATATATTTATGGTACAGACAATAAACTTCATCAAACAATTACTACACCACTGCAGCCAAGAATAGGAATTATTTTCATTCCAGATAATGAAAGTAGAAATAAAATCTTTGCTTCATTTGGGCGCTATGCTCAGGAATTGAGTTTAGTGGCAATAGGGAGCTATTATGCAGATCAGGGATATGATTCCACATTAATCTATCCTCAGGACCCGAGGATTTCCCGGGAAGGTGGGACGGTTGCCCCCTGGAGTGGTCAATGGACAATGCAGCCAGAAGTGAAAGGTTTACAAGGTCAATATTATGAGGAATTCAGTCTGGGGTATGAAAGATTAATTTGGGATAATTTTAAGCTAAGTGCGCAAGGATTATACAGGACATTGAGACAAGCTATTGATGATGCTTATGTAGTGTCTCAGCAAACATTCCGATTGGGTAACCCCGGCGAATATCCGCTGCAAGATCGTCCTGAAGCAACAAGAGATTATGCTGCTTTAATTTTAAGTATAGAACAGCGTGGTGATAAGCACTTTAATTTTCTAGCATCATATGTACTATCAAGAGATTACGGAAATTACGAGGGACTTTTTGATGCATCTTATCACAGTGGATTTCCGAATGTAAACCAGGCCTTCGATAATCCCGATGAAGAAAATTATATAAATGGTCTTATCCCAAATGATAGGACACACGTATTTAAATTTTCTGGTTCGTACAATTTCTTGTTTGGACTTAGTGCAGGTATATCATTCATTCTGCAAAGCGGTACGCCATTAAGTGATTATTCTCGGGGTACCTATAATAACGGAATAAGATATTTATCACCGCGTGGTTCCTATGGAAGAACGCCTACAATCTGGGATCTTGGTGTCCGATTCTCTTATAATTTACCAACGGTAGAATTATTACACCCACGTTTAATAATTGATATATTTCATGTCGCAAGTCAGCAGGAACCAGTCGATATAAATCAATTACATTATTTGGAGATTGATGAAAATGGAAATCCTTCTAATCCCAATTCCGAATATGGCCAACCATACAGATACCAACAGCCAATGTCTATGCGTTTAGGAATGGAAGTAACATTTTAAACTATATGAAAGTAAATGAAAATATATTTCGCTTCCTGATAAAAATCATTTCAATAATCCTTTTCGTTTCAATTCAGATCTTCGCACAAAATGAGCAAATCGAGTTTGAGCGTCACTCAAATACCGGACCCATCGAGTGTATCTATCAGGATAGTAAAGGATATTTATGGATTGCAGGATGGGGCGGTCTCTTGCGATACGATGGTTATAATTTTAATATAATTGAAAGCGATGGTATTGGATTCTTATCAACGATTTATGAGGACAGATCCGGAAATATTTGGGTAGGCGGTATGATTGGTCTCGGAAAGTTTGATCCAATAACAGAAACATTTACACGATATAAACCAAATCCACATGGTCCGGAAAAAGAATGGAGTAATCTTATCTTATCAATACTCGAAGATAAGGAAGGAATACTATGGGTTGGAACATTTGATGGGCTTAATATATTCGATAGGAAGACTTTAGAATTTACCTGCATCCGTCATGATAGTACTTCAGCGGGCAGTCTATCTGATAATGCGGTAAAAGTGATATATGAAGACAAAAGAGGACAACTATGGTTTGGAACAAGGAATGGATTGAACAAGTTTGATAGAGAAACAAAACAATTTACCCACTACTTTAACATTACATCGGGACAAAAGGAGTTTGGTTATTGGATTAGCTCTATTTATGAAGATACCGAAGGAATGATCTGGTTAGGTCACAATTATGGATTAATTAAATTTGATCAAAGATTGAATACTTCTACTCTTTTTACCAATGACCCGAAGAATCCTAACAGCCCGGCCAGCAATGAGATTAATTCGATCTGCGAAGATTTATCAGGGAAGCTATGGATTGCCTATAAATTTAGTGGAGTTGATGTTTTCGATAAATCAACTGAAGTTTTTAAACATTATACTTATGATAGTAATAATCTATCAAGCTTAAACTCTGATGAAACTAACTCTGTTCTATGCGAACAATCCGGGACCGTTTGGGTTGCTACTATGAGAGGCTTAAATAAATTGAACAGGACAGTACAACCATTTGTAAGAATATCTAAAGATAATATCAGGCAGATAATAAACAGACGAAATGGAATCCTTTACTTCAAAACTGATCAGGGATTTAAAAAATATGATAATAAAACCGGACAGATTACTACTGCATCATTAGGGGGTGATCTGATGTATGTTGACAACGATAATAATTTATGGTTGAATAAATATGGAGGTGGGCTGTATAAACAAGATACTTCCGGTAGGATTACCAAATTCTATTCTTCTGACCAAAGTGAATTCAAATTCTGGGTAGTTCATATTTATGAAAGCCCCGAAGGTGTGATCTGGATTGGGACTTCTAATGACGGACTTTTTTTTATTGATCCTGTTACACAATATGTCACGAGATTCAATAAGACAAGATATTTTATAAACATTGTTTACGAGGATAGTTATGGTCTGCTTTGGGTTGGTACCGCAAATGGAGGTCTGTTGCGTTATAGTAAAGACAGGGAAATAGTTACTAATTATATTTTTGAATCAGAAGATTCTTCATCTGTAAGTTTTACAACAATATTGGATATTCATGAAGATAAGGAACGGAATCTTTGGTTCGCTTCAAACACAGGATTAAACAAATACGACCGCTCAACTAATAAGTTTAGACTTCTTTCTGGTAAAAGCGGGCAGTCAAGCTATGGAGCGTTTGCAATTCTTGAAGATGATCATGGCAAACTGTGGTTGAGTAATCCGCAGGGTGTATCAAAATATGATCCTGAAACAAATATGTTCAGGAATTATGATGCCTCTGATGGTATTCCGGAAAATGGATTAAGTACTATAATTGGATATAAAAATGAGAATGGCGAGATGTTTTTTGGGGGAGAAGAAGGTATAATACAATTTCATCCCGTCAGAATTAAAGATAATCTTTTTGTCCCCCCTATTGTTATTAACACTTTCAAAATATTTAATGAAGATGTTAAACTGGATACTGCAATAAACAGGAAAAAACAAATTAACCTAAACTATTCTGAAAATAGTATCTCATTTGAATTTGCAGCATTGAATTTTGTAAGTCCCACCAAAAACCAGTATGCATATAAGCTTGAAGGGATGGAAAATAATTGGATCTATTCTGAGGACAGACGCTATGCTTCATATTCTAATCTTGATCCGGGTGAATATGTTTTCAGAGTAAAAGGATCAAATAACGATGGTGTTTGGAATGAAGAAGGAACTTCAATTGCGATAATTATTTCTCCTCCCTTCTGGAAAACCTGGTGGGCTTATTCATCTTATGCTATTCTTTTTATTCTTACTTTGTATTGGATAAGGAGATATGAATTGAACAGAACAGGATTGAAGAACAAGATAAAAATGGACGAAACAGTTCTGAGGGAAAGAGTAGAAACAGATAAAATGAAATCGAGATTCTTTGCAAACATTTCACACGAATTCAGAACACCGCTTACATTGATACTTGGTCCGGCAGAAAAGATTTTTTCAAAGACCTCTGATAATATTATTAAGGATGCTGATATAATCAGAAGAAATTCAAGAAGGCTGCTGCAATTAATAAATCAATTGCTTGATCTTTCAAAGCTTGAAGCTGGAAAACTCAAGCTCGAAGCATCCAGGGGAAATATTGTATCATTTGTAAAAGGTGTGGCACTATCATTCGAATCTTTAGCTGAATCAAAAGACATCATATTAAAGCTGCTTCCGGAAAAGGAATTTATTGATTTGTACTTCGACAAAGAAAAGATGATGAAGATTCTTACAAACATTTTATCAAATGCATTCAAGTTTACACCAGAGGAAGGAAAGATTACAGTATCAGTGAGAGAGTGTCATTCCGAACCTGCCCGTCCGGCAGGCGGGCTTGTTTCGGAATCTCTAGTAGTCAGTAAGATGCTGAAACAAGTTCAGCATGACAAAATAAAAGGATTCGTTGAAATAAAAATAAGAGATACCGGAATAGGAATAGCTCAAGAAGAAATTCCAAAACTGTTTGATAGGTTCTACCAGGTTGACAGCTCTCATACACGGGAATATGAAGGAACAGGAATTGGATTAGCACTCACAAAAGAATTAGTAGAACTTCATCACGGAATCATCAGAGTCGAAAGTGAAAAAGCAATCTTTACAGAATTTACTTTGGAATTTCCTCTTGGCAAAGATCATTTAAAGGATGAAGAGGTTGTTGAAAAGGATGAAAAAACTTTTGAGACAAAGATCCTTGTCAGTGAAGAAAAATATTCAGTGTCAGATCAATCCCTGGCAGCTGAAAATTCACTAACTGAATTGCGAAATGGAGAATCAGAAGACAAAACTATAATCCTTGTTGTGGAAGATAATTATGATATGAGAGAATATATTAAAGAATCACTGGATGGTGATTATCTAATTGAAGAAGCTATGAATGGAGAGCAAGGGGTAAGAAAAGCAGAAAAAATTATTCCTGATCTTATCATTAGCGATATGATGATGCCGAAGATGGATGGAAATGAATTAGTAAGAATCTTAAAGAATGATGAAAAGACAAGCCATATACCGATTATACTTCTTACAGCAAAAGCAGGTCACGAAGATAAATTAGAAGGTTTAGGAGTAGGTGCCGATGATTATCTTACAAAGCCATTTGATATAAAAGAGCTTCAGGTCAGAATAAAGAATCTGATAAACATCAGGAAAAAGCTTCAGGAAAAATTCAGTAAAATCGGAAGCAGAACTTCTGAGATTAACGAGAAAAAACTCAACAGCATTGATGAAAAATTTATGCTAAGAGTTGGAGAAGCAATAGAAAAACATATTTCCGAAGAAGTATTTAATATAGAAAAGTTTTGCCGTGAAGTCGGCGATGAGCAGATCTCATTTTCATAAAAAACTTAAAGCGTTAACTGGAATGCATTCAGCAACATTGTCTTAACGTCAGATCGGTTAAATCGATGAAAGCAAAAAAAATGATTGTAGAGCAGACAGGAAATATTTCCGAGATAGCATATTCATTAGGATTTTCAAGTCCTGCTTATTTCACCAAATGTTTTAAGGAAGAATTTGGCTACCCACCGAGTGAAGCTGATAAGCCCGCTTGAGAAAAGGAAAAAAATTCCTTACAATACCCCTTGGAGAAGGGGGGGAGGGATATAAAAGGAGGGGAGACAGAGAGAATACAGGGGAGATATCGCAGAACAGGGAAAGAGCAGGGGAAAAAACGAGAAGGGGGCTTTTTTAACTGTGGGAGAACAATAGTATAAGTAATAAGAACAATACTGATATGTAGTCCCCCCTCATTTTTTGTTTATTAGCCTCCGTAATTTTTTTCACAAATAATTAATGGAGGTTCTTATGAAAAACTTCACGACCTTTCTCGTTTTCTTGTTGGTTGCATTACTTTCTACTGCAGCCTTCGCGCAACCTTGGGTTACGCAGAGAGCATTTGGTTTACCAAACTGGGTAGATCCCGCGGCTTATTATTCTGCATTGGATGATAATGTATGCTGGGAATTAGCTCAATCAGTCCGCTATACCTCCGGACTACGAACGGTGGAAGCGAAAACAACTGGACTGTCTCTACAATTACAGGTGCAACCGGAGGTTCTGCCAGTATTGCAGCACTCGATTCTATCACCGCATGGGTTTGTAATACTGATGCTGTATACAAAACCACTGATGGCGGATTGACATGGGATCAACAAGAAACAGCTTTTCAAGGGTTTAATGGACATCCTAATGTAATACACTTCTTCGATTCTGATAATGGAGTTTGTGTTGGAAATCCCAATAACGGTTATTGGGCAATATACACAACTACAAATGGCGGGACGAACTGGACTCGTGTTCCTTCTGCAAATATTCCTTCCCCCTTACCAGCGAATGAGATTGGACTTTCTAATATATCTGTAGCAAAAGATAATAGTTTTTGGTTTCCCACACTTTGGGGATCGCTTTATAGGACCACTGATCGCGGAATGACATGGACAGTTGCACGTAATATACTCGGAAATTCTGATGGGTTTTCATTTGCATTCAAGGATAATTTAAATGGGTTAGCGTGCACGTTTATTGGCGGTAAAAAAATTTCTCACACTGAAGATGGTGGAACAACCTGGACGCCAATTACTCCTCTTCCTTCAGGACTATCAGGATTATCTCCATTTCTTCTCGAATATGTAGAAGGCACGAGTGGATCTTACGTAATTACTTCCAATTATAATATAGGTGGTGCTTTTCCGGCTATTCCTGGCACCGCATATACTAATGACAGCTGATGGAGAAACCTGGGAACAAGTTGATAATCTTTGCCGCATGGTCGCCCTTCATTTTCTTCAGGGATTAAACTGCGGTCGGTCCCTGCTGGTTCTGAACGACTCGGTTTATAAATGGGATAGTGATATTCTGGTCACATCTGTAGATGAAATTGCCGGAATCGTTGATAATTTTTTACTTGACAAAGTTATGAACCCATTTAATCCATCTACAAAAATCAGGTATTCATTTATTTTCAGAATGTAACTACTCAAAAGTTATAAGGACGCAGGAAGTAACACTCTCTGAAGAAGAAAAACCACAGAGAAGAAAGCCAAATCAAGTGGGACCTACACACTTCCACAAACAAAAAAACGAGAAAAAAAAGGGCCGGTCAAAGGCGAAAAAAAAACACTACTCTCATAAGGCTCCGTCATGGGTCAAACACCGCCGGAGGAGAGTCTTTCCTTCTTCTGGTCCTGGCCTTTCTGTCTCTCATCCCTGGCACCCCCCCTCCTCTCCTTTCCTCTCTCTCCTCTGGCCCCGCCCCTCCTCCGGTTCCGTGTTCTCTCTGTCGGTCTCTCGGTTTTCTCCTCCCTCTCCGGGGCTCTCCCTGCCTCCCCCCCCCTCCCCCCCCTCCCTCCCCCCCCCTCCCCCCTTCCCCTCCCCCCTTCCTCCCCCGCCCCTCTCCTCCTCCCCCTCCCCCTCCTCTCTCTCCCTCCCCCCCTCCTCCTCCGCCGTTCTGTTTCTTCTCATCGCGCTGGTCATCTGAGTCACATGTTCCTTCCTCCTTCGTCTGGTTCGATTTGTCCTTGTTTTCAGACAATGGACAGAATTGGTCTAATGAAGATTGGACGGTACTTTCTATTGCAATCAGCGGTTCAAATGTTCTTCTGTAAGCTCGTATTTTGATTTTGGGAATTTGATTTTCTATTCATTGTATCGTTCTACAGATAATGGTGAGAACTGGACTTATTTGAATGATCATCATGTACGTTCGATTGCCGTAAGTGGTTCAACTGTTTTTGAAGGAACAGAATATCAAGGTGTTTATCGTTCTAACAGTAATGGAGAAACCTGGACCGAGACTCGGGCTGAATGATCAAAAGTATTCTCATCACTTGCCATTAGACGGTCCAACAATCTTTGCAGCAACTGAGAATAACGGTATATATTGTTCTACAGATCTTGGCGAAACCTGGACTCAAATAAATGAAGGTTTAGAGAACTTAAACATTCTTTCGCTGGCAATTTCATCTGAATATATATATGCAGGAACTGGTGGGGTATCGATCTTGCAGAATGCCCATTATCGGATATTACAGGTGTCGAAGATCGGATTTAACGACATTCATTCAATTTATACTTGAACAAAACTATCCCAACCCATTCAATCCATCAACAACAATAAAGTTTTCAATTCCAACATCTGAATTTGTAACTCTTAAAGTTTATGATGTATTGGGAAATGAAGTTGCAACACTTGTAAACGAAGAAAAACCAGCGGGAAGTTATGAGGTGAATTCTCCGCCAAAGGCGCATCCGCCTCCGGCGGAAACGCTTACAATCTGTCAAGTGGAATTTATTTCTATGCTTTGCAAGCAGGCAGTTACACACAAACTAAAAAATTAATTTTAATGAAATAACAATCAAAAATTTATAATAATAAATAAAGGAGATTCAGAAATGAAAAATGTATTAACACCCTCATCAACAAAAGTAGGATCTTATTCGTTAAGAAAATTAATGGTTAATCAATTTTTATTAGCGATGATTCTGATCTTAATAATTTTTACAAATGTCTCTAAAGCCGATGCAGTAATTGATTGGAATGCGACTGCTGTTTCAGTCCAACAAAGACTTCCAAATCCAAACAGAAGTAGTCTCCCAGATTTAGCCTATCTTCATATCGCTATTTATGATGCCGTCAATGCTATTGACGGAGGTCATCCGATTTTTGCAATTGATCCCCCAAACAAGGTTTCATGGGCAAATCTTGAAGCTGCAGTCCATTCAGCTGCCCGCAGAATACTCATGACGTTTTATTCGGCTGATAGTGTTTATATCGATTCAGTTTATCAAGCAAGAATATCGCTTCTTCCAAACGACAGCACAACAACAAAAGGAGCTGAAATAGGTAATACTACTGCAGTAATGTATGTTGCACTCCGTACCGGTGATGGCAGACAAGCAAATATTCCATACGTCTGGCAACCATTAGGTCCCGGGTTATACCAACCTACACCTCCAGGCTCCCCGCAATATGTACCGGCAGTTCCATGGCAGGCACAGTTACTTCCATTTTCTTTTTTATCACCTTCTCTGTACCGTGCACCGGATCCTCCATTATTAACAAGCAATAGTTACACAACAGATTTTAATGAAGTGAAAATGTACGGATCACTGGACACAACTTATACAACACCGGAACAAAGAGAAATTGCACTATTTCATACTGAAAATCCTGGAATTCACGTGCCACGAAATATCAGAGCATTTGCTACATCTCAAAGTTTATCTTTAGTTGACAATGCCCGGTTCTTTGCACAAATATATGTTTCTATCGGAGATGCGTTAATCAGTGGCTGGAATTCAAAATATTTTTATAATCGTTGGAGACCATCAACAGCAATACGTAATGCCGATATAGATGGCAATCCTGCAACAGAAAAAGATACTTTATGGCAGCCGCTGGCTGTTACACCTCGACATCCTGAATATGTGGCAGCTCATGGTGTTGTAAGTGGAGCCATTGCTTATACAATACAAGATTTTTTTGGTACCCCAAATATTACGATTACACTTACCAGCACAGTTACAGGAACTCAGCATACTTTCACAAACATTTATGATTATCTTGATGAAATTGCTAATGCCCGGGTATGGGGAGGAATGCACTTCAGAACTTCTTGTGAGGAAGGAGTTCAAATTGGCCAAGATGTTGCTACTCATGTTGCAAATCTTTTTGTACCCGTTGAATTAATAAGTTTCAACCTTCAGTAATTGGAAATAGCATTCTAACTTTCATGGCTGACATGCAACGGAAACAAACAACCAGGGTTTTGAAATTTACCGAAACGGAAACCAAATTGCTTTTATTGAAGGAAAAGGAACAACAACTGAGGCACAACATTACTCTTTTGTTGACAATGATCTTCAACCAGGTATTTATAATTACAGACTAAACCAGATTGACTTCGACGGAACACAAGAAGTAGTTGGAGAATTAACCATTAACATTTCTCTTCCTGAACAATTTACTTTAGAGCAGAACTATCCCAACCCATTCAATCCATCAACAACTATCAGATATTCAATTCCATCTTCAGAATTTGTAACACTCAAAGTTTATGATGTGTTGGGAAATGAAGTTGCAACTTTAGTTAATGAAGAAAAACCAGCAGGAAGTTATGAAATGAATTTCAACGCAGCAGGATTATCAAGTGGAATTTATTTCTATGCTTTGCAAGCCGGCAGTTACACGCAAACTGGAAAAATTAAATCTTAAATGAAATAATAATCTCATCTGTCCCTCTCCTTCACTTCGACAAGCTCAGTGTGACAAGGAGAGGGATAAAAGGGAGAGGTGAAGGAGGATTTTTATGAAAAACATAATTCATTTTTTGTTATTGATGGTATTGGTTTTAATCAATGGAAATAAATTAAATGCCCAATGGATCCGCGCCAATGGACCCACCGGGAAAGTTTATTCCCTAGCCGCTTCCGACACGTTTATCTTTGCCGGAAATAATAACGGAAACATCTTTTGTTCAACCAACAACGGCACAAACATGGACTGTAGTCTATAGCGGTAAATATCGGGACGCGGACTGATGCACTTGCTATTTCCGATACAAATATATTTGCCGCCAATGATGTTGGAGTCTTACGTTCAACCAACAACGGTACAACTTGGACTACGGCTGGTTCGACGGGGGAAAACCATTATCCCCAAGCTCTTGCCATTCCTGACACAAATCTCTCTGCAGGGACCCTTCAAATCGGCGTCTATCGTTCAACCAACAACGGCACAAGCTGGTCCGCGGTCAATGCCGGTTTGACCGGTAATGCATTAAAAATTACCGCTCTTTTTGTCTCCGATACGAATCTCTTTGCCGGAACCTGGGGCAGCAGTGCTTTTCGTTCCACCAACAACGGTACTACATGGGATACTGCCAGTAATGGTTTGACAAGCAATCATGTTCATGCTTTCACAGTTTCTCCCAACCCGGTAGGCGGCACAAATCTCTTTGCAGGAACCTATTTCAGCGACGGGGTTTATCTTTCCACTGACAATGGTGGAGCAGCTGGGATACCGGCGAGATACCGGATTAACGAACACTTAATGTACGGACTTTTGCTTTATTTGACACGAATCTCTTTGCTGGAACTGATTCAGGAGGAGTTTTTCATTCTATCAATAAT
>JAXHLB010000032.1:0-13953 GCA_034522695.1 Ignavibacteriaceae bacterium | reverse complement strand
ATTTCTATACAATCCAAGCCGGGTCTTTTAGAGCTGTCAAAAAGATGATTATGATTAAGTAAAAATTTAAAATAAAACCTAGGAGGATTTATGTTTCGATATTTATTAAAGCTGGTCTTTACGGTGTTTCTTTATTTGTGTTTTAGTAATCTGTATAACATATCATTCTGCCAGCAAAGCTATACTGTTATAGACCTTGGTACTTTTGGTGAATTGAGCTCAGCTGTGGGTATTAACAACAAAACACAGATAGTTGGATATTCACGTACAACAGGTAATCAGCCGTGGCAAGCTTTCCTGTGGGAAGATGGTAGCATGATTAATATCGGTTCTCTAGGCAATGACGATACCTGGGCCTATGCAATAAATGATTCAGGTCAAATTGTTGGTGAATCATATCTCCCCGCTATGAGGGGAGGGCCGCCTTTTCACGGTTATTTGTGGGAATCGGGAGTCATGATAGATCTTCAAACTCTTGGAGGAAATTATTCTAGAGCACACGATATTAATAACCTTTCACAAATTGTTGGGCAATCAACTAATGACCCTAATGACACTGCGGAGATTGCATTTTTATGGCAAGGAGGTCCAATGATAAACCTGAATACAGGGGGTTGGAATAGTAATGCAAGAGGGATTAATGATTCTGGTAAAATTGTCGGCTCGTATTTTGGAGCGGAGTTTTTTGATCGTGCATTTATTTGGATGAATGGAGTAACGGAAGATATAGGCACGCTGGGTGGAGATGGTGCAGAAGCATACGATATAAACAAAAATGGAAAGGTTGTTGGTCGTTCTTACACCGCCGGTAATCTCGTTCGTCATGCATTTCTCTGGGATGGCAACACAATGATTGATCTCCATGCACCGGGTACTTCCGGAGAATCGCGGGCAGTTGCCATTAATGACAAAGATGAGATAATCTGTTTAAATAATAGTGGGGCTTTTTTGTACAAAAACGATACTTTATATAACCTAAATGACTTGATAGATCCAAATTCAGGATGGATACTTGGTTATGCAACCGATATTAATAATAAAAGTGAAATTGTGGGACAGGGTAGTCATAACGGTCAGGCAAGAGCATTTCTATTAACTCCATTTTCAATAACTCATCCACACGCAGGAGAACTGTGGATAGCCGGTGAAACAGATACTATAAAATGGAATGGTGGAACCGGCGGACAGTTTTTTAATATTGAATTCAGCATAGATAGTGGAAACACATATTCACTGATTACTATTGGTGTACCGGCAGATTCAGGTTACTATATATGGAATATTCCGCAAAATATACTTTCAACAAAAGTAAAAATTAAAATTAGTGACGTTGTAGATTCAACAACATTCGTTGTAAGTGGTATTTTTAAAATTAAAGGTTATGTGCTAACGCGGCTAACTCCCGATGGAAATTATGAGGCTTTCAAGCCATCCATACACGGCTGGAATTATTTGAACGGCACGCTTTGGCCACAAACCTGGTGGTCACAATTCCACTATGCAACTGCAATTGATCCTTATACAAGTGTCGAATATCCAAATTTTTTCCACTCTGTTGCAGATTCATCTTTTATAGATTGGCCGCTTTGGGTAGATGTATTCGGAGAGGACCAATGTTATTATTTTACTCAAATCCCTCTTTTAGGCTCAAGCTATAAAGGTGAAGCAGAGGTTAAGTGGAAAGATAGGGCCACGATTCCTCCTCCGGGTTCCCCTCAAGGTTCGTGCTTCGGATTTGCAGCATCAAGTTTTTTAGCATTCAATTTTGGTAGCCAGTTTTTTCCACGTCATCCCGGTATTCCTAATGTTCCTAACATCTTCAGCCTTAATCTCACGAACACTATTCAAAAAACTATCAACGGATACTATGCGTATCAACATGGAAGACAATCTTTGGATAATGATGTAATTGGAAAACCTAAAGATCCAAGAACCACGCTTCAAGAGATTAAAAATTTATTTATTAATGATTCCACAAATATTAGAACAATTACAATTTATAATAATAATGGAACGGGTGGCGGAGCACATACAATGGCCCCGATATCTGTTACGGTTGATGGCTCTGGTCCGTCGAGGTATCGTGTTAATCTTTACGATAGCAATAATCCCGGTCTTAACACTCCATACATACTGGTTGATTCACTTAATAACACCTGGACAGATTTTACAGGATTAGGAGTAACCTGGACAGGTAATTCCCATTTCTATTTGGAAATTCCCGTCTCAAATTATTTTAACACTCCAATAATGGGGAAACATTTTCCAATTTCTCCCGATAACATTAAAGGTACCGGTAACATAGAATTCTATAACACCGAAAAAGCAAATGTTATTTACACTTCCTCAACTGGTAATAAGATAGGAGTTGTTAATGGTGTCGTCACTGATGAAATAGATAATGGAATTGCAATCTTTAATAAAACCGGCAAGCCCTCGGATCCAATTGGATACTACATACCGGACGATACATATTCTGCAACTCTTAGCAATATAGTTGATGTAACAGGGAGAGTTTACCTGTCTGCTTTTAAGAGTAATGTTATATATGATTACTCAAGAGAAAATGCAAACGCTACACAGATGGATAAGTTTAGAATAGACGAGGGTTTTTCGGTAATCTCCCCAGACCCGGAAGACAAACAAATTAATCTTGAGGTTATTGCAAAACTCGATAGCAGTGAACGAATATTATTTATTAATGAAACTCAACTAAGGCAGAATGATTCTTTGTATATAACTGAATTGAATCAAAGCGAGTTTGTAATTAAAAATTATGGGACGGCAAAGACATACACGCTTGAGTTAAATGACCGGTCATCACTAGAGCAGGAAATATTTGAATATCCGTTGGTTGATCTTCAGGCAAACTCTGCACAGACTCTTCAGCCCAACTGGGATAATCTTTACGGTTCACAATTAATGATTTTAATTGATTTGGGAATCGATGGAACAATAGACGACACACTTCGTCTTGATAATACAGTTAATGTTGAAGACCAGGGATCGCTTCTTTCGCCCAACAATTACAATCTTGCACAAAATTATCCGAATCCGTTTAATCCATCAACAACTATTCAATTCTCAATTCCACAAAGAAGTAATGTAACTTTAAAAGTTTATGATGTATTGGGTAATGAAGTAACGACGCTTGTTAATGAAGAAAAAGAAAGAGGTGTTTACACTATTAGCTTTAATGCGTCTGCTCTTGCGAGTGGAATGTATTTGTATAGAATTCAAGCAGGATTATTTGTTGAAACCAAGAAAATGATACTTTTGAAATAGATTAAGGTGCAATTTGAAAATTATTGAACCTAGTTAGTAACTCTGACGAAGCTTTTTGTTTGCTTATAACAAACTATTGCTTCTTGTTTTTGATCAAATAATAGCCGATGTTTCTTTATAAGAACATAAATCTATAACTTAAGGCAGGCCTTATAGCCCTAACTAAGCTATCCTCCCTCTATTCATACTTATCACGCTCCTTAAGCTTGAAAGCTGTACTCTAGGATAATTTCTATGTCAAGTATTTAAAGTTATTGATTCCCTTACGTCATTGATAGAAATAATACTCTTTAGAAACTCATAACTATGGAGGCATAATGAAAAGAATTATAAATACGATAATTCTTAATGTTGTTATTTTTTTTACGATAACATCCGCGCAGGAATATTCTATTGAAGTTATTCAAGTGGCTGGAGGAATTGAAGGTGCTTTTGCTACAGGTATTAATAACAATGGTGTAGTTGTGGGGACATGTTGGAAACCCAATTTCGGTCCACGGGGATTTAAATATGAGAACGGGGTAATGAATGTAATTTATTTTTCTGGCAGTATCTACTACCACCCGTTATCAATTAGTGATAATAATAACTTTGTAGGAACTGTGGTTCCCCCTGAGTTAGGATCGAAAGGGTTCTTTAACTATGAATTTTTACCTACTTTAGGCTCTGATGATTCCTGGGCTAGTGATATTAATAACTCCGATCAAATTTTAGGGACAACCTCGGACACACAAACTCGGTATCTCGTTATTTATGAAAACGCTCAGATTATACATTCTTATCCATTTCCCGATGGATCTACTGAAGCAATTAATGATTCGGGTTTTGCTACAGGTACTGATTATCCTGGCGGTACCGATGGGCGAGCTTTCATTTATAATTATGAAGAAAACCAATTTAATTACCTTCCTGTAATTGGTGTGGAAACTTTTGAAGCTTGGGATATTAATAATTTAAACCAGATTGTCGGTTACTTCTATGATACAGATAGCACGGTCGCCGGATTTATCTGGGAGGATAATAACTACACTTTTCTGCCCACAAAGAGTGTTGCGACTGCGATTAATGATTCTGGTGTTGTTGTAGGTAGATACCGTCCTATTAACTTTCCACCCCAGCATGCTTTTGTTTATGATCATGTAAATGGTTTCAGAGATTTGAATGATCTCATTCCTGTTGGAACGGGGTGGGAGTTGCAGGATGCTTCAGATATAAATGAACTTGGTCAGATTGTGGGTTCTGGTACTCTAAATGGATTTAGCAAATCCTTTATCCTCACACCAAATACATTAATTGTTACCAGACCTTTTTCCCGAGAGCTTTTTATTGCAGGGGAAATCGACACCATAAAATGGATTGGCGGAGGCAACATTGATTCAGTTAAAATCACAGCGATTTTAAATTGGAATACTACTATACAATCTGAGAAAGTGTTAGCTCAAAGTGTACCTGGTAATGCAGAAGAATTTATCTGGACCATTCCTGACACTTTGCTATCCTACCAAACAAAAATAATTATTGAGAACGTTTTAAACCCTAATGAAAATTCAGCAAGTGATAAATTCAGAATAAAACCTTATGTACTTACAAGAGTTAATAGCGATTCAACTTATTATGCGTATGAAAAAAACTGGGACCAATGGGGTTTTAGCAATTCCCAGGGAGATATGTGGCCGCAATCTTGGTGGCAGCAATTTTCATATATTGGAACAGATCCATTTACAGGAAGTCAATACTCTCAATGGCAAGGAAATGGTGCTTTTAAATCAACAGTCTCTTCCAAGTTTCCAGATTGGGTTTCTTGGGTAAATACATTTTCTGTTAATTCTTGCTACTTCAGTACTTTTTTTGGTATATACCGTTCGGCTGCGGTTATTGCCTGGAAATCCAAAGTTGGGAACTGGAATGGCTCTTGTTTTGGAATTGCTGGTGCAAATGCATTAGCATTTGCTTATACCGCGCAGTTTCAAACTAAGTATCCTAACTTTCCAGCTTTTTTATTCCCTATAACTGTTGTTTCTGATACCGCGGTTAAGAGAGTTGCAAATGAATTATTTACTCATCAATTTGGTAATCCATCAATCACTAATGATGGTATTAGTCTTAATATTAAAACTCCAAATCAAACTATTGCTGAATTAAAGCAGGTGCTCTTGGAAGATAATTGTGAAGTAAAATCTATTACATTATTTAATAACTCAGGGAAAGGAGCACATACGATTCTTGCTTATGAGTTAAAAAAAGATACCATCTTAAATAACATTCAGTATATAATTGTTTATGATAATTCAAATCCGTTATCAAATAATCCAATTACTGTCAATACTTTGGGCAATGGTGGTAATGGAGTTTGGAGTACTCCAGACTGGCCTGGGTGGGGTGGGAGTTTTAATCTTTATCTCGAACTTGAAGCTGATATTTATTTGAATAATGCCATCTTCACTAAAAATAGTTCCCACCCGTCTCCATTTATCAAGGGCGTTGATGTACTGGAGATTAATAATCCAACTCAGTCATCTATACAGATTATTGATAATCAAGGAAACGTTAGTGGCTTTTATAATGATTTGATCTTCTCTGAAATACCAGGAACTATTCCCAGATCGATAAAAAACGGCAGTGAAACTCCACCTTATGGATATTCACTAATAACCGATGATTACTCAGTGGTTCTTAATGACTTTATTGAAGATACAGTCAAGACTTTTTTCTTTACAGGCAATAAATCATTTGTATATGAAAGAAATGGAGCAACTCAAAACCAAACAGACAGATTGTTTTTTGATGGTGGGATCTCTGCTACAAATCCTGACACTCAATCAAAAACAGTTGAACTTCTCAATCTTATAAACGAAACAACACATGAAAAACTTACTGTTATAAGATCAATTGAACTAGCACAGAATGATTCAGTTAAAATTGAAAATCCAGACAGCAACACTGTTAAACTAATTTCCTATGGAACGGTTAAACAGTACGACATCGAGTTAAATTATTTAACGGAAAACGGCTTTGGAAGGTTTGGAGAATTTAGTATTACTTTGACTGCAAACACATCCCACACATTTGTTCCTGGCTGGACAGATTTGACAAACTCACAGCTTGTTGTGCTTGTTGATATCGGTAATGACGGAACAATTGATGATACACTCTATCTCAACAACACAGTTGGAGTTGAAGATCAGGGTTATTTGGGAATACCAAAGGAATACAATCTTTCACAGAATTATCCTAATCCGTTTAACCCAACTACCAGTATCCAGTATCAAATATCCAGCATCTCGCAAGTTACGTTAAAGGTTTATGACGTTCTTGGAAATGAAGTAGCTACATTGGTCAATGAAGAAAAACCGGCTGGAAGTTATGAAGTAGAATTCAACGCGTCTGGGCTGGCAAGTGGAATATATCTCTACAGGATTCGGGCTGGATCTTTTGTTGAAACGAAGAAGATGATTTTACTTCGTTAAACAACTGCTGCGATTCCCCAAAAAAGTTTCTGCGAAGCTGATTTCTCAATGGCTCCTTAACTGGAGCCTTTTTTATTTCATCCATTTGCTTCTTTCCTCTTTTCCACTTATTCTTGCCTTAAATAATAATGCTTCATCTCACAGTTAAAGAAAAAATTATGAGCACCAGCAAACCAATAACCGTACTTTGTGTTTCTTCTTACGAAAAAGGATTCGACTTTATGCGCGAGTGTAAAGAGCAGGGCTGCCGAGTTCTTCTGCTTACTTCAAAAAGTCTTGAAACCGCTCCCTGGCCCAAAGATTCAATAGATGAAATTTTTTATATGCAGGATAGGAATAAGGAATGGAATATGCGGGATGTTATTTATGGTGTAAGCTTTGTTGCAAGAAAAGAAAAAATAGATCGAATTACTGCTCTTGATGATTTTGATGTAGAGAAAGCAGCCGCACTAAGAGAACATTTGCGTAATCCCGGAATGGGTGATACAACTTCACGTTACTTCCGTGATAAGCTTGCAATGAGAATGAGAGCACAGGAAATGGATATTCCTGTGCCGGAATACATTCACGTACTAAATCACAATGAAATTAATAATTTTTGCTGAGAAAGTCTCATTCCCTTATATGATAAAGCCGAGAATGCTGGCAGGTGCACACGGATTGAAAAAAGTCCACAGCAAAGAGGAGATGTGGAACCGGATAAATAATCTCGGAGATGAACAGTCATTCTTTTTGATGGAAAGATTTATTCCCGGGAATATCTATCACGTTGATTCAATTATTTATGAGCACGAGGTGCGATTTGCAATTGCCAGTCAGTACGGAAGACCTCCGTTTGAAGTTGCTCATGAAGGAAGAGTTTTTACCAGCAGAACAATTGAAAGAGGAAGTAAAAAAGAACAGCAGCTTCTGGAGATGAACGAAAAGTTGATGAAAGCACTTGGAATGCTTCGGGGAGTTTCGCATACGGAATTTATTGAGTCAGACAAGGATGGCAAACTTTATTTTCTTGAAACATCTGCACGTGTCGGCGGAGCTAATCTTTCCGAGCTTGTGCTCGCTGCTTCCGGAATTAATTTGTGGCGCGAATGGGCGAAGATAGAAATTCTTAGAGGGGAAGGGGATTACAAGTATCCCGAAGTGCAGGATTATTATGCCGGAATTATTACTTCTCTTTCAAAGCAGGAATGGCCAAATCTCTCATCTTACAACGATCCCGAAATTGTCTGGCGTTTGAACAAACCATACCATGCCGGATTTGTTCTCCGTTCAAAACATTACAAGGTTGTTGAAGAGATGCTGGAAAATTACACGGAAAGATTTTATAAGGATTTCTTCACCACCGCCCCGATGAAGGAAAGACCGAGCGACTAATAAATCTCATTTATCTGAATTGTAAAAGAAATGTAAAACCTTTGCCAGCTTAAATAATAAGCTTTTATTTAAGCGGTTACATCTCTATATATAGATTCATACTTCAGACTATATTACATTTCGTTGGTCAGTTGTCCCTGTTTTTTTACAAAATGAAAGATTGGTTAAAATGAATTTAAAGTTAAAAGAAAAGGCAGATATTAAAAGCCTTATTTACATAATTATTACCACAGCTTTGTTTATTGCTCAATGGGTGTGGCTGGGCGTTAATCCGTTTATTTATACGTGGTTTTTATTTATGTCCGTTGCCGTAGCGGTAATGACGCATAATCACAATCACCTGCCGATGTGGCGTTCCAAAGTAATGAACGTACTTACCGATTGGTGGCTGACTGTATTTTACGGTTTCCCGATATTTGCCTGGATACCAACTCACAATAAAAATCACCACAAGTTTAACAACCGTGAAGGTGACGACTCTATTACATACAGAGTAAGTGAAAAAAATAATTTTCTCACACTCGTTTCATATCCAACAATAAGTGGTTATTACCAGCAGAAGGCTATTGCCAATTACCTGAAAGACATGAAAGCAAACAACAAAGAAAAATTCTGGGTTAGCATTTCGCAGTATGTTGTTTTGGTTTTGTGGATAGCTGCAGCTTTAATAATCGATTGGGAGAAAGCATTACTGTTCGTCATCATACCTCAGCAGGTATCTCTCTTCAGTGTTTTAATATTTAATTATGTTCAGCACGTTCACGCCAATGAAGAATCCGAATGGAATCATTCCAGAAATTTTACCGGGTTTTTGAATTTTCTTCTTTTCAATAACGGCTACCATACAATTCACCATCACAAAGCCGGACTTCACTGGAACAAAGTTCCTGAGGCTCACAAAGAAATTGAAAACAATATAGACCCAATTCTTCTTGAAAGAAGTTTTTGGTGGTATATATTCAGAAGTTATTTTCTATCTATCTTAATTCCAAAATTCAGAACTAACTCTATGAGATTGGAAAGGATGAGAAAAGAGGAAGAAATCCGCAAGAATGAAAAATTAAAGGCAGGCAATCCCCATTCTGAAATGCTGGCGACTTAATATCTTCTAAAAAAAACCGAAAAGGAATTTTATAAAAACTAAGTCTGCTTTAGCTCAGCAGTTTTCTTAAATTTATCATGCTCACCCAAATTCGTGGCGCCGATAAAAGTTGTCCTGTCGAATTTATCCAGGTTTTTATGACAGACAATTTGATAAGCTGTTGAGCCGCCGTGTTTTCCAATAATCACTGACCAGGCGAGAAAAATTTCATAAATTCTGAAAGTTCGTTCCCCGTATTTTGCAAGTACTTTTTCTTTGTTTGAAAGCCAGTTGTCATACCACCTGTTAATGGTAATTGAATAGTGGTTGCCAATATTTTCAACTGAGTGCACTTCAAAACCAACTTTTTCTATTCGCTGTAAATCCCAATTCAATGGCATGCTTGCATCAGCTCCTGAAAAAATATATTCATTCATAAATAAACCCCATACCAGATCTTCCCTGTTCTGCTTCTGAAGCAAGCTGCTTCGCTCGCGCAGTCCGGCAATTTGTAAATAAAAAAGCCCGTCATCTTCCAGCAGATCATAACACTGTTTCATAAATTTTTTAAAATACTTAATACCAACGTGTTCTGCCATTTCAAGACAGGTAATTTTATTATACTTTTTGTCTGTGGGGATATCTCTATAATCCATTGTCCAAATTTTCGCACGATCTTCTACACCATATTCCTTAATTTGTCGAGTAGCCCATTCCGCTCCAGCCTGAGCAATTGTTACTCCGGTCGTATTAACTCCATAATGTTTAGCCAGATGAGCAACAAGGGTTCCCCAGCCGCAACCGATATCCAACAATTCTTCGCCTTCTTTAAGCTGCATTTTTTGAGCGATCAGGTTCAGCTTATTTTCCTGTGCTTCTTCCAGCGACTCATCTAAACTTTTAAAGTAGCAGCTTGTATAAATCATCTTCGTTCCCAAAAACCAGCTGAACAAATCATTCTTATCATCATAATGACTTTTAATTATTCTCTTATCCTGCTTTCTGGGAATGAATAATCACTTCCGGAATCATTCTTGAAACGAAGAAATGATAATGCGGCGAAGCGAAATTAAAATTGAAAATGTCGTCCTTATATTTCAGTAATTCCATAAAGCTGACTTTGATATCAACTTTTTCAGAAATGTAATCTTCTATGAAATGTACCCATAGCCACTTTCTTCTTTAGATATCGCCCGGCTACTCTTGGGTTCTTTACTTCAATAAGATCAGAGATTGTTTTAGTCATAATGAGGGTTTGCTTTCAGTTTAAAAGTAATAAACAAAGATAGATAATTTTCGGAAAAGATTATTTCTCCACAATCTTAAACGGTTTTGCATAAATGACTTATTGACAATCTGGATTTATTTACTTACGTTTCCATTAAGTTTTTTCAGGATTGGTTTCAATGAAGGTCTTAAAATACAATTCTTTTCTTTCGCTTCTTTTTTTTATCTGCCTAGTTAGACTATATCCATACAATCCCAAACACTTTATTGGCAAAAACTAACTCCAGATTATTATGTCTATGATATATTGTACGATAGCCAACAGAATCTTTATTACTCAGGTGCTTATGGAGATTATTATTTCTTTCGTTCAACGGATTTAGGAATTACTTGGACGAGAATAGGCGATGGTTCTCTCAGACTTTATCGAATTGCAATGGATAGTTCGGGGAGTATTGTGGGGTGGATGCGACCCCGAAGGGTGGAATTTATAAATCTACGAATCAGGGAGATAGTTGGACGAATACTCTTCCAACAAATGAGAGAATATTTTCGATTACAGTAAGCCCAAATAATTGGATTTGGGCGGGGACATATGATGGAAAAGTGGTTTACTCCTCAGACAGTGGAAACACCTGGGAAAGAGATACAATTGCAACTGATATTCTTTGGACAATAAAGTCTAATAACTTAAATAATATTTTTGCTGGTGGTGGTAGTGGAAATAGTTGGATGTATCGCACTACTAATTTGGGCGCAAGTTGGGAATTAGTCTATAGCTATCAATATTTCGGTATTCAGGGAATTGCTATTGATGATTCGAATGTTATTTATGCAAACAGATATAATGTCAGATTAATTTCTAGTGATAATGGAAGCACTTGGGAAACTATTGGGGGTCCGTCATTAGAGTCACTATATTTAGATAAATATCATAATTTTTATGCGGGCCCAGGCCATCGTTCATTAGATAACCTTAATACTTGGGTCGGGATTGGTCCTGGATCTGCGCGACCTTATGCTTTTATTGATTCATTGGTCTTTGCAGGGACTAGTCATGGAGTCTATCTATTTGATCCTTCATACCAGCCTTACATTGGAGATAATTATTTTCCATTAGCCTTAGGGAATAAATGGCAATTCAATTCACATTGTGAGACTTAGAAATACAAGTTCGAATACAATTTGTTATGTTGAATGGGATACCACTATCTCAGATAAAAAATACTATTTACTTCAGGGAACAATCCATGATTGGGTAAGATATGATAATGACGAAGATAAACTATTCGTAAGATGGAACGATAGCGATTATGTTAATATGGATTATACATTGAACGTAGGATCTGGTTTAACACAGTTAACATTTAACACGCACGAATTCAGGACAGTTCATATTTTTGATCCAACATATATAAGTATTTTTGATTCAACTTATCATAGTAGGGGTTATTATTACTCTCCAGGAATGTATTTTGGTTCTTCTTATTATCATTCTGAAAGTCTTGGGGCAACTAAATCCACTTTTTCTCAAGATGGACCTGGCGGTTTTCATGAATATTGTCTAACTAAAATGATTCGAGCAATATTGTATGACTCAAGTGGAGTTAAATATTATACAGACCATGTAAAGCCAACAATAAATTTCCAGCCCGTATTTGTAACAAATGAATTTGAGCTAGGTTGGAACTTTACGGTAGATCATCAGGTACACGCACTTTGATAGTAATGGAAACGAAAACTTCGTTGATTCAGTTATTATGTATAGTTACTACTCAAATAACGATTCAACTTTTATGAATATGCCTTTCTTAGCCGTAAATACGCCCAACTCCATCAATTATTACAATTTCGTATTTGCTAGATTCGATCTTGATGAAAAATGATTACAGTTTTTATTATAAGATATATGCTGTTGATAAAGGAATTGTTTCAGAATATTCAACCAAGCCTGATACTGGATATTACGAACTGGTCTACGATCCTACTGTTTCTGTCGAAATTGTTGAAAATAAAATTTTCGATTATGAATTGATGCAAAATTATCCAAATCCGTTTAATCCAATCACAACAATAGATTATTCAATTAAAGAAGAAGGTGATGTTGAGTTAGTAATTTATGATGTGCTTGGTAAAGTAGTGGAAAAGATAGTTGATGAAAGAAAAACTCCTGGTAATTATTCGGTACAATTCGACGCATCGAAGCTTTCGAGCGGAATTTATTTTCATAGCCTTCGGGTCAATGAATTTGTTAGTAACAAAAAAGATGTTGCTTTAAAATAATTTCTAAACCGTCCTCGAATACTTAGCCTTATCTTCTTTTCTTTCGATGTAGCCATCAAAATTCATAGCGATATTTCGGATGAGAAGTCTGCCCACTTTTAATTTTTCTCTAATAACAAATTCTGCAGTTGCTTTTTGCTTGGCAGATAAAGCTTGTATTCTCTTGCAAAAATCTGTTTATTGTTTTCAGGTAGAGTGTATTCAACAACAGCTTTGTTTGCTTGTTTACACAGTACTATACCGACAGTTTTATTCTCATCCTTTTCCTTAATCTTACGATCGTAAAAATTAACATACATTTGCATCTGACCAAGGTCCTGATGGCTGAGCTCACCGATCTTTAAATCAATTAACACAAAACACTTTAGTATCCTGTTATAAAAAACCAGGTCTATATAGAAGCTCTTTCCGTCAAATGAGATCCTTTGCTGTCTGCTTTGAAAAAGAAAACCTTTGCCAAGTTCCAGCAGAAAATGCTCCAGTTTATTTATCAGGGCAGCCTCTAATTCTGTTTCAGTATAAGCCTCTTCTTCTCTTAGTCCAAGAAATTCTAAAACATATGATTCTTTAAGCATATCATCAGGCTTTGTTATTAGTTGTCCCTTGCGACTTAATTCTTTTACTTTCTTTTTATCTTTGCTTAAAGCGACTCTTTCATAGAGGGAAGAATTATATTGTCTTTGAAGCTCACGCACAGACCAACCATTGCTTGAGGCTTCTATCTCATAGAAATTTCTTTCATCCTCGTTTTCGATCTTTAAAAGCAAGTTATAATGTGACCAGCTTAGCCTAAAAAAGTTCTGGAATTCTGCTTGGATAGATTGTGCACTAATAATTTCTCTGTTAGTGTTATCTCGTATTAATTGTGATTTACGCAACTCTGTCTCGGAATTTCTTAAAGATTTACGCGACGCTGTTGCGTAAATTCGATTATAATATTTGATAAAGAAAGTTCTCATCCTTTGAAGATTATCGACAGAATATCCCCGCCCAAATTCTTTTGTGAGTTTTTTTCAAAATTTTAGTAGAGTTTTTTCTGAATACTTTGCTCGTTCACTACCTTTCTGCTCATCCTCAATTATCATTCTGCCTATATGATAGTTGGTGAAGACAAGTGTTGTATTGATGTTTTGAACAACGAAGCTTTTTGCTTGTTCGATAAGTTTTCTTATATCAGTATATAATTTATCTTTTTTCATAGGATATTTACTAATTAAACCGTCCTCGAATACTTCG
>JAXHLB010000031.1:0-12738 GCA_034522695.1 Ignavibacteriaceae bacterium | reverse complement strand
CTGCACTGAAGTTATAAATCCTTTTTTCCATGATTTTTTCCTTTAATATTTACTTTGTGATTCTTTGTGCTCTTAGTGTCTTAGTGGTGAAAACTATTTGCCACGAAGTCGCGAAGACACAAAATTTAAATTAAATGAGTTAATAGTCCATCGCTGAGTTTTGGTTCAAACCAGGTTGATTTCGGCGGCATAACCTCACCGGCATCTGAAATGTTCATCAAGTCATCAAGTCCGACAGGATAAAGTGAAAATGCAACTGCTGCTTTTCCCGAATCAACTAATTTTTCAAGTTCCTTCGTCCCGCGAATTCCACCTATAAAATCAATCCTGGTATTTGTTCTTGGGTCATCAATTCCAAGGACAGGATTTAGTAAAAAATTCTGAAGAATACTCACATCCAGTTTTTCACCGACAGATTTTTCAAGAGATAAACTTGCCATCACAGAATCTCTCGCTTTCAAATGATACCATTGCTTGTCAAAGTACATACAGAAAGTGTTTTTAGTTTTTGGTTGTTTGATAGATGTAAGTTTAACTTCAAACTTTTCACTTATTGCATTTAGGAAATCTTCTTTACTCAATTTATTCAAATCAAAAACAACCCGGTTATATGGAAGAATTTTCAATTGTTCTGCTGGGAAAAGTACAGCAACAAAATAATTGTATTCCTCATCTCCCTTATGACCCGGATTAGCTTTCTGCTTTTCCTCTCTCGCACGGCTGGCACTCTTTGCTCTGTGATGTCCGTCGGCAATGTAAAGATGATTTATTTTTGCGAACTCATTAATTATTAATTGATTATAACTTTCAGGAACAATCCAGACCGTGTGCTGTATTCCATCCGGAGCTGAAAAATCATATTCGGGTCTGACTTCTTTAATAGTTTTATCCACCACCTCATTTACACTTTTTACACCGCGATAAGTTAGAAATACAATTCCTGTCTGTGCTTCAGTTGTAACGATATGATTTGTTCTGTCGTCTTCTTTTACTTTTCTTGTTTTCTCGTGCTTGAGTATTACATCATTATCATAATCATCAACAGAAAAAGTTGCACAGATTCCTGTTTGTGCCCTTCCATCCATTATTAATCTGTAAAGATAAAAAGCAGGTTTGTCATCTGTTTTTAAAGGTGCATCTTTAATTATCCTGTTAAGATTTTCTTTCGCTTTCAAGTAAACTTCTTTTGAATAAACATCTTTTACATCCGGAAGGTCAATTTCTGATCTGGTAATGTGTAAATAGCTGAGTGGATTTCCCTCAGCAAAGTGAGCAGCTTCTTCTCTGTTCACTACATCGTAAGGTACACTTGCAACTAGTTGTGCTTTATCTTTTGTTGGTCTGAGTGCTTTGAATGGTTTGATAACTGCCATAATACTTCCGATAAAAAATGTTTTTAATCAACACTTCTAAAATCCACAAATTTGGACTAATAATCCATCAATTTACTTTGCTCTAAAGCACATTTTTAGCAATTAGGATGATTTCTACAAACTAAATTTTCTTCAATAATAATGAGATGATAGTTATTTTAAAGCTTTATTATTAAAGATTTAATAACGACGGATTAAATGGCATTATTTAAGAGAAAGAGAATATTTCGCAAGAAGAAAAGGACGAACACCAAAGCTATAATTGGTAATGTTGAATTCCATCGTGAGATTTATTCTCAGATAATGGACAACAAGCGCGACTTTTTTGTATGGCTTCCACCCGGCTATGATTTAAACCCTTCTAAAAGTTTTCCGGTTCTTTATATGCACGATGGTCAAAACCTGATTGATCCTAAAACTTCTTATGCTGGAAAAGACTGGCAGGTTGATGAAACTGTGACGAGGTTGATTAAAGAATATAAGATAAAAGAAATTATCGTTGTAGGAATTTATAATAATAAAGATCGGCTTGAAGAATATAGCGATACAGAAAAAGGAGAGAAGTATTTAAAATTTATCATCGAAGAACTGAAAGCTTTTGTGGATTCAAAATACAGAACACTTCCTGATAATATTAATACGGCAATTATGGGTTCTTCGATGGGTGGATTAGTGTCATTCCTGGCAGCTTGGAAATATCCGGAAGTTTTTTCGATGGCAGGATGTATGTCCAGCTCTTTTTATTATAATGATGATAAAGTTTTCAAAATGCTTGACGAATATGATGGCACGAAGAAACATATAAAGTTCTATATTGACCACGGCATAGATGGGCTGATTCGCGGACAAAAAATGTTCTGCAAGCTGACGCAAATGGGTTACATCATTGGGACAGATCTGGATTATTATTTTGCGCCCGGTGCAGAACACAACGAAACGGAATGGGCAAAACGGCTTGAACGACCGTTAATATTTTTCTTTGGTAGATGATAGCAAAACAAAGCATCCCGAACCTGCCTGCTGTAGGCAGGCTTGCTTCGGGATCTTAATTTAATTACTGGTATTTGATTAAAGACCCTGAAACGAGTTCAGGGTGATAATTGAGGTTTAAATGAAATTATTTCAATTTATTTCTTACTCTTACTCTTCTTCTCTTCTTATCGCTTGCGAAAAATGAAAAACCCGTTAACCTTTCTGTTGCGAGAGAAGCAGTGAAGCAATACTACGAATCAGGTAAATATGATGAAGAGCTGAACAAGGTAATTGCAGATGCAAAAAAAGAATTCGAAAAGGTCGAATTCAAAAAAAACACTATTGTTATTTTTGATATTGATGAAACCGCACTTAATAATTATGGATTGGCAGAAGAAATGGGATTCGGTTATGTGTATGAAATGAACAAACAGTGGAATGCCGAATTGAAAGCACCTGCAATTCCGCAAGTTAAAGAGCTGTATGATTTTCTTTTATCAAAAGGATCAAAAATTATTTTCCTTACCGGCAGGAACTTTTATGAGTATGAAGTCACCTATCAAAATCTGGTAAAAGAAGGATACACTGTATTTGATACTTTAATTACACAGATAGGTGAAGAAACAAAAATGAAAGCAAAAGATTTTAAAAGCGGTAAGAGAGTCTGGTTAACTAAACAGGGCTACGATATCGCCGGAACCGTTGGTGATCAATGGTCAGATTTGGAAGGCTTTTACCACGGCATACAGGTTAAAATTCCGAATTATCTTTATTTGATTGAAGATTAAATCCCAATAGAACACGGATATTACAGATGCGACGGATTTTTACGGATATAAATTATCCGTTTTGATCAGTTCAATCCGTTTGATCCGTGTTCCATTGTGATTAATTCCAAATCACTTTCCTTCTTTCATCCAGTAGCTCGATATATTTTCCCTTCATCTCTTTTGACAGAAAGCTTTTGTTGATGAGCGTAAACCAGTCTTCAATTTTCTCTTTTATACCATTAAGTGATTGATTAATAACCAAATCATTCAATCCCAATCGTTCATTACCCCAATATTCAACTAGTATATTTCTACTTAATTTGCTCTTCTTTCCTTTTAATGGCAAAGCGATTTCTTCAACCGCATTTGTTAAAGATATTGTAGTATTGATTACATCATAAACTGGGGACATTGTAACTTTATTGTCTTTTGTAATCAAAGAAAAGTTTTTCAAATGCTGATCTTCATTGCCAGTAAGGAAATTGAAAACAGTAAGTTTGAATAGTTTTATCTTTTCTATTGCTGGAAATGTGCAGTAACTTTCAATTATTCCAGCGATTTTTTCCATACTATAATTGTATTTTGTGTCACGGCTTTTTCCTGCAAGCTGTGCAAAGTCTTCAACTGAATATTTACCGCCTTTTCCATAACGGTCAAACCTTTTTATGAAGTAAGTTAGCTTTTGGTCCCTTGAATAAATCAGACCGTGAAGTGGTATTTCAAGACCAATCTCGTCAGCGAGACGCATCGTCAAATCTTCATTTTCCGGTAACTCGGGGTAGAGTGCATTTTGCGGTTTCAGAATATATTCACCGCCTCTGTCTGTAACTTCAAATAGCCCTTCTGTTACTTTTAGTTTTGCACTCAGTTTTGGCTGGACACCCTGAATTGACATTTTTGGTGCTCTTGCTGCTGCTTCACGTAACTGTTCCTCCTGTGTGAAAGGAAAATCTTCCAGGTGAGTCAGGTTTCTTGATAGTAGTTTTAATCCTTTCTCGGAATATTTTTTATCACCGCATGGTTCGTAAGTTATTGGACAAGTATTCACTCTTTTATTTCCTCTACAGTTACAGAACCCACTAAATCTTTTCCAACATGAATCAGCTGTGAGAAGAAATCATTCTTATCTATTTTCATTTGGCGGATAAGTGCTTCAAGCTGCACTCCTTCGGGAAGCAGTCCGTCAAAGAAAGGAGGGAATTCATCAAACTCAAATTCTTTTTGCTTAACAGGCATTGTTAACGATACTGGTGAACCATTGTAGTCCTCGAAATAAACAAATTTATATTTCCTTCCCAGTTCAATTTCGATTAATTCTCCGGCAGGGATTCCAAAATTATATACCTTAGCTTTTCTCATTTATCCCGTCCCTCGGGATCTGATGTTTCCATTAAATTCATCAAAGGACTTTCAAATTTTATTTTGATATTAAGTACCGAAAGAATTTTTTTTATCGTGTCGAGCTGAATCGTTTCTTTTCCTTTTTCTATGTCGTAGATAACCGTTTTACCAACGTCCGCCATGTCAGCCAGCCCTTTCTGGGTTAAACCGCTTTTCTTTCTATGCATTCTGATTACCTCAGAAAGCTGATCGATATTCATCATTTATTCCTTCTATAGCAGTAAATTATTATGTTTGTGACAAACATATTCCTTACAAACATTAAAAGCAAGAAATATTACTGTTATAACAGTAAAATATTATGGTCTTGTTAGATAATTTGCAAAATTAAACTAAAATAGTCACTAATTACTGCTATAACAGTAAATATTAATGGTTCTATCACACATTGGGCTTAAAGCTTATCATCTGGTTTTCGGCCTTCCTTTAAAACTTTTACCTGCTCATCTGTAAACGGTTGGTTATAAAGCTGTGGGTTTTCAAAATATGCACGGAACAAATCAGCAATGAAATGAATTCTGTCTGATAAATCTCCCCAGTCTTTTGCGCCGCTTTCTTTAAGACTATCAGGAGTCGGATCAATTTTATTTAGAAGCTCTTTTAATTTTTGATCAGAAATGTGTGCTAATCTTTCCGGAAATTTTTCTTTCAAATCCTCGCCAAGCTTTAGCAGCTCATTTACGGGAATGAAGAGAGTCATCATACAATCTGTAATTGTTTCTCGTACTTTTTGTTTTGCGAGGTTGAGAAGTTGATCGATTGCTTCATCGAGTGGAAGTTTGCGCTGAAGCAGCTTCGATACGTAATATCTTATTCGTAACCAGAAACCTGGAAGCAGTTCACGAAGCAGATTGCTTTTCAATTCATCTTCATTTGTGAATGCTGCATCGAGTGCTTCCACAATCTGCGGCTGAAGTCGTGTCTGTTCGTGGTAACCGATGAGCAGATTTGAATAAAGTATCATCTCTGCTTTTACTTTTTCGTCTGTCTGCTTTCTTGCTTCGAAGTAAGATGTGAAAGCATCCTTCAGCATTTGCTGTCCGTCAGGAGGATTGCCGGGTTTGAATGCTGAACAAAACTTAGAAATATTTTCTTCAGTAAAATCGTTTTCACTTTTAAAGACGGACAGAAAACGTGCAAACTCGCCACCGATCTCTGAGAATACTATTTTGTTTCCTTCTGCAACTGCCTGAGCAGAATGTTCAAATGCGGAATCAGGATTCAGGAATTTTATAATGAAAGAAGAGACCGCTTTTATTTCGGGCAGATTTTTTATTATATCCGAGTGCTGCGAAAGTGTATTCAGCAATAAAGTAATTTCTGGTGAATTGTGGAAGAGCTGTTCAAATGTGCGTGATAAATCTTCTTTGCGGATTGACTGTCCTGCCTGCTTTGATGCCCAAACAGCAAACGTGCACCAGTTCGGATTTCCGTCTGTGTATTTTGACATCGCCCGCGAAAGCTCATAGTATCCTTGAGTGATATTCAGGTTGCGGATAACCGGATCGCTTATTCCGGCTATCCTTGCAACGTCTTCAACAGTTGGTGTGGTCATTTAATCCTTTTTGAAAATGATGAAATATAAGATTCAACATTCAGGGAAAAAATATTTGAAATTTTCTTAAAAATTTAATATTATATTTAATCATTACACAGCAGAAATATAATATTGATCTTTGCAGTGAGCTAAAAAACAACTATGAAAAAGAAACTTATCGAAATATGGAAATTTATTGAGCGGGTATTTGACCAGTGGATAGAAGATAAATGTCCGAAGCTTGGTGCCGCACTTTCATTCTATACAATTTTCTCTCTGTCACCGCTGCTGGTTATAGTTGTGTCTATTGCCGGATTTATCTTTGGCGAAGCAGCAGCACGGGGTGAGATCGTTCACCAGATACAGGACCTCGTCGGCAAAGAAGGAGCTATGATAGTTCAGACAGCTTTAAAACGCACAATACGCATCCGATGGTTTAATAGCACTTGTTATAAGTGCTGTTACTCTTTTAATTGGTTCTACAGTTGTATTTGTAGAGCTGCAGGACTCATTAAACATGATCTGGAAAGTAAAACCCAAACCGGGAAGAAGCATTTTAAAAGTTATTAAAGATTTATTTAGAGAGAGGTACCAGTCTTTTGCTATCGTAGTTGCAACAGGATTTTTACTGCTTTCTTCCTTGCTGGTTAGTGCATTGATTACCGCTCTTAACAGATTTATCACGGATACCTTCTTAAGTCTTCCGCTTTACTTCTTTGATATAGCAGATATCTTAATCTCGCTAATTGTAATTTTTATTTTGTTTATGATGATATTCAAAATTCTCCCCGATGTAGATTTAAAATGGAAAGATGTTTGGTTAGGATCTCTTGTAACATCAGCACTTTTTGTGCTGGGTAAATTTCTTATCGGACTTTACATTGGACAAAGCACATTGGGCTCTACATACGGGGCTGCAGGTTCTCTGGTAATTTTTCTTCTCTGGATTTATTACACTTCTCAAATACTGTTTCTTGGTGCCGAATTCATAAAGGTTTACATTGAATCAAAAGGCGGAGAGATAAAACCCTCAGCTAAATTTTTAATGTATGAAAGTCTGGAAATTGCAGAGAAGGATAGTGCTGAAAACAAGTGAATTAATTACGTGCTGTCATTCCGGCATCTGACTGCCGTCAGGCAGGCTTGTCCCGGAATCTTTACGTTTATTTCTTACAATTGATTTTTTTAATTTAGGGAGGAACATATCTCTAAATCATAAATATGAATGTGCAATTCAGACTATTCGAACCGGGTGAATTTTTAACACTTAAAGAGAAAAGTTAAATATATCTCGGTAATTATTAAGGTTTTCTCAGGATTCAGAAAATCAGAAGATTTTAAAGGAAAACAATTAATGCAAAACACATTTTCTTCCAAGATAAACTATTGAAGGATTTCGGAACAACACAAAAGGCCTTCCAAGCTGATGTTGAATTATTAAAAGTTCAATTCAAGAACGTACAAGATTGCTGAAGCAAATGTTTTAGTCAGAGCAGCATCAGAAGGTAATCGCAGATATCTTTTTTGGACTTAATTATTTAACAGTTGAAGAAATTGCAAACCTAGATAATCCATTTGTTGCTTTCATTTTGTGGTTCTGTCGACAGAACTATTTTGATACCTGCCAAACTATTTTCTTAATCACCTTGATAGGTTAAGTGCATGATAGGAACGGTGAATACAAAATCAATATTGATAAAGAATTAAATATTGTTTTATCTGGCCGTAATAATCGGCTCGATTGTCAGAAATCCATTTTTAGTAATTGGAAACTGCTTCGTATCCACCAAAAATTAAACAAGATTAAAAAATATGCTGTTGAAGAAAGTTTGCATTCGTTGTTACAGGAAGAATTAATTGAAATTGGAAACATCAGAGGTTTCGATACATATTCTCCTAATAAGTCTAAAATTTTTAATGACAAACCCTTAGAACAGATAATTTATTGAAAAGTTTCCAAACTCCAATTTAGATTTTCAAATTATTAAGACAAATCAAGATGTTTGGTTTAAAACTAAAGGAAGTAATTTTATCCCCGAAAAAGCTTTTGAAGTAGAATTAACAACAGGAGTTTGGAGCGGTGTAGGAAGAATGGGAACACTTCTAGATTATTCTAATGTTGGTTTATATGTTATTTCAAATGATAGTTAGAAAATTCTAAGCGAGTTGTTTTGTTTACTTTTACCAACATCGTGAAAGATATAATTTGTTGACAATGGAATCACTTTTGAAAATTTTATATTTGAGCGAAAAATTAGTGTTAAGGAAATAAAATAGACATTTCGTGGTACGTCGTTTGTTCTTCAACTTCTTCTGCTTCAAAAGCTTCATTTCATCGTCATTTCGATTTTTATTAAAATATTAAAGACCTATATTGAGCACAAGTTCCCTTTCATTTGATTTATCCTCGGGATCGCCCAAATAAAATTCCACTAAATCAAATGCAGAATTTTCATCTTCTGCCTCTACTTGAACCCTATATGCTCTTGTCAGCATTACGTTGAAAGTTTTCATTATTTCTTAACTTAATTCTTAATTTATTTATTAATTTTAGTTTTCAACGTTATATTTACGGAAAAAGATATCAATTATTATTTTCATTTCCTGAACAAAAATAGCAATTCGGACAATTCCTTTCTTACTTTCAGTACTCCTAATCTTATGGGGGGCCTGTTAATTTCTTATATTTGCACTTCAAAAACGAATGACCAAAGATTAATGGAGCAAGAAACCAAACACGAAATTCCAAAGGCATACGATCCTTCAAGAAACAACTGAGGATAAGTGGTCCAGATACTGGTATAATAATGAAGTACATTATTTTCAATTTGAAAAATAAGCTTCGTTTGCTATCTGTTATTAGTTCTATAATTATCATATATTATTATAGTCAGGATTAACTATTTCAGAAACGAGGTAAAAATGTAACAAGAAATATCGTGAAAGAATTACAATTGATCCCGAAGTCCATTTCGGGAAACCGTGCGTTGCAGGAACACGCATCCCGGTTGAAAGCGTTCTTGAGTTAATTCAGGAAGGAATTCATTTTAACGAGATTATCCAAAAACATTATCCTGATTTGACAATCGAAGATGTGAAAGCTTGTGCTAAGTACGCTACGGATATTGTTCGCAGTGAAGAAGTACATATCAGGGCATAAATGCGTTTTCTTACCGATCAGGATGTTTTCCATTCAACAGTAACTCTCTTGCGGGAATGGGGAAATGATGTTGTAACTGCAAAAGAATTGGATATGAGTCGAGCCAAAGATGAAGAGCTATTGTTGAAAGCCAAAGAACTCAACAGAATATTTGTTACAAGAGATAAAGATTTTGGTGCTCTGGTTTTTCTGAGAGATATAAATTGCGGAGTAATCCTTTTAAGAATGACACCTTCAACCTTAGAGGATACTCATAAAGAACTTAAATACCTTCTGAGTGAACTTACTGAGAAGGAACTCAATCAATATTTTTCTGTCGTTGAGCCAAATCGCCATCGAATAAGAAAGTTCAACAAATAATACCAGAGCAATTCGAATCAGATTGCTTCGCTTCGCTCGCAATGACAGCATAATCCCACTCCCTGAAATTTCTTATATTTACGCTTCCAAAAATGAATAACCAGAACATTAATGACAGAAACCAAACGAGAAATCCCAAAAGCATACGATCCTTCAACAACAGAGGATAAATGGTACAAATACTGGCTCGATAACGGACTGTTTCACTCAGAGCCAAATGAAAAGAAAGAACCGTTTACGATTGCAATTCCTCCGCCGAATATTACCGGGATGCTTACGATGGGACACATCCTCAACAAGACAATCGCAGGATGTTTACATCCGGCTGAAAAAGAATGAGGGCTTCAACTCCTGCTGGGTTCCGGGAACAGATCACGCATCAATCGCCACAGAAACAAAAGTAACAAAGTTCCTTGAAGAGAAGGGAATTGATAAATATAAAATCGGTCGCGAAAAATTTCTTAAGCACTGCCAGGAGTGGAGAAAAGAATACGGCGGAATAATCATTCAGCAGTTGAAGAAGCTTGGTGTAAGCTGCGACTGGCGTCGGGAACGCTTCACAATGGATGACGATTACTACCGCGAAGTAATAAAAGCTTTCGTTGATCTTTACAAAGAAGGAAAAATTTATCGCGGCTACAGGATGGTAAACTGGGATCCTGCAAACAAGTCCGCAATTTCTGATGAAGAAGTTCTTTACAGAACTGTTAATGGAAAACTGTGGCACTTCAGATATCCGGTTGTTGGGACAGACAAATATATCGTCGTTGCAACAACACGACCTGAAACAATGCTCGGTGATACGGGCGTTGCAGTAAATCCGAATGATGAACGATACAAAGATCTCATCGGCAAAAAAGTAAAGCTGCCGATTGTCGGAAGAGAGATCCCAATTTTTGGAGATGAATATGTTGATATGGAATTCGGAACGGGTGCTGTCAAGTTACTCCCGCACACGATGTGAACGATTACGGTATGGGTCAGAGACATAAACTGGAAATTGTGAACATCTTCAATCCTGATGCAACTACAAATAAAAATGTTCCTGATTGGCTGCAAGGATTGGATCGCTTCGAAGCAAGAAAGAAAGTTGTCGAGTGGTTTGAGAAAAACGGTTTGATGGAAAAGATTGAAGATTACCAGAACAAAGTCGGTTACTCTGAAAGAGGCGGTGTTCCGATTGAGCCTTATCTTCTGAACAGTGGTTTACTGAAAATGTCCGCTCTGCCGATCCGCCTCTGGCGAACGATCTTGCGGCACTTGAAGTTGTTAGAGAAGGAAAAGTGAAATTTTATCCCGCACACTGGGAAAAAACTTATTTCCACTGGATGGAAAACATAAGCGACTGGTGCATTTCGCGTCAGCTTTGGTGGGGACACAGGATTCCGGTTTGGTATCACAAGAAAACAAAAGAAATTTACTGCGAATTCGGATCCGCCGAAAGATGTCCTCATTTGGTTCAACGAATTATACACAGGATGATGATGTGCTTGATACTTGGGCTTCAAGCTGGATTTGGGCACACGCAATTTTCAGAACGGAAGAGGAAAGAAAATATTATTACCCGACTTAAACTTCTTGTAACTGCACCGCGATATAATTTTCTTCTGGGTTGCGAGAATGATAATGTCAGGGATGCATTTTATGAAGGATATTCCTTTCAGCGATGTTTACTTTACCAGTATTATCCGTGATTTGGAGGGAAGAAAGATGAGCAAGTCTCTCGGCTACTCTCCGATCCTCTCGATGTAATTAAAGAATATGGTGCCAGATGCTTTGCGGTTTACTGTTCTTTACCTTGCACCGCTTGGACAGGATGTGCTTTTCTCTGCTGACAGATGTGATTTGGAAGAAACTACAAAAACAAAATTTGGGATGCCAAAGATTTTTATTGATGAACGCTGAAAATATTAAAGTTGATGACAAGCTTCCGAAGGGGATCCCTTGGGGGATGCTCATATTGATTTTGCTGATGAATGGATAATCTCGCGCTTCAATGAAACACTTGTCGAGTTCAATAATGCAATGGACAACTTTGAAATCAACAACGCAACGAAGATCGTTTACTCTTTGTGTGGAATGACTTCTGCGACTGGTATGTCAAAATGATATGAAGAACCAGCTTGTACGGCTGATGACATGAAAGAAATTAAATCCGCAGTTTTATTGAGAGCAATTATCAATCTTTGCAAATATGCTGAAGATGGTTCGTCGTTTTATGCCTTTTGTTACTGAAGAGATATGGCAGTTGATGCATACAGGAGAAAAGACGAAGGAAGAGTATTTAGACTTCTGAATTTCCTAAATTGAAAAACGGAATTGATTAGTCCTCAGGCTGAATAAGGAAATGGAAACAGTTGTGGATATTGTAACAGCAATCAGGAATATTGGGGAAAGATAAATGTCCCTCCTTCAAAAAAGGATAAATGTTCTGTTGAAATCAAGTGAGTTAGCGAACGACAAAAGAAGAATTGATTACATCAAAAAGCTTGCAAAAGTTGAAGATCTGAAAGCTGATTTAGATAATGTAGCCAAGCCAAAGGCAAGCGCTTCTTCTGTTGTAAAATCTTCAGGAATTTATGTCCCGCTTGAAGGCTTGATTGATCTTGATGTTGAAGAGACAGCGTTTGCAAAAAGAAATTACACGTTCTTGGAAGGTTTCTCGCAGGAATGGAAAAAGAAATTATCCAACGAAGAGTTTGTAGGCGACGCTACCTGCTGAAGTTGTTGAAAAAGAAAGAACAAAGCAAAGAGATTGGCAGGAGAATTAGAAGCTAAAGAATTTGGAGGTTTCGAATTCGTCCATCCTGAATTTATTTTCGGATCTCAAATCCTTCTTTTTCAGGGTTCAGTATATAACAAGAGATGCTGAAATCGATCTCAGCATAAATTTTGAAAGTTTCAGGTGTTTACAGGTCCTGGGAAAGAAAAATCGGCAAACTACCAAATGAAGCTGAAAGATCGAAGTCCTCTCTCTTCATCCTGAATTCATTTCAGGATCTTATTTCAAATTCAGAATCTTAATTATGGGTTATCGTCCCTGACGGGACTTTCAATGATTTTTTTCTCCTAGCTACTGATCTTTTGTCCCGATGGGACAAACCGAGTTAGGGGTGGAATATCTTGAAATCGAGAAAAACCAAACCCTGCCCGAGCTCCGTAGGA
>JAXHLB010000030.1:0-124776 GCA_034522695.1 Ignavibacteriaceae bacterium | reverse complement strand
TAAAAAAAACCGCAATCCCTTTTATCAAAGAATCGCGGTTACATAATAATTCAGATTGCTTCGTCCTGACTTCGTCAGCACTCGCAATGACAGGCTAAGTGCTAAACATCGTAGTACATTCCAAATTCAAACGGATGCGGCTGAAGTGCCATTGGTTTAATTTCTTTTTCGATTTTATATTTTATCCAGGTTTCAATCACATCTTCAGTGAAGACATCTCCTTTCAATAAATACTCGTGATCGTTTGCTAATGCTTTAATTGCTTCATTCAAACTACCCGGAGTTGAAGGAACATTTTTTAATTCTTCCGGAGGCATATCATAAATATCTTTATCAAGCGGTTCACCTGGATCGATCCGGTTAATGATTCCATCCAAGCCAGCCATAAGCATTGCTGAGAAAGCTAAATATGGATTAGCCGCAGGATCCGGACAACGGAACTCAACTCTTTTTGATTTAGGACTTGTTGAGTACATTGGAATTCTAACTGCTGCACTTCTGTTTCTTTGTGAGTAAGCAAGATTAACTGGAGCTTCAAATCCCGGCACTAATCTTTTGTAAGAGTTGGTTGTTGGATTCGCAAAAGCACACAACGAAGCTGCGTGTTTCAACAATCCACCAATAAAATAAAGTGCATCTTCGCTTAAGCCAGCATATCCCGGACCGGCAAAAAGAGGTTTTCCTTTTTTCCACAAACTCATATGAACGTGCATTCCGCTTCCATTATCTCCCTGAATTGGTTTTGGCATATAGGTAACTGTCTTGTTCCACTTTTTAGCAGTGTTCTTCACGATATACTTGAACATTAAAAGTTGATCGGCTGATTTAAGAAGAGGAGCAAAACGCAAATCAATTTCGCACTGGCCTCCGCTTGCTACTTCATGATGCTGAGCTTCGACATCAATACCGCAATCAATTAAATTATTAACCATTGCATTTCTCAAATCCATTAAAGCGTCTGTCGGGGGAACCGGGAAATAACCCTCTTTGTATCTTGGCTTGTAACCGAGGTTTGGACTTTCTTCTCTACCTGTATTCCATCTACCTTCAACAGAATCAACGTGATAAAAACTTCCATTTGGCTTTGAGTCAAATCTCACATCATCGAAAATGAAAAATTCTGCTTCGGGTCCGAAGTACACTGTATCAGCTATACCTGTTGATTTCAGATGCGCTTCAGCTTTCTGCGCTATGTTTCTTGGGCAACGGGAATATTTTTCTTTTGTTGCTGGTTCGTAAACATCACAGATTAAGCTTGCAGTTGGGGATTCTATGAATGGATCAAAGAATAAAGTCTCAGGATCGGGGATGATCAACATATCGCTTTCATTAATTGCCTTCCAGCCTCTTATTGATGAACCGTCGAAACCATATCCATCAACAAATGAATCAGCATCGAACTGAGAAACAGGTACAGTAAAATGCTGCCACTGACCGGGGAAGTCCATAAACTTTAAATCAACGAATTTAATTTTCTTTGTTTTGATAAAGCTCAATACTTTATCAATTGCACTCGGGGATTTTGCCATAGTTTTCCTTTTAATTTATTAATAAATATTAATTGCTGTTGTTTCTTTCAATGTGGATAAAACATAAGTTGTCTTTGTTCCGGTAACTCCAGTCCAGGTTTGAACTTCACTTAAAAGCTTTTCAAGTGATTCGGTGTTTTTAACCAACACTTTCAGAAGATGCGAACCTTCACCTAGTACTGAATGACATTCCAGAATGTTCGGATGCTTGTCAACATGTTTTAGTAAATCTTTGTAGTGCTTGGATGAATCCATCATAACAAGAATAAAAGCAAGTATATCATAACCGAATGCCTGCTTGTTAACTTTTGTATAGTAGCCTTCAATAATCTTGTTATCTTCAAGTTTCTTCAACCTTTCGCTGACAGAAGGAACGGAGAGCCCAACCTGCTCTGCAAGTTCGTTACGTTTTGTTCTTCCGTTTTGCTGAAGAGTTGTCAATATTTTAAAATCCAGATCATCCAGCATCACAAACCTTAATTATTTAGGTTTTTATTAAATTTTACTTAGAAACATAAGGCCAAACAATAATTATTCCAAATATAAATTAGGAATTGCTGGCATTTTTTCTAATTATGGTTGAGCCAGAATGAGAAATTGTATTAATTTTTTAGGCCGAAGGGTGTGAAGGGAATTTTACTTTTCTTAATCTCTTCAAAAAGTTGAAGGTTTTGAGGATGTCTTTCCTGTAACTTATGAAACAGGTGATACTGGACAGCTACATGATTGATTGAATGTACTTTAACTCCAAGCAGTTCAAGTCTGAATTGCAAATCTGAATCTTCCCCAATTGAAGGAGCCTGGTAACGTTCATCAAAGCCATTTACTTTGAGTATATCTTCTTTAAATAACGAAAAATTACAACCGAGTATCCCCCGGTTTTTTCTATTTAGATAATTCAATAAGAATTTACTTTTAAAATAGAATCCTTTTTCAACATCAATCGAATTTCCAAGTAACCCATCAATTATCAACTTTAAAGAATGATTTTCAAGAAATCCATTTCTTACATTATTTTCTGTCAGTTGATTGGTTATTTTTTGAGAAAGGTTTACTCGTCTTCCGGTCAGTAACATATTTTGTTTAGCGTTTTTGAGATGTCCCTCGACAAAAGCATTGTGAGGAACACAGTCACAATCTATGAAAATAAGATAATCTGATTCAGATGCTAAAATTGCTTTATTTAGTATCTTGTTTTTTCTGAATCCCTTATCTTCCTGCCAGGTATGCTTTATCGGAAATGAATATTTGGAAATATTTTTTTTTTATTTCGTTGACTACTGCTTCATCAGATCCGTCATCAGCAATAATGAATTCAAAGTTTTTAATTGTTTGTCTTTCAAATCCGGCGAGCACAAGCTTAAGGTATTCAATCCTATTATAAAATGCACCAATTACGGTTGCTTCAAGCATTGGAGGAAGTTTCCTCAACAATCTTCTTTATAACTTTCTTCTTTTCAGATTTTCTGTCGTACGCCTTTTTATCCTTTTCAATCTTCGGAGGTTTTTTAGGAACAGGAATGCGCTTTTTTTTCTTTTTTATTTTGATTTTAGTCTTTCAGCTATCTAGGTAGAGGCTTTTCAGTTTATAATTTGTGAATTCATAGTTAAGTATAAGCCTCAACTATCTTTTAGCCTCCACTTTGAAGAATTCTGACGAATTCAAAATATAGCATAAATAAACGGTGCTAATGCAGAACCCTGAGTTAAAATAATTAATCCGCCCAGCAATAAAAGTAATATAAGAATTGGTGCGAGCCACCATTTTTTTCTTACTTTAAGAAAATCCCAAAGTTCAGAGACTATTGAAAGTTTGCTCATAGTTATTTCCTTGATAATCCATTCCGAACTTGTTTCGGAATCCTTTAAGTATTTATAAAAATATGCTGTTATACATCAAGATGCTGAAACAAGTTCAGCATAAATTATTAAAATTGTCTGTCGTAATCTATTTGTTTTTTATGAATGTTTGTACGCTTTTCCCAATAAGTTTCTGCCGATTTATTGTATTTCAGAGTCATAAACTTTTTACCGACAAGTTTTGCTAAAAGCGCAATTGGTGTTAGTACAAGATAAAACAATATCGTTAATATCACTCTGGACATAATGAATCCCAGAATAATCGCCAGACTCATCCAGATTCTATTTAAAGGTTTAAGAATCTTTGGGAACAAAGCACCAAATAAAATTAATAATCCACCGATAACAGCAAAGTAAATTGCTGATGGCTTTTCGAAATAAAAGAGTACTAGACCAATTGCCAGAAGCACTCCACCGACAGTCAATCCAAATTTCCTGAGATCTTTTTTAGATTCTTTTATATGTTTGAATTCTTCTTTAAGCATATCTAATCCAGCGCAAATTCTTTTTTCCAGTCAACATCTTTTTCCAATGGCTTCTGCTCCTCTTTGGAGAGAAGATAGTTCCCAAGAACAAGGTAATCAATATTCGTTCGCATAAAACATTTGTACGCATCTTCAGGTGTACAAACTATCGGCTCACCTCTTACATTAAATGAAGTGTTAATGATAACAGCACAATCAGTGTCTTTTTCAAACTGTTCAATCAATTTATGATATCTTGGATTTGTTTCCTTGTGAACTGTTTGAAGACGTGCGGAATAATCAACGTGAGTTATTGCAGGAATATCAGAACGAACAACATTTAACTTTTCAATTCCCCAAAGACTTTCTTCTTTGTCAGTCATCTTTATTCTTCGCTCCTTTTTTACATCAGCGACTAAAAGCATATATGGACTTTCCTTCTCAATCTCAAAATACTCTCCAACCTTTTCATAAAGAACAGAAGGTGCAAATGGTCTGAATCCTTCTCGGAATTTTATTTTTATGTTCATCGTTGCCTGCATTTTCGGCGAGCGTGCATCACCGATAATTGTGCGGGCACCCAAAGCTCGTGGACCAAACTCCATTCTTCCATCAAACCAGCCGATTACTTTTTCTTCAGCAATAAGTTTTGAAACAATTTTAATCAGTTCGTCTTCATTTAATTTCTTAGCAGGATAATTATGCTTTTGAATGAATGATAAAATTTCAGCATCATTAAAATCGGGACCAAGATAAGAACCGAATTGTGAATCTGTTTTAGCATCAGCGATTCGTGGATTTTCAAGATAGCAATACCATCCAATAAGTGCAGCGCCCAAAGCCCCGCCTGCATCTCCAGCCGCCGGCTGAATCCAGATATTTTCAAATGGACCTTCCTTTAAAAGTTTTCCATTTGCAACGCAGTTCAAAGCAACTCCGCCGGCAAGAGTCAGATTTTTTAATCCTGTTTCTTTGTATACATGGTTGCCCATCTTCAAAACTATTTCTTCTGTTACATCCTGAAGAGAACGAGCTAAATCCATATCCTTTTGTGTAAGATTTGTTTCAGGAACTCTCGGAGGTCCGCCAAAAAGTTTATCGAACTTGCTGTTGGTCATCGTCAAGCCTTGACAGTAATTGAAGTAATCCATGTTCATTCTGAATGAACCATCATCTTTAACATCAATCAAATGATCATAAATTAATTTTTTGTATTTTGGTTCGCCGTAAGGTGCAAGTCCCATCACTTTATATTCGCCTGAGTTTACTTTGAAACCTGTGTAGTAAGTAAAAGCTGAATAAAGAAGACCAAGCGAGTGAGGAAATTTTATATCAGCCCAAAGCTCAATTGAGTTACCTTTACCAATACCATAACTGCTCGTTGTCCACTCACCCACTCCATCCATTGTTAAAATTGCGGCTTCATTAAATGGCGATGGAAAGAAAGCCGATGCAGCATGGGATTCGTGATGTTCAGGAAAAATAATTTTACCTTCGTATCCCAATTCATTTTTAATTAACTCCTTCATCCACAATTTTTCTTTAATCCATAAAGGCATTGCTTTTATGAATGACTTAATTCCAGCAGGTGCAAAAGTTAGATATGTTTCAAGTAGTCGTTCGAATTTTAAAAAAGGCTTGTCGTAAAAGGCAACAAGATCGAGATCACTTGCCTTAATCCCAGCGTAGTCAAGGCAGAATTTAATTGCACCATCGGGAAATCGATGATCGTGTTTCCTCCGGGAGAATCGTTCTTCCTGAGCCGCTGCTAAAATCTTACCATCTTTAACAATGCAGGCTGCACTATCGTGGTAGTAAGCAGCTGAAATACCAATGATGATACATTTGTAAATCTATCCAGAATATTTTTTTCGTAAATAAACCGTTTAGATATCTCAATAAATCATCAATTCAAAATAAATTTGAACTATTAATTTGAAATTTATCTATTTTCTTCCTCAAATCTTAATTAGAGAGAATATGTCTTGTCGAGATGAATAAAGTCTTTTTTATAAGTAATTTCGTTGTAAGATTTTGAAAAAATTTTTGGTGGTAAATTTTAATCTGTTTAAATAAAATATGATAAATAACTCTTCGTGCTTTAAACTAATGAGGTAACAAAATGAACCATATTACTTTACATAAAACTAATTATCCTCACTTCAATTTTTACAATTATCTGGGGATCTTTCAATCAAACGTTTTCACAGCAAAATGTAAACGGCGTTCCGGAATGGGCAAAATCAGTCGTTTGGTATCAAATTTTTCCTGAAAGATTTTCAAATGGCGACGCAACAAATGATCCTGCTGCAATAGATATGAAAGGTGCATGGCCATATTCAACTCCTGCTGACTGGCAAAATCATCCGTGGACTTCAGACTGGTACAAACTGCAGCCATGGGAAACAGGAACCGGTCACGACTTTTACTGGAATGCCGGACTTCGCCGTTATGGCGGTGACTTGCAGGGAATAATCAATAAGCTGGATTATATACAGGATCTTGGAATAACTGCTATCTATTTGAATCCGGTATTTGAATCTCCATCTTTACACAAGTATGATGCTTCGATGTACCATCATATTGATAATAATTTTGGACTCAATCCTGATCTTGACAGAGAAATATGGAATCAGGAAGATCCGGGAGATGCATCAACATGGAAATGGACGAGTGCAGACTCATTGTTTTTACAATTGATAAAAGAATGTCATGATAGAAATATTAAAATAATTATTGACGGTGTTTTCAACCATGTCGGAACAACTTTCTGGGCTTTCCAGGATATTTTAAAGAACCAGGAAAAGTCTTCATACAAAGATTGGTTCACAATTATAAAGTGGGACGATCCGAAAACTGAAGAGAATGAATTTGACTATGCTTACTGGATGGGAGCCAGAGATCTTCCCGAATTCAAAGAAGATGAAAATGGTTTGGTAGATGTAGTCAAAGAACACATTCACGCGATTGTTAAACGCTGGATGGATCCGAATAATGATGGTGATCCTTCAGACGGAATTGATGGCTGGAGACTTGATGTTGCTGAAAAAGTAAACATCAAATTCTGGCAGGAGTTTCGGATCTGGACAAGAGAAATCAATCCTGAAGCATATACAACCGGAGAGCTTTGGTGGGAAGACTGGCCGAATAACGAGATGGTCAACCCTACTCCGTGGTTTACCAGCAAAGCATTCGATGCAGTAATGAATTACAGGTTTGCAAATGCAGTTAAGGAATTTGTTATTGATAAAAAAAATAAAATTAGTGTAACTGGATTTGTCGACAGCTTAAATTCCTATCTGAATCAATATCCTAAAGACAATACTTATGTTCTGCAGAACCTGATGGACAGCCATGATGTTGACCGTCTTGCTTCTCAAATAATCAACCCGGATAATTGGTATGATCATAAATCAAACCCAGGTCAAATATGCCGATTACGATGGTAAGAAAACCTAACGAAGCTGAACTCCTGGTTCAAAAATTTATTATCGGCATTCAAATGACTTTACCGGGTGCACCTATGATTTATTATGGTGATGAAGCCGGAATGTGGGGCGGAGATGATCCCGATTGCCGTAAGCCAATGGTCTGGCAGGAATTGGATTACGAAAACGAAATGTCTCATCCATTCAATAAATCACGTCCTTCAGATGAAGTTAGTTATAACCAGGAACTTTATGAGTGGTATAAAAAGCTAATCCATATAAGAAATGAAAATGAGGTTTTAGCTTTAGGTGATTTGAACTTCTTTCTGATAGATGATGGAAATAATATTTTAGGATATGAGAGAACAATCGGTGACAATAAAATATTCATCATCCTGAACAATCAGGATAAACCCATAGAATACAAGCTAAGTTTGGATAAACTATTTCCAGATGGAGACACACTTGAAGAATTAGTAGCCGATAAAGAGTATCAGAATGACAATGGAATAATTGATTTAGCGCTTGAACCTTACCAGGTAATGATTCTGAAAGGATTCTAGTTACCTATGCCGTTATCCAATAAACAAAAGAACTGGATTGTAAAAAATCAGAAGAAACATTCTGCCAAAAAATTAGCCGAAGAAATTGGTGTTTCCGAAGAAGCTGTAATTGAATTTTTAAATTCTCAAAAGAAAAAGAGAAATCCATTTTACTTTTATATAATTCTTATCGGATTACCGGTTTTATTCTTTGTATTGTTGGAAATAGGTTTGCGGATATTGGGATATGGATTTAATATTGAGCAATGGGATACGGTGACCGAAGGCAAATTGATGCTCAACCAGGAAATTGCCAGAAGGTATTTTTATAATATTGAGCGAATCCCTTCTCGAATCAAGATGTTTTTGATGCTGAGAAGAAACCAAATGCTTACCGAATTTTTGTTCTGGGAGAAAGCAGTGCTGCTTGGATATCCTTTTTCACCACTTGGATCTTTTTCACGTTACATTAGGAGACAGATTAGAACTTGTTTATCCCAAGTCAACAATTGAAGTAGTTAACCTTAGTTTAACTGCTATTAATAGTTACACACTTCGTGATTTACTCCCCGGAGTGCTTGAACAAAAACCCGATCTTATACTTATATATACAGGTCACAATGAGGACCTACGGTGCGCTGGGAGTTGGTTCGGTGGAATCATTAGGAACGTCGCGATCTATGATCAACTTGCTGCTTTATTTGAACAAGTATAGAACCGTGCAGCTGGTTCGAAACACAATTCAATGGATGATGGGACTTTTTTCCTCAACTGATGATAAAGCTACCGGAACTATGATGTCGCGAATGGCAAAGGATCAGTATATCGGTTTTGAACACAGAAACTTTCGATGCCGGTATTTTACAGTTCGAAGGAAATATGCGTGATATACTCGATATGGCAAAAGAAAAAAATGTTCCGGTCATTCTTTCAACACTGGCTTCAAATCTTAAAGATCAACAGCCGTTCATCTCATTGAATAACGAAAATTATCCACGGGCAGATAAAATTTTTAATCAAGCCAAAGCAGAGCTGAAGAATGATAATATCAAAATTGCGGATTCGCTATTTAGATTTGCGAAGGATCTGGATGCTTTGAGATTCAGAGCCTCCGAGAAATTGAATCAGTCGATTACATTATTGAGTAAAGAATATAAACTACCGCTTGTGGATTTTGATTCAGCCCTTTCATCAATAAGTACATACGGAATTATTGGCAATGATTTAATGACAGATCATTTGCACCCAACTCTTGAAGGACAGTTTATTTTGGGCAAATTATTTTTTGATAAGATGAAACAATCTAAATGTTTGCCAGGTGATAAAGCGTTTGATTTATCCGCAGATAACCAAGACAGCATTACAGTAGCCAACTTTAATTTTACAAAACTAGATTCGATAATAGCTGATTTTCAGAATAAAATTATTAAAGAACGATTGGCCGTTTGTCAGCAAAAAAAATAAGTTGCCTAACACAGCCATACTGCATCTTGAAAATACTGCGGACACACTAGCTGCGGAGGTGCTTGATGATAAAATAACCTGGGAAGAAGCTCATAGAGAAATGGCAACTTATTATTTAGTAACAAAAAATTTAGAACCCTTTTTAGAGGAAATGGATGCACTTATATCTCAATACCCGGTGGTTGTTGAATATTACGATTATGTTGCAAATATTTTAATTCAGATAAAGGATTATAAAAGAGTACAGAAAATATTTGTATTCAGGCTATCAGATAAAACCAAATGCTTTTAAGACAAAATGGTTGGCGAACTATAGATCTTTATAATAACAAACTTGAATCGGCTGAAAAGTTTTTGAATGAGAGTCTTAGTTTCGATGAACAAGATTCACAGGTATGGTATCAATATGGCAGGGATTTATGTGAAAAGAAATGATTACAAAAAAGCTCTTGAACTAGTAAATAAAGCTTTATTGATAAAACCAAATTATCCTGAAGCTAAAGCCTACAAAGACAATTGCAGGGTGCAGTTCAAACAACAAAGTAATTAGCTATTTTAATTATTCAGGACGTCACGGTCGTGCTTGACAGTTTTAAAACTATTCTGATTAAATATCATAAAAGAAGAGGCTCACTTTATTCAAGTGAGCCTCAAAGAATTGTACTCCAACAGCAAGTATTACTTCAGAAGAATCATCTTCTTAGTTGAAATAAAATTCTCTGCTGTAAGAGTATAGAAATAAATACCGCTGCTGATTTCTGTTCCCTTGAAATCAGCTTCGTAAGTTCCAGTTGTCAGTTCATAGTTTATCAACGTCGCAACTTCTTCTCCAAGAAGATTGAATACTTTTAAAGTAACCAATCCTTGTTCAGGAACGCTGAACCTTATCTTAGTTGAGGGGTTAAATGGATTCGGGAAATTCTGTTCAAGCGAATATACTTGAGGATTGCCAGGAATTTCTTTTACAGAAACCCAGCCTTGTGGTCCAGTTTCTTCTGGTTTTGGAGATTTAGTCCATATATCCAGAGGCATATCCCAGGGAGAATCAAATACTCTTGGGCCACCATTTTGACCTACAAATCTTACTCTCATTTCACCTTGTTATCTTCCTCCTGTATAAGACTGGTACCACTCTTATATGCATAATTGTATAAGTATCCATTAAACATAGGACCGTTAATGGTAAGAGTACCGGTATAAATCATATCAACATTTGGATCCGTTAACTCAAGAATTCTTGGAAATTCTCCTGGCCAGGGTAAGCCATTAACCGCATAATAGAATGACTGCCTCGGCATCCAGAATACACTATCACCTGCGACAAAAGGAACGGTTTGCGAATCAGGATTAGCTGCATTAGTCATATCAACACTAAAATTAATTACAACCGTTGTTCCTGCAGGAATTACCCAATCAGTATGAATGTTTTCAAAATAAGCGTATGGAGCTTCCTGAGTAGGGCTACCTTGAAATGTTATTTGACGGTCCCGATTTTCAGCCGATGTATTTCCTAAAATTGGAACTTCCCATCCCGTGTTGGTATACGGAGGACTACTCGGTGCATTCTGAATGAAATATTTATAAGACTGGGTGCTATTTAAAATCTCCTGCACAAAAGGAACATCTAGATACCAGTCATTGGGATTCGCAGGATTTTGATATAAAAGAGATTTTTCAGGAATAGAAGCATTCCAACCATTAAAGGATCCTCTAATCTGAACTGAATCAACATCTGGATCAAAAACACCAAGTTCTTCTGCAACACTCATATCAACTTCAAAGAAGATATTTCCATCTGCGTACTGCTGAACGATTATCTCATCATTTTCCCAGAGTCTGCTTATTTCATTGCTACCATCATGTATTCCCCATCCTCTGTTAACATCTCCCGGATTAGGATAATTAGAAATTGCATCAAAATCTGATGCCAAAATGGTTTCCCAATTTCCAGAACCGGCAGCACCTGTGCTCCAGATAAATTTATATGCAGCTATATCTCCTGATGTAAAATTAACATCAATTGCTGTATAAACTGAATCTTCGTCCGGTCCTGTCATTTCAATAGCGCTATTTTGCCAATCGGTAAAGCCACCAGCTAGATAGACATGATCAGTTAGCTCCATTGTTCCCATTAAAGGACCCCGCATATCAACTTTAAAAGTAACATAGTTGATGGAATTCCTGAATAATTGCCAGCTTCATTAAAGTAAGCAGGATCAACGGTTATATTAGTAGTACCTACAATCAATGATCTGTTTGGTTGACCTTGAAGCTCATCTTTACCCCAAGCAGTTCCAATTAAGAATTTATATTCGATAGTTTGGCTTTGATTAATCTGTTAAGTTACGACATAGATACTATCATTATCAGAGTCATCCATATCAACTGCGGCAGCAGGATCCCATCCTTGAAAAGAGCCGGCAGTTCTAACCACCTCGGTAAGTGGATTAAAATAACCATTCAGAGCCTGAATGCGCATATCTACCTAAAATCGATGACATCTACCGTCTGGGCTTGAAGTAACACCCCTGAAATTAGTAAGAGACTAAAAAGTAAAATACTTTTTCTCATAATTACTCCTTCTTTTTATTGTTAAATAATTTTGCTGTTAATTAATAAGATTGCTAATTGTTGATTTATTGCTTTCAAACATAGCTTAATTAAAATTTAAATGAAACACCAAAACTGTGTGTATAGCTTAAAAATTCGAATTCCTGATAGCTGTAGTCAAATCCAAAAGCAAAAACACCCAGCACGTAATTCAATCCTGCACCAAGTGTTAAACCCTCCTGGTTATTTTCTAAAAACAAGGCTTTGTATCCTCCTCTTAAAGAAATCAAATTATCAAGAAAAGATAACTCGCCGCCAATATTTACAGATTCAGCATTATCGTTTGGGTGTGTTGCATCTACTGCAAGTGTAAGTCTCTGTCCATCGAAAAATTCAATGTCTTTTGAAATCCCTATCTGCAACTTTAGCGGTAATTCAAAGTAATCAGTTTTGTAGTATGCATCGACGGTTTCATTATTTCCCTGTCTGTTGGGATCTGCATCATATCTTATTAAAAGATCATCGCCGGTCATCTGCATCTTTGAACCATAATTGCTTATTATAGTTGCAAATTTTACGCCCCAAAAAGGAGTTTTGAAAACAGTTCCAACGTCAAATGCTACGCCGTTTGCATGAGAATTAAAAATTCCTCAGTGATGTATTTAACAGTCATACCAGCGGCAAACCATTCTGTAATATTCCTTGCATAGGAAAGTGCAAAAGCATAGCTGGCAGCTGAAAATCTTTCTCCTGTGCCTTCGGGATAATATTCAGTAGTTACATCCATCTCTCCGTAGTTCAAGGCAGTAACACTTAATCCGAAACTGCCAATATCTTCTGCGGGAATTACTACTGCAAAATAATTTAAATTAATATCAAGATCTTTGAAGAGACTGGTATAAGTGAACATGGCTTCATTTTGGGTTATATCTGCCGCCCCAGCCGGATTCCAATAAAGAGCTGAAGCATCATTGACAACAGATGTAAACGCTCCACCCATTCCATTTGCACGTGGACCGATACCAACGCTTAAAAATTTTGCCGCAGTTGTACCGGCTTTAGTTACCTGTCCATATCCTATGCAATTTAGCACAGGAAAAAGAATAGCAATAACAAGTAAAATTTTTTTCATATTATACAAATCTCCTTGATTAATTAAACCTGTATAACAGGGAGTTAATCATTTTATTATTGGCGAATTTCCCTACTTTAATACCTATACCTGGTGCATCAACATGAAAAATGTACACGCCATAGGATGCTGAGAGATTATCCTTCGTTAGTAAATCCCATTCAGCACTTCCATCTAATAAATTACTTTCGTGTTGAATTTCTTTTACAAGTTCACCATTTACTGTAAAAATTCTTATAGTACATTGATTCGGTAAATGAGTAAAGTGAATTGAACGTGGACCACGACCACTTGTGTACGGATTTTTTTGTTCCCACAATGCATTAGCCAAGTAAGGATTTGGAACAACCTTAATTTTATCAAGATCAGCCTTGGCCTGGTCACTATCTATGTAACCCTTCTTAGCAACGAATCTAAATTTGTCCGAAGAAAGGAATGGTTTTTTCACAGCTATTATTGCTGTATCACCGGGATCCGGAAACACTAATTGTGCTACACTTGTATCAACCTTCTGGAGGTAAAACCACCAGGTAGGTGAGAGTGTTGTATCATTATCTTTACGTTCCAGAAAAACAATACGATCTGCTAATGCACCTCCGTTAGATGAAAACCAGCCATTCTCATAAGGGCCACTATGATCAAACTCGAGAAAAGCGAAATCAATAAATTTATCTTCAGTTACGTTGTAAACTTTAAAATTGACTGGAATTGATGGATACACAACCCGGTTAAATAGGAAAACTGTTAGATGTACCAAATCCTACATCACCGAAATCAATTCTATAATCATTCGGTTTTTTTTGCCCTTTTGGTTCTGTTGGCCGTGGTGAGACAAATTTCTCTCAGAGTAAATTTTGTTACATCAGGATCGCTCCATCTGGAACGAATTGTATCTAATTCAATTTTACTATCACTTACAAATGATAATTTAAATCCATCAACAATCTGACCTTCGTCATCTGCCACTAAAATTTGTGCTTTTATCAATTATTATAAAATTTGCTGTTGAATCATAAAGTGAAAAGTTTTTAGTTGTTAATGTATCTTCTGTTCCCACCTTAATTGTATCTTCAAAAGAGATATGTAAACATGACCTATTTTTTATTTCATTCGGATCAATGATTTCATATGAGATTGTACTCGTTGTAAAACCTTGTACCAAATTGATTTCACCTAAAGTTGGATCTTTATATCCGCCGGCAGGAGCTTCGGGAGTAACGACAGCAACATTCTTCCCAAGACTTTTTACGGTACCATCAGATTTCAGACAAATAATATTAATCTCAAATACGGGTTATTTCCCCCTGCAGTATAACCAAAATCATAAGATGTAATTGCATAATAATATGTAAATCCATTTTTTGCATCAGTATCAACCCAGGAATGCTGCAAACCTGTATCATCTCCTAAATAAAATTTTACGCCTTCAAAGATAAGAAGTCATAACCTTTTATCCCATCTTCTAAATCAAATTGGGCAATTGGTAAACGGTAAGTTGGTGTACCTTGCGCATTCGTTATTACTTTTGGATCCAAAAATGCCGGATCTGAAGCTCTGTAAATTCTATATCCTTCAAAATGCATTACCATTACCACCAATATTCGCGACGTAATCATCAAATGTACTTTCAGCTTCATCATCCCAGTATAACGTCACTTTATTATCTCCTGCGATTGCCGTTAGTTTTGGAGTGTATGGTGCATTTGCGAATTGATAATCATTATTATAAGTCTCCTGTGCGCGCAATCTTTTTTCTAGTACGGCTTGCTTTCTAATTTGACCATTTGGATCGAGGACAGGACCATTAGCTAATATTACTGCTAAGGAAATTGGTTCTATTTGTCCAGGCTGGAGAGGGAATATACCGGATGATACATATAAATTATAATCTCCCTCTTGTGTAAGAGCAGGGTCAAAATAGTTACCTGGAATTAAAAAGTTCGTCCAAATTTCATCATCCGTTTTCGAATCAATCCAGCTGGATGATGGTTCGTAAAATGAACCCGTTATACCAATCTGATCAGTTTCAGACACATCCGTAACATCAATATTGGGTTCTCCGGGTAAGCCAAATGGTGCCCCTGAGGTTGGTTTACCATCATCTTCACCTTCATCACCGGTATCTGCTACTCCATCCAATCCAACATCATCCGTTAATGGATCCCAGTCACCATCATTATCAATACCATCATTTCTGGCTTCATCGATCATAGCATCAATACCTTCATCTATATTTTCATCGATGGCACCATTACCATCATTGTCAATACCATCAGCATATTTCATCCCCAACGATAACTGAGTAACATTATAAAGAATTATTTTGTCATTAACTTTGAATCTTTTGTATGAATCACTTGCAGCCTGATCAATCATTTGCTGAGTGATAGTTGGATTATCTTCTTCGCCATTGCCATCATTGTCTATAAAATCTTTGAATGGAAATCCTATATCATCATTTTCGACCATAATTAAATTTATAATTCCGTTCTGAACTTGATCTCCTTCCGGATTTGGCGGCCACCTTTTCCATTGATCACCAGCTGATGCATTCACCATTTCCTGAGTAACGACGGGATTGTTTTCCTCCCTGCGAAAACGAGGATGTTCGATAAGAAAATTTGGATTTAACGATTGTCCGATACCATCCCTATAACTAACACCAACCTGATCCTGAAATGCAATATGGGTTTTATTCTCATCGATGAGTCCATTGCCATTGTTACTATCCCATCGGGTCCTGCGAGAAGAATCGTTTCTCGGAATACCATCATCACTTTTACCAACTAACATTTCAGATGTAATTTTTGGTCCGGTCTCAGGACTATCACCATCATTATCTATTCTATCAACAGCATTACCAGGTGTCTCCAAAAACGCTCCTGCAACTATTCCAACAGGATCATTGCCAAATGCAGGATCCGGAGAACGGTTATCAGCATTCCTCGACCAGGCAATGTCATTTAATAAATCAAACTCAGATAAATTTCCTTGTCCTTCGCCTCCAACAAAGTCAGCCCACAGGATAGTTACACCTACTTTATTTATTCAAGGTTTCGTTCCATCATTTTTATTTAAATAAAAGGAATAAAGCATCTTGAACAAGTATTTGAGACCAAGCCATTACTCTAACGTCAAGAATAAGTCCTAATCCTTTCCTTGTAAAATCAGTTGTATCTGGAAAATAACTAGCATATCTGTCATAGTTATTATCCGAAGCATGAAAATACATTTCCTGATCAGCATTGAATATATCTTTCCCAAAATAACCATTCCACTTTCCCGGCCATCCTGGATCAGTTTCGTCATTCAATTTATCAGGCCAGGAATCAGGCCAGGTTGTTGGGTCATTACTGGTTGCAAATCCATCCGGATTACTTTCCATTATAGTAACCAGCTACAGGTTTGAAATTACAGGTTCTCCCAGCAGGTGAATTCCAATAATCAACATCTGGAGACGAATATGCAATGTTTGCCCCAGGTCATCTACCACCTCGGCACCTACCAATATCCCCGCAACCGCAAGGTAAACCTGCCCTGTATTTTTAGGCCATTCATACGGCGTTTGTTCATAGATGGGTACGCCTGATTGTCTGCCAGTCATACCAAAATTAAAAACTGTAGTTCTAATCTGATTGCCTTCCATCTGGGCTTGTCTTCTATACCTGTCACTTCCTCGCTCCTTGCTTGGAATATATTGTGCATATAAGGCTTCAGATATTAATAAAATCAGAAAGACTAATAAGAAAATATTTTTAATTTTTTTGAACATTAAAAACCTCCGGTAATCAGTTACCATTAAAATGAAAATTCAAATCCAAATTGTACATTCCTAGGCTCACCATAGTGATCAGGGTATTTTACATATTCCTCGGGAGTGTTTGGTCTTTGAGAATTCTCCCCAATATTTTGTATTTCAGTTGTAAAGTCAGGTTGTCCTGTGTCTCCAAAAACTCTTATCGGATTTTTATTATCAAGTAAATTAAATACTCTTAAAAATATATTTAAATTAAATCCACTAAAGTTAATAGTCTTATCAATTTTCAGATCAAGAGCAAACTGGCTGGGAATTCTACGACTGTTTTGAACTAAACCTGAAGTTATCCCTCTATCAGCAGTGTATTGAGTAACAGTTGGAGTATAAGGCAAGCCTGTTCCATAACGAGCCAATAAGCTAATTCCCCAATTATCGAAACCAGTATAAAGCGAAGCGTTGAGTAAATGATTTTGATCCCAATCCATCGGTATTAAGTAGAGACTTGGTTCATCATTACCAGATGCAGCATCAAAAGCCTCTTCCGGAGTAGAATTGGTTCCTTCAGCAACCTGATAGGTATAATTTATATCTAACGAAAAATAATTCGTAAATCTCTTATTTAACGTAAAAGTAATACCCTTAACATTTGAATAGTCTTTATTGGTGAAAATAGAATAGGTTGCAAGATTCCTCGTTTGAATTAAAGGTCCTGCCTGAACCCAATCTCTTATATCTCTGTAAAAACCAGTTACGTCAATTAAATAATCATCAAAAAGTTCTTGCCTGAATCCTATTTCATACATAACTGTTTTTTGGGGCTCAAGGTCTGGATTTCCGAAGACTCCAATATTTAAACCGGAATTTGGAACTTTATACGGTCCATTCTGAAAGAGATACTGGAATGGTGGAATTTGAAGGAAGTGCCCATAGGAAAAATGAACTACACCACCTGCACTTATCGGGTAAGCAATACCAAAGCGTGGACTTACTTGAAATTTAGAGGTAGCATCTTTATAAAAATATGGCTGTAAATAACTGTTATATTTAATTATATCTTCGTCAGTCCACGAATCATTGGGCAAATTTAGTCCAAAATATGATGGTGAATGAAGCGGTGCATAGATATTTGGATCGGTTACATCAACCAACACTTTCCCCTGTGAATCAAAATAATCTACTCTAAGCCCTATATTAATTATTACACTTTCAAATTCGATTTTGTCTTGTAAATAACCAGATAGTTCATATGGATCAGCATCGTATTTATAACGATTAGTTTGTGTCTCATCAGGTATTGAAGGCTGAAATGGTTCAACTTCTACATTATTGACTTCTGAGAGGGTTCCAGGGTATAATCGTCAAAATCCAATGAGTGTGATTTAACCTCTACTCCCAATTTCACTAAATGTTCTAATGATATCTGATCAGTATAATCTATTCTTCCAAATAAAGTATTTGTCTCTCTGAAAAATCTGTGCAAGTTTGTACCTTTAGTCCTGAAAGAATAACTATCGGGTCTGATTAAAGAATCAGGATGAAGATATCGTGAATCAAGTGCATCTTCATAGAGATATTCGTTAAAATCTTAAAAAAGTAACTTCCTTTAATATCATAAAATGAAGATGATGATAGCATATGAGTAATAGTGGCTGTAAGATTATAGCTCCGTGCAAATTTGTTTACATCACCATCTGGATTCCATCTGTACTCATGATTATAATCCTGATAATCCACATCAGAGTACAATCCTTCCAAAAGTATTTTTAATTCCTGAATTGGGAAAAAACTAATATTTCCTTGTCCGTAAATATTCTTACTCCAATTCATAGGAACAACCTTGTCATCACCTGGATTTGGTAGCGTATCTGCTCCAACTATTGTAATTGGGTTGGGATTATATCTTCTTTCACCAAACAGATAACCATCATCATAGATATACCTTCCGTTTAAAAAGAAAGTAAGAGCATTATTTGTAAATGGAACCGGGCCGCTAAGACTTCCCTGAAAATTATATGTTGAGAATAAATTAATATCATTAATGGAAGGGAAATACTCTGTAAAATTACTTACGTGGTCACCAGAATAGAGTAAAATACTTCCGTGGTAATCATTGCTACCGGTTTTTGTAACAGTGTTTACTATACCAGACATAGCATTACCATATTCAGCGTTAAAAGTACCACTGATCACTTGTAATTCCTGAACGCTGTAATTATCAATTTGAATTCCTCTGCTATTGTCATAACCATCTGTAATTGAAACACCATTTACCCAATAAGCGACTTCATTTGTTCTGCCGCCTCTGATATGAAAATCACCGGAAGCATCTCTGGTAACTCCAGCTTGAAGTTGGAGTATGTCATCAAATTCAGCCACTGGTAAAATTGCTATTTCATCTGAGCTTACTAGAGATTGGCTTGATGTTACATCTTTTTTGACAAGATCCTGTTTTCCCCTGAACAACAACCTCTTCTAATTCAACTGCAGATTCTAACAATGTGAAATCAACTGAAGTAGTTAGATCAATGGAAACCGAGACATTCTTCAAACCAAGACTGCTTGATATCCGATATATTGTGCTTTTACATTATATTTTCCCGGAGGGATGTTTAGGATAACATAGTTACCATCAATATCTGTGGCGGCTCCTAAATTGGTACCTTCAATGAGAATATTTACGAAAGGAAGTGCTTCACCGGTTTTTGAATCTGTAACTTTCCCAGCTATTTTTCCGGTGGTGCCGGCGAAAGTAAAACTTAATGAACAACAAAAAATAGTAAAATAAAACAGTAAAAATTTTTTCATACTTTACTCCTGAAACTTAAACTCATTTTATTAATTCTACTTCAAAATTTATTTTCTACCGGTACATAAGAATCGAACACTTTCTCATCAACACTAATATTTACTTTACTTCGAATCTCTGCTAAATATTCTTTCAGAATCTCAACTTGATGTTCATACTGGCTTGCTCTGGTTACTTCTTCTCTAATTTCATCTAAGTCTATTGGTTTACTTTCTTCTTTTCCGAGCACTTTAAAATGTACCAAAAATAAAATCAATTTTTAATGGCCCGATGATCTCACCTAACTGAGTATCCCAGAACAAATTCTTAAAATTTCCGAATTTTGATAGTGGTGCATATCCCATTATTCCATTATTTTCGGCGGACCATTTTCTCAAAGAAAACTCCCTTGCCAACTCACCAAAATCACCGCCGTTATTTAATAAACTAACTATACTATCAGCCAGTTCCTGATTATCAACTAGTATCTCCTGAAGATTTAGTTCCGGCTCTGTAGAGAACAGACTAATATTATCTTTATAGTATTTGAAAACAACCGAATCCGGAAGCTGCGCTTTGCTTATTATTTCATCCTTCTTAAAATTAAAAAAGATATTCATTTTAGTTTTTTCAATTTTATTAAGAACTACTCTAGCTGTGTCGTAACCCATACTGATCGCTATGTTATAGAGGGTTTCTTTTAACAGGATGCCTTTTATTGCTGCTTTCAAATTTTCGATCGATATTATTCTGTTTCGTTGATCCGATGGTAATTCAGTTATACTTTGTTCAATATCAATCTGGCTGTAAACTTTATTATTGTACTTTACACAATCACTTTGCTGAGAATCAAAATTGTCTGATTCAAAAACTTTCCCGGTATGAAAATTTTCTAAAATTCTCCTAAGAGTTTCGTCATTAAAACTTACAGCGGATTCATTAAGGATTTTATTAAGATACTCTTGTTCGCTTGGTTCTTTTTTCCTCATTTTGATAACGTTTTCCAACTGAGATTTTTTGCTTTGATATTCAGATTCAGTTAAAAGTGGATTTGTAATCCTGTCCTCCAACTTTATTATGCTGTAACCATATGCTGTTTTTACTGGGAGTGAAATTTCGCCAATTTGCAATGCGTATGCTGCAGCTTCAAATGCCGGATCCATATCTCCCCAGGTAAAATAACCTAGATAACCGCCGTTATTTTGCAATATAGAATCAGTAAAAACTTGCTTTGCCAATGTTTCGAAATCTACTCCAATTTTAACCAGCTCGTACAAACTATTAGCTTCTTCTTCTGTTTTAGCAAACAAATGCCTGGCTGCAATTTCCTCATTAACTCTGGAAAACGCTTCCCTCATTTCTTCTTCAGTTACGGTTATTTTAGCATAGACTTCCTGATCTTTGAGATAAGCCAGTATTATCCGCAATCTGGACTCTTCTAACTCCTTTCGATATTGAGGATTGTTTAGAAGGTTTTCATTGTCATCGTAATAAAAAAGTAAAATTTCGTTAATCATATTATCTAATATTGCGTTTCTTACTACGATGTTATCTTTTACCCCGGTTGAAGACAAATAGTTGTTAAATCTCTCATCAAATTCTGGCAACTTAATTTTATAATTCCCGACTGTCGCCAGAATTTTATCATCTTTCCCCTGCGAAAGTATGATGGCTGGGAAAAGAGATAAAATTAATAAGGTGAGAAATTCAGCTTTTAATAGCCGAAGTTCATAAAAAATTTTGAAGAGTAATGCAGCAATCATTAAAAACTGTTTGTATAAAATTTTCTATAGAATTCTTGAACGTTTTAGATATTAAATGACATTGACCGTAGAAAAGTTCAATTATTTCAACAATATCATTTTATTAGCCCGGGAAAACCCCTCACTAACCATTCTGCAAAAATAAACTCCGCTTGGTAAATTGTAAGCATCGAACGTCTGTTCATAAACTCCAGCTATTTTATATTCATCAACCAATGTTATGATTTCATTTCCAAGGATGTCAAATACCTTTATTTGTACGTCACTGGAGTGTGGAATAGAATATTTTATTTTTGTACTCGGATTAAAAGGGTTCGGATAATTCTGTGAGAGAGTAAATTCATTTGAAACAATTTCATCATCCAATTCCAATATTATTCCGCTTCCGAATTCATAGACTCTATAATCCCACGGCAATAAAGTCATCTCAGTGTTTACATCAAGATAAACCGAATCATTTGTAAACGCATCTCTGTAACTGCCGGTGTATAAATTACCCTGAAGTGTAAATGTTTTTTCCTGATTAGTTAGATTAAAAACTTCGAATACTTTGTAATTTTCTTTTTCCCTGATGAAGGCAAATATTGCCGGATTATCAGTTGTCAATATGCGTTGAAGCTGTGCGCCGCTTTCACCATTCCAGAGAGCTTTACTTACTTTTTTGAGATTGAACAAAGCTGAATAAATAACTGCAAAAGGATGGGGCTGCCAGATTATTTCATCTTTATCAAAAAATAATAAACGTTGATTTAAACCGGCTTCTTCTCCGCTGTACACAAGCGGCATACTTCTGAAAGTTGAAGTCAAAACAAGAAAGGCTTCAGCTGCAATACCAAATTGTTCGAAGACTGTGCCGTACCATGAATTTTCATCGTGATTAGAAGTGAAATACATCCTGTAATGTGATTGTGGGAAGAACGCATTTTCATTATTTACATAGCCGTTTAAATGATTTGCATTATTAGTTCCTGACACAAGGTTATCAAGTATACCTGAACCAAAACCATGATAACCCCATGCATAAGACATATCAAAACCTGCTGATGAATATTCAGCACCATCATCTTCTGCAAGCATAAGAATTTCCGGTTTAACAGATTTTAATTCAGTAATTGCTGTTTCCCAGAAGTCAAGAGGCATAAAACTAATTGCATCACATCTGAACCCATCAACTCCGGCTTCGTTAATCCAGAATTTCATAACATCTATCATATAATCACGTAATCCTTGCTGCGAATAGTCCAGTTGGATAACATCTGTCCAGTTAGTACCTGGCGGTGGAACAAAGTTTCCACTTCCATCAGTGATATACCATTCGGGATGTGTAATAGTTAAATTATTATCCCATGATGTATGGTTGCCAACCCAGTCCATCAAAACATACATATCTCTTGCATGAATTGAATCTACGAGTGCTTTGAATTCCTCGAAAGTTCCAAATTCAGAATTGACTCCATAAAAATCTTTGACGGAATAATAACTGCCAAGTGTGCCAAGACGATTGACAAAACCTATCGGATGGATCGGCATAAACCATAAAATTCCAACTCCAAGATCCTGCAGTCGATCAAGGTGTGTTTGAAACCCAGCAAATGTTCCTGAATTTGTGTATTGTCTGACATTTACTTCATATGTAGAAAGATTGTAACTCCAATCCTGATGTGATTGACCGAAAAGAATTACTGGTATCAGAACAATAAAAAAAATAATGCTTTTAAATGTTAGATTATTCATTTCCTCTTATCATTTTGTTATACTGATTAATTTTCGAATTCATATTTTATTATTCCTACGATTTATCTTAATAATATCATTTTTTTTGCATTTGTAAAATCATCTGCCCTGAATATATAAAAATAAATTCCACTGGGCAGATATTCTGCATCAAATTCGCTTTCATAACTACCTGCAGTTCTGAACTCATCAACTAGCCTCGCAACTTCATTGCCAAGTATATCAAATATTTTCAAAGTTATAAAACTTTCAGTAGGAATTTCAAATTTTATAACCGTATTTGGAATTAAATGGATTAGGATAGTTCTGATATAAGCTGAATGAATAAGCTTCGCTATTTTGGATTTGAATACTTGAAGTAGTTGAATCAAATACAGAAATAGAACTTAAAAGATCTCCTGTAAAATTGAATAATGTAACATTCTCCCACGGAGAGCCCAACGAAGGAATAGATATCCACTCCGGTGCCCAGTAAAACAATCCTAATCCCTTGTTGTCAGGAATATCCATAACAAGACTAAATAAATCATTAAGAAAATTTGTCTGTCCTTCCACAGTTGCAGGATATCCCGGAAGGAGTTGACCTGGTTCTCCAACTAAGTTATGCGTGTTATCATACCAATCTAATGTCCATGGATAAGCAGTTTCGACAATAATAATTTCTTTATCATAACGTTGAGCAAGATCACTAACGTTCAAATCTAAATCACTCAGAGTACCTTGCCACCAGGGATAGTATGATAATCCTATAAAATCAAAATCAACATTCTGTGCTAACAAATTATCAAAAAACCATTGACTACCAGGGTTATCCCGCCGCGGTCAATATGGATCATAATTTTACAGTATCACCTGGGTCTAAACTTTCGTTTACACCTCTGATTCCTTCATTGATTAACTCACCAAGTTGAGCCCATTGCTGAGAAGTATTAAATTGATCACAAACGCGACCATCATTCCATAATATTCCACAAGTAATTTCATTACCAATTTGGACTATATCGGGAAGCGTTCCCTGATTTTTTAATGCGGTAACTAAGTTGAAAGTATATAAATAAACACTGTCCTTTAATTCCTGAAAAGATAAGTTTAGCCAGGCAGCAGGTTTTGTTTGATGAGCCGGATCTGCCCATGTATCCGAATAATGAATATCAAGTAAAAGTTTTAACCCTAAATTTTTTAACCTGCTTGCCATTAAAAGAGTTTTTGCAAGATCACAATACCCGGTGTTTGGAGTATGCCAGACTCTCAATCGAATGTAATTTATTCCATGATCTCTGAAAATTTCTAACGCATCTTTCGGATTGCCATTTTCCCTGAAGACACCTCCATTATCTTCAATCTCAAAAAGGGTTGAAATATCAACACCTTTAATAAGCTCTGTTTCAGAAACATTTTCCTGAGCAATCAATGGTGAAGTCATTATTATACCGATGAATATTGACCAGGCAGTTGCTGAACCAATTAAGCAATTAAATATAATTTTTAAAAAGTTCAACATATCAGGAGGGAATTAAAAATTAAAAAATGATTTTTGCTCTGTTAATAATACTACAGCATATTCTGAATTAATTTTCAAATTACAACTAGTTTAATCCGCACATTCCTATCGAACAGGCGGATGCAGGAGTCTGACATTGACCTGAACTGCATTCCTTAGTGGAATGAGAATTATAACTAACATTTGAACTGAAAGGTGAAAACAATTTCTTGATTTGAACTGAGTTGCAACTCGGACATGTTACTACACTAGCTTTGCTTGAGGATTTGTGAAGTACTTCAAATTTAGTGTTACAATCAGAACATTTGTATTCGTATAATGGCATTTTTATTACTTTCTTAATTTATATTACTCTTCCAACCCAAGCATTTTCATCAAGCGACCATGAGCTTCTTCGGGAACTTCCACGTTATATTTGCGATAGCATTCTATGGTAATTTCAACTGACTTAAAATATTCTTTGCAGTTAGGACATGAATCCAAATGATTTCTAACTTCCCTGCATTTCTCATCGTTGAGGTTTTCGCCAAGACTTTCGCAAACATGCTTCATCACTTCCTTACAAGTTATTTTTTCTTTTTTCATCTGCTGAATGCCTCGTTAATTTCTTGCCTGAGAAATGCCCTTGCACGATGAAGTCTGGATTTAACTGCAGGAATTGAAAGCTCAGTCACCTGTGCTGTCTCTTCCGTTGAGAGACCTTCAACATCCCGCAGTAAAAAAACCATCCTGTAATCTGGTGAAAGATTTTGAATGGCCTCGTCAAGAATATTTTTTAATTCAGTATTTTCAGTGTCTTTGTATGGTATAGAACTCCAATCAGCAGCATACTTTTCTTCAAATAAATTATCATCATCATCAAATGAAACAAATGATCGGCTTTTAGCTTTACGAGCCATCATAAGACAATGGTTCGCAACTATCCTGTATAGCCAGGTAGATAGTTTTGAATTGTGATCAAACTGATGTAACGATTTAACCATGCTGTAAAATGTTTCCTGCATTATATGTTCAGCATAATTTTTATCCCGGCAGATTTTAAATGCAAAATTGTAGATAGTTTGCTCATACTTCTTTACTAATTCTGCCAGAGACGGTTTATCTCCGGATTGTGCTTTTTGAATAAGTTCTTTTTCTTCCATCAGTAAGATGATTTTGAGTAATTTAGGATTCAAAACTAATGATTTTATGGTTATGTTACTCATACCTAAAGCAAACCATAGAGTTTAATTTTGCACTTTTATAAACTGATACCTAATTTTAGTAATGTATAATATTTAGATATTTGTTAATTGATACATGCCCATATATAAGACGATACAGGATATAAAGAACAATAAATTATTTACAGGAATAAAAGATTCCGTCTTGTCTTCATTCTTCGATCAAAAAGAAATAAGGGAAGCAAAAGAAGGGGAAATAATTTATAAGACTGGTGATCAAAGTAATGCACTATACCTTGTTATTAAAGGGGATATCAGAGTTAAGTTTTCTAACAATAATTATGTGAGCAATAGAATATTTAATGATTTTTTCGGAGAGAAAGAGCTTATCGATGAGACCAGAAGAATTTCCTCCGCAGTTGCATTCAGTAAACTAACATATTACCGTCTGGACAAAGCTGTTTTCAAAAATATTGCTGCAAAAAATCCGGCTATTGGAAATAACCTGAAAAAATATGGGGAACTTAAACTACCTGATGTAAATATAGATCTTGATAGAAAGTTTAACATTGTAGATAGAAAAAAACCTATAAGTTTCAAAGCCTTTTCAAGCGCCGGAAATTCATTGAAAGAGGAAGAGCCAGAAGTATTTTCACCTCCGGCTGTTGTAACGCAGCAGATTCTTCCAGATCTCGAATCATTAGATGAGGTTCTACCGGAAGAAGAAATTGTAATGGAAGAAAATGTTCAAAGCAATGATCAGCAAAAACTAAAAAAAGAACTGCTTGAAGATCCTTCTGACTATAAGAATTGGCATATTGAGGAATCAAAAATTCCTTCAAACACTGAGGTTGCGGATCAAAAAAAATCGATTAAACATTCCGATGAAATAGTAGCTGAATCCAAATCTGAAAAAAACATACCAACAATAGCAGTTGAAACCGGAATTAACAGAGAAGTTGTAAGAAAGATTTTTGCCGGCATTGACAGAATTTACAGCAGCATAAGCATAAGCGAACTTGTAATAAACGCAAAGCGTGCTGTAAAGGATCTGATTAATGCTGAGGGTGTGGATTTGGTATTAATTGATGAAAAACTATCATCAATACAAAAGATAATTGGAGAGGGAGATAAACTCAAACAAGAGCAATATCCCCTGTCCGAAGGATTAACAGGAAGCTGTGCGTTGCAGAAAAAAATTCTGAATTTTGAAAGACCAACTGAAGATAGTCGCTTCAATGCTAAAATAGATCAGCCTGGATCCGCGAGATTAAAGAGGATTGTTTATTTCCCTGTAGTGAGCGACAATGGAGAGACAATTGCTGTAATACAATTTGCAAGAGAAAATAAAAAATTTACTGAAGAAAATATTTCCAACCTGGCAATGATGAGCAAACAGATTGAAACAGCAATAGAGAGAACCAAGTTATTGGAAGTGCTTATCAAGGAAGAAAAGCAAAATTCAGGGAACAGGCTTCGTGAATTAATAACCGATGAAATTAAAGTTCCTCTTACTATCATTAATAATTATACTGAAATCTTAAGCGCAAAAAATCTTCCTACAGAAGCAGATGATATAATCAGGATGCTTCAAAAGCAGGCTCATTCAGTTGAAGATATTTCCGAAACTCTTTTTATCTCGTTAATTGACGAGTTGAAACCAAGGGGCAGTAACATTCACTTCAATGAATTTATTGATGATATACTTGAACTTCTCTCAGAATACTGTGAAGCCAGGGATGTAAAACTTTTCAAAAAAATTGGTGAGAGTGCTATAGTGAATATTGACCGGGCAAAATTCTATACCGGTATATTTCAATTAATAAAAGCCAGTTGTGATGATTGCCGTAAAGGAGGCAAGATTTATTTTGGAACAGAATTTTCTGAGGGGTCGATCACAATTTCTATTCAAAATGAAGGCAAAGGATCTTTAACTGAACCTGAGGGTGATATACAGGAGTATTATTATTCCGGTAAAAACTTTAAAGATGACGATATGAAATTACTTCTTGCAAAAAAATTAATCCATCATCATTCAGGTCAACTTAATCTTGAAAGCATAAAAGGTAATGGTTCTACTTTCCGAATTACACTACCGGTTGTTCAGGCAGAAAACAAGGACAACTGATCACAAACTTAGTCAAGAATTTTTCAATTGAATGTTTTATGATTTAATCACCATCCTGGGTCCAACTGCTTCTGGTAAAACAAGCATAGCCGCACAACTTGCAAATGATTTTAACGGTGAAATAATATCCGCAGATTCAAGACAGGTTTACAAAGGAATGGATATTGGCACTGGCAAAGATCTGATCGAATTCCAAAAAAATAATATTAAATATCATCTAATTGATATCGCGGAACCATTCGAAGAATATAATCTCTTTCGTTTCACAAAAGATTTTCATTTTGCATTTGATGAAATTAAGAGCAAAGACAAATTACCAATTTTGGTTGGCGGAACAGGATTGTACATCAGTGCTATTCTTCAATCATATCATCTTCCTGAAATTGATGATGAGAATGAATTGGAGAAATTAAACCTTTTGAGTTTTTCTCAACTAAAACAAATATTAATAAATTTAAAACCTAAACTTCATAACATAACTGACCTTACAAGTAAAGATCGTCTCATAAAAGCAATATTGATTGAAAGAGCAAAAGAAAAAGTAAATCAATCTTTGCCTAAGGTTCAATCATTGAATATTGGGATTAATTCAAAGCGTGAAGAAACAAAAAGAAGAATTACCGAAAGATTAAAACAAAGATTGGCGACAGGAATGATTGAAGAAGTAGAGGTTCTGCTGCAAAAGGGAGTCTCTCTGGAGAAGCTTAATTACTTTGGATTAGAGTATAAATATGTTTCTCAATACATTGATGGTAAGTTGAACTACAATGATATGTTTCAGAAACTGAACAGTGCGATTCATAATTTTGCTAAGAGGCAGATGACCTGGTTTAGAAAAATGGAAAAAGAAGGTGTGAAGATAAATTGGTTTCCTCCCGATTATACTGCAATAAAAAACTTTGTGAACTCACAATTAAATAATGCTAAAAATATATCCTGAAAAAGTTGCTGACTACCTTGAGAAAAAATCCTTAAAGAAATGGAATCTCGAATGGAATGAATTTTCAGGAATACAAGCTGTGATTGTCATTCCTGCTATTTGTGAATTTGAGAATATCCAAAGAGTTTTACTCTCGCTTGCTCAGAATGATAAATCTAGTTTTCAAAAGTCAATAGTAATTTTTGTTATAAATAATTCTATTTCATCTCAACAAGAAGTTAGAGATGATAATAAATCCAGCTTAAAGTTTCTGAGAGCATTGATGAGAAGAAATACATCTGATCAGCTTTCGAATCAAATTATTCAATCTGGAATAAGGATTGGATTGATTGATGCAGCTTCTGAAGGAAAAGAATTTGATGATGATGAGGGAGGGGTTGGTCTGGCAAGAAAGGTTGGTATGGATACAGCTTTGCAAGTTTTTGACTACTCTACCCCGGGCAAGAAAATAATAATATCTTTAGATGCCGATTGCGTTGTTGAATCAAATTATCTTGATGAAATCATTCGTTCTTTTAATAAACAAAATTTTTCTGCGGCCAATGTTGAGTTCGAACATAATACTTCCGAAGATGGAATTAACAGGTTGGGAATCATTTCCTACGAAATATTTTTAAGACATTATGTTGCGGGACTTCTTTTTGCAGAATCCCCTTATGCTTTTCACACAGTTGGTTCAACTGTTGTCTGTGATCACGATGCCTACATTAAAGTTGGAGGAATGAATACAAAAAAGGCGGCCGAGGATTTTTATTTTCTTCAAAAATTAGCAAAGCATTACACGATAAATCGGATCGGCTCAACAAAAGTCAGACCATCAGCAAGGGAATCGTGGCGAGTGCCATTCGGTACCGGAAGAAGTATGAGTGACTTTTCATCAAACAAAAAAGATATCTCGCTTTATGATGCTGATGTTTATATTATTCTTAAAGACTGGTTAGAGTTATTAAATTCTGATTTGTCATTAAACTCAAGCTTAATCTTAAAAGAAGCAAAAATAATTCATCCGGAACTTTACAACTTTCTTGAAAGTCGCGGATTCAGCAAGGATTGGGAAAAAATTTTAGAGAACAGTAAGTCGGTGAAACAGCTCGATTACCAGAGGAAAAATTGGTTTGACGCATTTGAAACGCTTAAGTTAATACATCATTTAAGGGATACTTCCTTTCCGATGATTGATATAAATTCAGGTATTGAAAAGCTATTTAAAGTTGTTCAACATTCTGCTAAATTTGAATTGTCAGGTGAGAAGAATACAATCGAAAACTTGTATGCGGATTATTTATCTGAATTAAAATTGCTTGAAACTACGCTTCATAAAAAATATAATAAATGATTACTAAAACAGAACAGAACGAGATTCAGGATTACCTTCGAGATGCCTCTAACACAATGGGTGATTGCGAAGCTGTTGTTTATCCGGAAAATACCGATGATGTGATTTCAATACTTAAGCGGGCTAATGATGAAAAAACAAAAGTTACAGTGTGTGGAAACAGAACAGGTCTGTCAGGAGGAAGTGTTCCAAACGGCGGGATTGTTCTTTCAACCGAAAAGATGAATAGAATTTTGGAAATTAATGAAGAAGAGAAATTTGCAATTGTTGAGCCCGGTGTTCTGCTCTCTGACTTTCTGAAAGAACTTAAGCCTAAGAAACTTTACTATCCTCCCGATCCAACCGAACTTAATTGTTTTTTGGGTGGAACAGTTGCAACAAATGCATCCGGTTCGAAGACATTTAAGTACGGCCCCACAAGGGATTTTGTTATTGGAATAGAAATAGTTTTACCAACCGGTGATTTACTTGTTTTGGAAAGAGGTCAAATCTTTGCACAGAATTTTGATTTATCCATTACAACTACTAATCAGAAAAGAATTGAATTAAAAATTCCGTCCGTTAAATCTCTTCCTACAAAAAATACTGCTGGTTATTTCTGCAAAGAAAATATGGATGCAATTGATTTGTTCATTGGTTCGGAAGGGACTCTTGGAATATTAACAAAGATAAAGTTGAAACTGCTGCCTGCTCCGCAAATGGTACTTTCTGCTGTAATATTCTTTAATTCTGAAGACAGCGGATTGAACTTCATTGAAGAATCAAGGAACGAATCTTACAATTCAAGAAAAAATAAATCACACTTTACCATTGATGCACTTGCATTAGAGTACTTTGACAAATTTGCACTTGATTTTCTACGGGATGATTTTCCAAATATTCCTGAAGAAGCAAACTCAGCAGTTTGGTTTGAACAGGAAGTTGATGAAGAATCAAGCAATCAGATAACTGACTTGTGGATTAACCTAATTGAAAAACACAACGGTGATCTTAGCAATTCCTGGATTGCAATGAACGAAAAGGATAAATTGAAATTCGTAGAATTCCGGCATAGAATTTCCACAAAGGTTAATGAGTTTATTTCATCGCGTAACTTTAGAAAGCTGGGTACTGATTTTGCCGTACCTGATAAAGAGTTGAAGAAATTTTATTTTCAGTTAAAGGAGGACGTTGTTAATGCAGGATTGGATTATGTTATTTATGGTCATTTCGGCAACTCACATATTCATTTAAATATGCTGCCGAAGAATCCAGAGGAGTTTGAGACCGCAAAAAACCTTTACAGCAATATGTGTCTTTCTGCAATAAAATCAGGAGGGACATTCGCCGCAGAGCACGGTGTTGGTAAGAATAAAAAAGCATTGCTTTATGAAATGTATGATGAGAAAATAATGAGTGAAATGTGGAAAATAAAACAAACTCTTGACCCAAATCTGATTTTAGGCTGCGGAAATATATTCAAAACAGAAAGCTGATTACTTCGCCAGTGCATTGTTAATTTTTTCAAGAAGAGAAGTTTTCGTGAAGGGCTTAGATATGTAATGCGTACAACCATTTTTAAGAATTCGGTTCTCATCTTCTCTGAAAGCATATGCAGTCACAGCAATAATAGGAACATCTTTGTAATTTTTTATTTTCTTAATCTCCCTGGCAAGTTCCAAACCATCCAGGCCCTTGCAGAGACTAATATCTAATAAAATAATTGCATAGCTTTTCTTATTAATTTTCTTAAGTGCTTCTGAAGATTCAGAAGCGGTATCAACCACAAAATAGTCCTTTAAAAACATACTGACTATTTCACGGCTTATGTTATCGTCTTCAATATAAAGAATTGAAGATAATACTCCTGTTTTTTTTTGCATCACGTTCTCCTTAAACAGACAGTTTAACTATTTATGTTAATCGCGTTTAAAAAATTCCGTTCCCTCTTTTGTATCTTTAAGAGTAATACCAAGGTTCTCTAATTTTATTCTTATATCATCAGCTAATTGAAAATTCTTTTCGCTCTTAGCTTTGAGTCTGATATCGATTAACATTTTTATAAGTTCATTTTCGAGCAATGAGTCTTGTTTCACTTCCTTTTTCTCAAACGAAATAATTCCCAAAACATTGTCCGCAGTTTTGATTAAAAAATCTTTCAGGGCAAGATAATAATTAAGTTGAAGATTATCCTTATCTGAAATTGTCCTATTTGCTTCCTTCACAAAGTCGAAAATAACAGCCACTGCTTGCGGAGTATTAAAATCATCATCGAGTGCATCATTAAAGCGTTTTTCAAAATCTTGAAAATCGAAACCGGGATCAACACCGCCCGATTTATTCTTATTAACAGCCGTTTCAATTGTTAAACGAAGGTTTTTCAACTTCTCCAGGCCTTTTTCAGCAGAATCCAGAAGGTCATTATTAAAATCAACCGGACCTCTGTAATGAGCCTGCGAAAAGAAAAGTCTTATTGCTTCAGCAGAATATTTTGACAGCACATCTCTGGCAGTAAAAAAATTGCCGAGAGACTTGGACATTTTTTCTTTGTTGATATTAAGAAATCCAAAATGAAGCCAATACTTCACAAAAGGTTTTTTTGTTGCGGCTTCACTTTGTGCAATTTCATTTTCGTGATGAGGAAAAATCAAATCATTTCCGCCAGCGTGTATATCAAAAGTTTCCCCAAGATGTTTGCAGCTCATTGCAGAACATTCAATGTGCCATCCGGGACGACCATTCCCCCATTCACTTTTCCAGAATGGTTCGCCTTCTTTAGATTTTTTCCATAAAGCAAAATCAAGCGGATTCTGTTTTTCTTCCATAACTTCAACTCTTGCACCTGACTCAAGCTCATCAATTTTTTTCCCGCTTAACTTGCCGTATTGTTTGAATGATGAAACATTATAAAAAACATTACCATCAACATTATAAGCAGCACCATTTTCAATAAGTGATTTTATCATCGAAAGAATTTCATCAATATGCTCAGTTGCCTTTGGATAAAGAGTTGCTGGCTTAATTCTTAATCGTTTTATGTCCTCAAAAAAAGCGTCTGAATATTTTTTTGCAACATCACTGGCTGGGATTTTTTCTTCGATGGATTTCTTAATGATCTTATCATCAATATCTGTAAGGTTCATTGCATATGTAACATTGTATTTCTTATACTCAAGATACCGTCTGATAATGTCAGCCATTATAAAAGTTCGTGCATTGCCAATATGGAAATAATCATAAACGGTTGGTCCGCAGATGTACATTCCAACATTTGGAGGATTCAGCGGAATGAATTCCTCAACTTGCTTTGTAAGTGTGTTGTATAATTTCAGCATTGATATCTTAATTAAGTATTAAAATCGGTTATAAATATAACCAAATCAAAAATGAATTTTAGGTTTCAATAGTTCTAAGCTTTTTTATCAATAATTTCATATCATCGGGAAGTTCAGAATCAAAAAACATTTTCTTTTTTTCTATCGGATGATAGAATCCAACAGTTTTTGCGTGCAATGCTTGTCTTGGCATAATCTCCAACAGATTCTGAACTCTTGCTTTTATTTTAGGCAGTTCTGAGCCATAAATTATTTGTCTGCCTCCATAAGTTGGATCACCAAAAACCGGTTTGCCAATGCCTGATAAATGAACTCTGATCTGGTGAGTTCTTCCTGTCTTTAAGTTTATTTTCAGATATGAAGTAAATTCAAACTCTTCAAGAACTTCATATAATGTAAGAGCTGTTCTTCCTTCATTCTCGCTGATTGAGAATTTTTTTCTATCCTTTTTACTGCGAACAATGTTAAAAGCTATTTCACCTTTCTGCTCTTTAAATTTTCCCCAGCAGACGGCATGATATTCACGATCGACTGTTCGTTTACTGAACTGCTCGGCAATTTTAGCGTGAGTAAAATCATCTTTGGCTACAACCAGCAATCCGCTTGTATCTTTATCCAGACGGTGGATAATTCCCGGTCTGCCGGGTTCATTTAATCCGCTGAGCTTTTTTGTATGATGAAGAAGTGCATTCACAAGAGTGCCGGTATAATTAGCATAAGCAGGATGAGCAACCATTCCGGCAGGTTTATTTATCACAATCAGATAATCATCTTCATAAACAATATCAAGTGGAATATCTTCTGGTTCTGTATCTTCGGGTCGTGGTGATATTGGATGGACAGCTTCAATTATATCAGAAGGTTTAACCTGGTAGTTTGCTTTAACTACAGATCCATTAACTGTAACTAGATTGGCATCAATAAGTTTTTGAACTTTAGAGCGGGTTGCATTTTCAATGGCATGGGTTAGAAAGAGATCTAATCGTTCCTTCTTTTTCCCCTCTGGAACTTCAAACCGATATTTCTTTTCCTTTATCAGCTTCACCATCACTCAATCCACCATTTATATTTTTCGAAGACGGTTCGTTATCAGAAATTAATTTTTCTGCATTGCTTTGTTTATCTAATTCTTCAGCGGTTTCCCTGCTCTTTTTATCTTCTGCTTCATGATGCTTGTAGAAAAACAGTAGTATTAATACTCCAATTGAAACAGCAGCATCAGCAATATTGAAGATAGGCCATCTGTCATAACTTCTTCCAAAAATTGAAAAGTTAATGAAATCAAAATCAAAAAAGTCAACGACCTTTCCATAGAACAGTGGTGCATAATCAAAAATCAATCCGTAGAACATTCTATCAATCACGTTACCAACAGCACCGCCAAGTATTAATGCAATTGCAATTTTCAAACTGAGAGATTTATTACGGACAGTATAAAGATATACTAGCAAACCAATGCTTGCTACCAGTGAAAAAACTGAAATGAAAAGTTTGAAATCTGATCCCGGGTCAAAACCAAAAGCCATTCCCGGATTCTCAGTAAAAGTTATTTTGAAAAAGTCACCAATTACAGAAATCGACTCGCCTAAATACATCCCCTCAAAATTTAAATTCAATGCAGGAATTGATATTCCCTTAATATAAAACTTAGAAATCTGATCAGCTATAATTACTGCAAGAGTTAGATATAATATTCTCAAGCCGGATCCTCTCTGTCTTCAACTAATTGTGGGACTAAGTTTTTCTCCTTACTCTTGTTCTTCATACTTAATATCAGGTAAATCAAAATAAAAACACCTGAAAGGATACTGAGATCAGCAAAGTTAAACACATAATTCCCGTGTATGTTATCAAAAATAAAAAACCTGAACAACCTTATATCAAGAAAATCCACGACGTTACCTTGAAACAATGGAGCATAATTATAAAAGATACCATAGAAAATTCTATCAAATAAATTTCCTGCTGCGCCGCCGAGAATCAGAGCAACTGAAATTCTCACTTTGTTATCAGCATTTTTTGCAAATACCAGGTAGGCAAAAAAACCAATACAAGTCAATATCGTTATAATCAAAATCAAATCTTTTAGAGATTCGCCCGGATCGATTCCAAAAGCAATACCCGGATTTTCAACCAGAGTTATGTGCAGGACATCATTTATGACTGGTTTGCTTTCACCCGGGAATAATCCTTTATGATTTATGTTAAACCAGGGTAAGCTGAATCCTCTGACCAATAATTTGCTTATCTGATCTATCAGAAAAAGAATTAAAGAAAGAAGAAGAATTTTCAATATAGTTCTGTGCTTTTTTGCTTAACAGAAATGATTACTTCTTTTCCTGTCTTTGCTTTATCGGCAAGCAATGCTGACTGTGCGGCACCGCTTCGAGTCTTTCCTTTGGGTATCAACGGACAGGTCTCGCAAAGATGCTGCGGTTCATCAATACACTCACTACAAATTCCGTAAGTGCCTGCTTCAATTCTCTTCAATGCATCTTCAAGATATCCAAGAAATTTATTTTCTCTTTGAGCATAAAGAAAAGTTTTCTCTCTTTCCATTGCATCCGTTCCTTGTTCAGCCATATGCAAAGAGTAAGGTGAATTTTCGTTGATATACTCACCGGTTGTAGGATCGAGCATCTGTTCTTTCAGGTTCTGAAGCTGTTCGATTATCTCGTCTCTTTTTTCAAGAATAATTTGCCTGAAATGTTCCAGGTCCCTTTTGCTGTATCCTTTTATTTTTTGAATTGCTTTATTACGCGATTCAACCATATCCTCAAATTTCACTTCAACGTGTGCCTTTTTAACCTTCGCTTTTTTTGACGAGAAGGCTTTGACAGCTTTCCTTAAAGGTTTGGCTTCTTTCTTTACAAGACTACTTTTAGCAGTTGTCTTCTTTGGGGCCGGGGTTTTCTTTACGATTTTTTTTGTTGCAGCTTTCTTCGGTGCTTTTTTAACTACAGCTTTTTTTGCTGAAGATTTCTTTGCAGTCTTCTTCTTGACTGATTTTTTCACTACTTTTTTTGCCATTTTTTGTTTACTCCTATAATTAAATACTTACTTTTTCTATTTTAATTTTAATGTCGTCTCCCCCGATTTTCCAATCTTGTAAAAACCCACCATTAAGTTCTGCTTCATTGTCAATTTTTTCCGCAAGAGTCTCAACGGAAATGTAATTCTTAAAAGAATTAATTGCAATTACGAATTCAGAATTTCCTGAAAAAGCTATATTGATTTTATCAGTAACCTGAAATCCCGCATCCTTTCTCATATTCTGTATCCTGTTTACAAATTCTCTGGCCAATCCCTCAGAGATGAGCTCTTTAGATAACTGTGTATCAACAGCTACCGTTGTACCATTTTCACTTTCAACAATCCAGCCTGTAATCTGCTCACTTTGTATTTCAACATCTTCCAAAGTGATGGACAAACTTTCACCATCAATATTAACATTTACAGCGTTACCTTTTTCAACCAAACTAATGTCTACAGTGGAGAAATTTTTTATTATCTCAGCAACAGACTTTACTTTATTACCATATTTAGGACCGATGGTTTTGAAGTTTGCTTTTGCAGATTTATGAACCAAAGTAGAATCATCTTCCAATATTTCAAGCTCTTTAATATTTACTTCTTCAAGAATTACATCTTTCATCTTTGAGAGAGCATCTTTCATTTTATTATCAACAACAACTATCAGCTTCTTCAATGGCTGCCTGACTTTTAGATTTGATTTTGCTCTGATGGCTCTGACGAGATAAACGACATGCTGAGCAACATCCATTCTCTGTTCGAGTTCTTTATTAGTCTCACCTTTTTCGGGTAAATCTGTTAAATGAACTGACTCAGTCTGCTCACTCTTTGTGACTGAATTTAAATTCTGGAACAATTCCTCAGCAAGAAATGGTGTGAAAGGAGCAATTAGCTTTGATACTGTAACAAGACATTCATAAAGTGTTTGATAAGCAGCCAGCTTGTTTTCATTCATTTCAGATTTCCAGAATCTTCTTCTGCATCTTCTCACATACCAGTTTGAAAGATGATCAATTGTAAAATCAGAAATGGCTCTTGCAGCCTTTGTCACTTCATATTCATCCATCAGCTTAATATTATTTTCAACCAGCGAATTAAGCTTTGAGAGAATCCATCTGTCAATCTCTTCTCTTTTTGAAAGAGGAACAGTCGCTTGTTTGTTTTCAAATCCATCAATGTTGGCATAAAGTGCAAAGAACGAATATGTGTTTAGCAGTGTTCCAAAAAATTTTCTTTGGACTTCAAGCAATCCATCTTCATCAAAAAGAGTTGGCCGCCATGGAGGACTGTTTGTAACAAGATACCATCTTGTTGCATCTGCTCCATATTTTTCAAAAAGAACAAAAGGATCAACTGTATTCCCTTTGGACTTGGACATCTTCATTCCATTCTTATCAAGTATCAGTTCATTCACAATCAAATTCTTATAAGCAACACTATCGAACAACATTGTTGCAATGGCGTGCATAGTATAAAACCATCCTCGTGTCTGATCAATACCTTCACAAATAAAATCAGCAGGGAAAGCTTTTGTTTCAAACCACTCCTTATTTTCAAAAGGATAATGATACTGCGCAAACGGCATTGCACCAGAATCAAACCAGACATCAATCAGCTCAGGAGTTCTTGTATAAATCTTGCCATTCTTTTCAAAAAGAACTTTGTCAACAAAAGGTTTGTGAAGATCAATGTCTTCTATTTCACTAACAGGAATTCTTTTATCACCTTCAACAATAAAACCTTTTTTCAATTCTTCAATGCTGCCAACAGGTATAATGTCACCATCTTCATTAACCCATAATGGAAGCGGCGTTGCCCAGAATCTGTCACGTGATAAAGCCCAGTCTTTATTTTCTTCAAGCCAATTGCCAAATCTTCCTGCTCCAACTTCAGGCGGCTGCCAGTTGATAGTTTTATTAAGTTCTATCATCCGTTTGGCAACACTGGTAGTTTTTATAAACCACGACTCGCGCGCATAATAAATAACAGGCACATCTTGATTTCGCCAGCTAAAAGGATAAGTATGAGTAATTGTTTCTTTTTTATAAAGCTTGCCTTCAGCTTTTAATTTGGCAATGATTTCTTTGTCTGCATCTTTTACAAATTGTCCAACATAATCAGAAACTTCAGCAGTGAATCTTCCGCCTCTGTCAACCGGCTGAAGCATTGGCAGATTATATTTTTTTGAAAGATCATAGTCATCGGCACCAAAAGCAGGAGCTATGTGAACAATACCTGAGCCAGCATCGGTACTGACAAACTCACCAAGACAAACAAAAAAAGCTTTCTTATTGGGTTTCACATAAGGTAAAAGCTGTTCAAACTCAACTCCCTCAAGATCACTTCCTTTCATCTCTTCTAGAATTTCATATTCACCATCGAGAGTTGAAAGCAGTTCTTTAGCAAGAATTATTTTCTTTTCCTTATTCAGAACCTTCACGTAAACAACATCGGAACCAACAGCTAATGCAACATTTGAAATCAGCGTCCAGGGAGTTGTTGTCCAAACAAGAAAGTATTCATCTTTATCTTTTCGTAAGCTTTGTTAATTTTAAAGAGAACATAAACTGATGGATCTTTGGTTTCTCTGTAACCGAGCGCAAGCTCTGCCATTGAAAGAACGGTTTCAGATTTGGGATCCTGAGGAACGATTTTATAATCTTTATAAATAAGACCTTTTTCATAAAGTGTTTTGAGCGCCCACCAGACTGATTCAATGTAGTCATTTGTTAAGGTTACATATGCAGATTTCAAATCAATCCAGTAACCCATTCGCTCTGTCATCTTTTCCCAAAGGTCGAGGTAAGTGAAAACAGATTCACGGCAGGCTTTGTTGTATTTTTCTACACCAAAGGTTGCGACTTCACTTTTATTTTTTATACCGAGAGCTTTTTCAACTTCAATCTCAACCGGAAGTCCATGAGTATCCCAGCCGGCTTTTCTTTCCACCCGGTAACCGCGCATCGTTTTATACCTGCAAACAAGATCTTTTAATGTACGTGCCATTACGTGATGGATGCCGGGTTTGCCGTTTGCAGTCGGAGGGCCTTCATAAAATGTAAACGATTTTTCCGGAGAGCGAAATTCTACACTCTTTTCAAAAATTTTTCGTTCTGACCAGAACTTCAAAATGTTCTGCTCAGTCTCCGGATATTTTATTTTTTCTAATCCCTGCTTATACATAGCATTACTTACTTTAACTCTTCATATCTTTTTAACAATTCTCTTTCAGTCTGAATAAACTCTTTAAGTTCCTGTTCAATCCGTTCTTTCTTAAGTATTATATTCTTTGCCGTCGCTTCAGAATCATTAATAATTTTTTCAGCTTTAATTGATGCTTCTCTTAATAAAAGTTCGGCTTCTTTTTTTGAGTCGGCTGCAGTTGCTTCAAGAACTTTTACTTTCTCTCTTAAAATCAGTGCTTCTTTTTCACCGCTTAAAATTTCCTGAATGGCCATTCCAAAAATTCCCATTGCACCAAGAGTAATATTACGCAAGCTGAAAAGTATCAGATTTTCTGCAAGCAGTTCAAAAGTTCCAAAATATTCATTAAAGAAAATGATGATAGCTATGCTTATAATTGTCACTGCAACTATAACGGCAAAAACTACTTTCCCACCCAATTGCCATTTAAGTGAACGGTTGATATACCAGCCACAAGCAAAAGCTAAAATTGAAAGAACAAACCAGACAGCAAAATTCCGATCTCCAAAATTAAAAAGTGAAGTATTAAGAAAATTCGAGGTGAAGATTAATAACCCTAAAAGGAAGGGCACACTGTATGATGCAAAAATCTTTTTCATTTCAGTCTCTTGATTAATTCTTTCATGATTAATGTCATTTTAGGTTCTGCCTGCATTGCTGTTGCAATTATTTCCTCAACATTAACAGGTTTTAGCGAATCAGGAAAACATTCATCAGTTACTATACTTATCCCAAGCACTTTCATTCCCATATGATTTGCTACAATGTTTTCGGGAATCGTTGACATTCCAACAACATCCGCGCCTGTTGCTCTGAGGAACCTGTACTCTGCTCTTGTTTCAAGATTTGGTCCGGGCACAGCGACATAAACACCTTTTTGCACCTTTATTTTATTCTCAAGAGCAATCTTCTCCGCAAGTTCAATCAGTTCATAACTATATGGCTCACTCATATCAGGAAATCTTGGACCAAGTTCATCTTCATTTTTTCCGATGAGAGGATTATCACCGAGCATGTTGATATGATCAGCCATAATCATAACATCGCCTTTTCTGTATTGAGGATTCATACCTCCGCAGGCATTTGAAACAAGTAGAGTTTCAACGCCAAGAAATTTCATAACACGTACAGGATATGTTATCTGATGCATCGTGTAGCCTTCATAAAAATGAAAGCGTCCCTGCATTGCCACTACATTCTTACCATTTACTGTTCCGAATATCAGTTTGCCGTGATGAGATTCAACTGTTGAAATGGGAAAATGCGGAAGGTCTTCATAATTAATTTGATGCTTAACTTCTATCTCTTTAACCAAACCACCTAAGCCGGTACCAAGAATAATTCCGATTGGATATTTCTCAGATGTAAATTTTCTGATTACTTCAAGAGTTTCATTAATATTTGAAATAAGCTTGCTCATTTTTATAGAAGTTTGTTCACTATTCCATCAACATCAATATCAAACTTTTCAGCTTCGTCCTGAACTTTAGTCCTTTTACGTTCTTCACCTGCATCTTTAACTTTTCCCTCAAGCAGATTTGTCTGAGTGCCTACTATAACTTTTAGCCTTGCAATTATTAAGTCTTTCTCTTCTCTTAAAGTAAGAACTGCTTTTTGCATTTCATTTGAGATATCCTCTGCATTTTGAACAATCTGCGAAGCTTTAATCTCAGCTTCTTTAATTATTAATGCTGAATGCTTTTTCGCTGAGTCTACTACTTCAGCGGAAGTTTCCTGAGTCTTAATGAGAGTATCCTGGAGGTTCTTTTCAATTTTCTGAAATTCTTCAACCTTATGATTCAGAGCTGCAACTTCCTGTTCCAAAGTTTCCTTTTCATTTATCAGTTCTTCCATTTCAGAGGATATTTTATCTAGAAAAGTTTGCACTTCATCTACATTATATCCCCGCATAGATTTTTCGAATTCCTGCTTCTTAATTAAGAGCGGCGAAAGTTTCATGACTGCCTCCAGTCTTTTAAAGTGTTTCGTTGACCAAAGATTGCCGAACCAATTCTCAGCATGGTTGCTCCTTCTTCAATTGCAATTTCATAATCATTTGTCATCCCCATTGAAAGCTCACTTAGGTCAAACCCATTTTTATTAATTTCATCTTTTAATTTACGTAAATCAGAGAAACTTTGCCTGATAATTCTCTCATCATCAGTGAACGGAGCCATCGTCATCAAACCAACTAATTCAATATTTGAAAGAGTTGAACAATGTTTCACCAATTCTAAAACTTTGATATTGTCAATTAGTCCTGATTTGGATTCTTCAAATGAGGTATTAACTTCCAGCAAAATTTTTTGAACCTTGTTCAATTTCCCCGCCTGATTATTTATTTCATCAGCGAGAGAAGCAGAGTCAACCGAATGAATGAATGATGCAGCTTTAACCGCATACTTTACTTTATTCTTCTGAAGAGTTCCTATGAAATGCCAGGTTACTTTATCACCGAGAATTTCATACTTATCTCTGAGTTCCTGAGCCTTGTTTTCACCGAAATCAGTTATACCCAGTCTATTCGCTTCATTAATTGCATCTACGCCGAAGAACTTAGAAACTGCTATGAGCCTGATTTCTTGCGAATTTCGCTCAAATTCATCACATTTGGCAGCTATCTTCTCCCTGAGATGCTTGATATTTTCTGCAATCATAAAATTTTTAAGGCTGTGAATGTATATTATTCGGCATCAAAAATCAATCTGAATTAAGGAAAAATTAGCGATTTATTATTTAAAAAAGCTAAGACTAATCTGATGTTTGGTTAATCCTGAAAAACATTATTGATTATCTCCTGTTAATCCAACAAATCACAAGAAATGATTTACGGTTTTCGTAATTTTGAATGTCATTTTCTTAAAAATATGGAGACATTATGGAAATTAAGTTGTTAAATGAGATAAAGGAAAAAGCTTCAAAGGCAAGAAAGACAATTATCCTTCCTGAATCCCACGATGAAAGAGTCCTCAAAGCAGCAGAGAAGTTAACCAAAGAAAAAACCGTTTCAGTAATTACTCTCGGTGATGAAGACCGGATTCACAAAGATGCAAAACGGCTGGATGTTGATCTGACAGGAGTAAGAATCATCAATCCAACCACATCGGACAAGCTGAGCGATTTTACAAATATTTTCTTCAATCTTCGCAAGCACAAAGGTGTTACAATCGAACAGGCAAGAAGCACTGTTCAGCAGGATTTGTTTTTTGCAGCAATGATGGTAAAAGAAAATATGGCTGACGGAAGTGTTGCTGGTTCAGCTTCTGCAACTGCTGATGTTATGCGTGCGGGAATTCAGTGCATCGGAATGCCGGAAGGAATTTCAATTGTGTCGAGTTTCTTCCTTATGCTTTTCCCGGATAAAAATTATTCTTTTGCTGATAGCGCCGTTGTTCCTGATCCTGATGAAAAACAATTAGCAGATATCGCAATTTCAACTGCAGATAACCACAGAAAACTAACCGGTGAAGAACCGTTTATTGCAATGCTTTCATTCTCAACAAAAGGAAGTGCAAAGCACGAAGCAGTTGATAAAGTTTTAAATGCTACTGCAATCATTCGGCAAAAGAGACCGGATCTGAATGTTGATGGTGAATTGCAGTTTGATGCAGCAGTAATCGAATCAATCGGAAAGAAGAAAGCACCGGGAAGTAATGTTGCAGGCAAAGCAAATGTTTTGATTTTCCCTGATTTGAATTCAGGAAATATCGGTTACAAAATTGCACAGCGCTGGGGCAAAGCTGAAGCAGTTGGACCAATGGTTCAGGGATTGAAAAAACCATTTTTCGATTTGAGTCGCGGCTGCAGTGTTGAGGATATTGCGAACACAGCAGCAATAGCTGCGTTGATGAGTTAATAGACGGCCAGATCCCCGTAGCACAGGTCTCCAGACCTGTGCACTCTTAAAACCCAGCGCAGGACTGGAGTCCTGCGTTACGTTGTATCCTATAGTCAAACTTAATATTTTATTGCATTATGAATATCGTTTTTCTATCTCTTTTTGTGTTTATCATAAATATCCCTTTCGGATACTGGCGAGCGAATGTTCGAAGGTTCTCATTGCAGTTTATTCTTGCGATTCATTTGCCTGTACTGTTTATCGTCCTTTTTAGAATTTTAACCGGGACTGGCTTCGAGTATGAAACTTTATTTGTCACAGTTCCTACATTTTTTCTTGGACAACTTGTGGGATCCAAAATTTATTCTTCAAGAAAACTGAGAGAAGCCGTTCCGCTTACTTCGTGTCTGGTAATGGATCTTGTTCGGGTGAGAGTGGGTGCTAAAAAATAATTGAACTCTCTCTGCCAAAGGCAGCCTCCAAAGTAGTCCTTAGGACCTTTGGGGTAATTTCTCCTAATAGGAGGCTATGTTAAAATTAAATTTTGTTTTATAAATATTTAGAAAATTGATTATTCGAATTTCATTTAATTAACATTTAATATGGAACTCCTACGGAGTTCCGGATTTGTTTGGTTTTCATTTTCTATAAACATATCGCTCCTCTGGAGCGAAAACAGATTATGAAATAAACTCCGTAGGAGTTTAATGTTTGTAGAATCAATATTATCCCAAAATTTCAGAACCCTGTAGGGGTTCAATAAAGAATTTAATGTTTAATTTATTTGTATCGATTATCTGCAAAACCATATTTGAAAACAAGATCGCCGGACTCGGCGAAAAGGGATGAGTTCTAAATAATAGAAATATAAATTGAACTAAACAGATTAAAATTTTGTTATACGTAATCAAATAGGAGATAAAATGACTAAAAATATATTATTGCTTGCTTTGCTTATAACATTATCACAGTTATTTGCTCAGGACAATTCAACAAAAAATAAGAAGGACGATAGTTCAATGAATAACATAAACGATATTTCAGTTCTCGATATGAACAATAAAGAAGTAAAGCTTTCCGATTACAATGGTAAAGTTCTGATGATTGTTAACGTTGCCAGTGAGTGCGGTTCCACTCCGCAGTACAAAGGATTAGAAGAAATTTATAAAGAGTATAATCCAAAGGGATTTGAGATACTCGCTTTCCCCTGCAATGATTTTGGTGGACAGGAACCCGGTACAAATGAACAGATACAAAATTTCTGCAGCTCGAAGTTTGGTGTAACTTTCAAACTTTTTGATAAAATAAAAGTTTTAGGTAATGATAAATCTCCACTCTACGATAGACTGATAAACAACAGTGTTACAGAAAAAGGTGATGTTAAGTGGAACTTCGAAAAATTTCTAATTTCAAAAGATGGAAAAATTGTCAACAGGTTCAGAACTAAAGTTGAGCCGACGAGTGAAGAAGTAATTGCTGCTATTGAAAAAGAGTTGAAGAAGTAGTTCGTGATTTAATTTTCAGATTCCGGATAAGTTCACCTGCGGTGAACTTTCCGGAATGTCATTTCATCACTTCCCCATTTCCCGCTTAACAAAAAGCTTTGCACCAATAATATCTTTATGCTCAAGATTCATTGTGCTGCCGATGATTTTTATCAACCTGTCTTCGTGACTGTCAAGCTTTCCGTCTTCATAAATTATCCGCCAGAGGTTTTTAATCAGATCAAGCTTTTCCTGCTGAGTGAAATTCTCATTTATTACTGAAGAAAACTCATAGATACTTACGCTGTCTTTTACTTTTTGTTCGGAAAGTTCCAGCAATTCATCTACACATTCATCATCTAAATCAAAATCTTTTTTCATCAAATCAATTATTCTTTTTCTTTCGTCATTTGAAAAATCACCATCTGCTTTGGCTATCTCGACTAACAAGGCAGCAGTTGCAACCTGGTATTTATTTGAAGTTTGTTTGCGAGAAGAAATTTCGGTTTCTCCTGAAGTTTGTACGGGTGAGATTACTTTTCTTAAATATTCAAACATGATAAAGTCTTAATTAGTAGTTATTCAATTCTGAAAGCAGACTGGGAAGGTCGAGAGCTTTTGTAATCATCACCACATTTCCTTCTTCATCAACTGGCCATTCTTCCTGCGGTCTGTCGCAGTAAAGCTCAATTCCGTTTCCATCAGGATCCTTAAGATAGATTGATTCTGATACTCCGTGATCTGATGCACCATCAATGTGATATTTATTTTCCCATAAAACTTTGAAAGCTTTTGCCAGTTCTTCCCTGCTGGGATAAAGAATAGCAAAGTGATACAAACCGGTATGTCCGGCAGGAGGCGGAACAGCATTTTCACCAGCCCAGGTGTTCAGACCGATATGATGGTGATAATTTCCTGAAGATAAAAACATTGCAGAATCTCCAAACCTTGCAGTTACAGAAAATCCAAGCATCTCAGTGTAGAACTTAACTGCTCTTTCAAGATTTCCTACTGTTAAATGTATATGTCCGATTCTTGTTTTGGGATGTATTTCGTAGCTCATCAGTTTTTATTTCTGTTTTATGTTTGATTGATTTTAACCGGTTCAACTTTCCAGATTTTCTCTGCATATTCTTTTATTGACCGGTCGCTTGAAAATTTTCCTACTCGTGCAACATTCAGAATTGTTTTTCTTGTCCACTCTTCAGTATTCAAATATAGTTTGCTCACTTCATCCTGAGCATCAACATAAGCCTGGTAATCAGCAAGCAAGCAATAATAGTCAACTCCTAAAAGACCATCAACAATTGATTTGAAGATACCGGGTTCGCTTTTATTGAAGTAATCAGAAGCAATCATATCAATTACTCTCTTTAACATTGGGTTTGATTCATAATGTGTCCTTGGATTGTATCCGCTGCTCTTTAACTTTACAACTTCATCAGCCAGCAATCCAAAAATAAAAATATTTTCTTCTCCGACTTCTTCACGGATTTCGATATTTGCACCATCCATTGTACCAATTGTAAGCGCACCATTTAAAGTGAATTTCATATTTCCCGTACCGGATGCTTCCAAACCTGCCATTGAGATTTGTTCTGAAAGATCTGCAGCAGGAATTATTTTTTCAGCAAGAGTAACAGAATAATTAGGAATGAAAACAACTTTCAGCTTATCACCAACATCAGGATCGTTGTTAACTACTTCAGCAACTGAGTTGATAAGTTTGATTATAGTCTTTGCCATAAAATAAGCTGGTGCAGCTTTACCTGCAAAAATTATCGTGCGGGGAACCATTTCAATTTTAGGGTTGTCTTTAATTCGGTTATAAAGAGTTATAATGTGAAGAACATTCAGAAGCTGACGTTTGTATTCGTGGAATCTTTTTATCTGCACATCAAACATTGAGTCGGGGTTGATTTTTATTCCGTTATTCTCTTCGATCAGATCAATTAATAATTTTTTTGTAAGCCACTTTGCATTTCTAAACTCTTCCCTGAAGTTAGCATCATCAACAAATTTTTCCAGCTTTCTCAAATCATAAAGATCAAAGACCCAGTTCTCACCAATTCTGTCACTTATTATTTTTGAAAGAAATGGATTGGCAGTCTTTAACCACCTTCTCGGAGTAATACCATTTGTTATGTTGATAAACTTTCCGGGATACATTTTATGAAAATGTAAAAAGATTTTTGTTTTCAAAATTTCTGTGTGTAAAGCAGCAACACCATTAACTGCATAACTCCCGACAATTGCCAGGTTTGCCATACGAACAGATCTGCCATTAGCCTCATTAATTATAGACATCGCTGATAAAATACCGGGATCAGTTGTATAATTTTTCTTGACATCTTCAATAAATCTCCTGTTAATTTCATAAATGATCTGGATATGACGCGGCAGCAATTCTTCAAAGAGAGGCAGTGACCACTCCTCCAGAGCTTCCGGAACAACTGTGTGATTGGTATATGCAAAAGTTTTACTTGTAATACTCCAGGCTTTGACCCAGCTTAATCCTTCCTGATCAATTAAAATTCTCATCAATTCGGGAATAGCAATTACAGGATGCGTATCATTCAATTGGATTGCATTTTTTTCAGGGAATTTATCAAAAGTTTTATGATTGATTTTGTATTTTCTTATAATGTCCTGCAATGTAGCCGATACGAAAAAATACTGCTGCTTAAGTCTGAGAAACTTTCCTTCAACATAAGAGTCGTTAGGATACAATACTTTTGAAATAGTTTCAGAACCTGTTTTAGAAGCTACAGCCGCAACATAATCACCAGCATTAAAATCTTTAAAGCTAAAATCTGCACAAGCTTTTGCCTGCCATAATCTTAAATTGTTAACCGTATTATTTTTGTAGCCGGGTACTGGAATATCGTAAGCAACTGCGAGAACATCTTCAGTATCTATCCAATCGAATTTGTAAGTTCCATCTGGATTCTGAACTTTTGCTGCTTTACCATAAAACTTAACCCTGTATTCAAGATCTCTTCGAAGGATGTCCCATGGATTTCCATTTTGCAGCCAGCTATCGGGATACTCAACCTGGTAACCTTTTTCAATTGCCTGATTGAATATTCCATACTCATACCGAATTCCGTAACCGAACGCTGGTAATTCAAGTGTTGCCATCGAATCAAGATAACAAGCAGCCAGCCTTCCCAGACCTCCGTTACCCAAACCCATATCGTGTTCAATCTCTCTTATTTCTTCAAGACTATAACCATCTTCTTTTAGAATTTTGTAACACTCATCGTAATAATCCATATTGATAAGTGAGTTGCCAAGAAGTCTACCCATCAGGTATTCCAGAGAAAGATAATAAACTCTCTTAGTATCCTTCTGAAAATATTGATGCTGCGTTCTTAGCCATTTACGAACAAGCCTATCACGAATAGCAAGAGATAACGCAAAGTAGGCATCGGATCCTGTAGCAGTTATTCTATCTTTTATTAACCGGAATTCTAAATTCTCAGCGAATTGATTGGAAAGTGAATAAGATGAAGGAGTTTCTTTATCCGTGAAAAAAATGGATGGTTTGCCGTTCAATGTTGTTTCTGATTTTTTATCCATTACCCTTTCAAATGTCTATTAATGAAAATTCGGGCGTAAATTTAAGATTGACAGCCTTCTTAACAAAATGATAATAAAAGTATCTTCATCAAATTAGTTAATTTGTGTATGTGAATTTTAACAAGTTGGAAATAAAATGCGGACAATAATATTTAAGATCTCCATAGTACTATTAGGAATATTTAGTTTACTCTTAACTCTGGCAGTATCAACTAAGGACAATCAAGAAGTAAAAACAGGTAATGTAATTTTTATTCATCCTGATGGAACAGCTTTGGCTGGATGGAATGCAATCAGGGTTTTAAATTATGGACCTGATGGTGAACTAAACTGGGATCGGTTATCAAACATTGGTTTATACCAGGGCCACACTAAAAACACATTAACATCTTCATCAGAAGGAGGAGCGACAATTCATGCCTATGGTGTTAAAGTTGAATTACTTTCTTATGGAATGGATGGAAGTGTACCGCTAACATCAAGATCCGGGAGTAATTTAAGTATTATGATGGAAGCAAAAAGTAAGGGAATTAATATTGGGATTATCAACAGTGGAAAAATTGTTGAGCCGGGAACGGGAGTATTTGTTGCCAGCGATATATCACGAGCAAATGAAGATGCTATTTCGAAAAAGATAATTGAGTCTGGTGCTGATTTAATTTTTTCCGGAGGAGAGGAAAACCTTTTGCCGTTGGGTGTTGAAGGAAAATTTGGACAGGGAAAACGAAAAGATGGACTCAATGTAATTGAACTTGCTGAACAACTTGGCTACAAAGTTATTTATACCAGAGAAGAACTTTCCTCAATTTCAAATGACACAGAAAAAGTTCTCGGAATTTTTGCGCGAAGCCACACGTTCAACGATAAATCTGAAGAAGAACTTATTGAACAAGGCTTGAAAAATTATGAGCCCGGAGTACCGACGTTAGCAGAAATGACTGATGCTGCAATTAAATTTTTATCAGCCAAGCCAGGAAATTTCTGTCTTGTGGTTGAAGAAGAAGGAACAGATAATTTCGGTAATGCCAATAATGCAAATGGATATTTTGAAGCACTAAAACGTGCTGATGATGCAATCGGTGTTGCACTAAATTTTTATTCGAAGAATCCGAATACATTAATCATCACAGCAGCAGACAGTGAAGCCGGTGGAATGGAGATTTATGGATTCCTTGAAAAATATATGATGCGTGATAAGCCATTACCAGAAAGAGCAAGGAATGGTGCCCCGCTTGATGGTGTTAATGGAACCGGAACTTTACCCTTTCTAACAGCTAAAGATAAAAACGGGAATCAATTCCAGTTTGCAGTAGCCTGGTCAACTAATGATGATGTTTATGGCTCGGTCGTGGCAAAAGCCGAGGGTTTAAACTCTGAGTTGATGAAAGGTAAAATTGATAACACAGAGATTTACCGAATAATGTACGCAACACTTTTCGGAGTAATTCTGGAGTAACTTACTCTTCCTTTAAATAAGCAGTAGCTTCCAGTTCAACAACAAAATTAGGATCAATCAATGATTTTACTTCAACCATTGTTGTTACTGGTTTAATATCTTTGAAGAATTCACCGTGAGCCTTTCCAACTGCATCCCAGTCTTTAATATTTGTTACATAAATCCTGGTACGAATAACATCGCTCAAAGATCCACCAGCGTCCTCTAAAGCTTTTTCAATTTTTTGAATGATGAATCTTGTTTGCTGGTAAGGATCGCCTGGTGCAACAATCCTGTCGCGGTCAATTGCTGCAGTGCCTGATACTTCAATCAGGTTACCAATTCTCACTGCTCTTGAGTAACCGATTTTATCTTCCCAGATTGTACCGCTTGATACATTGGTTCTTTTTTTCATATTGCCCTCTAAATTTTTCCTTGAAGATATTTTTTCCTCTTTGTTTCAGGAAACTTTTCTATTGCATAACGGAGCATTGTTCTCGGCATTTTTTTGTAATGAATTTTCAGAAATTTTTCCTCAGCCTGCAAATCTCTTTTCCCAATTTCTCTTAACATCCATCCAACAGCTTTGTGTATTAAATCGTGCTTGTCCTGTAAAAGCATTTCTGAAAGCTTCAGTGTCACAGCAAAATTATTGTTTCTTATAAACTCATAAGTTGATAACACTGCAATCCTGCGCTCCCAAAGATTTTTTGATAGTGCAAATTTAAATAATAAACTTTTATTTTTATTTAAGAGATGCTTTCCGATAATTTTTGGCGCCGAAAGGTCAACCAGATCCCAGTTATTAATACCCTTTCTGTTTTTCAGATAAAATGAAAAAATGACTTTTTTCTCCTGCTCGTCTCCTTTCTCATATTTATCAACTAAAATAAAAAGTGAAATTAGCCTTTCTTCGTGGACTGGCGAATTCAATAATATTTTTAAATCCGTCAAAGATAAATCTCTGAACTCACCGGCTAATTTTCTTTGTGTGGGAACTTTGAGGCCTGCAAACACATCTCCTTCACCATATTCCCCTTTACCTGTTTTAAAAAACCATTGCATTGTCTTTGAGGCTTCTCGACTGCTGAGAGTTTTAATCTCTTTTCTCAGTTCTTTTAGTCTATTAGTCATTTGCGAAAATCATTTTGCTTGAGAGAAAAATTTTAAAATAATTCAAATCACCAGTTAAAAAATAACTAATAATTTTTAGAAAATAGATAAGGAGTAAATACCACGAAGCTTGATTAGAAAGGTATTAAAATGAAATAGTTAGAAATGCTCAGTGAGCCGTGATTTTATTTATAAGAGTAACAAGTTCGCCCTTTGCGAACGGCTTCACCAAAAATTCGTCAGCACCGGCCTTACGGAACTGTTGGATTTTTTCCTGAAGAAATTCACTTGATAAAACCAGTATTGGAATTTTTTTATCATTGGTCTTTTTTATTTCTCGAATTATCTCCAAACCTCTATCCCAATAATTAATAGTAACATCAAAAATGAGTGCACTATATTTTTCGTTCGCTAAAATTCCGGAGTTGAATTCTTTAGAGGAATAAAGATTGATATCATAGTTATCTTTAAGGAATGCTCTTATAAGTTCGTAAGAATCACCACTATCATCAAGCATTAATATTTTAGATTGACCATTGGTTTTAGCTGCTGTGCGCCTAAGCTTCTCGAGTCTTTCCATTTTGGCAAGCGGAAGAGTAAATGTAAATGTTGAGCCAACTCCCTTTATACTATCAACAATCAAAGAGCCGCCCATTTTTTCAATATATCTCTTGGAGATTGCGAGCCCCAGTCCGTTTCCTTCAAACGTTCTTCCGATATCCAAATCTTCCTGGCTAAATGGACCATAAAGATGATCCAAATATTCTGATGAAATGCCAATACCGGTATCTTTAATCTTGCATACTGCGAGTTCCCTTTCCTTAAAGGTTGATACTTCAACATCAATGTAACCTTGCCTTGTAAACTTAATTGAATTATCAAGCAAATTATTTATAACACCTTCAACACACTGCAAGTCCACATCTACAAAAATATTTTCCTCTTCAAACCTGGTTGTAAAATCCAGTCTTTTTTCAGCGGCTCTTTTTTTAAATGGCTCAATACAACTTTTAAAGATGTTTACAAGATCGAAACTATCTACATTTAGCTGGTATCTGCCTGCTTCAATCTGAGCAAACTCAAGCATTTGAGTTATGCTTTTGAACAACCTCTCACTTCCGGAATAAAGATTATCAAGATAGATTTTATCTTCACTGCTAATTTTATCTTTTAGATTTTCTTTAATGATTGTTGAGTAACCAAGAATAATATTCAACGGTGTCCTAAGTTCATGCGAAAGTACGTTAAGGAAGGTACCTTTAAGTCTTTCAGCCTCCTTGCTTCCATCTCTGGCTTTTCTAACTTCTTCTTCGGCCAGTACTATATCTGTCTGATCTTCATGAAAAAGCACAACATATTCTTCGTTTTCTATTTCCACCGGGAAAATAGTAGATCTAAGAAATGGAGCAGCCCGTTCTCCGCCAAGTAATCTTGAATCAATATAGTTCTTAAGCAATATCGTTTTTTTGTTTTTGAAGACATCATCTATCTTTTGGGTAATGTTTCTCTTAATAAGTTCTGTATCTGAAGTATATGAATAGCCGTTCAATTCATTTAACGAATAGCCCCATTTTTTTGAAAAGGAATTGTTGATGTAAAAGACAAAGCCTTTCCTATTAAAGACTTCAACCGGAAATGGCAACAAGTCATAACAAAGCTCAAAATATTTATAAACAGTCTGTTCCATTATTTGCTAACGGGTAATGAAAATTGAACCAACACTCCTTTATCAACGTGTAAAATTTTTACCTCTCCCTTATGCTTTTCAATAATACTCTTGCAAAGAAACAAGCCATAACCACCATTACTTAAATTAAATACGGCAGCAGGCTGATTTCTGAATTTTTCCGGGAAACCAGGACCATCATCCTGTATTTCCACAAAATTTTTACCTTCCCTTTCAAATGATCTTATTGTAATAGTTGCGTCCTTTTTTGCCTCTGCAGAATTAGTTATAAGGTGAACAACCAAATGCTGTATTTGTTCGGGATCAAAATTACACAGAGGCAGCGGATTAAGTTCAGTATTGAAAGTTATAGAACCAAATTTTTTAAGTGGTGATAAATATTTTATTACGGACTGAACAGTTCTGTTAAGATCATAATTATCTTTTTTCAAATCGGTGATAGAAGTTTCCAGCAGAACCTGGGCATATTTTTGAATATTACGAATGCTATCCGCAGCTACTTTAGTTTTTAACTTCAGTCTGTCAAAAAGAAGATCATCAAGCTGATTTTTTATGGCAAAATCTTCCTGAGTTTTTTCAATAACCCGCAAAAGACTTTCTGTTTCTAAAAGTGCAAGATGAACCAAGCCCTGTAATGATTGACCAATTTCGGAGTCTATACCTGATTTTAAAACTTTTCTTTCTGCCTGGATGAGTTGAGCGTTCGCTTCCTGAAGTGCATTGTATGCATTTAATTGTCCATCATATAACTGAGCATTTCTGATTGCAGTGGCTGCCTGTCCGGCAAGAATTTCAAATGTGCCTGTTATCTCTCTTACTTTTATTTTGTGCAGGTGCTTACTGTCAACATAGATTACTCCTATCTTCTTTCCATTAGTAATTAATGGAGAGCAGAGTATTGTTTGTAAATCAAGTTTTAATATGCTTCTGGTAGGATCGTAAGTAGCATCGCTTTGTGCACCTTCAATAAAAATAGATTGTCCATTGTGAAAAACATCTTCAACAACAGTAGTACTAACTTCAAAGGATTGTTTAGGAAGATTTTCATTTTCATCGTCAAGCCCCAGCTTAAATTCCAAATCACCATCCGTATTCTGAAGGACTATAAATCCTCTTTCAGAATTAGTAAGTCTGATTGAATTTTTAAGCACCAGTTCGAGTACGTCATCTAAAATCAGTGATCTATTAATCGTATTTACAACATTCAGAATTGCCTCAAGATTTTTCAACCTTTCAGATGACTCATCTTCCGCAATTACATTTTTAATTCCATCATCTATATTTTTTTTGAATTCAGAGAATTTCATTTTATAAAAATTAATCCTTCAGTAATTTAATAGATAGAAACCATTCCCAATCATTGAAACCGGACCACGACCAGGCTTTTGCAATACCGGCGGAAAATGTTGATTCAAGATTATACCAATGTTTAAATTTAACATCCATTTGAGCTCCGACGTCAATCAAATAATTTCCTATTTCCGATTGTGTAACTAATCCTTGTGAATATATAGCAAAATCAAAGTGATTTACAAACTGATCCAGTAGTAACCATCCTGACGTTCTGATCGGTGGAAACGCATTTTCCAGCATCATCTTTCCAAATTTATTTGCGACAAGGCTGTAAATCGGAATTCCCGGAAATCTAAAAATCCTTCTGAACTGCTTAATTTCATCATTATCGACTGCTCTATTTCCAAATCCACCTAGGTAGAATAAACTTTGGACGAGATTTTCGTTCTCGTAGTTATATCCACCTGCAATTTTTACGTGCAAAACATTATGATTCCACAACCACGTGGAGAAATCGCTTAATTCAATGTAAGAATTAAATGCAACTTCTGGTTGGTCAAATTCTGTACCGTATAGGCCAATTGTCCAGTTTATTTCATTTCCTAATTCATAATCTGAACTTCCAATACTTTTCCGAAGGTTCTTGACATTCAGATTTGTCGCCATAACTGCAAAGTCTGGCTGAGAAACCGGGATGAGGTTATCATTAATAAATTCAACATCTCTATAAAATGTTAAATTTGTTTCCTGCTTAATCTTCAGCGGGTTATCATATTTCCAAAAATGTGTGTGACCAAGTTTAAATTGTGTACCAATAGTCCCTCTTTTTCTATCATTGAACAGATCAAAAAAATCGCCGCCATTGTAAAGCACATCTATGTAAAAAAGCTGTTTGTAATCATACTTGAATCTAAGATGCCAAAGAGGATAATTCGGCGTTTCGTTAAGTGGAGAAATTCCTGCTTCCATGTAAAAATCATGAATTAATAGCGGGTCAGAAATTCTGGTAAACAAACCGAAGATAACCTGATTCTGGAATCCACTCACCACGGGCATTATTGAATGTATATGCAAGTTTTCTAATCCATTAAAACCTGATTCAATTGAAAAATCAACAGGATTAATTTTCGTTGAATCCATGCTTAAGTTCCAATTTTGTAATTCAGGATTAATGTCGATAACACGCTGACCAAAATAATTAATGGCTGGTAAAAAACTGGCCGATTTGTTTTCAAATATAACAGGCCTAAATCCTTCTGAAACAAATTCAAATGCGAAAACTGAGTCGGGCGAAATTTCTATTGGTCTGAATAATCCTGTAATACAATGCGATATCGCTTTTATAGATTTATCATCGAGATCATATCTATAAATATTTGACACGCCATTAGTATAAGCATTCCAATACAAAACATTTCCATCTCTGCTCCATGAAGAATTCTCAGGAGAACCGCTGCTGGAAATAACTTTATATTGTATTGAGGAATCAGCAAGTACATTTTCAACATCAAATGTTACTATAGATTGTTGACCACTTGATTTCTTTAAAGTTGCAGCTAGTTTTTTACCTGCGTCATTAATTGAAAGATTAAATACTTCTTCTCCCATATCAAAAGTAATCAGGCGATTAATTTCCTTATAAGGATATGGTGAAAATACTAATGTGGCAAAGCCAGCATCATGCTGAATCCCCCATAAATCATGAGTCACCGGTGAAACAGCTAAATCACCAACTCTTGCATTTTCAAACAGCAACTTTTCATCACCTGATTCTAAATGATATACCCAAATATCTCTGAATAATTGATTGTTATTTGTTGTATAAAATAGTAATCCATTAACTTCATCCAATGCGGTTGAGGAAACTTGTAACATGCTTGGAGTTGCTATAGATATAAGTTTCTTTGAAATACCAGATTTTAAATCAAGAGATTGCAATGCCGTTAGTTCGTGAGGTCTGTGGTAAACAAATATCACCGAGTTTGTCGGGCTGTCAAAGTAAGGCCGAGAAACCCATCCATAATTTTCAGAATTTATTTTTCTAAAAGGTGTCTTTTCTGCCTGCTCTAGAATTTTAATATTTTCTTCCTGAAATTTTGTTTCATAAGAAATAAAATCTTTCCATACTTTATAGAAATCCTCATTGAATACTTTTCGGAATTTTCCTTCGAAGCCGCTATATGCATCACCTTCCTTTGTTCTGAACCAGTCCAATACTTTTTCTGTTCCGTAAATGATTGAGAGATAAGCAACAAATCTTCCACCGTAGATGTAATGAATATTTTCAAGAAGAATTGAGTTATGACTTAATATTGTCTCCAGGTCTAACTGTGATGGAAATTGTTTTTCTTCATATACCAGGTTTCGAAAATACATTTCATCAAAACTGCCAAGCACTCTGCCATATCCACCACTTAACCAGGTTTCGAAGTAAACTGCAATAGCTTCCTGATGCCAGCGAGGCGAGTAACGATTATAATTTGTTAAAAGACCATAAAAAACAGAGAGTGGTTGAGTTTTTTCAGGAGGGACTTTACCAAAAATTGATCTGCAAAAGGATTCAAATCCAACTTCAGCATCATTTACTATTACATGAACCAGTTCATGGTTAATAAGCCATTGTATTCTTTCGTTGTAAGGCACCATTTCGTAACCAGGTTCCATTGGTTCAATCTCGAGTCTAATAAAATTCTGAGGTGTTGTGCTTGTTGCCGCAAAACCGTAATCGCTGACATCATAGGTATTAATAATTATCTTATCAGAAGGAACGTAATTAAATAACTCTGAAAGAGGTCTTAGTGCTTTCTCGGCACTAACCAGAATATTATTAATCAGATGCGAGTGATATTCCCGATATATAACTTTGAAGTGTTCGCTTTCTCTTTCCAACCACGGTGAATCTTCACGCTCAAACAGATGCACAACCAACTCCTTTTTATCACCCGGATAAAAATATTCAACAGCAATGGCTTCACTTTTTTTCTTTATCCTGATCTGGACATCTCCATTTACGTTTGAAACATCAACATGTTTTACAAGTCCGCTAATAACCAGATCATCGAAATTATTTCCAAAGGTAGAAGCATTTTTGATTGTCAGAATAAAAGAATCCTGGCCATCAGGAATCAATTGTGAAGTTAATTCGAAATTAGTTTTTATATGAATAAAGGTTCCTTTATTACTATGATCTAATGTTACACTTTGAATACTAGTGATCTCTTCTTGATCCTTTGAGAGAACGATAACTTTACCCGGACTTATAACTGCCAATGACTTATCAAAATACTTATTAAAAAGCTCAATGGTTTCATTTAACGGAACAAAAATAAAATTATCAATAATATGCGATGAAGTAGGAAGTTGATGGATGGCCGATTCCTCAGATACCCTCGAAGTAATAACAACATAAGGATTTTTTAATGTGAATCGAATGATTACTTCCTGAAAAGTTATTTCAAAAGCACTTCCTGAATCCGAAAAATTACTATCAAGTTTTAAAGCATCCGAGAAATGTTTTACTGAGATATAGATTGTTCCTTGATGATTATAGGATGGAATAGACTGACTTATCTCATCTTCAATCAGAGTAATTTGGGAGATTTCCTGCGCGAATAATAAGTAGGATAATAAAATAAATAAAAGAGAAGTTTTAAGCATATTAACAGAAAGCACGCGTAATTTTCAAAGTTAAGAAGTTAAAATACCTTTCTTAGAAAATGCTGGAAAACATTTATCAATAACAACAAATTATATCAGAAAAATAAACACTTCCCCTTAATAATAAAAAAGCCTTCAATAAAGATTGAAGGCTTAACAAAGTATACTTTGGAGAACTAATTCATTCTACCTTACCCAGCCGAATTTTCCACCGAGTTCATCAAGTTGTGAACCTGATCTTACCCAGCCGAATTTTCCACCGAGTTCATCAAGTTGTGAACCTGATCTTACCCAGCCGTATTTACCACCGAGTTCATCAAGCTGTGAACCTGATCTTACCCAGCCGTATTTACCACCGAGTTCATCAAGTTGTGAACCTGATCTTACCCAGCCGTATTTCCCACCGAGTTCATCAAGCTGTGAACCTGATCTTACCCAGCCGTATTTACCACCGAGTTCATCAAGTTGTGAACCCACCTGACCCAGCCGTATTTCGCACCGAGTTCATCAAGCTGTGAACCTGATCTTACCCAGCCGTATTTTCCACCGAGTTCATCAAGTTGTGAACCTGATCTTACCCAGCCGTATTTCGCACCGAGTTCATCAAGCTGTGAACCTGATCTTACCCAGCCGAATTTTCCACCGAGTTCCTCAAGTTGTGAACCTGATCTTACCCAGCCGAATTTCCCACCGAGTTCATCAAGCTGTGAACTTACCTTACCCAGCCGAATTTCCACCGAGTTCCTCAAGCTGTGAACCTGATCTTACCCAGCCGAATTTCGCACCGAGTTCATCAAGCTGTGAAGCTGATCTACTCTCCAGAAATTTTAATTCTGTCTGAGTAGCTTCAAATGATTGAAAAGCGTGGCTTTCAGCTAAGGCAGTTATATTATCCTGATTAACACGATATCTGGTCGCTTCCTCAACATTGTCAGCAACCTGAGCGAATCCGGATATGAATAGTCCCCAAATAAGGGCTATGGATAATATAGTTCGCATAGTACCACTTGTTAAATATGACACACTACTAGTAGTTTGACATACACTTCACCCTAAAACTGCAAACTTGCAGCACCTTCCCCTAATCCAATGCTTATGCCATGAAAAAATTGCCGTTTATTTGAAAATTTACAAAATAACGCTTTTTTCTAAGTAATATTTACACCTTTATCCAGTCAAATACGAAGCATTGTAAAAAAATATTACTTATAATTTCATTTTCTATTATTAGAAAAAATCTATAAAACTGAGAAAAAACTTATATTTTTAAAGAATACTACTGAATTATGCTAAATCTAATTTTTCAGGAGTATGTCTAGTTTAGGTCTGGAAATTCCCAGTAACTTTGCAGTTTGAGTTTTATTACCACCCAATTTTAATAAAACTTGCCTTGCATATTGCTTATCTAATTTTCTGAGATTTGTAACTCCATAATTAATATCTAATCGAATTACGTTAGATGGAGTCTGTTGTGAATTAAGATTTTCCTGAGCCAGGACAGGACTATTATTAATGAGGCTTAGAAAATCTTTCATCTGTAATTTCTTATCTTCACTTAAAAGTACGGCTCGTTCAATTATGTTTCTTAGTTCGCGGACATTACCTGGCCATGAATATCCCATGAGCAAGTGTTGAATATCCTTATCGAGTTTCTTAACAGATTTATTAAACTGTTTATCAAACTCTTCAATAAAATGGTTGGCTAATAATACAACATCATCTTCTCTGTCTCTTAATGGTGGAATTTCTATCGAGACTACATTCAATCTATGATAAAGATCTCGTCTAAATAGATTTCTCTCAACCATATTTTCTAAATCTCTGTTAGTAGCAGAGATAATCCGAGCATTAATTGGAATATCTACCACACCCCCTAACCTTTTAATTACTTTCTTTTCAATGGCTCTTAAAAGCTTAGTTTGAAGATTATTACTTAGGTCCCCAATTTCATCAAGAAACAATGTACCTCTGTCAGCAAGTTCAAAAAGTCCAACTTTTCTTGTTCTGGCACTTGTGAAAGCACCTGCTTCATATCCGAATAATTCAGATTCAAGAAGGTTCTCAGGGATAGCTGTGCAAATGATGTCTATAAAAGGAAATTGGTTTGCTGGACCGTTATTATGAATTGCTCTTGCAAACAATCCCTTGCCTGTACCCGTTTCACCCAGAATTAAAACATTAGAATTACTTTTTTCCGAAACTTTAGTCGCCAAGTCTACTGCCCGCATTAACTTTTCAGACTCACCAAGAATAGAGTTTATTCCTTGTCTGTTCATTCCAAACGTTCCAATACGGTTTGCTTCAGTTATATAAGTTTTATTTGAAATTATTTCAGATAGGAACGAAGTAAACTTTAAAACTTCATAAGGAAAGACAAATATATCTAAGAAGCCTTGCTTTAATAATGTTGTTACTAAGAGAGCCTCAGTATTTCTGATTACTATAATAAATCTATTTGTGATTTCCTGTTTACTTTTTAGTGCGGTTTTATAATGCTCAGAATCAAGAGTATCAATTTTAAGTATAACTATATCATTACTGGTTATTTCAAATTCGTTTGGGAAAGTAATATTTAATGGAAAACCTTTTATCTCTAATTGCTTAAGAGCCGAAGTAACAGGTACAAAATCCGTTGAATCTGAAAAAACTTTAATGTTAATATTCCCGTCAGACATAAATATTAGCCCGGGTAAAAACTTTCCAATTTTTTTAATGTTTCGAGTCGTTCAGTATTTTTTAAATATGCTGCCCTCAACTGTGGTGATTCCAACTTTTCAGCAATGAAATAAATTAATTCTCTCGCATAAACAACAAATCGTTTCGCTTTTGTATAATTACCCCTTTCAACATATAACTGAGAAATCTCGTACATAACCTTCCAGGTTAACTCAGTTACGCTTTCATCTTTAATTAAGTCATAAGCTTTTTCAAAATGCACGAGAGGTGATAATAGTTTGTCCGATTCATAGTTTTTTGAGATCATTCCTAAAAAATATTCCCTCTCTGCCTCCAATATAGAATTTTGTGAGCATAAATCCACAAGCTCTGGTTTGTTAATTTCATTAAATGCTTCAGAATATTTATTCTGCTTTAATGAAAAACCTTACTAGTAACAAATAGACTTCTCAATAATAATTGCTATCTATCATTTAGTTTTTAGCAAATCATGCTCACTAATCTGATTTATACTTCAATAGAAACTAAACTAGATTTGCTGAATGATAAATATTTGTTTAGAAATAATTCACTAAGCTGAAATTCATTGTTACCCGAAATTGAACTTTATAGGAGTTATTCTTTTAATTCTAGAAAGCCATTTCTTCCAGATTTTGTATAAAATCCCGATCTTAAAGTATAATTTCCCAGATAGGAATAATACATCAGATAGTTCTTCTAATAATTTTAGTACGTTCAAATATCTTCTTAGCTTCACTTAATGAATCCAAGGCGTTTTGATATTCACAAATTGTAATATAAACTTCTCCCAAATTCCATAAAATCTGTCCATATACCTATTTCCTTTCCCAAGACTCAAAAAAATATTTTGGGCTTTAAGGTAAGACTCGATTGCTAATTCATATTTTGTTCTGATCAAAATAAAATATACCCAAGACTTTGTAGTAAGTAATTCCTTCCTGTTCAAGGTTGCCAATTGATTGATTTATTTGCGTAGCATTTTTCCAATGCTCTTCAGCCTTATCGTAATCAGTAAGAAGTGTATGAATGTTTCCAATATTTCACTTCTGCACCAGCAACACGTGCCGGTTGTCCAGCTTCTGAAAATTTACTTTTAGCATTTTGAAAATTTTCGAGGGCTGAGTTCAGATCATTCTTTTGGTAGATGTCAATCATTCCTTTCAGATTATAACAGCGCCCAGTTAGCTCTGGTGAGAGACTTTTTTCTTCAAGTAATGTATTGCATTGTGCTCTGGCTTCTTCATACATTTTAAGTTCAAAATCAGCGTATGCTAATTCCACTTTTAGTCTTCTCTTTTCTTCTTCATCGTCAATCTTGTTAAGAAGTTCTATAATTATTTCTTTGCCTGATTCATACTCCCCGGAGGCAATGAGTGCACTTCCTTCAATAACAAATAATTTGTTGTCGATCTGATTCAGAGGGAGTGTATTTTTTAACTCCTTTATTGTCTTAAGGGAGGATTGAACATCACCAAGCTTAAAGTAAACCTCGCTAAGCTTAATCTTTACTGCATCCATTATTTTTTTTTCGAGTGGAAGGTTTAGCAGATGACTAAGTATTCTTTGAATGTAGGTAAAGGCTGAATGCTTTTCTGCTTCCTTAATTTCGTCCATTGAGATATTAAAGCACTTCTCTAAATCACCTGCAATTTCATATTGCCTTGCTTCTTCAAGTCTGTTTAATGATGGTGCTTTTTCTGTTAGTTGCTTTGCAATTTGTAAATGCAACTCTTCTTTATTTTCAATAGAAGCGTAAATATATTTCTTGATAGCATCAGATGTAAAAACAAGTGTCTGTCCAGATGCAAATTTCTGAATGATATTATTTAACTGCAGTTGCAGAATAATTTTTTCCGTTTCTTCCCGGGATAATCCAATAATTAACGATAGCAGGTTTAGATCAATAAAGATATCTAAAGCTGAAATAATTTTCGCACTTGCTAATTCTTGCTTTGAAAGATTTGCTAACCTTAAATCGTAAATCGAAGAATGAGCTTCAGTTAAATTTGAGAGTTTTTCTTCTTCATCTGAGAAGAATACACCACTTTCAGAGAATTTCATTATCCCGATTAGAATCAAATCCTTGATAAATGACTTAATATTTCCCGGAATCAAATCGGCATTAGCAGTAATTAATTTCTTAATATCATCTTTTGGAAAATCTGAGCTATAACTCTCCTCCAGAAAAAGTATCATTTCTTCTTTGGTAAAAGCCCCCAAAGTAATATTCTTAACATTATTAATTCTTGAAGACAGGAAGCTATGTCCGGAAGATTCAGCAATAATCACTTTAATATTATTCACCTGCAGCAATGGAATAATTTCTACAAGAAAATCACTTGCAAGAGGATCATACAAATTAAAATCATCAATAAGCAGAATGAATTTATTTTTTGAGGTTAGTAAAGCAATAGTCGTGCGAAGTTCATCAATTATTGCTTTCTCGCTTTTTCTCAGCAAATTTAAGTGAGTTAGCCTTTCTTCATCTGAAAGATTCGGGTATACAGCATTTGAAAAAATAATTTGTCTGAGTAAGTAACTAATTAATCCCTCAGCAGATTTTCCTTTAACATCAGAAATTAAAACTGCATCTGGATTAAGCTCCTGCATTTTTTGAAGCAATGAGGTTTTTCCTACACCATCAAATCCTTTAATTGAACAAACTTCACTGCTGCTACTATCAGTAAAATATTTAGATAAAATCTTAATTACATCATCACGACTGGAAAAAACCCTGGCTGGTAAAAATTCTTTAGTTGTTGATATATCTAAAGAAAAACCTAAATCACTAATTACTTCCAATGCTGATCTATACCTTTTCTCAACATCTTTTTCTAATAATTTCTTAACAATATTGATGAACTCTTGTGAAAAACTATCGGAAGACGGAAAATCAAAAGCATTCTCAATTGCAGACTTGTAAATATCTAATTCACTTTTCGCATCAAATGGAAATCGCTTGTAGATAATCTGATATAGTATAATTCCAAGTGAATAAAAATCAACCGAATGGTTGTGGCTTTCTTTTTTCAAAAGCTCAGGAGCGATGTAATATGCAGTTCCTTTTATTTCGTAGTCGGAAGCAGAAGGAGAATATTCAGCAAGTCCAAGATCAATAAGTTTAATTTGTGGATTCTCATCTTTAAATGAAACAAGAATGTTTTCCGGTTTTAGGTCATAATAAATATATTTGGATTGATGAAGGTAATAAAGCACAGCACAAATTTGTTTTACAATTTCTTTAAGATTTTTTTCATTGTAGATTTTTTTAACTGACAGAAGTTCTTCCCCTTCGAAGTACTCCATAGTTATGAAAGTTGAGCCGGTTTCAATTCCTTTTTCTCCGTCTGTATGAAATACAGTACCGAACTCGAAGGCTTCGATAATACCCGGGTGCTCAAGTCTTTGCAGTGTAAAAAACTCTTTTATAAAAACTTCCTGTTCGTGATCATCCTTAACAGGTGGAAGAATTTTTATCGCATATTCCTTTTCGGGAAATTCAATATCACGGCAAAGATAAACGGAACTTCTTCCTTCACCGAGTTTTTTTATTATTTCGTAGCGAGTGTTTATCATTTTTTTAGTCTTGGGTTTAAAACTTTACCGAGCATTCTTCCTGATGAGTTGAATGTAAACAATGTTAATATCAAACCTAATCCAGGAAACGCAATCAGCCACCATGCTTTAGTAATATATTCCTGTCCGGAACTAATCATTGAACCCCAGGAAGGATATGAACCGCCGGTTCCAAGACCAAGATAACTCAACGCAGCTTCGGCAAGTACTACATTGCTGAATAAAAATACCATGTTCACCAATACCGGTGCTATTATCACAGGTAATATTTCTCTTGACAATAATTGAAGCTTACTCAAACCAACAAGTTCAGCCGTTGAAAAGAAATCCTTTTGTTTAATGGATAGAACTTCACTCTTCACGATTTTAAACAAGCTCATCCAGCCTGAAATTCCTAAAACAATTATAACCGAAAATATTGAACTACCGAACAAAGCTAAAATTAGAACGACAAGATAAATTACCGGGAATGCTAAAAAGATTTCTGTGATGCGATTAAGCAGTACATCCGGAAAACCACCCCGATAACCTGCGATGAATCCTAAAATAATGCCTATAATAAAGGATAGAACAACCGCTCCTAAACCGACAGTTATTGAGATACGAGTTCCATGAATTAATCGGGCAAATAAATCTCTTCCAAATTCATCGGTGCCAAGTAAATAAAATTTTTCTTGGATAACAGGAATTCCGGTTTTACTAATCAACGATTCTTTTTCAATTTCATAAGCTTCATTTTTTTGATAATAGATAACTTTATCTGATAACCTGAAACTATCTGCAAGAATAATGTTATCGTTAAATGGTGGTTTGATTACTTCTTCTGATTCCTTTCGGAAAAATTCTGCATCTGATAAATTATTGTCTATTTCTGATTTTAACTCAAACTGTTTTACAGAACTTAAAGGAGGTAGCAATTTAGTAACAGAAAGATTTTTTGAAAATTCAGGATTCTCATTTGAGATAATCGGTGCAAACAGAAAAACAAATCCAAGCACTATTAAAAATCCAAAAGAAAAATTCAGCTTGCTTGTGATAAAATGAAATCTTTTTCTATAAAATAGTATCAGGGGAATAATCAAAAGAAAAAACATAGTAGATAAAGATGCATCAACAAAGCTGAAGCTTAGAACTGCAAACGCAGATGAAGTATCAGTAAAAAACAGACTGATGTAACTGAAAATTAATGAGAGATAATCTATAATCAATTCAAAACGGATTATGACTAATAAAAGCCAAAGAAAAATTATCCAGTGAATTATTTTTAATCCGGATTTCAATTGAGTATTCCTTTAACCAATCTTTTATCAATCTTCAGTTTAATAATATCAGCTAAAAAGTTTGCCAGAATCATTACAGCACCTGCAGTAAATACACAACCAATCACTAATGGATAATCGCGTGAAAAGATAGAATCAACTGTCAATCTGCCCATACCTGGAAGACTAAATATCACTTCAGTAATCAGCGCTCCGCCTAAAAGTATTCCAAGCTCAACTCCGGCAACAGATATTAATGGTCTTAATGCATTCGGGATTACATGCTTTCGAAGAATAATATTTTCATTCACTCCGGACGCTCTTAAGATTAATTACAAAAGTCTGATTAAGTACATCGTCCATACTTTCTTTAATGTATTTATAAAATAAAGCAACACCAGCAGCAGTTAGAGTTATCAAAGGCAAAACCAGGTGATGTATTTTGTCTAAAACCTGAGAGAAGAAAGGTAGATTATCGTAATCTAGTGACTTCAAACCTGAGATTGGAAATAAATTTAGATTCACTGAAAAGATATAGATTAAAGCTACACCAAGGACAAACGCAGGAATAGAGTAAATAAAAAGTGAGGAGTTAGTTACAAATTTGTCCAACCACTTTTTTCGTTTTTTTATTACCCAAAGAGCAAGCCAGATACTCAGACTCATCTGAAGAATAAAGCTGATTGATGCAAACACAAGTGTGAATGAAAAATATTCCCAGATCACCTCGAAAACAGGAAGTCTGTAATTGTAAGACACACCCATATCTCCACTAAAAACATTGGAGACGAACGAAAGGTATTGCTCGGTCACCGGTTGATTAAGTGAAAACTTTTCTGTGATTCTTTCCGAAAGTTCGCTGCCGAGTTTTGCAGATATGTATTTGTCGGTTGGATCTCCGGGAGAAAGTCTGATAATAATAAATAGAAAACTTACAAGAAGAAAGAGTGTCAGCAGCGAAGATAAAAACCGAATGAAAAGTGTCTTTACTATTTCTGATTTCATATAACTTAATTAATTAAGAGTCCATTCCCAGCAATGAACTAAAACCCCGTATGGAGTTATTTTCAAATTTTTTATTCGCTTATTGTAAACAACCACATTAGGAGTCCAGTAAAGGAAGGTAACCGGCTCATCTTTGTGAATAATTTCCTGGAACTCTTTTATTAATTCATTTTTTCTTTCGGTGCTAATTCTGGTTTCCAATTGATTAAGAATTTTATCTACTTCAGAATTGCTATAACTGGGAAAATTAACTGCGGCAACATTCGGATCAGAGTACCAATAAGGCTTTAGGTCAAGAGGAATTGTAACGCCCAAGGCAGCCATCCAGGAATCTAGTTTTCTTTCGTAAAGATTATCTATGAATGCACCGAGTTCCATCTTTTCTGTTGTAACTTCTATCCCGATTGACTTCAAATTATTTTTAATAACAACAGAGGCATACTCACGCAAAGGATTTCCAACCGGATAATACATTTTAAATTTGAATTCCTCTTTGCCCTTTTCAAGAATTCCATTTCTGTCTTCATCCTTCCAACCCTCAAGAAATAAAAGCTTCTTTGCTTCATCAGGATGGAAATCATACGGTAAAATATTATCATTAAAAGCTGATTTGAAAATAGGAGAAACAGGAGATGCAGCAAGTTCTCCCTGCCCTAATAAATACTCATCAAGTATTTCTTTTCTGTTGATTGCCATCGATAGTGCTTTTCGTACATTACTGCTTCCAAATAATTTATGCGGCTTTGATGGTTCATTTGGATCAACATTATTCCAGCCGACGTAATCATATTCTCTTCCTATCAAATTAACTACTTCCAGGTTTTGCTCTGCTTTAAGCTCATCCATATCTTCCACTTTAACTAATTCCAGTAAATCAATATCTCCTTTTTTAAGTTGTAGAATTCTTGAAGTGTAGTCTGGAACAATTTTAAAAACAAGTTCAGCCGTCTGGCCAGAAGTAAAGAGAAATGAATTGCTGTCTGCTTCTAAAATTATTGTTTGATTTTTATCCCACTTTTTTAACTTAAACGCTCCGCTCGAAACAGGATTAAAATTACTTTCGTGGCTAGCTAATTGGTCTCTGCTAATATCTTTAAATATGTGTTCCGGTATTACTGGCACAACAATCTTAACCAAATCCGGGACTGAGTTTTCAGGGAAATGCATTTCAAATTCATATGGCGAGATAACTTTAAAGGTTTTTTCAATATCAATATGTCCATCTGATTCATTGAAAAGCTGATCGAATATTCCATATAATCTACTCTGGACTTCCGGATCTGAAAATACATCGTAAGAAAAAACAACATCGTAAGCAGTAAGTTTATTTCCATCCGACCAGAGTATATCATCCCTCAGAAAAAATCTTATGTATGAGGAATCTTCAGCCCACTGCCAGCTTTTTGCAATCATCGGATATGGTTCAAGTTCACCTTTTTTGTCATTCCATCTGAAATCTAACAAGCTGGGATAAAGTAATTCGGCAATTGCACTTTCTTCATAGCTGAAGGCAAACAGCGAGTTGAAAGATTGAACATCAGCAGAAATCCCTATAACAATACGATTATTAATTGTTGATTGATTTGAATTGCAAGCAATTATCAGTAATGAAAGAAAAAAAAGAAGCAGAAGATTTAAGGTTTTGATGTTCATTAAAAAGATTGTGTATTACAAATAGTAATTTCTCACGCCAATTTATTATTTTGTTGAGTAAAAGAAAAACAACATTTTTACTGATGCTTAGTGTAGACATAAATTCAGTTTCAATTCTTGATGAGGAAAAAAGCCGAACAATTCTTAAGGACATCAAGTTTGATGTTGATAAAGGTAAAGTTTATACAATTCTTGGGAAGAACGGCTCCGGGAAATCAACACTTATCAAATCTATCACTTCACTGCTTCCGCCTGATATATATGAAGTCAATGGCAAAGTTCTGTTTGATGATATCGACTTGTTAAATTCTTCTGAAGAAAAACTTTTGGAGATCAGGAAAAAGCACATTCGTTACGTTTTTCAGGATGCAGCCAATAGTTTTGATCCTTTGAAAAAAATTAAGTACTACTTTGATCTTTCAAATATAAGCCCGCTTAAAATTGAAGAACTATTACTTTTCTTTTTACTGCCAACATATAAAAAATTATCTGGTCTGCATTCGTATGAGTTGAGTGGAGGAATGGCTCAAAGACTATTAATTGTTTTAGCTCTTCTTGCAAATCCGGATATCCTGATTCTTGATGAACCAACTTCCGGTGTTGATTATGCAGTGATGAATCTTATTCTCTTGAAGATGAAGAATTTTGTTAGAGATAATGATAAATCGGTTCTGATCGTAACACAGGACATTAACTTTGCACTTAAATCATCGGATTACATTGCATATCTCTCAGAAGGAAGTCTGACTAAATTTTTCACTCCCAATGAACTACTGGAATCACCCGATGAGAAAGTAAATAATTTCATAAACTCATTTAAAGAGATGAGCAATGCCTCTGCTTAAAGTTGAAAATATTTCTTACTCGGTTGAAGTTAAAGAAGAGACTAAGAAAAAGTTTGATATCTTAAAGAATGTTTCATTTGAAATTGAACAAGGAGAAATACTCGGTATCTGCGGTGAATCAGGTGGAGGCAAATCCACTCTCGCAAAAGTAATTGCCGGCATTATCAAACCTGACAGCGGAAAAATCATTTTAAATTCAGAATCTGAAAAAGAAAAACGAAAAAGCAGCCCGATACAAATTCTTTTTCAAAATCACGGCGAAGTTTTAAATCCATTCAGAAAAGTTCAAAATATTATTGATGAAGCTTTAAAGATTTCCGGTGTTGATGAAAACAATTTGGCGGAAGAAAGAGTGAAAGTACTTGACTCTGTTGGTTTTCAGAAAGAACTTTATCAAAGAAGAGGAATGGAACTTAGTGGAGGAGAACAGCAAAGAGCAGCACTTGCACGATTGCTTGCTGTTAAACCGGTTTTATTAATTCTTGATGAACCGTTCTCTGCTCAGGATGTTGAATCACAATTAAATCTAGTCAAACTTTTCAAACAGCTTAACAAAGATTTTAAACTCACTATGATCTGTATTAGTCACGATTTAAGAATACTTAGAAATCTCGCCAACCGGGTCATCATATTAAAAGACGGAGAAATTGTTGAAAGTGGAACGACGAAAGAAGTTTTCGATAATCCGCAGAAAGATTACACAAAATTTTTACTATCTGCTGAAGCACTTAATCTCACATACGAAGAATTGATAAACTCCCCATAACACTTACAGTCCAAAAATAATTTAAGCCTTATAAATATTTTTAAAATTAATTAACAAAAATCTGAGATGACAAATTGGAATGGATAACAAACCCTGAATCGCTCATTGCACTTTTAACTTTAACAGTGCTTGAAATTGTGCTCGGCATAGATAATATTATATTTATTTCAATCCTTTCCGGCAAACTTCCGAAGGAGCAGCAGAATAAAGCCAGACTAACAGGTTTAGCGCTTGCGATGATTACCAGAATACTTTTGCTTTTTTCAATTGTATGGATAATGAAATTAACACTTCCCTTGTTTACTGCGTTGGGACAGGAAATAAGCGGAAGAGATATCATACTGGTTGCGGGAGGATTGTTCTTAATCGGTAAAAGTACCTTCGAAATTCACGATAAACTTGAAGGAGTAGAGGGTCACATATCCGGTAAGGCGGTAAAATCATTTGCTAATGTGATCACGCAAATACTTCTGCTCGATATTATTTTTTCACTTGATTCGGTTATTACTGCAGTTGGAATGGCAAATAATATAATAATAATGGTGCTCGCAGTTGTAATTGCTGTCGGAGTGATGATGGTTTCGTCAAAAGGCATTAGTGAATTTGTTGAGAAACATCCTACTGTTAAAATGCTGGCACTATCGTTCTTATTGTTAATAGGTGTATCACTCATTGCAGAAGGATTTGAACAGCACATACCAAAAGGCTATATCTATTTTGCTATGGCATTCTCAGTCTTTGTTGAAATGCTGAATCTAAAAATGAAAAGTAAATCAAGAAATCCGGTTGAGTTGAGAAATCGTTTTGCAGATGAGAAATAAATTTCAGTAGCACAGATTATTAATCTGTGCTGCGAAATATTTTTATAATATTGATAACTTATTTAACTAAACTGGCGTAGGCAACCAGTTTATCCTCATCATAATCTACTTTAATTTGTGAATAACTATCAAGGAACTGAGATAATTTATCAAACCCAAACTCTTTATGATTGAATGTCGGATGCTGTTTCTTGATCATTATCCCGATGGTGGCAACATTTACTCTGCGGTTTTCTTTCTTCAATAATGTGATGATACTATTCTCAATTTGTTCACTCACCTTCTTTTGGGGAGATTGCAGCGTTTTCGATTCTTTAGGTTTAATTTTTTCAGGTTGATAATCAATCAATCCATCTGCAACATTCACCAGATCCCTGGATATGGATCCGGGAATTCCCATTAAAAAAGTTTTTTTGCCGAGTGATCTCAGCTCATTCAACAGTGGAATAAAATCGCGATCTCCGGATACCAGTATTAATGAATCTATGTTCTCATTCTGCATAAACAGCTTCATTGCATGAACACAAATAAATGTATCCGCACTGCTTTTTTCTGTACGTGATAACGGTGTAAATACCGGTTGGATTCCGCTTGTAAGTAAACTGTTAATTTGTCCATTGAAACGAACCCAATCACCAAATGCCTGTATTGATGCTATCCCTCCTTTCTTCTCACATAAATTCCTGATAATCATTAGGTCGGGCTCTTCGCCAAAATTATTAAGAGAAGAGTAATAGATATTTTCAAAGTCAATAAAAACTGCAATTGTATTTTGTATTGGTCTTTCGGTTTGATCTTTCACTGGTATTCTCCTTTAATAAATTTGCCTACCGGTCAGGCAGGTTCTACTGGTTATAGATTATTCTTTTAAATGATATTCTGATTCAAAACTTACCAACATTTGAAGTTTGTTCAAATAATTCATAGATACATCACACATTATAAATGTGTAGCACAGATTAGCAATCTGTGCAGGGAATGTTTTTACAGAACCAAATACTCTGAGCGACAATATGAATATTTCCAATTACTCCAATCGTCTGTTAATCCGGCATTGACTGGGTTCATCAGCACATATTTAATGATAAAGTATAATTCCTTATCATCACGGACTAACCGGTCATAACTCTCATCCTGCCAGAATTTTCCAGTTCGGTTGAGAAGCAGATTACATTTCCTTGCAGATATTCTTTTAATTGATTGCATAATTTTACTAATCCCTCTATTCCCTTCAATCAACTCAAATACAAGATGAATATGATTCGGCATAATGCAATAACAAATTAATTTGAATTCTTTTCCATCAGGGTGATGCAAAGTGTATTTGCAAATCTCTGCTACTTCAGGGTTAGCTAAATGATTATTTCCGTAAAGACCACTGTCCAAAAGATCATCATACTTTTTAAGTAGTCTCTTAAACTTTTCATCATCATTGGTTTCTAAAGATTCAATTGCTGCTTTAATTTCAGCTACTTTACTCGAAGGTAATGAATCAGCTAATCGGAATGTTATAAAATATATTCCTTCTCTGAAATATAAATGAGGAAGATTACGACGATGAAAATGTTTGTCTGCCATAATTTTAGTTGATTTCAGTAGCACAGATCAGTGATCTGTGCACTAAAAGTTATAACCAGCACAGATTACTAATCTGTGCTACAACTTAATTTACTTTTACTCTCACACCTTCTAAGTGACTTGTTCAGAGGGATTTTCTAAAAACTCAGATAATTATTCTTTTTTCTTATCCTTTAATGAAAATATAATTGGAATCGTAACTGGCATTGTATAGGGTTTCCCTTTATGGAATCCAGAAATAAATTTGGCTGAATTAACAAGCCTTAAGGTTTCTTCATCGCAGCCGTATCCAAGTCCTCTAATGACTCTTGCACATAATTGATTGCCTGTTGAATCGACAGCAAATCGAATATAAACTTTACCTTCTATATTTTTTTCCAACGCTTCTTTAGGATAAACTAATCTTGATTGTAAACTGTCATAACCACCAACCGGCTCAGGCATTCTTTCGAAAGCAACATAACCAATATACTCCGGGAAAAGTAAAGAATCACAATTTATTGAACTGTCTTGACAATAAATGGTTATCGAAAGAAAGATTAAGCCAATAAATATTTTCATATCATCTACTATTATATTTTAATCTACTGTTTCAGTAGCACAGATTACTAATCTGTGCTACGAGTTTTAATTTACCTTCACTCTCACACCTTCCGAATGACTCGCAAACTCAGGTGCGTACATACACTGGATTGTTGTAATACCGTTTGAGAAATCTCCTTTGTGAGTTACTCTCAATGGATACTCAAATACATAAGTTCCTTTTCTCAGATAATCCATAAAGAAGTTTGTTGCAGCGTCACGTGTGTTTTCGTAATACCACAAACCATCCTGATATTTGTGCTGTGAGAGAACATTTATCGGTTCAAATCCTGCTGCACGCATATCTTTCATATGAACAAATTCCATATCGCGGTCAACACGAATTTCAATTCTTACTTTTACCAGATCTCCCGGTTTCAGTTTTGTGTTTTCATCAACCGGAGTAATTTTCTTTCCTGTCGGAGAATCTAATTCTAGAAACAATTTTTTGTTTATCTTCAATGGAGTTTCAGCCGGAGTAATTTTATCAAGCTGTTCATAATACTGCCAGTAGAGTGAACCCCACGCAACAACATTATTATTGTTCGTTACTGTTACTTCTCCCATTTCAGGTTTTATCTCTTCACCTTTCCAGGAAGTTTTGAAATAACCAGTTCCTGCTTCAATATGTATCTCGGGGTTATTGAGAAGATCAAGCATTTGTCCGCCGATTTTTATGTCAGGCATTTTTGTATCAGCAAGCCAATCACTTCCTCTCAGCAGAAGTGCATAACAAGCTTCAGCAGTTGCTTTGGTTGTTTTCCAATCCTGAACCTGTTTTTGTTTCAGCAGCCAGATTTTCATTTCATCAACAGACTTCTGATCTTTTGTAATTTCATCAACTGCTTCAATCAGCAATGCCTGAGTTTCAATCGGAGCCTGATACCACCACCATCCCCATTCTTCTTTAAAGTACATTCCCATTTCATCATTGAACACTGCGTTTTCAATTATCGATTTGATAATTGCTTTTGCAGTCTTCGCATCATACATTCTGTAAAGAGCAAGTGCAATCATTCCCTGCATATATTTATTATTGCTCAACCAATATTTCTGTGCCTGACCTTTCCAGTAATCAAATGCTTCTTTGTATTTGTCATCAACAGGAATATCGAGATAGTAACTTCTTCCATAAAGATATTGTGCCTGGATGTAACCGATATTTTTCTTATCAAGAATTCCATGCTTCTTTATCCATTCATAATCTTCATACATTCTGATGTCTGTGTACACAACTGCTTTTCGCAGCATTTCCCAGGTTGTTGCATTTTCACGAATATCTTTTATTCCGAGTCTTTCAAGATGTCCCATTCCAACAACAATATATTGAGTGATGAAACGGTTTTCAGGAAGTCCCGGGAACCACGGCCAACCGCCATTTGAATATTGCATCTCCTGCATTTTCTTTTCTGCACGTTCAAGTTCACCAGCCATTTTTACTAAATCAAACAGCAGTCCGACTCTTCTCTTTCTTTCACTTTCATCCTGTGCATCAAGAACCCACGGAGTTTCTTCAAGCAAGTGCATACTTCAACTCCTGGTTCTTTTCAAGATTTGAGAGAAGTGCATCTTTATCAACTTCTTTCCAGCTTTCAAAAACTTTTTTGATTTTCGGACTTGAGTTTGCAATATGAGTTGCAATACTGTTTGCATAAAACCTGTTGAATACCTGCTCAATACATTCGTACGGATATTCCATCATATACGGCAATGCCTGAATTGCATACCACGCAGGATTTGCAGTGAACTCAAGTGTGAGATTATAATTCTGCAAAGTTGTTGATTTATTCTCCATCAATTTTTTAAGAAGGAAAGTCTTCGTCTGGTTTCCTTTTACAGGAAGCGGAAGTGTTTCAGTAACAAGCATCCTGTTGATCAAAATCGGAAGAGCATTTTCTTCACCATCAGAATGTTTTCCTGAAGTTGCAATCACTCTGTAAACAATTGCATCAACTTTGCCAAGAGGAACTTTCAGTCTCCAGCTTAATCCTTCGCTCATTCCTTTTTCTGCAGAGAATGATTTTACATTATCAGTATTTTCAAAAAGTGCATCAACAGGTTTCATTGTGAATGCATCAAACAATTGCAAAGTTGCTGAACCTGAAATTGAGCTATCAGAAAGATTGCTGACTTTTGCAGTGAAATAAATTTCATCGCCTTCTCTTAAAAATCTCGGAGGATTCGGCATTATCATCAGATCTTTCTGAGTTACAGTTTCATTGTAAACAATTGCACTCTTCAAATCTTTCGTCAAAGCAAAGCCCATAAATTTCCATCTCGTCAATGCTTCAGGAACTGTGAAGGAAATTATTATTTCACCTTTTTCATTCGTTCTTAATTCAGGATAGAAGAAAGCTGTTTCGTTAAGATTTTTTCTTATAGGAACTCCATCAAATGATTGTTCAGGTGGAGTACCTGGTGTAACTCCCTGGCCTTTGTCGCCATCTTTTTTTCTGTCTTCCTCTTTCCCAAGTTTTGATGCTGTCAAACCTTCTTTTTCTTCAACATTACCACTTTGGATGCTTGCACCATATAACAGCATATCTCATCATCTAACCGCAATTTAGGCATCATATCATCATCTCCCATTACCATAACCGTATCCATATCCATATCCATAAAAATAAAATCCAAAGTTGTTGATGTACGGTAAATACATATATGGTCTGTTCACATACTGGTTCCATCCTTCATTATAAAAGTTTGAACTTACTGAAATGAAGTTGTTATCCGCAGTCCAGTTGTATCTAGAATAGAAATAAGGATGAATATTGAAGCCCCAGTAATTTGCAGCAAATACATCCAGAGATGCATCATACATTGAAGCAAGAAGTTCTGCTGCAACAGCATCACCATTTGGTCCGGATATTTTCAGCTTCCATTCTTCATTTGAGCCGGGAAGAAGTTTGCTTCTAAAAGTTTCAAAAGAAATTTTTAATTGCTTATTCGTCCACGGAACAGTGATAACTTTTGTAATTATTTTCGGTTCATTATTTACGATTGATGAAATATGAACTACAAGATTTCCTCGATACTCTTCTTTAATCGGGACTTCAATTTTCTTCTGCTCATTATCAAGCTCAATCCATTCTTTCCTGATTATCTTTCCATCATATTCTAATTCAAAAAGAGCTTTAACATCTTTTTCTGCAGAACCGATGTAAAGAGTTACAGTTTCTCCGGGCTCATAACTTTTTTCATTCATATAAACCCAGCTTGATTCGTTCAAAGGAGTTTTGTCAGATTCAGGATCGAACAAAGTGAAATATTTTGTCAGCTCAACAGGAGTTCCGTTTTTATCTTTTGTTTTCAGGATCAAAACATATTTACCCGGCTGCCATTCAGGTAAATTCTTGAAAGATATAAACGAACTGTCAACTGTGGTAAAGCTGGTTGTGAATTCTTTTCGTTCTTTTTCCCAGTTGAAGTATTCATTCTCTTCATCATAAATATCGTGCTGAAAGTTTTGATAGAATTCTTCTTTTGTCATTAAGAATTTATCCGGCTTTGACCAAAGTCTGTTTCTGAAAATTCTTTCAGGATTTTTCAAACGATAAACTTCAATCGATATCGGTGCAGGTTCAAACTGACCGTTAAGATTTGTGGTTGAAACCTGGTATTTATCAATTTTATATGAGTTGATAATTTCAGGAAGATTAATGTTTGCAACCAATGCAACATATCCAGCACTCACATAAGTCTGAGCAGAATGAGTTTCGCCTGTTACATCAATTACATCTGCATAAACTGTGTAACTGAAAACCGGTTTTGTTTCTTTCGGCATTGAAAGATCGGGAACCAAATCAAACTCAACTTTGAATTTTCCTTCTTTATCAGTTGTTGTAACTCCGTTTGTGATTTCCATTTCATTATATCTTCCCCAGAACCAGTTGTAATACCATCTCCATCTGAAATCGTAATAAGGGAAGTAAACTGTTCGCACGACTCTGTATTTCACATCAACATCATTCAGGTTTGCACCGGAATAAGTTTTTGCAAATCCTTCAACTGTTACTTTATCATTTAATGAATAGCTTCCTTTTACCGGATCAAACTTCACTTCAAACTTTGGTCGTTTGTATTCTTCGACTCTGAATGGTTGAGAACCGTTTTCATTTGAAATCATATATTGTCCGCCAATTTTCCCAAACGGAATTGTAAACTTCCCGTTGAAAGTTCCGTATTCATTTGTTGTGAAAGTTGCGTCAATAATTTTCTGATAGTTGGCATCGAAAAAAGTAACTGTTGTGGTTTGGTTTGTGACAACTTTGTGATCTTTTTTACCATCGGTATTAATCATCAATCCTTTGAAGTAAACAATTTGTCCGGGACGGTAAATTGCTCTGTCGAGATAGAAGAAAGTTGTGTTTCGTTTTTCGGTTCTCTCCTGATAAGAATAGGAATAAAAATTCTGTGACTCGAATTTGTCTTTTCCATTTATGAAAACAACTTTATAAGTGTTGTATTGGTTATCATCTTTTTTAAATTCAAAACCGCCATCACCATCAGTCTTTCCACTTTTCAGTTTGAAGAATTGATACTCTCTTGCATCCTGAACATACTTTCTGTCCATACACTTCAACATTGATATTTGAAAAAGGATTGCCGGATTTTCTATCAAGTGCATAAAACAGAACTTTGTTCTCGCCTGTTTCTTTCCTGATGTAACTGATATTTGTAATCCACGTTCTGCTGTAACCAACTGCATTTTTTACATAAGAAAATTCAGCATCTGTCCCGACAAGAACGAGATATTGACCAACTGATAATGCAGGCATTTTTATTTCAACACTGTGCTGCTGATAATCTTTATCATCAGGAAGATCAACCGACCATTCGTGAATTGGTTTCTGTGATGCATATCGCTGATAAAGCTTTTGTGCATCCAATTTGTTTTTTGTTTGATCTAATGATTCTTGCCACGGAATAATTCGCAGATAAATCTTATTCACATTCCTATAAGTAATTAAAGAACGAAATGGCTGATCGGGAATATTTCCATATTCAGTTTGAACACTTAAACTTTTCTGAAGTATCTGATTCTGAAGCCATCTGCATTCTCCTGCACCGAATGTGTCAGGAAACTTTTCTATTGTAGAGTTACAAATCTCAAGTGCCTTTTTAATTTCCCATTTATAATTATCAGAACCGTTCGGATCGTACTTCGTTCCTTCGTTGTAGTGATATTGTGCTATGTTAAATGAAATGAGAGAAGAATAAGGAACATCCTTGAATTGCTTTTCCATTTTTGTGATTGCATTGAGATACAAACTGTCTTTTATTGAATTAACACTTTGACTTCTTACAAAATTCAATCGTGCAAGATCAACATCTATCAAAGCATCTTTTTCTTTATCATCGAGATGGAAAGCTATTAACTGCTGATAGAGTTGAATTGCATAAAACTTAAGTGAAAGCGAATCTTTTGTTGTATAATTGATTTCAACAAAATCATCAGCAGGAGAAAAATCATCTTCACTCTTTAATTCAAATTTGTAAACAGGTTGAGTAACTGATGCTTCATCATTTACAAAAAATGAAAGTGCCTGATGTGCAAGCAGATCATACAATGTCGGACGGAGATAAGAATGTTCAGTAGTTCCGTAAACAAGAATATCTTCAAATTCTTTAAGTGGGATTTTCTTCAGCTTGTCACTTTCTTCAAGTGAAGCGTGATAATATTTAACAATCTCTCTGATGAGTCTTGCAAGATCCCAGGTTTGGAAATCCTCATTATCAAAATTTACTGTTTCAGTTCTATTTTGAAATCGCCAGCGGTTGTTCTGGTAATACTGCCAGTAAATATTTGCAAGAATTGATTCAAGAATTGCATTTGCAGGAAATGAAGCTGCATCAATTTCAGCTTTTACATCATTAACAATTTTAACGTGACTGTCTTCTTCAATGTAATTGCCGTATTTCAATTTGTAAAAAACAGATTTAATAAACTGCGGTTGGTTATTGTCCTTCTTTGATGCTTTATAAATTTCTTCGACTACATCCAGTGCTGAACGGGTAAGACCCTGTTGTTCCAGTGAATCAACCGTTTTCCACGCAGATTTGTAATCATCTTTGAATTGAAAAGTGAATTCATTATCAGCATCAAAAATATTTATGCCGGGAATTAAGCTTGAAAATGAGAGGAATAAAAAAGCGAGTGGAAAGACAAGCAGAATTAGCAAACTTTTTTTCATTGCAGTTACCTTTAATTTTTTCATAATTATAAAACTCCCAATTCAATTAATTTAACTGGTAGTTTTACTTTCAGGAAATGAATTGGTTCCTTAATTTATTTTATTGTTCGAAGAAATTTAATGATAAGAGAAGTGAAATGAGACAGATTTGGCGGGAACTTTTATTCGGGTTGTATTTTTTGTGATTCTTTGTGACTTGGTGACTTCGTGGCAATTAAAAGTCAGGGAGTTGTCGCCACGAAGACTCTAAGACACAAAGTTGCAATAGAAATTATTGGTTCTGGCTGGTCAGCTTTTCAAACATTTCAATATCAGTCATCGTGGTAACCTTGAAGTTCAGCATCGACCCTTCAACAATATTTATATCAATACCCAGTTCTTTTACAAGCATTGATTCATCAGTGCCGATGAAATTCTTTTCGTAAGCTTTCTTCATTGCCTTCTTTAAATCTTTATATCTAAATATCTGCGGTGTCTGCACATAATAAATTTCTGATCTGTCAACATATTCTTTAACAATCTGATCACCTTTTAGTAAAGTATCTCTTGCTTTCAGACAGACAAGTGCATTTCCTTTTTCTTTAGCTGTGTTAATTGCTTTTGTCAGAATTGAATCAGGCAGCATTGGTCTGGCAGCATCGTGAACTGCAATAAGATCTCCGTCCTCAGCGTTAATCGATTTCAATGCATTATAAACAGAATCCTGCCTCTCTTCTCCACCTTCAACTAATTGTGAAATTTTTGTGAGATTATAATCTTTGGCAATTTTATTCAGGAGTGTATGGTAAGGCTGTTCTGCGGAAATTATTATTTCATCAACAAGATTATTTTTCTGAAATACTTCAAGAGTATATACAATTAGTTCTTTGCCGTGAAACCGGATGTACTGTTTTGGAGTTGCAGTGCCTCCTCTTTTCCCTTTTCCTCCCGCGGGAATTACAGCAAAAACTCTCACACAAAAACTCCGGTTGAATGAATGTATCCGTCTTTGCTAAAGCTTCGCCGGACAAGTGAATGTATGAAATTATACCTATAAAAATTAATCAACCAATATGTATTCTGTTCAACCATACATTCATACAATCATACATTTAAAGTATTAACATTGCGTCGCCGTAACTGAGGAAACGATATTTTTCTTTGAGCGCTTTCTTGTAGCCTTTAAGAACTAAATCGTTTCCTGCAAACGCACTAACGAGCATTAACAATGTTGATTCAGGAACGTGAAAATTCGTGATGAGCTTTTTAGTTAATTTGAAATCGTAAGGTGGATAAATGAATTTATCTGTCCAGCCGCGATTTTGTTTTACAAAGCCGTCTGCAGTTGTGCTTGTTTCTAGTGCGCGGCAGGCACTTGTACCGACAACAAAAATATTATGCTTGTCGTGCATAGCTTTATTAATTATCTCGGCAGATTTAGCCGGAATCTCGAAGAACTCGGAATCCATTTTATGCTTGGTCAAATCTTCAACTTCAACAGGTCTGAATGTACCTAATCCAATATGAAGAACAACTGGTACAATTGTAACACCCTTCTTCTGAATTTTTTGGAGAAGCTGTTTTGTAAAATGAAGTCCTGCAGTTGGAGCTGCAACAGCGCCATCAACTCTTGCAAATACTGTCTGATAGTCTTCCTTATCTGACGGCTCTGCTTCTCTTTTGATGTATGGAGGAAGAGGAGTCTGTCCGATTTTTTCCACAGCTTTAAAAATATTTCCCGACTGGTTAAACCTGATAGTTCTTCCGCGGGAAGTTGTGTTATCAATTACTTCGCACCAAAGCTTATCATTAAAATATATTTTGTTGCCTATCCTGACTTTTCTCGCAGGGTCAACAATCACATCCCAGATACCATCTTCGGAATTAAGTTCTCTTAAAAGAAAAACTTCAATCTTAGCGTGAGTCTTTTCCTTCTTTCCGAATAACCTTGCCTGGAATACGCGGGTTTCGTTCACGACCAGAATATCACCCTTGGACATGTAATCAACAACATTGGTGAAACGTTTTGATTCCATCTCTTGCGTTTCTCTGTTTAAGACTAACAGTTTTGATTTATCCCTCGGTGATACGGGATATTTTGCAATTGATGTTTTTGGCAGAGTGTAACTGAAATCTGAAAGTTTCATCCTTCTTTATCCTTTATAATTATGTTAACTAAAAGATTACCTTAGAACTGATACTCTTTGCGATGTCATCCCCACGAAAGCCTGCCTGACGGCAAGGCAGGTGGGAATCCATTCTTTATTCGTGACTAGATTCCTGTTTTCACAGGAATGACAATAAAGATGCAAATCTAAAGACAATTCCAAATTATTTTATTTCTTTTTCTTTGAAGCTGACTTCTTCAACTTCTTTTCATTGATCACTGCTCTTGCCGCAGCAAGTCGTGCAATTGGAACTCTGAATGGCGAACAGCTAACATAGTTCAATCCTATCCTGTGACAGAACTCAACTGAAGAAGGCTCTCCACCATGCTCGCCGCAAATACCAACCTTGAGATCTTTGCGTACTGATCTTCCTTTTCTTGTTCCCATTTCAACCAACTGTCCTACACCTGTTTGGTCAAGTGCTTCAAACGGATCTGATGGTAAAATATCATTCTGAACATATAATGGAAGGAATTTACCAGCATCATCTCTTGATAATCCAAATGTAGTTTGAGTAAGATCGTTTGTTCCGTAGCTGAAGAACTCTGCTCTATGAGCAATTTCATCCGCTGTCAATGCTGCTCTTGGAAGTTCTATCATAGTTCCAACAAGATAACTGATCTTCTTTCCTTTTTCATTCATCACTTCTTTGGCAACACGTCTTACAATATCTTCCTGAAGAATAAATTCATTTACGTGTGCAACAAGAGGAATCATAATCTCTGGTTTAACTGGAATTCCTTTCTTTGCAACATTAACCGCTGCTTCAATTATTGCTCTTGCCTGCATCTCAGTTATTTCAGGGAAAACTACTCCAAGTCTGCATCCTCTGAAACCAAGCATTGGATTGAACTCGTGCAGGCTTTCAATTTTTGCTTTTAGTTTTGATACTTCTATTCTTAGTTCATTTGCCAGTTCGGTAATTTCTTTTTCTGAATGAGGAAGAAATTCGTGCAGCGGTGGATCAAGTGTTCTGATTGTAACAGGTCTTCCTTTCATCGCTTCGAATATTCCTTCAAAGTCTTCTCTCTGTAATGGAAGAAGTTCAGCAAGTGCTGCTTTTCTATCTTCAACAGTATCGGACACAATCATTTTTCTGACTGAAGTTATTCTGTCGCCGCCAAAGAACATATGTTCAGTTCTGCATAGACCAATTCCTTCAGCTCCAAATGCAATTGCATTTCTTGCCTGGTCTGGTTGATCAGCATTTGTTCTTACTTTCATTCTTCTGATTTCGTCTGCCCATTTCATCAGGCTTGAGTAAGTCTGATAAACTGATGATTCTTTCGGCTGCATAGTTTGAGAGATGAGAACCTGAATTACTTCCGATGGTTTTGTTTCAAGTTTTCCTTTTATAACTTCACCGGTGGAACCGTCAATTGAAATATAATCACCTTCTTTAACCACAACATCTTTGTTTTCAACACCGATTGTTCTTTCCTTATAATTAATTTTTAAAGCACCGCAACCAGCTACACAAACTTTACCCATCTGTCTTGCAACTAAAGCTGCGTGAGATGTCATTCCACCGCGAGCAGTTAAAATACCTTCCGAAGCATTCATTCCTTTAATGTCTTCTGGCGAAGTTTCAATTCTCACAAGAATAACCGGGTCACCTTTCGCCGCCATTTCTTCAGCATCCTGAGCACTTAATGCTACTTTACCGGAAGCGGCTCCAGGACCAGCATTCAAGCCTTTAGCAAGAAGTTTTCCTTCTGAGATTGCTTTGTTCTTTTCTTTTAGATCAAAGATAGGTCTTAACAACTGATTCAATTGGTTAGGCTCTATTCGACTGATTGCATCTTCTTTGGTGATAAGTTTTTCTTTTACCATATCAACAGCCATCCTGATAGCAGCGAATCCTGTTCTCTTTCCAACACGGCATTGAAGCATCCATAGCTTCCCTTGCTGAATTGTGAATTCGATATCCATCATTTCTTTATAATGCTTTTCAAGAATCTTCCTGAAGCCATCAAGCTGCTTGTAAATTTTCGGATCTTCTTTTTTCAATTCAGATATCGGATGAGGAGTTCTTGTTCCGGCAACAACATCTTCTCCCTGAGCATTGAACAGATATTCACCGTAAAAAACATTTTCTCCACTTGCAGGGTCACGAGTGAATGCAACACCTGTTCCGGAATCTTCACCCATATTTCCGAATACCATTGATTGAACGTTTACTGCTGTTCCCCAATCTGCGGGAATATTATTTAGTTTTCTATAAACTATTGCTCTTTCATTCATCCAGGAACCAAACACTGCACTGACTGCACCCCAAAGCTGATCCATCGGATTATCAGGAAAGTCGTGACCGGTTTTTTCTCTTATTGCTGTTTTAAATTCTTCAACTAATTCTTTAAGATGATCTGCTGTTAACTCGGTATCTAATCTGAAACCATGCTTGTGTTTCTTTTTATCAAGAATAACTTCAAAAGGATCTTCATCGTGTTTGTGTACCGGTTTCAATCCAAGCACAACATCACCATACATCTGAACAAATCTTCTGTAAGAATCATAAGCAAATCTAGGATTGTTCGTTTTCTTTATTAATCCCTGAACTGATTCATCATTAAGACCAAGATTTAGAATTGTATCCATCATTCCCGGCATGGATGCACGGGCACCGCTTCTTACAGAAAGAAGCAATGGATTTTCAGAATCACCAAACTTTGCACCCATTTCCTTTTCAACTTTATTAAGTGCAGAAAGAACCTGGGCTTTTAATTCTTTTGGATATTTTTCTTTGTTATCATAATAGTGAGTACAGACTTCGGTAGAGATAGTAAATCCAGCAGGTACTGGTAATGATATATTTACCATCTCTGCAAGATTAGCTCCCTTGCCGCCAAGTAGTGATTTCATCTCTGCTTTTCCTTCGGCTTTCTTTCCTCCGAAAAAGTATACATATTTTCTGGGCATTTTTATATTTCCTCCGAAATTAGATTATTTATTGAAATATGAGGTAAAACGAAAATTTTTAGACCCCAAAGATAAAGCCTTTAAAGGCTTCTTCATCATCTAAAGAGAATTTTATTTTTAAATAATAGATGTCGATGTCGTCCATCTCACGTGCAAATTTGGTTAATTTGACTGCATCCTTCTCTGTAGTGACTACGGAATGCGAATTTGTTGAATAAAACAACTGCCTTATCCTCTGAACATCGTTGTAAGTGTATTTTTTATGGTCCTTGAAAATCAGTTTGTTTTGCGTGTCAACTTTTGATTGCCTTAAAATATTAAGGAACGAAAAAGGGGTTGCAATTCCTGAAACAACCAGACTTTTCTGACCCTGAAATTCTTCAAGACTGAGCTCGGTATTGTGCTTCAAATCATAGAAGCTTAAAGCTTCATAAAATCCAGTGAAAATCTGTTTCCTCTCGAAATATTTTTTACGTTCTGCCGGAATATCTTTCTTCTCCATAAATTTTCTGTTAATGATTACCGCACTCGCTCTTTTAATAGAACTGAACGGTTCCCTCATTACTCCTGTAGGAAGAAGATTGTTAATAAAAAAATGATCTTCAGTTAAAAACCGCTGATCGATAACAAGCAAATCAACATCCCGTTTGATCCAGCGATGCTGGAATGCATCATCCAGAACAATTGTGTTTACTCCGGTATCAGTTATTAATCTTTCCGCACCCTTAACTCTGTTTTCAGAAACAGCAGCAGGAACAGAACAATCAAGCACAGTATGATAAATTTCATCTCCCGACTTTTCTACTGTACTCTGAAATTTACTGCCATCATAAACAAGAACATATCCTTTTGACTTTCTGCCATATCCCCTGCTAAGAACACCAACCTTATATCCTCCCTGTTTCAGTAAACTTGTTAGATAAATGGTAACGGGAGTTTTGCCTGATCCGCCAAAGGTTATGTTGCCCACAGAAAAAACTTTTGCATTAACCGATCTGCTCTTAAAAATATTTTTATCAAACAGAAAATTCCGCAGCCAGATTATGAATGCATAAACAGGAATAAAAGGATATAATATGACTTTTAGAAAATTCATTTTTAATTAAGTTTAAAATCCTGTGCCTTCTGCTGAAGCTTATTCAACTCTGCATCGCATTTTGAAATAACTGCAGACGTTTCCTCATAAGTGAGATTGCTATCAACATAAATCGGATCTGAATAAACTACTTTTGCAGTTGTGAAGAAATATGGTATTTCAAATTTGTCCCAGTTGCTTAATATTTTTTTTCGTTTGAAGGCAACACCTGCAAGCACCACTGGAATTTTTGTTTTCTTTGCCGTAACCACTGCACCTGCTTTAAATTTATGTCTCGGTCCTCTTGGTCCATCAGGAGTAATGGCGATTGAATATTTATTCCGTGCATAATCAACCATAATTCCGAGTGCAACATCACCACCAGTGCTGCTGGAGCCTCGAACAACCTGGTATTTCCATTTTTTCAAAACCTTTGCAAGAAGATCACCGTCTTTACTTTTACTGGTCAACGCAGCAAAGTTTGGAGCTCCGTGCAAATACCATGGCAGCAGCATTGTCCCATGCCAAAAAGCCAATACATAATTTTGATTTTTTGAGTTCAGATTTTCAATGACTGTGTAATTCTCTTTTTCAATTTTTAAACTTTTACAAAGAGCAGTTATTCCATAATACAGGAAGTGATCTCCTAAAAATCTGAGAACGTTTTGTTTAGATTTTTTCAGACTCATTCAGAATTTCCAAAATTGATCTGGCTGCTTTTTTTGATGCACCATCACCGCCAAGTTTTTCTTTAACTTTTCCAAGTTTAAGCTTAACATTCTCATATGCCTGATTGTCTGATAATATTTTTGAAGCTGTATCAAAAATATTTACCGAGTTTGCTTCGTTTTGAATTAATTCCGGAACTACCATTTCATCAAGTAAAATATTAACCATTCCAATTCTATCCAGCTTTACAAGCTGCTTTCCAATCATATAAGTAAGTGGATTGGTTTTATAAACCACAATCATCGGCAGAGCAAAAAATCCTGCTTCAAGTGTTGATGTTCCTGACTTTATTATACCAAACCGCGAGTATTTCATCAATTCATAATTATGATCTTCAATAGTTATGAATTTTTCCGAACCACTATCCTGCCGAAGATATTTTTCGTCAATATTTTTTGAACGTGCTACAACAACCTGCAAATTAAATTGCTGTGCAAGCTTGTGTGCAGCTTTTATCACTTCAGGAAAAATTGCTTTTACTTCCTGCTTACGGCTTCCCGGCATCACGAGAAGAATTTCTTTTGATTTGTCAAGATTAAACTTTGAAAAGAATTCATCTTTGCTTAAAAAATTGTATTGATTTATTCTTTCCACTAAAGGATGACCAACATATTCGACGTTAACATTTTCCTTTCGGTAAAATTCTACTTCAAAAGGAAAGACAACAAGCATTTTATCAACCAGCTTCCTGACTTTTTTTACTCTTCCCTTTGCCCACGCCCATAACTGAGGCGAGACATAATAAATAATTTTTACTCCGAGTGGTTTAAGTTTTTTTGCAATGCTCAGATTAAAGCCCGGATAATCAATCAGCACTACACAATTAATTTCCTCTTTCTTAATAACATCAATGAGCTTTTTCTGAACCTTTCGAATGAAGGGTATATGCTTTACCACTTCAACAAATCCGAGAAAAGCCATTTTATCGGTATGATAAATCAGATCCATACCTTCAGAATGCATTCGATCACCGCCGATACCGGTTATCTTTAAATCAGGTTTGAGAGATTTTAGTTCCCTGATTAATGATGCGCCGATCAAATCACCTGAAACCTCGCCGGTAATAATCATCAATTTATTTTTAGAAGCGCTCAAGACTATCAGCTCCTGATAAGCCAGAGAATAATAAGCAGCAGCGAAATTCCAATGAATGCCTGAAGACTTCTTTTCTCTGAGCGGAATCCTGCTTTTGGATTGCGAGGAGGTTGAACTATGGTTGAATTTTTATACGGTAAAAGTCTTGGTAAAAATGCTGGAACATTTTTGCAGTAATCCCTGTAGTCATCTTTAAATTTTTCCAAGAGATATTTTTCTTCTTCACTGACTATAAAATAGTACTGAATGAGAAAGAATATAATTGCAACAATCTGCAAATAAGGGAATAATGCAAACGACATAATTCCGAGACCAAGATAAAGCAGAATATTACCGACATAAAGCGGGTTACGAACGTACGCAAATGGTCCGCTGATGATCAGGAATGTTCCGCCGACTCCGCCTGTTGTTCTTGTTTCACTTCCTGCCCAGCTTACTCCCCAGAATCTTATCAACTCGCCAATCAAAGCAACGGCAAAACCAATTATTAATGTCAATGGAGTTGATTCCTGAAAAATCAGCATCAAAATCAGAAATGGAATTGGAGTATAACTTCTGTACTTAAATGCGATAGATGAAATGTTGTTCATTAATTATTTAAAAGTCTGTTTAAAATATTTTTTTATTCGATTGTAAACGCTTCGCGCCTTTTTAGCTCAGCCTGATGTCTCTTCTTCAGCCTTTTCTTTGATAGAAGATCATTCATTCGTAAAATCACATCATCAAAATTCTTGAAGGGGAAATATGTAATTCTTTGAACTTCACAATATTTCAAGAGATCATCTTTGGCAAAAATGAAATCCACATACTGGATTGCATCAATATCTGAATTACCGTCACCGATGAAAACTGTGTAATCATCCTCGCCGCTGTTTTCAATAATATGATTTCGTTTGCAATTTGCTGAACTTCTGCAATCAGCATTGTAATAAGGGAATGAAGGAATCAGCTTTCCTTCGTCGTTCAGAATTAATTTATTGCTGAATACTTTTAGATGACTAAGGTTTTCTCTCTTCAGAATTTTTTCGATATAATAATCGAAACCATCGCTCAAAACAAATAATTGAAATCTGTTATTTTCACAGTATTCAACAAAGTGATGCAGTGTTGGTTCGATTTCCTGAGAAAGAATAAAGTTATCAAATTCATTTTTATCTTTTATCAATGCAGACTCGCACAAACTCTCCCAGCATTCTCTTGAAGTTATTTCGTTGGTCAGCAAATCTTCAACTATTTTCTTTACAACATCTTCTTTGAGAATTTTTTTAAATATTTCTTCTCCAACATCATTCTTTGTAATCGTTCCATCGAAGTCTAAAAATATTTTGAATTGCTTATCTATCAAAAAACTAATTTCAAATGGGATTAATTTCTGTTAAATGACGTGATTGTTTATTTTCATCTTTAGAGGCTCTATTTAAAAGGCTTAGAATTCGATTTGCTAACTAAGCAACAACCTTTATGTCTTCATTAAAATGAACGCTAACCAACTTGGAAACTCCTTCTTCCTGCATGGTAACCCCATAAAGAGTTTCCGCCGCTTCCATTGTTCTTTTATTATGAGTAACAACAATGAATTGAGTATTCAGACTGAATTCTTTAATCAGTCTCGTGAACCTGTCAATATTGGCATCATCAAGCGGTGCATCAATTTCATCAAGAATACAGAACGGACTTGGTTTTACAAGGTAAATTGCAAACAACAATGCAATTGCCGTTAAAGTTTTTTCTCCTCCCGATAATAAGTTCAATAGAAGTAGGACGTTTGCCTTTTGGTTTTGCTATTATCTCAATCTTTCCTTCAAGAGGGTCGGCTCCTTCTTCCAATCTTAAATCTGCTTCATCACCCGGATCAAACAAGGACCGGAAGACTCTTATGAAATTTTCTCTAATCTGGTTGAAGGTCTCAGCAAATTGTGATTGAGCAGTTAGATTTATTTCTTCGATAGTTTTGACAATATCTTTTTCAGATTCAACAAGATCATCACGCTGCTTGTTAAGAAATTCAAGTCTATCTCTCTCCTCTTCAAATTCAGAATAAGCAAGTAAGTTTATCGGACCAAGATTCCGGATCTTCTGCCGTAACTCGTGAACCTCTGCTTTATGGGTTTCAAAATCGAATGACTCATTGTCATCAAATTTCTTTCGTTCGATCTTTAGAGAATACTCTTCGTTTATGTGTTCAATCAGATTATTCTTTTTAATTTCATATTCGGTAAGCTTTATCTCAAGATCTCTGTTAGCGTCAAGCAAACTATCTTTTTCTGTTCTTATCTCATTTATAGCTGCTTCAATTGAAGAGCCTTCTGACTTTAATAGTTCATAATCTTTCTCAACCTTTTCAAGCTCTTCTACAGAGAATTTCTTTGCATTTTCAAGATCACCAACTTCAGACTCATGCTTCTTTATCGTATTATCAATTTCAGAAACTTCTTTTCGGGCAAACTCTATATCATCTTTCCTGGAAATTATAGAGTTATTAATATTCTGAATATTTTCTTCTGATCGTGTTATTGTATTCTGAAGGTTTCGTGCCTCACCAAGTTTTCTTTCCAGCCCAACCTTAATTTCATTTTTTTCTGCTATTAACTGATTAAAATGAACCTCGGCATTTTTGTTTTCATCTTCAAGAGTCTGCAACTGCGATTCAGCAAGTGACTTTTGCTTTTGAAGTTCAGATAACTGCTCGCTGATCAAAATTTTATCATTATCCAGCTTGTTCGATTCTGCTGCGATATCCTTAATCAGGTGATGCGTTTTTTCTGTCTCATCATTAGCTTTTTTCTTCTCATATTCAAACTGTGATATTTGCTTATCAATATTAGCAAGATCATTTACAAGCATTCTGCCCTGGTCGGAGAGAACCTTTAGATCAATTTTGCTGATTGATGTTTCATATTCAGATATTTTTTTGGAAAGCTCGTTAAGTTCATTCTGCTTAAGTGGAATTTCTTTTTTTATCTCCAGCAGAAGCTGTCTCTTTCCAAATAATGATTCATCTGCCACAGGTGAACCACTTTCAATCAATCCTGTTCCTTCGGCCAGATCACCATCTAAAGTAACAAATCTGAAATCCGAAAATTTTTGAGAAAGTAAAATTGCTGAATCCAAATCGTTTACAATTGCAGTATTGTTTAACAGTTTATTGAAGAAATTTTTCCAATTACCTTCTGCCTGCACTGCTGATGATGCCCAGGATTTGAAAGCGCTGTGAGCCTCAATTTTCTTTCTTTGTCTGGATGAAAAATATTTTTGCAGCTTTTCAATAAAACCGGTGCTGCTATCACCATTCGGATTCAAATAAAAAGATGCCCTGCCGAGATTATTATTTTTTAGATGCTCGATTCCTTTTTTCAATTCTTCAACAGATGAAATAAGAATGTCGTTAACATTATTCCTCAACGCAGCTTCAACAGCGGGACGAAGGTCATCCGAAGAATTGCCAGCGTTTGCAAGAAGTATAACCTTACCGTTTGCCCAGCCAGTTAACTCGAGCAGTGATTTGGTGCCCAGCGAAACACCTTCGAGATTATCAACAAGATTTTGAATGAAAGAAATTTTATCATTAAGACTATTTAAAATGCTATTAAGTTCAAGCTCTCTTGCTTTGAATTCATTCAATTCCTGCTCAAGCTTTTCCTTCTCCTCAACTTTTCGTGCATAATTATCTTCCGCTTCATTTAGTTTTGATGAGACGTTTTCTTTCTCTTCCTTCAAACTCTCAATAAACCCAACGGTTTTTGCCACATCACTTGTCAAATTAAGAATACGGGAGTTAAGCTTGTTAATCTGGTTGTTTCGTTCTTCAACCGATCTGGTAATGTTTAGAAGTTCATTCTCCTTATCGCTTACCTGCTTTAAACCTGCGACAATAATTTCTGAATGCTTTTTAACTTCAGCCCTTTTTCCTTCAAGCAACTGAGTAGCATTTTCAATTTTTGCCTTAAGGTCATCTTTGATTTCCCTGTTCTTATCAATTTCGTTGGTTATGACAGTTGTAGTTATAAGAGCCTGCTCAATAATTTTCTTTGTTGACTCAAGCTGGTTATTAAATTCTGTAATTTCATTTTCGTATTTGGCGATGTTAGAGCTTACTGATTTCTGTCTCTCTTTTGAAACAGAGATATCGCTCCTGAGCAAATAAATATTTTCTGTAAGCTTGCTTACTTCAATCCGTTTTGCTCTCAGTTCACTTTCATAATTCCCAATCTTTCTTTTAATCTCATCAAGTTTTTCTAAGAGAGAAGACATTTCATCTTCGTACTGTTTCTTCCTCTTATTATTTTCTACTTTGCTGAGGATAATCTCTTCCGTTTTATCCAGGAACCATGAATATTCTCTCTCAGCAAGCTCAAGCTCGATTTCCTTCAGCCTGGAAGATAATTGGTTGTATCTGTCTGCTTTCTTCGCCTGTCTCTCCAGACTTGCTACATTTTTGGCAACTTCACTTACAATATCGTTTACTCTTGTCAAATCGCTCATCACTTCTTCAAGCTTTCGCAGCGCAAGTCTTCTTCTTAATTTGTACTTGTTTACACCTGCTGCTTCCTCAAACATTGTCCGGCGTTCTTCTGCTTTGCTGCTGAGAATTGTTTCAACCATCTTCAGCTCGATGACTGAATAGGCGTTGGCACCAATTCCGGTATCCATGAAAAGATTTGTAATGTCTTTCAGACGGCAGATGTTTTTGTTAAGAAGATATTCGCTTTCACCAGAGCGGAAAATTCTTCTGGTAATCGTAACGTCAGTATATTCAATTGGAAGAATGCCTTTGGTGTTTTCAATTGTTAGAGAAACTTCTGCCATACCCATTGGCTTGCGTGTGGAGGTTCCGTTAAAGATAACGTTCTCCATTTTATCACTACGTAAAGTACTTGTCCTCTGTTCACCAAGACACCATCTTATTGCATCTACAATGTTGGTCTTTCCGCAGCCGTTGGGACCAACGATAGAAGTCACACCCTGATGAAAATTTATCGGAGTTTTCTGAGCGAAAGATTTAAAACCAAATATTTCAAGTTTCGATAAATACAATCTTATTCTCTGTTAAAAATTAAATTGCTTGAGTGCAAAAAGCAGATATTGAATAGTTGAATGTTTCAATTCAAAATAAAATAATACAAAACTAATTACTCCAAGAATGAATATTATGCTGTATAAATAAACTGTGCCAGGCTTTGAATCGAAAAGGACGTGGATTCCTTTAAAGAGTCTGTAAAGAATCCAAAAATTTACAAAGACAAGTCCCAGATAAATATATAGATTTATAGAGCCGGCAAGCATTACTCTGTATAAAATAATTCCGACAGGGATCAGCAGGACTGCGGGAAGCAGTGCCCAGATAAACGTAAAGTAAATACTAATTATGTAGACTCTGGTTTTCACAAATAATGAAGCGATTTTTATAATCAATGAGATGATTACAAAGAGAACTATATTAAAAGCTGTAAGCCATAACAATGACATTAATGGATTCCAGGCGAGGTAATTTGCTGTTTTCATGAGCAACGGACTGGCAAAGGCAAGCAGAAAGTGTTCATAAAACAGACTGGTCTTTAAATGGAACAAAATGTTACTCAAGATCAGTGCAACTACGGCTGCAATGATCAATCCAAGTAAAGTAGTATGAGCGGCAGATATTATTCTTTGATCCCGGATATCCGAAAAAAAGTTATAAGGACGCAGCAAAGCCCTCGATGCATCATCACGAAACTTTCTGCCTGAATTTACCAGCACACCCATAAAGATAGCCAGAAGCAAACCAAAAATTATAAAGACCATCGGTGAGTCATCTTTCTTGCTGCCGATGGGGATTGTTACTTTCTCAAGATTGTTAAGCTTTGAGTAAACAACTTTATAGCTAATCCTGTTTTTACTTCTGGATTCATCCATTAAACCGATACGATATAAATTTCTATCACTGCTGCTGCAAATGAAAGAAGAATAATCCCCGAAGTAATCATTGAAAGAGTTGATAAAAAATGCCGGTGCTTTGGTTTGAGAAACGTAATCGAAAAACTCTTCATAATATTTTGCCTGTGCTTCAAATGAATACTCATTCAAATATCCGTCTGAGCCGCCGATATAAATAGGATAGGTAACAGATGAGAAAAATACTTTTCCTTTGCCGAGATTATTTTGCAATTCTTTGAATTGTTCATCCGAGCTTGATGCACTCTCTTTAATAAACTCAAGTCCATAAAGATCAAGATTCTCTATGCTCTGAATATTACTACCTGAGAATGATGCATAAGTAAGCAGATTACTTTTTTCTTTTGCGACATTTGCGAGAACTGAAATTAATGAAATATGTTCTTGAAGCTCCGGAAGATACGTTCCGCCAAACCCGATTGCAGCAAAGGAAGAATATTCTCCATAAAAAGAAATATAGTTGTGAAGAAATTCTCTGCTTCTGCTGATGAAACTCTCATCTTCAGCAATTCCCTTTGGCGCCCCGTCTATCGGCACTTCAAGGAAAGCAAACAATCCATACTTATCACAGAGACTAAGATAGAAGGGATGGATAGTGCTCTTCGCAAATCTCACTGAATTGAAACCAGTTTCTTTAATTAACGTAATATCTTTCTCCATTTGCTCATAGGAAATCAATTTGCCATAGGCTTCACTACCCGGATAGTAAATCACGCCTTTAAGTTGATAATCATTTCCATTGAGCCTGATTGATTCCTCGTCGGATTTCAAATCAAATATTGAAACAAACTTTTGCTTCTTATCGATAAGCGAATCTGATTTGAATAACTGCTGCGTCAGTATATATGGCGAATGAGTTTCAGGTGACCATAAAACTGCACCGGGCAAATCTAACTTCTGTGTGATTGCAATATCTTTATTTCGACCGAGAGTAAAATTATACGCTGGTAATTCTTTTATAATATTACCCGCAGTATCACTTATAGAAACTAACAACTTATAATCATTCGGGTTATCTTCACCTGAGAAGTTCAATATTGTCTTGTTATTTTTTATGAGCGATTCAACCTGAAGCGAAACGTTTTTATAGTCGGGTGAGAATGTTTTTAATATTTTTTCTTTGGCAATATAAAAATCAGGTTTAAGATGAATGTAAACGTCACCAATTATTCCGCCATGATTTTGCGGGAATAGAAATCTTTGTTTCTGAGGTATTGAATTCTTTGAATTAAGATCATAGATCAATTTTAATGACAGAACATTTTTTCTATCGCTTCGAAGAATATCTCTTGGTAGAGCAACTTTAAAAGGATACTCGCCACCACTGTGACGGTAAATGATTGTGTTGTTGAGGGAAATGTCTGCGGTATAATTTATTGAGAAGAAGACTATTTCTAATGTGCTCTCCGAGATCTGCGCTCTCGATAACTCAAACTCTCTCTGAAAAACTAATTCGTCTTCACCTTCAAATATTGAAGGAACACTTACCGTTACCTTTTGCGCTTTATCGTCATCTGCAGGTTGAACACTCCATTTTCCATTCAGCGAAATGACTGAACGGGTTTGAGTAATATCAAAAAAGAGAGAGTCCGTCAATCGGATTTTATAATCCGGGACTTCTTTAAAAACAACCTGGCTGAACGAAAATTGAAAAGCAAAAAGCACAAGAAATCCTGATAAAACCAGAGATCTAAAGGGGAAGGTTAACATCCGATAAGCGAATCCTTTGAAAATTTATTAAAAAACGCACAAATATACTACAGATTCGAGGGGAAATCAATCGGAAAGTTGTGGTAGTACAATATATTATTCTACTTAGTCAAAGCAATTCATCAAGCAGAAGCAATAATACTCAGAAAAGAATCTGCCTTAAGACAAGCACCGCCAACCAATGCACCGTCAATATCTTTTTGTGAAAGAAGCTCACTCGAATTATCCGGCTTAACGCTTCCTCCGTACTGGATGATAATATTTTCAGCAACCGAAGATGAGAATTTTTTAGCCACTAATTCACGAATGAAGAAGTGAACTTCCTGCGCTTGTTCAGGAGTTGCGGTCTTTCCCGTACCAATTGCCCAGACAGGTTCATACGCAATGATAATATTTTTCATTTGTTCAGCAGTTATTCCTTCAAGTCCTTTTTCAATTTGAGAAGAGACAACCTGCATTGTTTCGCCGTTTTCTCTTTGTTCAAGTAACTCGCCAATACAAAAAATTGGTTTCAATCCCTTTGCAAGTGCGGCTTTCATTTTTTTGTTTATCAGCTCATCAGATTCATTAAAGATTACTCTTCTTTCTGAGTGACCGAGTATTACGTACTCACATCCAACAGATTTTAGCATATCTGCAGAAATTTCTGCGGTGTAAGCACCGCTCTCTTCATAATACATATTCTGTGCACCGAGTTTTACCTGTGTTCCTTTTAACAAAGAATTTACTTCACTTAATGATGTAAACGGCGGACATACTATCACTTCTGCTTTACTATCTTTTCCCAATCCATTTATAATTTCAGAAACCAGCTTTTGTGATTGATGTAAATTCATATTCATTTTCCAGTTGCCGGCTATAACTTTTTTTCTCATTGTTTCCTCTGTGTTTGTAAAATTCTGTACGCAAAATTAAAGAATTATTTGCGTCTTTACATCTCAAAATAGATTTTAGAAACTTTTCTTGCTTTTTAAATTGCCTGTATATGCTTGGCCAGCTTTGATTATTGCCAAATAACTTAGCTCAGTTTTCACTATTTTTAGCACAAAAATTTTTGATGATTGGTGACTTTAAAGATGAATCCGTCTCCTAAAGATTTAGCCGTTGTTGCCGTAAGCGGAGGAATGGATAGCTGTGTAACTGCTGCAATTGCAAATGAAAATTATCAGCTTGCTTTTGCACATATTAATTACGGACAAAGAACAGAAAAGAGAGAGCTTAAAGCTTTCAACGATATCGCTGATTTTTATAGAGTTAAAGAAAGATTGATTATTGATTACACTCATCTTTCAAAGATCGGTGGTTCATCTTTAACTGATAAAAATATTTCGGTATCAAAAGCGGATCTCAGTAACAGAGATGTACCTACTTCTTACGTCCCGTTCAGGAATGCAAACATTCTCTCAGCTTGTGTTAGCTGGGCAGAAGTGTTGAATGCAAAAGCTGTTTTTATTGGTGCAGTTTACGAAGATTCTTCTGGTTATCCTGATTGCAGACCAGAATTCTTTTCTGCATTTGAAAAAATGATTGATCTCGGTACAAAACCCGAAACGAAAATTAAAATAGAAACTCCTGTTATTCATCTTTCAAAAGCAGAGATAGTAAGAAAAGGAATTGAAATGAATGCTCCTCTCCATTTAACGTGGAGCTGTTATCAAAATGAAGATGTTGCCTGCGGAGTTTGTGATAGCTGCGCACTTCGCCTAAGAGGATTTCAGATGGCGGGTGTTGAAGATCCGATTACGTATATGATCACGACCTAGATTATCATGATAAATTATAAATTGATTCTAAGAACAAGGATTAACGATTTTTGAATTATGAAGTAAAACTCAAATGAATAAAAAAGATTTAGAAGAAAGATTGATAAACTTTGCAGTTTTAATAATTGAAATTGACAAATGACTTAAGGAAAAGAATGTTTGAGCATAAAAATCATTGATCGGTCAATTAGTCTCGCTCAGGAACATACTTCTAAGCATTAAATTACGGTTTATCATAAAGTGGAGCAATCGACCTAAGGATTTCATTCATAAGATGAAAATTGTATTGAAGGAGTTGGAAACGAGTAGTTGCTTGAAGATTAGACTGATTGGACAAAGTTGTTAAATCCTAACAGAAAAAATTCAAAAAGCATTGCAAGAAAATGATGAGTTGATTTCAATATTTGTTAAGAGTGTTGAGACTGCTTCAAAAAATCTAAAATCATAATTCGTTAATCGTTATCAAATCGTTAATCGTTGATGATCAACATTAAAAATAATTTAAAACTGAAGAAGGATAATGACAAATGAAAATAAAGGATGAATAAAAAAAGATAAAATTATTAGAAACCTTCAAAAACGAATTCCCGAAAAGGGATTATACAATTATTCACACAGCGCCTGAGTTTACTTCGCTGTGTCCAAAAACCGGTCAGCCGGATTTTGCTACAATTACAGTTGAGTATGTTCCTGATAAACTTTGCGTGGAATTAAAATCCTTAAAACTCTACTTTAATTCTTACCGTAATGATGGTTTATTTTTCGAAAGTGCAACAAATAAAATCCTTGATGATCTGGTTGCAGTTTGCAAGCCTCGTTATATGCTGATAACAGCCGAGTTCAATGTCAGAGGCGGTATTTCATCTGTGATTGAAGCCGAGTATTACAGTGATGAGTTTAATAAGTAATCGTTTTACTGAATCTTCAGGAAATAAATTTTGAAATCAGAAATAAAAAAAATATTCCAGGCAAGGCGCGATGAATTGTTCGCTGCGTATTCTAAGCAAGCTGATGCACTGAGATTCAGCAAGGAATACAGTCTTTTAATTGAAGAATTTATCCGTGCAGTTGCTGGAAATGAAAAATATAATTTTGCCGTCGCATCTTCAGGAAGTTTTAGCCGAAGGGAATTTTCACCTTATTCGGATATTGATATTATCATTATTGCTGAATCAATTGAGGATAATGCGAAAGAAATCTCAGAGTTAGTTACAAGATTATGGGATAATGGTCTGGAAATTTCACACACAGTCAGGGATCTATCGGACATACAAAAATATATGTTGTCTGACCTTCACACGTTCACTCAATTCTTTGAAACACGCTATTTACTTGGATCAGAAAAAATTTATAATCTCTGGAATGAAGAGCTGATAAAAATCCTGAATGAGGATACCAAAGCCGATCTGATAAAAAGATTGATTGAGGATTCGGAGGAGAGATACAAAAAGTACGGCAACTCACCAAAAATGCTTGAGCCAAATGTAAAGTTTTCTGCCGGAGGATTGAGAGATCTTCAGATTGTTGAGTGGATGTACATCTTCTCAAGAAAAGAATTATTTGACAAGCAGCAGGAAGCCACGCAGATCGAAACATTTCTTACCATTCTTAAAGCAAACAAAGTTTCTTCCGTTGATGAATGCAGCCGGGTGCTTAGCAGCTACAAGCTTGTGCTTTCAGTTAGAAACCTTATGCACCTTGAAGCAAAGCAGAAGAATGACCGGTTTGAATTCAGCGAGCAAATAAGGATAGCAAAAATTTTTGGATTTGAGGAAGATGCATTAATTGATTTTATGAGGATATTACTTTAATGCAGCCGTCATTCTTAACCGATTCTCCAAATCAATGATAAAGAAATTTTATGATGATACTTTTGTATCGTTACCAGCTTCTCTTTCTATAAAACTTGATGATGATTTTGAAATGAAGGGTAGAGTCATTTCGATGCGGAATAATTCACCGCTGACTATGTCTGATATTCTTCGTGTATTTTATTACCGCGGACTTCATTCTGCAAGGTTTGATGAAGCTCTCCGTTCGCACATCGTTGATAAATTTGAAACCATCGACAGGCACCATATTCAGGAAAGTGAATCATCTGTATTCTTCAGAGAAATTTTGAGACTCCCAAGCAACGTTGGTGGAACTCTTTATGTGATGAACGAGCTTGGTGCACTAAGTGCGTTTATGCCCGAGTTCAAAGATCTTAACGGCTTCCTTCAGCATGGTGTGTATCATTCGTACACTGCAGATGAACACACACTCATCGCAATTCAGAATGTGGAAAAACTTGCAAATGAAAATTCTCATCTTGGAAGAATTTTCAACAAGCTAAAAGACAAGGAAAAACTTTTTCTTGGATTGCTGCTTCACGATATTGCTAAACCAATTAATATCAGCGGACACGAAATAATTGGTGCCGAGCTTGCCTCATCAATTATGTACCGTATGGGCTACAGCGAAGCCGAGATAAATACAGTTTCGTTTCTTGTTTATCACCACCTGATAATGGAACAGACTGCTTTCAGAAGAAATTTAAATGATCCGGAAACACTAAATAATTTTACTTCAAGGTTCACTTCGATTGAAGAGCTTGAACAGCTTTATTTGCTAACCTATGCTGATCTCTCTGCTGTTAACCCTGTTGTATGGACAAGCTGGAAGAATGAACTTCTTGCAGAACTTTACCGAAAAACACGTGCAATGCTTGAGGAAAAAATTTCCGGCGAAGAACTTTTATATTCAACGACATACGCTGTTCCAAAAGAAATAAGCAAGTTTTCTCCCAACATATCCGAAGAAACGGTGCAGGATCATATTGAATCAATTGATGATATAGCGTACTCACATCATTTTGGTGCTGAGGAAATTGCACGACACATTGAAGAAATTGAAAAGGGTTCCGTTGTATCTGTTTTGTTTTCAGATTCGAACGGCTATACCGGAATTACCGTTATCACAAAAGATTTTCCCTCGCTTCTTTCAAAACTTTGCGGTGTGCTTGCAATAAATGACATCAACATTCATGATGCAAAAATCTTCACTCGGAAAGATGGAATTGTAATCGACACTTTCAACGTAACGGATTTTAGTTCGCATAAAAAGGTAGAGAAGGAAAGATTCGGAAAAATTGAAGATGATATGAATCTGGCTGTAAGAGGTTTGTTGCAATTAGGCACAGAGGTAGCTTTACTCAAATCAAAGTGGTGGAGGATTGAAAGCAAGCTGTTTAAGAAAAAAGGAAATGTTAAAGTTGCTTTTGAAAATCACGAACGATATACAATAATCGATGTTCATTCACCTGACAGACTTGGTTTCCTTTACCATGTAACCAGTAAAATGAATGAGCTTGGTTTGAATATTTTCTTCGCAAAGATTTCAACACAGGGTGATGAAATAGTTGATGCATTTTATGTGCTCGACAGGAATGGAAAGAAAATTTCTCCGAATGATTATGAATTTGTTAAAAATGAAATAACTTCTGCAATCGATAAATTATTATAAGGATTATTTTGAGTCACACAGATAAACAAAAACCAATTCATCAGGGCGAAGTCAAACGAAGCCCGACCAGTCCGGGCGAAGCCAAGCGAAGCCCGACCCGTCTGGGCGAAGTGAAACGAAGCCCGATAGGTGTTTTCGATTCAGGTATCGGCGGACTTACAGTTGTAAAAAGACTTGCATCAACACTTCCGAATGAAAGCATAATTTATTTCGGTGATACTGCTCGTGTGCCTTACGGTTCAAAATCAAATTCAACCGTGATTGAATATTCAATTCAGAACACAAAATTCCTTTTGCAGAAAAATATTAAAGCTCTTGTGGTCGCTTGCAACACTGCATCATCAATTGCAATTCCCGATCTCAAAAAAATGTTTGATATTCCAATCATCGGAATGATTGAACCCGGTTCGAAAATGGCTTTGAAGAAAAGCAAGAGTAATAAAATCGGAGTCATCGGAACGAGAGCTACAATAAATAACCTGGCCTACTCGAAAGAAATTAAAAAGATGAATACTTCCGCACAGGTGTTTGAAAAACCCTGCCCACTTTTTGTTCCTCTTGCAGAAGAAGGATGGATAAATCACGAGGCAACCTTTAAAATAGCAGAAGAGTACTTAAAAGAATTACGTGATATCGGAATTGATACTTTAGTCCTCGGCTGCACACATTATCCGATATTATCTGAAGTAATCCAGAAAGTTATCGGAAGCAATGTTACATTGATTGATTCAGGAGTTGCTTCTTCAGAAGTGATTAAATCAGAATTGGAAAAACTTGACTTGCTTTCCGATTCAAAATCAACCGGAGTTCAGGAATATTATGTAAGCGATATTCCAGCAAAGTTCAAAGAAGTCGCTGAGCTGTTTCTTGGAAGAGAAATTGACCACGTCCACAAAGTTGATCTGGAAGTATTGATTTCGGAGCGTTAAAGAAAAGAATTTCTAAATCTCCTTTATCTCACCCTCAAAAATTTTCTTCAGGATTTTTCTGTCGGTTGTTTTGCTTAATGCAAGCATCAGTTTTATTCTGGCTTTTTGTCCGTTCAGGTAATCTGTGAAAATAACTCCGAGATTGTGTAAATGCCTGCCTGCACCCGGATAGCTGTAAATGTAATCCGTTTCTCCTGCGGGACATCTTGATACCAGCACAACAGGAATATTTTTTTTGATAACATACTCAACACCTTTAAATGCAGCAGGCGGAACATTTCCAACACCCAAAGCTTCGATGACCAAACCATCCACACCGGAATCAGCAGAATTTCTGAAAAACTTTTCATCCATTCCTGCATAAACAGTTAAGAGGTCAACGTTTGTGTTGATCTTGTTTGTGTTTATTATCTCAAGAAATCTTGGCAAACGGTTATAAACTACTCTTCCCTTCTGAACAAACCCCAGCATTCCAAAATCCAGGCTTTGAAAAGTTTCAAACTCATTGGAAAAAATTTTTGTCACTTCACTTGCTGCGTTTACTTCGCCGTGCATACAAACAAGAGTTCCCATTCCTCTTGAATTTTCATTCAGGCATACCCGGATTGAGTCAATTAAATTTTTTGGTCCATCCCAATTCGGTTCAGAACTATTCCTCATTGAGCCTGTAAATACAATTGGAACATCTGTTTTTATAGTTAGATCAATCAGGTAAGCTGTTTCTTCAAGTGTGTCGGTTCCGTGAGTTATAACTATGCCGTCATATTTTTTTTCAGCAAGCTTTCTTTTTAATTGTTTCGACAACTCCATCATTATATCCGGAGTAACGTGCGGTCCGGGATATTTTCCGAAATCATAAAAAGAAATTTTTGCCAGTTTTTTTGCATCGGGTATTTTTTTTAATAGCTCTTCACCTGAATAGCGAGGTACTGCACCTCCCGATTTATTCTTATCAATCTTCATAGAAAAAGTACCGCCGGTAAATACAATTAGTATGTTCTTCTTTTCAGACATAAGTATGATATTATTGTTAAAAATTCCGGTTGAAAATTAAGCTTATTTTAAGAAAATGCCATTTCGGCATCGTCACAGTTATCACAATATACCCTGATTTAACTTGAAGGTGAAGTCGGGTTAGATTAACTTTAAAATAAAAAATGAGGTAATTATGTTAATGGTAGAAGATGTTGATTTGACACCAAATCCGCACGCATTAAAATTTATACTAAACCAAAAGCTGCTTAACTATGAAACAAGGCAGTATGCTGATAAAGAATCCGCGATGGCGATCCTTTCGCTTCAGGTATTTTCCAACTCGATGGAGTAGTTTCTGTTTTCTATATGGATAAGTTTGTCACGATTGAAAAATCTCCGGAAGCAAACTGGGGACAAATCCAACGACCGTTTATTGATTTCCTGAAATCATTTGATCAGAATTTGATTCCCAAAGAAACTATAACAGAACCAACTGCTGAAGAAGAAAATGAGCTGCTCAAAAAAATTAATCAACTCCTTGATCAGAAAGTAAGACCTGCACTTGCCGGAGATGGCGGTGGTTTGCAGGTTTTAGGAATTGATGGATTTACAGTTAAGATAAGATACCAGGGAGCTTGCGGAAGTTGTCCAAGTTCAATCTCAGGAACACTTATGGCAATTGAAGGATTATTAAAAAGAGATGTAAATCCTTCTATTCACGTTGTTGCCGCTTAAAATTATTTACTTATAATTTCAGGGGAAGAAATCAAACAGGTTTCTTCCCTTTTTTTATTTTCCAGATTAAACTATCAAAATGAAAACTACTACAGAAGAATTATTCTTTGCTTCCGATACTATTGATGGGATTAAACTAGAAATAATAATTTCAAGTAATGGGATCAGAGAAATCCTGATAAATAAAAATTCAGATTCGAAAAATTTTCCACAAGTAACTCAAGTTTCTCCTGATGATCCAAAAATTGTAAACGTCTACATACAATTGAAAGAATATTTTGGCAGGCAAAGAAAAGAGTTCGACCTACCACTAGAAATTTTTGGAACAGAGTTTCAGAAGGATGTGTGGAATGAGCTTCAGAAAATTCCTTACGGAGAAACAATTAGCTACGGTGAGTTAGCAAACCGAATGGGTGATAAAAATCTTATGCGTGCTGTTGCTGCAGCAAATGGTGCTAATCCGATTCCAATAATAATTCCCTGTCATCGTGTAATTGGTGCTGATGGAAGTCTTACCGGATACGGTGGGGGTTTGGATGTAAAACAAAAATTGCTTGAATTGGAAGGAAGCTGGACTATGAACCTATTTATACCATAGTCTATTATATTATTAATATTAATAAAAAGAACGCGATAGAACACCCATCGCGTTAATTTGAACCCAAATACTTATTAAATCACTTAACTTCAGAAAGTTTATTTAAGTCCTCTAACTGAACGAACTTTTCATTGAATTTATAGTTTCCACCTGCTGTTTTCATCGATTTAATGAACTTTACAGTTATAAGATCGCTTTTTTTCTTCTTTTTTAACTTATCCGAAAATGATTGCTGTTTAGCCATATCAACTCCTTTAATTTGAGGCGCAAATATATCAAAACCAACCTCAAAAAAAAACAAATTGTCATTTTAGGTGGAAATTAATACCTCGGACTGAACCTTATTAATTAATGTATCATCCAATGACTGCGAATTCAAACGATTTTAAATGGTATGAAAGTTCGTTGTTTATTAGTTGTTAAATGTTTAGTTTTTCATCATAATTTTTAGATAAATAAATGTTGTTATTAGCAATCATAGTAATCCTTTCCTACTTAATCGGATCCATTCCGAACAGTATAATTATAAGTAAAGCTGTGAGTGGTATCGACATCAGAAAGCACGGCAGCGGAAATGCCGGCGGAACAAATGTTATGCGCGTTTTGGGCTGGAAGTATGGCATGGTGGTTATCTTTTTAGATGCGTTGAAAGGTGCTATTGCCGTAGTTATTATTTCCAGATTGTTTTATGGTCCTCTTCCGTTTGAAAACGTTTCTCCTTTTGATGATTTTACGTTAGTTCAGATAATTGCCGGAATGTCTGCAGTGATAGGACACATCTGGACAGTCTTTGCAGAATTTAAAGGAGGAAAAGGAATTGCTACTGCTCTTGGAATGCTTTTAACATTAATCACAATTGACATGCTCATCGCAGTTGGAATTTTTGGTTTGGTCGTCTTGATTTCAAGATACGTTTCACTTGGATCTATCATTGCAGCAATTAGTGTTCCTGCAACCTTATTTATCAGAGAAAATCTTTTTCACGTTGATATTCCCGGATACAGTACTCTCTTCCCATTCATAATTGGTGTTACTGCTCTTGTTATTTTTACGCACAGAAAAAATCTGGTCAGACTGATTAACGGGAATGAAAACAAAATCAGTTTCAGAAAGAAAACTAAAATCAACTAAATGAAGATCTCGGTTCTCGGCGCTGGCGGCTGGGGAACTACCCTTGCAATCTTACTTCACTATAATGGTCACAACGTAACTCTCTGGGAATATAAGAAAAGTTACGCCCGTCATTTACTTAAAAAACGAATTAACACAGATTACCTTCCTGGAATAAAAATTCCTAAAGAAATTTTAATAACTTCTGATATTGAAGAAGCATCCGATGATAAAAATCTGATTGTGCTTGCTGTACCATCCCAGTTTCTCAGGGATGTGATTAAAAAAATAAATTACCACACGATTGAAGATACGATACTCGTCAGTGTTTCAAAGGGAATTGAGAAAAATACATTGATGACAATGTCACAAATGCTTAAAGATGTTTTTCCACATATCAATGAAAATCAGATTGGAGTTATTTCTGGTCCCAGCCATGCCGAAGAAGTCAGCCAGATGGTACCAACCGCTGTTGTTGCAGCCTCGATTGATATTGAAACTTCAAAAGCAATTCAGGCTGCATTTATGACTTCGTACTTTAGAGTTTATGCATCAACAGATATCCTTGGTGTTGAGCTTGGCGGTGCGTTCAAAAATATTATTGCAATAGGTGCGGGAATAATTGACGGTGCAGGGTTTGGTGATAATACCAAAGCTGCTATTATGACAAGAGGTGTTGCGGAAATTTCCAGACTCGGTTTAGCAATGGGTGCCCGACCCGAAACTTTTGCCGGACTTTCAGGAATGGGAGATTTAATAGTTACCTGTATGAGCAGACACAGTCGTAACAGATTCGTTGGTGAAGAAATCGGAAAAGGTAAAAAGCTTAAACAAATCTTAAATTCAATGGAACAGGTAGCAGAAGGTGTTGAGACTACCCGTTCTGCGAAACAACTCGCCGCAAAAATTGAAATAGAAACGCCCATAACAAATGAAGTATATAAAATTCTTTTTGAGGATAAAGACCCCGTAAAAGCAACTACCGACCTGATGACAAGAGATATGAAGACTGAGTAAGATTTTATTTTTTACTTAGATATTCCCTGCCTGAATAACTCAAAAGATAAAAACCAATCAATCTCCTGATAATATTCATCTCCCTTTGAAGAAAAATCTTTTCCAATCCTGTCAATTTTCTTCTGATCATATAAGTCGTAATTTTTTACTTCCGATGACCGGATAGTATCATTGATAAATTCTTTGAGGGATTTTAAGAGTTCAATAGGTTGCTTGCTCTGGTAACCTAAACCCAGACGATTCTTCACTCTTGAATGTAGCCTTGCACTTATAGATGAAGAGTTAAATGGATGAACAATGTTGCCTTTAACAAGTGGATGTTTCGTCAGTTGAATTGAATTTTGTCTGATTAGCTCCCTGAATAATTTCCCATTCTTTTTCTCAACTTCATTTAATCCAAACAACAGTTTTAATATATCTTTCTGGACTAGTGGCATAAACGAAATTACATGTTGGTCAACGCGAGCTTGTTCTGGTGCATAGTAGTTCGTCAGCCTTGAACGGATTGAGAAAAGGTCAACCCAGCTTGCAGGACTAATCTGGTTTGCATCTGGTATATCCTCAAATAGCTCATCTAATTGTTCAATCACTCCCTTTTCCATTTCAACCAATGCTTCTTCTGAAAAAATATCTGCCCGGTTATATCTCAGAAAACCGGACACTGATTTAGAATCTTTTTTCAATAAGGAATTTTTTCCGACAAGTAACAACTTGTTTGCAAAGGCTCTTCGCCAGATTTCACCAAAACCGCCATCAATAATTATTCTGTTCTGATCAGCAAGTCTATTATAAAATCTCAGGTTTAATATTGAACTTACCGGATTAGTTACAAACGATTGAACAGAATATGTTTTTACAAGTTCGATGAGTTTATGTATTGAGGGCAATTCATCATCTATAATTTCATTTTTTCTGTTGAGACTAATCAACAAATCAGAAGCAATTTTTGAATCGGGATGATTTGGATCGCCGAAAGTATGACTATCCCACAAATCAGAATTTTTATTTGCCAGGTAAGAAAGAAGCAATCTTGAGTCCAATCCTCCGGATAAACTAAGTGAGATTTTTTTGTCGCTGATTGAAAGTAATTTATTCAAAGACAAGCTAAATGAACTTTGATCAGCTACAGAATTAAAATCAGGCTGCCAGAGATTTTGCTTAATTGACAAAGAATTGTTTTTTATTGTTGCATTAGCACAGACAAGTCGAATTACATTTTTAAATATGCTCTTTCTGGAGATTTGGTTTTGCAGCAGCCATCTCGCACCAAATTCTTTTAAGTCAATTTCAGGTTTAATAAAATATTTAAGCCACTCGATCCTTGTTGTAAATCCAAATCCGTCAGGGAGCTTGATAATAAATATTTCCCTTAAACCAAGTTCATCTGTGAAAAATTTGAGTTCATTATCATAATATTTTATGGCAACGAAATGTCCGTTTATGGGATTGAAGTTTATTTGATTAGAAGTTAATTGAATATTCCATTCATTCTCATTAAGAATTTTGTAACCATTATCTGAAGATTTTAATCCAACTCCAGTCACAGCCCAGCAGGAATCCAATGAATTTGATTTGAAGAAGCAAGTTTGTTTGTTGCCTCCGGTAAATAGAATGAGTCTTGAATCTTTAAATTGATAAAGAGGAATATCAGGAGACGTAATTTTCTGTCGCTCAGTATTTCCGATATAACCGAATAGCCAGCTCATTATGTTGCCAAAGAGTTATTGATGCAGAAATAGAAAACCAAAAAGCAGAGTTCCTGAATATTGAATAATGAACATGGAACAAGGAATTTAGAAGGTTTTACTTCATCATTCATAATTGGATGTTCGATATTCATTATTCCAAGTAACTCAAGAAAAATTAGAAGTTATAATTATTCAGTAACTCTTCCGCCGGGTAAAGAGATACCCTTTATTTTTCTGAATAGAGAAACCGCAAATGAATCAGTCATACCGGAAACAAAATCAATAATTCTTAAGAGACGGAGATATAGATCATTTGGAATGTCTTCACTGATTCTGTTTGGAAGCAGAGCAAAAACTGATTTATTCTTTGATGAGATTTTCTTTTCGTACGCTTCGTTGTAAGAATTAATAAACGTATCCAGCAATCCGCCAAGAACTTCGTAGCCTGCAACTTCTCTTTCAACAACACTTCGTGATTTATAAATCTTTGCAACTGAAATATCTTTAATCTTTTTCAAGGCATTGGCTCTTTTAATTTGACTAATAAGCTCATTTTCAAACTTTCCTGTTAAAATATTTTTTTCTTCATCCATAAAAACTTTTGCGAGTTCATTCACAAGCTCGTTGATAGCTACAGCTCTTAAGTATCCAACTCTGTCCTTTTCATCTTTATCCCGGTAATCCTTCAAACTCTGTTTTGAAACTAATGGACGTAATAGTTCTTCAGATTCTTTGAATGAAATCAAACCAAGTCTGAACCCATCTTCAAGATCCATAACTCTGTAGCAAATATCGTCAGCAGCTTCAACAAGAAATGCAAGTGGATGACGACACCACCAATAAGCTTTTTCACTCTTAACACAATCAAGTCCGGTAGCGATTGCTACTTCTTTAAATATTTCTTTTTCTGCCTGGAAGAAACCATATTTTCTGTAAGCTTTGTTTTGTAATGATTTGTTCTGGCTATTGATGAGTGATTCTCTGGGATACTTTGTTATCGCAGCCAGAGTTGAATAAGTCAAGTTCAATCCACCTTTAACTTTTGGGTTCTGAAGCTTTGTAATTATTCTGAATCCCTGTGCGTTGCCTTCATACTTAATTAGATCCGTCCACTTTTTTTCATCTCTGATTTTTGATTTGAATTTCTGTCCATTACCGCTCCGGAAATATTCTGCTATTGCATCTTCACCGGAATGACCGAATGGTGGATTCCCGATATCGTGAGCAAGACAAGCTGCTGCAACAATTTCTCCAAAATGAAATTTTGTAAACCGAGTGTTAAGGGATGGATGTCTTTTGATAACAGTTTCACCAACAAGATTCCCCAAAGATCTGCCGACACAGGAAACTTCAAGACTGTGAGTTAACCTTGTATGAACAAAATCACTCTCGGGTAATGGAAACACCTGAGTTTTATCCTGCAGTCTCCTGAATGCAGGAGAAAAAACAATTCTATCAAAATCTTTCTGGAATTCACTCCTTCCATCAGATAATTTTTGGCTTGCCGGGTTCTTCTCGCCAAGCCGCGAATCGGTTAAAAGCTTTTCCCATTCCAAATTTTATTTCCTTCCTGAATTTCTTTTCTAAAATTAAATATAAATTATCAGAAAGACTTAATTACAATTTTTGAGTTTAGCATAACGATAGATTATTTTTCTAATGATGAAATCTGTTTCAAAGAACTCACTTGATGATTCTGTTCAGTATTTAAAGTCAGTTGGACCAAAAAGAGCCGAATCATTTTCAAAAATCGGAATCCGAACTATTCGCGATTTACTTTTCTACTTTCCCTCGCGTCATCTGGATAGAACAACTGTATTAACTGCAGCTAAAGCTTACGGTTATATGATGAATGGATACGATGGTGAACTTACTGTAATCGGGAAAGTCTTTGAGAAAGAAAAGAAACGATTTGGCAAGAAAGAAATTCTTAAAGTTCAGTTCAGGGATGAAACTGGATTTTTTGAATGTGTGTGGTTCCGCGGAACAAAATATTTTTATTCTGTCTTTAATGAAGGAGATACGTTCGCAATTTCCTCAAAACCAGATAAATCAAAGTACGGAGCGTTGCAGTTTATTCATCCAGACTTTGATCGAATAAGTGAAGAAGAAAAAAGCTTTCTTCATACTGGAAAGATTATTCCATTTTATCGAATCCCAAAGGAACTTAAGTCAGGTAACATCGGAGATTTGAGTTTAAGAAGAATCATCAGCCTTGCAGTTGAGAATTATGCTGATAAGGTTGAAGAAACTCTTCCGGATGAAATTATCAGGCAAAATAAATTGACTTCTCTTCAGGATGCCATCAGAAATTATCATTTCCCTGAATCGTCCGATAAATTAAGTTCGGCCCAAAAACGATTCAAGTTTGAAGAGCTATTCTATCTTGAACTGCTTGTTGCATTACGAAAGCAAAATTACCAGAGCAAGCTCATTGGAAATAAGATGAGCATTAAGACAAATCTTGTCCAATCATTTTTAAAGACTCTTCCATTTGAACTTACAAAAGCACAGCTAAAAGTTTTGGGTGAGATAAAAAATGATCTGCTTTCTGAAAAACCAATGAACCGGCTTTTGCAGGGAGATGTAGGAAGTGGAAAGACAATCGTTTCGTTAATTGCAATGTTAATTGCAGTCGATAACGGATATCAGACTGCGATAATGGCACCCACAGAAATTCTGGCTGACCAGCACGCGAAAAATATTTCTGCTATGATGAAGAAACTTTATGAACATTTTCCTGAACGTGAAATTAAGGTTTCTCTTCTTCTCGGGGGACAGAAAAAATCAGAAAGAGAAAAAAGACTTCAGGAGATTGAATTACAGGAAGCCGACATTGTTGTTGGAACGCACGCACTCCTTGAAGAAAAAGTAATTTATAAAAATCTCGGTTTAGTAGTAATAGATGAGCAGCACCGTTTTGGTGTAAGGCAAAGAGCAAAACTTCAAAGTAAAGGAAAAACTCCCGAAGTTCTGGTTATGAGTGCTACACCAATTCCCCGAACTATATCAATGACCATTTATGGTGATCTGGACATCTCTGTAATCGATGAGATGCCGAAGAACAGGAAACCGATCAAAACGGTTCTGCGCGGTGAAAGCAGGCTTCCGGAAATTTTTAAATTCATTATTGATAAAAAGAAGGAAGGTTACCAGACTTTTATCGTCTATCCATTAGTTGAAGAGTCAGACAAGCTGGAACTGAAAGCTGCAGAAACTTTTTACGAAGAGTTGAGCAAGACACATCTTAAAAATCTGAAACTCGGACTGATTCACGGAAGAATGAGCTGGCAGGAGAAAGAAGAGAAGATGCTTCTCTTCCTGAAAAAAGAATTTGATGTTCTGGTTTCGACAACAGTCATTGAAGTCGGGATCGACATCCCGGATGCAAATATTATTTTGATCAACGATGCACACCGGTTTGGTCTCTCACAGCTTCATCAACTGAGAGGAAGAGTTGGAAGAAGTGATAAGCAAGCTTACTGTGTCCTCGTGACGAAGGATGAAATTGTACAGTATAATATACAACTGCGTCTTGATCTCGAGTATCTTTCAAGTTCAATGTTAGACAAATTTAAATCTGCAATCAGACTTCAGACGATGGTGAAGACGAACAATGGATTTGAAATTGCGGAAACAGATTTAAAATTACGCGGACCCGGAGATATCTTCAGCACAAAGCAAAGCGGCTTCCCGGATTTGAAGTATGCAGATATTGTTCGCGACGTTGAGTTAATTAGTTTAACAAAGAATATCGCTTTCGACCTTATAAATAAAGACCCTTCTCTTAGTTCGGAAAGCAGCGTTGTAATTAGAAAAAATCTTATCAAACATTATTCTGACAACCTTCAGTACGCAAAGATCGCGTAGAAATATTTTCAATCCGAAAAATATTTTTCCTGTTTTAGCTAATTCCTGTAAAAAGTTTTTTCATACTTCGGGGAAATAAATTTTCAAAAACTCATGACCTGTTAGCAAAAATTTTTTCTCTCCACCGTCTCTCCATGAAAAATTCCATGAAAAAATATTTTTAAAAACTTTTTAAAACATGTTGACTTATATTTTATAAAGATTATATTTGGAACAAAAAAAAATTTAAAGGAGAAAATATTTTATCACCAAGGTTTGATGTACGCTTAGATGTTGCAATAACATTCAACGTAAAACCAGAAAGTGAAACTTTCCTCGAAGACCTTCCCCCTGTTCAGAATTCTCCTCAACATGAATTTCAACCGGCAGTGGATACCTATGCAGAGTGGGATACGTGGGAAACTGTAAACGCTGTTAAGGATGCTATCGGAGAAATTCACAATGTAACTTTGGTTGAAGCCAACAACGATGCTTATCAAAAACTTAAAGAATTAAAACCTGATATCGTTTTCAATTTTGCTGAAGGACTTAACGGAGTGAACCGTGAGTCGCACATTCCTGCGATACTTGAAATGCTTCAGTTACCTTTTTCGGGATCGGATGCACTTACACTTGGCATTTGTCTGGATAAATCAAGAGCAAAAGAAATTTTAACTTACCATAAGATTCCCAACGCAAAATTCCTGGTTGCCAACCAGATGGAAGATATATCAAATACCAATTTTGATTTCCCATTAATAGTAAAACCTATATCTGAAGGATCGAGCAAAGGAATTTTTTCCTCATCTTTTGTAAAAAATACCAAAGAACTTGAGGATGAGGTAACTCGAATCCTGTTTACATACAACCAGCCGGCATTGATTGAAGAGTTTCTTTCAGGAAGAGAATTTACGGTTGCTGTAATCGGGAACGGGAATGAGGCGGAAGTTCTTCCTATTATAGAGATTCGTTACGAAGACTTTCCTCAAGATGTTGTTCCACTTTATTCTTATGAAGCAAAATGGATTCTTGATACAAAAGAAAATAATTTCGATGTGTTTGAGTGCCCGGCTAAGCTCGACAAACATCTGGAAGAAAAAATTAAAGAGACCGTTTTACGCACTTACAACGTTTTAAATTGCAAGGATTGGAGCAGAATAGATGTTCGTCTTGATAAAAACGGAGTTCCAAATATTATAGAAATAAATCCACTGCCGGGAATTATGCCTGATCCAAATGAAAACTCGAGCTTTCCAAAAGCTGCGCGTGCAGCAGGAATGGATTACAACCAGATGATCCAGCGCGTTCTTTATTCAGCAGCAAAGAGGTACAGCCTCGCATGAAAGAGAACGCAAAGATATTGATTTGCTACAACTCACCGGTCAGCGTCTTCTCGGTTTATAATGGAAAGCGGAATGATGAGTCAGCCAAGGCTAATGATCTATCCGAAAATAATTTTATTAAAGAACTTGAAAAGGTTGAGCAATCCTTATCAAAATATTTCACTGAAGTGAAGTCACTAGCTGTAGACAGAAATGTACAAAAGGTGATTAATAATATAAACACTTTTAACCCGGATGTTATTTACAACTTTGTAGAATCTGTTGAAGGAATTTCATCTTACGAATGGTGTATGGCTGGATTATTTGAGCTTACTCCGTTATGAAATTACCGGATGCTCACCCATTACTCTTGGCAATTGTCTGAATAAGGCAAGAGCAAAAGCAATTTTGAAATCCAGAGAAATTCTTACTCCTGAATACAGAACACTTAAAAAGACTAAAAGATTTACAGAAAAAGAGATAAAATTACGTTACCCGATGATACTCAAGCTGATGAATGAAGATGCAAGCATCGGTATTTCTGAATTCTCAGTGGTAAAAAATTACTCAGAATTGAGAAAACAATTCAGCTTTTTGGCAGAAACTTACAACCAGGATGTCATTCTGGAAGAATACATTGTGGGAAGAGAACTGAACGTAGCAATACTTGGCGGCAGAACACTTCCAATCTCAGAAATAAATTTTGCAGGACTCCCGCAGGAATTCCCCAACATCGTAACCTACGATGGCAAGTGGACAGAGGGAAGCGTTTATTATAATTATACTAAACCAGTATGCCCGGCTCCTCTTCCTGAAAGAATAAAAAAGAAAATACAGAAAACAGCTCTGGCATCGTACGATGCATTGAACTGCAGAGACTATGCACGTGTTGATATCAGATTAAGCAATGATGGTGTGCCTTATGTTATTGAAGTTAATCCTAATCCCGATATTTCATCTGACTCAGGTTTTGCACGAGCTGCGGCAGCAACGGGGATTAGCTATGACGATTTGCTTTACACAATTGCAAACTTTGCATTAATCAGAAAGAAGAAAAATGATTCGCAGGCTAAAGCCGGATGATCCAAAAGTAATAGAAGGAATTTTAAGTTCAACTCCGAATTTTAGTGATGAAGAGATTAAAGTTGCGATGGAACTTGTGAACATAGTAGCAATGAATCCACAGCAGACGGACTATAATTTATTTGTTTATGAAGAAAATGGCATTATTCTTGGTTATCATTGCACCGGTAAGAGACCGTTGACAGACGGCGTGTATGATCTTTACTGGATTGTAACCAATCCCGAACACGGCAAAAAAGGTATTGGAAAGAAACTTTTAGAGCATGCAGAAAATTTTGTTAATGAAATGAACGGCAGGTGGCTGCTGGCTGAGACATCTTCTAAAGATAGTTACTCTGCTACAAGAAATTTTTATATGCGTAATAATTACAGCATAATTTCTGAAATAAATGATTTTTATTCCAAAGGCGATGGTATGATCGTCTTTGGAAAATATTTCAATCACAAGAACAACTGAGGAACTATCATGGAACTTTGGCAGGAAATGGTAAGGGACAGTGTACACACTGTAGACCATGTCGTGGAGAAATTCGGTATCGACCGCAAAACGGCGGAAGATCTGGATGAATTCTTCCAGGCCCGAATCAATCCTTACTATTTAAGTCTGATCCGTTATCCCGGGGATCCAATTTGGCTTCAATGCGTTCCGGCAAAAGTAGAGCTGGAAGATTTAGATGCAGAAGAAGATCCTCTTCACGAGGACGAAATGAGTCCCGTTCCAAACATCACTCATCGTTATCCCGACCGTGCTCTATTTTTGGTTACAAGCCAGTGCGGTATCTATTGCCGTTTCTGTACAAGGAAAAGAAAAGTCGGTGACTACGAAAAGATTTCAATGAAAGGACTTGAAAGCGCCTTCACTTATCTTGAACAACATACTGAGATAAGAGACGTGATTCTTTCAGGCGGTGATCCGTTGATGCTCACTGACACAATGCTCGAGAAAATTCTCCAGCGTCTGCGTGAGATAAAGCATATTGAAATTATCAGGCTCGGAACACGAATGCCCGTTGTTCTTCCTCAAAGAATTACGACGAAGCTTGTTAATATGATAAAGAAGTATCATCCGATATATGTCAATACTCATTTCAACCATCCGTGGGAAGTTACTCCTGAAAGCTCAAAAGCATGCGAGATGCTCGCTGATGCCGGAGTTCCTGTAGGTAACCAGATGGTTATTATGAAAGGTGTTAATGATGATCCTGCAGTAGTGAAAGAACTGATGCAGAAATTATTAAGAATAAGAGTTCGTCCATACTATATGTATATGGCTGATGAAACAAAAGGTGCAAACCACTTCCGGACTTCTGTTGAAACAGGATTAAGAATTGTAGAAGCTTTACGTGGACACACAAGCGGTTTGGCAATACCTCACTTTGTTATTGATGCACCCGGCGGCGGTGGAAAAATTCCATTACTTCCAAATTATGTTCTGCATATGGATGAAGAGGAAATAATTCTCCGCAACTTCCAGAATAAGGTATACAGGTATAAAAATTATTCAGATAAGAATAACCCCGAAGGCTTCGGAAGCAAGAAGAAAGAAAACAAACGGAAAGAAGCGTAAAGACGAGTCCTAACGGAAAACCTGAAAGGAAAAAGGTTGAGGAACCTGTTTTAGAAGAGGCGTAATAGCTTATAATCGGTATTAATGTATGATGTTAAATGCCATCCCGAATAAGGATGGCATTTTTATTTTAAATCTTTCCCTTCATTATTCAACTTATTTATTCTCACATCAATTCCCCAGAGAAGCTTTTTGCGGAGAGTTCCAAAATAAGTTGTCAGAGATGTTTTTATAAGCTTCAACGGACGATCACTTTTCTTTATCACAATTTCCAACGGAGGCGGAAAGTTAAACACACGCTGACCATCGCAGCTAACCTGCACATCTTTGTAAGGTGAATTTGCTTTTAATTTTATTACCTGCTCGCTCGATAATACTATTGGCCTAACTGTTAAACTGTGCGGAGAAATTGGCGAAAGAGTTATTGCTTTTGCAGTTGGTGCTACAATCGGTCCGCCGACAGAAAGCGAATAACCTGTGGAACCGGTAGGAGTAGCAATTATCAAACCGTCGGCAGAAAAAGTGGTAACGTATTCATCATCAACCCAGGCAGTAAGCTCAATCATTTTTGGCCAGCCGCCTTTTTCAATTACAAGATCATTCACTGCAATCAGTTCACCGGTTTGATGACCAATACAAATACCAGTGAGAACCATTCTTTCTTCGATAGTGTATTTCTTCTTCTTTAAAATATCAATTACACTATCCATTTGTGCAACGTCTGTTTCAACAAGAAAGCCGAGCTTGCCGAGATTCAATCCCAAAACAGGTTTGTCGTAGGTGTGTGCTTTGTATGCTGTGGCAAGCATTGTTCCGTCACCTCCAATGGAGATGATAACATCACTCTTTTCATAAAGCTCATCATCTTCTGAAATGAAGTCTTCATCAGTTTTCAATCTTAGCTTCTCTTTATCTTCTATAATAGATTTTGTCAGAAGATAATTTACTTTTTCTTTTTTCAGCTTGGCTATAAAAGAAGAAACAACGTCAAAAACATTTTCTTTGGTGATATTTGCAATTATACCAATCAGCATATTAGCTTATTTTTTTTCCTCTGCTTTTTCTTTTTCACCGCCGGTTTTCTTTTCCCGAAGGGATGCTTTTGCATTGTCCTTATCAACCTCATCGACATAGTTAAGCTTCAGATCTTTAAGACTTTCAATCAAAAATTTTTCCTCATACTCGGAAAGATTACCTTTTGTTTTTGCGAGAAGCATATCGAGTGTGTCAATATAGATTTTGGCGTGTTCCAGGTTACGTTCTATTCTTTCCGTAACCGGATTTTTAATTTTGCCCATCGACATCATAGCAATCTGCTGATTTTGGATGATGAGCTGCATAAAAAGAATATTGTGATTAGCATCTGTCATAATTTCCCTCCCTGATTTATTTTATTATTTAACCCGTTAGATACAATAAAGTTTAATTTGCAACAACAAGAATTTTATCTAACAGGTTTAACCCGTTAGATGTTAATCGCTTATAGTAATTTTATAAATTGATTTATCTAACGGGTTAAACTTACAATATTTTCCGAAAAGAAACTTTGCTCTGAACAGTATGCCCGCTTTCAAAAGACAAACTGATTTACATATTATTTAAGGTTGAAAACATAAAGGTTTTCTGTTTTATCAGAGACTATGTACATCTTCGTACGGGCTTTGTTGAGTGTAATACCTTCCGGCTGGGTTATTTTAATTTTGAATTCCTCAATCGGATTTCCTCGTAGATCTGTTTTATTTATGCTCTGACTTTCGTCGCTCAATAATCCAGAGGGTATTGTCAATAAAATCGAAATAAATTCCGGACACATCCTTTAGAAAAATTTAGAGTGTCTCTCGTCAGTTCATTTAGATTTTCATCAAGAGTCAAAAGCAGACGAGGCTTTTTTTCATTCAATACAAAGAATTTTTTTTCTTCCGGATCGTAACTTATTCCTTCAAGGCCATTATTCAATTCTCCTTCGAGGTCAAGTTTTGCTCGTTTCAATTCTAAACCGGAAGTGTCAAGTATAACAACCTCTCTTGTTCTCTCTAAAACTACGGCAAGCGTGCTGTCATCAATTACCGTAATTCCTTCAAGATCTTCACCAATAACTTTAAAGCTTTTAACTAATCTTCCCCAGCTATCAACTAGATATACTTTGCTGTTTTCATCGCTCACAACCCAGAATTCTTTTTCATCAAAGCTAAGAGCAAGTCCTGAAGGTTCGGGGACCGGAATTTTTTCAGCGACTGAGAAAGATAAAGTTTTAATTGAATTTTCTGTTTTTTCATTGCTGCAGGAAGAGCAGAGTGCCAGAATTAATAAAACGCTTAAATAGATTATTTTGGGCATTAAGTGACTCAAATTATTTAAAAATCTTAAAAATCCTGAGACAATATAATCTTTTAATTTACATTTAGAGATTATTGCTTAGCGAACAAAAATAATGTACTATAATACCAGTGTGTTTTTAATATTTTGGATTTTATTGGGGATGCTTAAAAAATAATCACAAAAGAGCAAGAAGGGAGAATTTCTACATATGATGTCCAAAATAGCAACAATCTTCGGGATTGTTATTGTGCTGTGCGTTATCGTTTTCGGATTCGTTTTCTTTGAACCTTTCTTCACAGAAGAAGTAATCGAAATAAAGGTAATTAATAAGGAAAGATGGACCGGAGAAAGAGGAAGAATATTTTATTTTCACTGACAAAGAAGTCTTCTTGAACGAAAATAACTACTATCACAATAACAAAACAAACGCCGATGAACTCTACAAACTATTCAATAGAGGAGACACTTATAAAGTAAAAGTTGTTGGTTTTTACATCGCTTTTCTTCCACGTTTCCGAAACATCCTTAACATAATGGAAAAGAAGGAAACAAATTTTCCTGTTCCTCAAGATTTTTAGTTTGAAAGGATTGAACATAATTATCTTTTCGATGGTTCATCTGGAAATCGGCTAACAGTTGTACTTTCTCTCAAATATTAGCACAAATAGTGGAACACACTTTTAATGAAATACGGGATATAATCTGGGGAGTTCCGCTAATTGCTTTGCTGGTGGGAACCGGCATCTACCTGACATTTCTGCTAAAAGGTTTACAATTCAGAAAACTTTATCATTCACTCTGGCTTGCGCTTGTTAAAAGAAAAGAAGATAATTCCGAAGGAGATATTACACATTTCCAGGCTTTGATGACTGCTCTTGCAGCAACAGTTGGAACAGGAAATATTGCCGGAGTTGCTACAGCTATTGCTATTGGTGGACCGGGTGCATTATTCTGGATGTGGATAACAGGCTTGTTCGGTATGGCTACAAAATATGCTGAGGCTGTTCTCGCTGTTAAGTACAGAATAAAAGATAAGAACGGAAATATGAGCGGTGGTCCGATGTACTATCTTGCCAACGGAATGAATCTTAAATGGCTTGGAGCTTTGTTCGCTGTGTTTGCGGCAGTCGCTGCTTTTGGAATTGGAAATATGGTTCAGTCAAACTCAGTTGCTGATGCAGTAAAATATTCATTTAATCTTCCTGTGGAAATAACAGGAATCATTTTAGCTCTTGCTACAGGTCTCGTTCTTCTTGGAGGAATTAAAAGCATTGGAAGAGTTACCGGGATACTCGTACCATTCATGGTGATATTTTATTTTCTCGCTGCGCTTTTTGTAGTAATTATTCATATCGATCAAATACCTTCAGTAATAAGTCATGTACTTGTTGAAGCATTCACTGATACGGCTGCGGTTGGTGGATTTGCAGGTGCTACTATTATGCTGACAATCAGAAGCGGAATTTCAAGGGGTGTATTTTCTAATGAATCCGGTTTAGGCAGCGCACCGATTGCTGCTGCTGCTGCACAAACAAAACATCCCGTTACGCAGGCACTTGTTTCAATGACACAGACTTTTATTGATACAATTGTAATCTGTTCGATGACCGGTTTTGCCATTCTTGTGAGTGATGTCCTCAATACCGGGTTAACGGGTGCAACACTTACACAAAAAGCTTTTGAAACTGCCCTGCCCGGTGAGTGGGGTGGAATAATCGTTTCTATCGGTCTTATCTTCTTCGCTTACTCAACAATCCTCGGCTGGAGTTACTACGGAGAAAAGTCAGTGGAGTACTTGCTGGGTGAAAAATCTGTAAAGCCTTACCGCCTTCTTTTTGTTTTAATGGTTTTTGTTGGTGCTATAGTCAAATTAGAATTAGTCTGGACTTTTGCTGATATTATGAATGGACTTATGGCTTTACCGAATCTCATCGCTCTGTTAGGATTAAGCGGTATTGTTGCAGCAGAAACACGGAATTATTTTAACAACTCAGATTAGTTCTCTTCTTTACAACAAACATTTGCCTCAGTCAATAATCAATTATCCTTCATCAACATATCCAATTAATAGAAAATAATTTTCATTATTGAGAACCATTGCACTTTATTAACTAAAAATTCTAAATAATTCTAAGATTTTCGAACAATAAAAATATATTTGCTATTCATCTCATCGGTAAATAGAGGCATAATATTTGTCTTTTTAATACTGCTCTATAACTCGATCACAAATAAAACAGGAACTTTACAATGGCTTACTTTATAACTGATGATTGCATTGATTGCAATGCTTGTGAAATTGATTGCCCAAATAATGCTATTTATGCTGGCGGGTCTCCTTATGAACTACATGGACAAGAATATCCGGCTCTTCATGATACACATACATATATTGCTTATGACAAATGTACCGAGTGCGTTGGCTACTACGATGAACCGCAGTGTGTAATTGCATGTCCTAGTGAAGCAATAATTAAAGACCCTAATCACGTTGAAAGCAATGAAGAGCTTTTAGCAAAAAAAGAAAAATTAGGAACAACACTTAAATAATATTTTTCAAGAAGGCTGTTTCAACAAACTATTGTTGCTTACCTGCTCTTACAGTGCTAATAACTTGCCTGTTAAGGGGAAGGGGAAAATTGGGACCACAAAATCCGGGGTAGCACTGAGTCAAGAATGATGAAACAGCCTTTGCTATTTTAAACTGTTGGTCTCACTGCTACTAAAATGTTTCATTTCTTTGGCTTAACCTTCGGCTTATCTTTTTCTTCACAATATTCTTTTACAACCTGGTAAGCATCAAACAGGCCGAGCTCTCCGGCTTTGTTAAAATCATCGCAGGCATTGCCTTTCATATTCAGATTGGCATAACAAATTCCACGGTTATAATAAGCCGTCGCATCTTTTGAATTGAGAGAAATTATATAAGTATAATCAACGGCAGCAGAAAGAAACTCATTCATCCCAATTCTTGCCTCCGCCCTTGAATAGTATAGTGAGGAATTGTTTGGCTCAATTACTATTGCATTAGTATAGTCCATAGCGGCATCTGAAAATTTTCCAAGCTGAAAATATTCATCTCCCCTATTCTTATATGCCAAAACATTATCAGGGTCATTTGAAATGGCAGATGAAAAATCTTCAATGGCAGATTGTGAATCTCCCAGGTAAGAAAATAAAAGACCCCTGTTAAAAAAATATTTATAGTTGGTAGAATCTAAACTTAAAGCTGTAGTATAATCTTCAATTGAGCCGGGAAAGTCTTCGATAGATTCTCTTGCATAAGCACGATTGAAATAGATCTGAGCATTTGTAGAATCGAGAACTTCGGCGTAATCAAAATCAAAGATTGCACTGTAATAATTTTGACATGTTATATTTGCCAGCCCCCTATTAATGAAGTAATCAACTTTGGTTTTATCTAGTGTTATCGCTCGTGAATAATCATCAACTGCATCTTTACAGCTATCGAGCTGCATATTTGCTTTTGCACGGTAAAAGTATAACTCTGAATTACCTGGATCTTCCTTTATTGCATCTGAGAAGTGAGTAATTGCTGTGCGATACTGCTCATCATCATAACTCTCAATTCCTTTCAGGAACAATTCATTCTTAACAGGCAGGCAAGCTGTAGTGGAAAGAATTAATAACAAATAAAGCAATATAGTTTTCGACTTGACCGAAATATTCTCAGACATAATTAAAAGTTTATTCTTAAACGATTATTCATTTGTGGAAATTTAACTTATTATCAGCAAGATTTAAAAGCAATTAATGCTATTTTTTGTAAGTGTTTTTTCTAAAATGATTATTTCCTCAATCAATAAACAATTTGGGGTTACAATGGATTTAATATTACTTATTACCGGCATTGTTCAGATATTCCTTTCTTTGCTGATAGCAGTAACACTTGTCTACCTTTCATCCAAAATTTTCAGAAAGATGATCAGCGGCATAAATGAAACTGAAGAGCTGAAGAAAAATAATGTTGCAGTTGCAATTTTGAACGGTTCAATTGTGCTGGCACTGATACTTGTAGTAAAGAAATCAATTGAATCCGCAATAACAATTTTCGGTAACATTCTTCGTAATCCGGATGCTGTATTATCAAGCTACATCCAATCTGCACTGATTATGCTGGGACATATTCTTCTCGGTGGAATAATTGCTTTTACATCCATTTTTGCTGCACTTCAGATATTCATCTGGCTGACTAAAGATCTTGACGAACTCAAAGAAATAAAAGAGAACAACACAGCAGTTGGAATTTTGCTCGGGATAATAATTGTTTCGATGGCACTGCTGCTTCAGCAGGGAGTCGATACTGTTCTCAACTCTCTCATTCCCTTTCCTCAGGTTTCATTAATTGATATTGGATAGATTAATTACTGATAACCTGTAAATATAATTTCAAATGAAATCTGGCTGCATAAAAAAAACTTTCTTCGGATGCTCGGCTGTATTTCTTTTCTTCTTTGTGATCATAATTCTCCTTCTTATTTCTGCACAACTGCCGGAAATTGATTTTACCTCACCCGAAACAGTGAAACGTGAATACACAATTGAGTATGATAGTCTGACCAATGAAAAATTCATCAGCTCATCATTCAACTGGAAGCTTGTTGATAACAGACTTAGAAAAAGGGAATTCGGTATCAGTTTCAAACTGCTGGAAAAAGATGTTAAAGAAGCAATGGATTTTATCGAAAAGCTAGCCTCAATGAGCTATAAAGAACTTGGACTAGAAAGGAATTACTCCGACCCAATTACTGAATCAAGAGTTGTATGGGCTGAAGTCTATCGGAGAATTTATTACCAATCTTCTCTTCAGATGAAACCGGTACTTGACGGTTTCAATAAAATATTTGTTGAAGAAAATTTTGATTTGAGAGATAGAGTTCATTTTGTAATCACCTTTGTGCAAAACATACAGTACGAAAGACCGGGAGGTGTGCTCGATCTCTTTCCACCGCTCGGTACAATTGCTTACCGATTTGGCGATTGTGATTCAAAGGCATTATTGCTTTATGTTATTCTGGAAAAGATGGGAGTTGACTGTGCAATGCTTTGGAGTTACAATTACAAACATGCTATGCTTGGAATAAAAGTAAATGGCCGGGGAAATTTCTTAACTGCTAACGGGAAGAAATATTATTTCCTCGAAACAACTTATCCAAATTGGGATATGGGAGAAATACCACCTGAGTTCAACAATATAAAGTTCTGGTTCATTTCTGAGATAGATGCTGGTTATCAAAAAGACAACGGATCAGATGAAACAGAAACCAGAAGAAATATCAGGCCGTCGCCGGCAATACCTGAATAAGAAAGCCCCTCTCCATCTCTCCCCAAAGGGGAGAGTGAAAAACTTCTAACTTCAACATTCGTTAATCGATGTTCGTTATTCAATTTAATAACGAATATTGAACAAGTCTGAATCCGTGGCAAGCAAGGAATTTCGAAGTCAGAAATGAGAAAAAAAATTTGCCTTAAAAAGGATTAGTTGCCCAAACACTAACTTCAGGAATAAATCCTCTGTCATCCATTTCCAGGGTTGAAACTATTGTGTGTGCAATTTCAAAACTCCGCAACTTGTTTGAGACTTCTTTCCTTTTCTTCTTCCTTCATCATCACCGAATGCAGTTAGCACTTCACTTGGATTAACAAGTATTACTCTCACATTATATTTTCTCAATTCAGCCTGCCAGCATTGTGTCATCCCGCGCAAAGCAAATTTGGAAGAGGCATACACAGTTCCATTCGCATAACCTTTTGTTCCGGCTGTTGAGGAAATATTAATTATGTTTCCATAATTCTGTTTCTTAAAAAGATTGGCAGCATATTTTGTCATTAAAGCTGCACCGAAAACATTCACTGAGTAGACATTCATAAAATCATCCAGATCAAGATCGAATACCTGATCCCATTTGCCTCCGATGCCTGCATTGTTAATCAGGCAATCAAGCTTTTTGAATTCCTTTAAAAACTCATCATAAGTTTTTTTGATATCATCTGGTTTACCAGCATCAGCGTGAATAGGAAAAGCACCTATTTCTTTTGCTGCTTTTTCAAGTCTTGATTTATTTCGACCAGTTATTGCAACTTTGCCGCCTTTTTCAATTAATAGTTTTGCTGTTGCTTTACCTATGCCCAGGCTTCCGCCCGTAACAAGAAATGTTGAATCTTTTATTTGCATTATTATTCCTCTTATTGTTATTTGAATATTGTCACTAAGATATATAATTCCGTAAACCAATTAACTGCAATATAGATTCCATTCATCAAAATAAAATTGTATTACTTGTCGTGTATCTATTATTTTTGTTATGTAGTTTCATATAGAAAATCAAAATCGAATCATTTCTTTCCACAAAAAATAATCAGGTGTTATAATGACTAAAAAATTACTCTTCATTCTGTTCATCATATCTTTGTTCACTTATTCGGTTCTTTCACAGGATAAAGAAGAAGACAAAAGTCCTTACAAATCTTCAACATTTAATGGATTAAAATTCAGGTCAATTGGTCCGGCAGTTACTTCAGGCAGAATAACTGATTTTGCAGTTAATCCAAACAACATTCACGAGTACTATGTTGCCGTTGCCTGCGGTAATGTCTGGAAGACCACAACTTCGGGGACAACTGGGAGCCAATATTTGACACTCTACGGTTCACACTCAATCGGCTGCGTAACTATTGATCCGAAAAACACTCACGTTGTGTATGTTGGAACAGGAGAGAATAACAGTCAGCGAAGCGTTTCCTGGGGTGATGGTCTTTACCGTTCAGAAGACGGCGGGAAAAGCTTTAGTAATATCGGATTAAAAAAATCAGAACATATTGCAAAAATTTTAATCGACCCAAGAGATTCAAAAGTAATTTACGCTGCAGCACAAGGTCCATTGTGGGGACCGGGCGGTGACAGAGGCTTATATAAATCAATAGACTACGGCGCAACGTGGGGATTCTGTTCTTTACATCAGCCAAAACACAGGTGTTACCGATGTTGTTATGGATCCAAGAGACCCGGATGTAACTTTATGCGGCATCATACCAGAGAAGAAGGCACGTTCTGGACATTACTGAACGGCGGTCCTGAAGGTGGAATTCATAAATCAACAGATGCAGGAAAAACATGGAACAAATTGACAAACGGCTTACCAACCGGTGATATTGGAAGAATAGGACTGGCAATATCTCCTGTAAATCCTGATTACATTTACGCTATAATTGAAGCTGCTGAAGATAAAAGCGGATTTTTTAGAACAACAAATCGTGGTGTGACCTGGGAAAAAATCGAACGAATTTGAAAGCCTCCAGTCCACAATATCTACAGTGAAATATTCTGCGATCCTGTTGGAAGTAAACAAAGTCTATCTGCTCAGAGATCTTCGCAGATTACAACCAACGAAGGAAAAACATTTACACCGATTTCAACAAAAGGAAGACATGTTGATGATCACGCGGTCTATCGATCAATTCAAACAATGCAAATCACTTTCTAATTGGAGGCGATGGCGGAATCTATGAAACTTTTAGATGGCGGAATGACTTTTCATTTAGAAAATAATTTGCACATAACTCGATTCTATCGAGTAAGTGTAGATAACCACGAGCCATTTTATCGTGTGATGGGTGGAACACAGGACAACAATAGTATGATTGTTCCATCGACGAACGATAAATGAAGAAGGAATTGTTAATGCTGATTATATTCCACTCGTTGGCGGTGATGGTTATGAAGCGGTAACAGATCCTGATAATCCAAATATAATTTATTGCCAATGGCAGTATGGCGGACTAACCAGACACGATTTGCAATCCCGGGGGAAACAGTCAGCATAAAACAGCAGGAGGGTAAAGATGAAATACCGTATCGATGGAATTGGGATACTCCGTTAATTCTTAGTCCGCACGCAAACCGACTTTACGCAGCAGCAAACAAAGTTTTCAGAAGTGATGACAAAGGAAACACTTGGGAAGTAATCAGTCCTGATTTAACAAGACAGGTTGATAGGA
>JAXHLB010000029.1:0-97896 GCA_034522695.1 Ignavibacteriaceae bacterium | reverse complement strand
CGGCATATAGATTGTATTTATATTATATTTGTGCCCGTTTAGAAAGAATTATTAAGATGACCGGTAAAGAAATACTCAAAAAATACAAAGAGCCAAAGAACTTTTTTAACAGGGACTTAAGCTGGGTAGAATTCAACCGAAGAGTGATGGAAGAAGCTCTTAATCCGGAACTTCCTCTTTTAGAAAAAGTTAAGTTCATTTCCATTTTCTTCTCAAACCTTGATGAATTTTATATGATCCGTGTGTCCGGTTTGAAGGAACAGATTGCCGCAAACATTCTCGAGCCAACTATTGATGGCTTAACTCCTTTAGAGCAAGTTCAGAAAATTGACAAATCTTTGCGTCCTATGCTTGAGCAATTAAACAAGTACTGGAATAATGAAATTGTTCCTGCATTAAAAGAGAGTAAAATTTTCGTTCAAAAAATCGTAGAGTTTTCAGAGGATGAACAAATAAAACTCCGGGAATATTTTAAGAAAGAAATTTACCCGATTCTGACTCCGCTTGCTTTCGATCCGGGAAGACCTTTTCCATACATCTCCAATCTGAGTTTAAATCTTGCAGTGCTCATTCGAAACCCGAAAGGTGATACACATTTTGCGAGAGTCAAAGTGCCAAACACACTTCCAAGATTATTACCGGTTGATGATATAATTAATCCGAATAGAAAGCCGAATAATAATGGAGGATTCGAAGCAAAGTTTGTCTGGTTCGGAGATTTGATACGAGCAAATCTGGATTTACTTTTCCAGGGTGTTGAAGTAGTTGAAGCCCATAAATTTCGGGTAACTCGTGATACAGACATCGAGCTTCAGGAAGATGAAGCAGATGATCTGCTTCGGGTAATTGAAGAGAACATTCGCCAAAGAAGATTTGGTCAGGTTGTTCGGTTGGAAGTTGAAAGCAGCATGCCCGAATATATGCTCGATACCTTGATGGAAAATTTAAGAATTAAACGTGAAGATGTCCATATTTCTGATGGACCTATTGGTCTTAGCGATGTGATGGTTCTTTACAAGCTGCCATTGCATCAGCTAAAAGATAAACCATTCTATCCGGTTGTACCAAAAGTTTTTGAAACTGAAGAAGATATTTTTACAACCATTAAACAGAAAGATATTCTGCTTCACCATCCTTATCATTCCTTTACTCCTGTAATTGAATTTATCAGGCAGGCCGCAAGAGATCCCGAAGTGCTGGCAATCAAACAGACACTTTACAGAGTAGGCGCGGATTCACCAATTGTTAAAGCTCTTATTGAAGCCGTTATAAGAGGTAAGCAGGTTGCTGTATTGGTTGAACTTAAAGCACGATTTGATGAAGAGAATAATATTTTCTGGGCGCGTGAACTTGAAAAAGCAGGTGCTCATGTTGTTTATGGATTGGTTGGATTAAAGACTCACGCAAAGATGACTCTTGTTGTTAGAAAAGAATTTGATGGTGTAAAAAGATATGTGCACCTTGCAACCGGTAACTACAATGCAATAACTGCTAAAATTTATACTGACCTTGGTCTCTTCACCTGCGATGAAGATATCTGCTCGGATGTTTCTGATGTCTTCAATTTTTTAACAGGTTATTCAAAACAAAAAGAATACAGAAAACTTTTCGTTTCACCTGTAAATATGCGTGAAAAGATGCTTGAGAAAGTTTTTCGTGAGATTGAAAATGTGAAAGCAGGTAAAGACGCAAAAATAATCTGGAAGATGAATTCGCTCGTTGATCCCCAAACTATCAGTGCTTTGTACGAGGCTTCTAATGAAGGTGTGAAAATTGAACTGATTGTTCGTGGAATTTGCTGTCTTGTTCCCGGTGTTGAAGGATTAAGTGAAAACATAAAAGTAAGAAGCATTGTCGGAAGATTCCTCGAGCACAGCAGAGTATTTTATTTCTTTAATGATGGAAAAGAAGAAATGTATATGGGCAGTGCCGATATGATGCAGCGAAATCTTGACGGAAGAGTTGAAACTTTATTCCCAATTGAGAATGAAAAAATCAGAAATGATGTGATGAAGACTTTAATGAAAGCTGCTCTTAAGGATAATCAGAAAGCACGTACACTTTTACCGGATATGACTTACAAAATGGTTGTTCCATTGAATGGAGCCAAACCTTTGAACAGCCAGGAATGGCTTATGAAACAGGTTGATAAAAATTCAGGACAAATGGTAAAATCTTAAAAAAGAGACTCACAAAGGAACTTCCTCTCTTCCACTAATTGTTTATCTTTTAAGTAATTCTTTTTAATAATCCATAAATTAAATTCGTATAAAGCTATGCCTGAAATAACTAAAAGCGGTATTCTTACTGCCATAAAAAAAATTGAAGATAAAAATTTCAACAAGAACTCATTAACGCTCAATTCAATAAAAAAAATAGAGCGTGAAGGGAATTCTCTTACGGTTGATATTTCAATCCCCGCTCTAAACAAAGAAACAAATTTTGACTATAACATAATCGCTGACGTCATAAAGAAAGAATTTCCTGAGCTTGACGATATTCATCTGAATGTGCAGCAAAGAGTATCAACAATTTCAACACATAAAGATCCGAAGAAAGAAGCAGTACTTCCGGGAGTAAAAAACACAATTGCAGTTGCCAGCGGTAAAGGCGGTGTTGGTAAAAGCACAGTTGCTGTAAATCTTGCAGTTGCACTTGCTAAAGATGGTGCAAGTGTCGGACTAATTGATGCAGATATTTATGGTCCAAGTATTCCACTTATGCTTGGCGTTAAAGAAAAACCAAATGTAATTCAGGATGATGGTAAAGTTCGATTAATTCCAATTGAAGCTTTTGGCTTGAAGATGATTTCAATCGGATTATTGGTTGATGACAACGCTCCGATTATCTGGCGCGGTCCAATGGCAAGCGGAGCTATTAAACAATTTATGACCGATGTTGCCTGGGGTGAACTTGATTATCTTGTTTTTGATATGCCTCCCGGAACAGGTGATATTCAGTTAACTCTTGTACAAACTATTCCTCTTACAGGAGCTGTTATTGTTACAACGCCGCAGGAAGTTTCACTCATTGATGCAAGAAAAGCTTTAAAGATGTTTGAGCGAGTGAATGTTCCTGTTCTCGGTTTAATTGAAAATATGAGTTACTTCATTGCCCCTGATACTAAAAACCGGTACGACATCTTCGGAACAGGCGGCGGTGAGAGAGTTTCGAAAGAATTAAATGTTCCTTTCCTTGGAGGCATTCCAATAAATCCTCAAATCAGAGAAGGCGGAGACAAAGGAATACCGATTGTTTTTGATATTCCCGATTCAAATGAAGCTGATATTATTATGGATATTTCACGAAACCTGACTGAACGGGTGAACATCAGGAATCTAAATGCACCGGGGAAAGTTGAAATATTACTTGGGGATGATGATTAGTTTTTAATGCCGAACCTGCCTGTCCGGCAGGCAGGCTTTTAAAAATTTAATTTAAATAATAAAGAAACTAAATCCTAAAACTTTAAAATACTTAATAATTTAATTTATAATTTTAAACAAATATTACAATTAATAATCCAAAAACTTCCTAAAACTATGTCTTATTTATATAAATCTTTTTTTTTTTTTTATTATATATATATTTATCCCAGCAAAGACATAAAAAGATAAATAACATAACTACATAAAAGTTAGATATTTGTAAACATAATATATTATACTATAAATACACCGTGGGAGATTGATAGATAAATAAATATTTATTTATCGTTTCGGCATCTTTCGTTACAGTTAAAGACCCTGAAACCCGCTGAAGGCGAGGCTCGCCAAGGGCGGCAAGTTCAGGGATATAACAATAACTAATTCAAAATTTTCATTAGATTTACATACCTTGAATTACTAATGTCGATGAAAGAAGAAATCTTAAAAGCTCTTGAATCAATCAGACCCTTTCTGCAGGCAGACAACGGAGACGTTGAACTTGTTGAAGTATCCGAAGATGGAATAGTGAAAGTGAAGCTAACAGGTGATTGTGAAAATTGTCCGATGTCAACTCTAACTTTGCGTGCAGGCATTGAAAGAGCCTTGATGAATCAGGTGCCGGGAATCAGAAGAATTGAAGCTGTAAATTAATTACTTTTTACCCTATGGCAGATTCTACTTACAACAACGTTACTAAATTTTTTCTGTGGATTGCAGCCGCAATAATTTTTCTTTACCTGGTTTATTTACTAACCGAAATTCTGATCATCCTTGCCCTGGCAATTCTACTTGCTTTTATATTAGCACCGTTTGTTGCTTTGCTTGAAGGAAGAGGTTTCAACCGGCTAACCTCTACATTAATTATTTTCGGAATATTTGGATTCATCATTTACTTCAGCTTATCCATAATTATTCCCAAATTCGTTTTTCAATTGAATCAATTAATAAGTGCACTGGAAGGATTTTCATTTGCCGAAGAAATTAAAGCGCTGGAAATTACGTTGCTGCATTATGTTCCCTTCCTTAAAGCCGGAGATCTTACTCACCGGGTTGAATCTCTTATCACTTCTCAACTGGTGAACATTTTCGACAGTGTTTCTTCTTTACTCTCAAGTATTGTATCAGTAATTGCTGTGCTGGTAATTGTTCCATTTATAACTTTTTTTCTGCTTAAAGATAATAGAAGAATTTTGCAGGGTCTGCTTCAAACAATTCCAAATAAATATTTTGAAATGTCCTATTACGTTCTGAAAAAAGTAACCCTGCGACTTGGCTTATTCGTAAGAGCCTGGATATTCGACGCAACTTTTGTTGGAGCGATGATTGGTTTCGGATTTTATTTTATTGGTGTACCAAATGCTCTACCACTTGGCGTCATTGCCGGACTTGGACATCTCATTCCTTACCTGGGTCCAATCATCGGTGGTATTCCTGCAATAATTGTTTCGATAGTTCAGTACGGAGACTTTTCACAAGTTCCGCTCATACTGCTGGTAGTTTTAATTACATACACATTAGATAACGGTTTTGTGCAGCCGTATGTTTTTGGTAAGAGTGTTGATATGCATCCGATTGTAATAATTCTTCTAATCATAAGCGGCGGAATATTATTTGGATTATTCGGGATGCTGCTCGCAGTACCGGTTGCTACAGTAATTAAAACCTTCTCGAAAGAGATTTACTTCGCAAAGAAGAATTATAAGATTGCAGAAAAAAAAAAAAAGAGATTCAATACTAAAACAAGTTTTCATTCAAAAGAAGTGTCAGATGGTGTTGTAGTAGATTATGACGATGAAGGAAATATTGTTGGTATGATATGATAGAAGTAATAATTGTAAAGGATAACGCCGTAAACAAGACTTAAATTTTCTAGTGGATTATTCGCGAAGAGAATATAAGATTGCGAGAGTTTAGTAAAAAAGCTCCGCCCTGAATTGGTGATGGTCCCATAGTGAGGAACAGAAGACATTAGCAAGTAAGCGGACTTACTAATCCTCAACAATATATCCCATCCTGATGACATCATAATATTCATTATTTATAATAAACTCTTTTCTCAGAATGCCTTCTATCTGAAAGCCAAGCTCCTTATTTAAGGTAAGATTCCTGATGTTATTTTCGATTGTATTAAGATATATTTTCTTTAATCCTAAATTGTTGATGCCATATTGAATCCATAACATAGTTGCTTCTTTTGCGTAACCTTTACCCCGATGTATTTCTGCACCAATTAATTTTCGCATTTCTGCTTTGTGATTATTTTGATCATAGTTTAAAAACCCCATAAGTCCAATAGGTGTTGAATCCGGCAATGAAATAATCCCGAATATGTTTCTTTTATCTTCAAGCAATTCTTGCAAAGTTTTGCTGCTTGACGATGATCGGGACAATAAGAACCATCGCCCGGCTTCATCTTTTAACCAATCCTGAACTATGGTGTAATCGGTATCTTTATTTAACAATCTAATTTGTACTTGCTTACTTTGGAGAGGAAACTTCAGCTTGCTTCGTTGTGGCTTTTCGCCAGTAATTTCTTTTGAATCATTTTGGGGAGGATTGATCAATGACAAATCCAGTAAGCCATTAACAAGTGACATGTAATCAGAAGGTTTAAATCCCCACTTAGCTGTTTCATCAAGAATAGTTTTTGATATTGTCTCTACTGTAATACTGTCCTGCATTTTCAATTCAAAGTCGGTCATTTGTTCATTCCGTTTTAGATAATAATAATTTTCAAATTCATTGCTGCATTAAAAGTAAGCTTATTAGCTTCAATAAAATTATGGTTTAATCAGTTTGTTTTTTGCGAATCTATTCTCCATTATTCTTCAGGTTTCTTCTCAGGAGCGAATATTTCCAATGTGACTCTATGGTGTTCTTTCCCTCCCAGAGCAATTAACAAAGCTCGCATAGCATTCACAGTATTTCCTTTTTTGCCGATCACTTTACCGATATCGCTTTTATCAACTTTTAGGGTGAGTGCTATCGTGTTTTCATCAGGAGTGCTTTCCTCGACGATTACTTTGTCAGGATGATCAACAAGTTTTTTGGCAATAAATTCTATAAACTCTTTCATTTCACTTCCCATCACTTAGTTAGAAAATAAAAGTTAGTGTATTATAGAAATAATATTTGTTGGAAGCAACTTATGGTTGGTGATCGGCAATCAATAAATGGAAAAACTTTAAACTTCTTTACTCAACCTATCAATCACATCAGTAGATTTTATTCCATCAGCTTCAGCACTGAAGTTGGTGATAATTCTGTGGCGAAGAACAGGAAGCATTGCGATTTTAACATCATCAATGTTTGGTGTGAATCTGCCCTGGGTTACTGCACGGGTTTTGGAAGCAAGTATCATATATTGAGAAGCTCTCGGACCAGCACCCCAGGTAATCCAGTCCTTAATAAACTGAGGAGAGTTTCCATTTGTCGGGCGAGTCATATTCGCGACTTTAACTGCAAACTCAATAACATTATCTGCAACAGGAACTTTTCGCACAAGCTCCTGGAATTCAAGTATTTCATTTGCATTTAAAACTTTATCAAGCTTTGCTTTGTATTCACTCGTGGTGGTTTCAACAATTCTTATTTCTTCTTTGAAGGAAGGATAATCAAGCCAAAGGTTGAACATAAACCTGTCAAGCTGTGCTTCAGGTAATGGATAAGTTCCTTCCTGCTCAATAGGATTTTGTGTTGCAAGAACAAAGAACGGCTGCGGCAATTGATAAGTAACTCCTGCAGCGGTCACTTTATTTTCCTGCATTGCTTCAAGAAGTGCTGCTTGGGTTTTAGGAGGTGTTCTGTTGATCTCATCTGCAAGAATGATGTTGGCAAAGATCGGTCCGGATATAAATTTAAAATTTCTTTTCTTACTAACAGCATCTTCCTCAATTATTTCTGTTCCGGTAATATCGCTCGGCATTAAATCGGGAGTGAACTGTATCCTGCTGAATTTCAAATCCAAAACTTCCGAAACAGTTTTTATAAGAAGTGTTTTTGCAAGTCCGGGAACTCCAACGAGCAAACAATGCCCTCTTGAAAAAAGTGAAATTAAAAGCTGATCAATTATGTCATCCTGACCAACAATAACTTTTGCAATTTCAGATTTTACTTTTTTAACTTTTTCGGAAAGCTTTTCAACAAGCTCTACATCTTTTTGTCCGGCGGGATTTTCTTTCAAACTTAATTCCTTTTTTCTTGATGTCAGTTATCGGATTCTTGATACCGGATAGCTGATTTATTAAAAAATTTATTCTTTCCGCTTTCAGCGAACTACTTTAATCTTTTTATCCGTTTCGCTTTACGAAACGAGACCTCGTCACAATTATTCTAATTGTGACAGGCTTTTTTCTTTTGACTTTTATCTTTAATCTTACTTAAAGCCTTACTTCCCAATAGATTTTATCTCTTAGAGATGCAACCCAGGTTTCGTACTGCTTTTGCTTTTTGTATTCATCAGCAAGTCTTTTTAATTCAGCATAATCTTCTTCAAGACTTGCAGGATGCTGAGGAACCCTTGATTGAAGATAAACGATATGATATCCATAAATTCCCTGTCCATAGTCTATTCTCTTCGGAAAGCTGATTTCGCCTTGTTTCATCTTCGATACAACATCAAGCAAATTTTTATCAAGCTGGTTAATGTAGAATGTTCCGAGGTCACCGGAGAACGGAGCCGTTTCTTTATCTTCGCTGTATCTTTTTGCATAATGCTGAAAAGTATTAACTTCTTTTACAACACTGTCCCTAAGTTCTGTAAGAAATTCGATTGCTTCAAGGTCAGCACCTTCATCAGTTTTAAATTTAAATAGAATGTGCCGTGTGCGAATTGATTCTCCTCTTCTTTCCAGCAGTTCAATAATATGATAACCTACTGGAGTCTCAACTACATCCGAAAGCTGACCGACTTCGAGAGCATATGCCGCCGCCTCGAACTGCGGATAGAATACACCTTTCTTGACAAAACCGAGATCGCCTCCATAAGCTTTACTTCCGGGATCTTCGGAATATTTCTTAGCCATTTCCTCAAAGTTTGCACCCTGTTTTATTGAATCAAGTACTGCCTGAGCAAAATCGCGATACTGATTTTTGAGCCTGTCAGTTGTTTTAGGATTTCTGAAGATGTGATAAATTCTAAGCTTCTCGGGAATCATACCAAGGCTGTCTTTATAATTCTGGTAAAATTCTTCTACCTCCCGACGCGATGCTTCAACAGGCGCAAAATTCTTTTCACGCAACCTTTGAACCATCAAATTTTTTCTTACATCATCACGCAGTTCTCTTTTAATTTTTTCGAGACTCATCCCATACATTGTTTCAATACTTGCTTCTGAACCATATTGCTGCTTCAAAACCGAAATCTGGTATTCTATTCGTTGAGCTACTTCTGCATCGGAAACCACAATGGAATCAAGTTCAGCCTGAGCATAAACCAGCTTTTCATCAATCATAGCGTTGAGAAGTTGATTTCTAAGTTCAGGAGATTTAGGATCCATCCCGCGCTGCGAAGCATATACAGTGGCCTGAAAATCGAGCTCACTTTGAAGTATGATTTCATTATCAATAACTGCAACAACCTTATCAATCACACCTGACTGCGCAAATAGACATCCTGCAATTAAAATTAATACACTAAAAATCTTTAAGGACATATTGTTTATCACTAATTTATTTCTATTTCACTGAGAGAATATAAATCGTTAATGTAGTTTTCAATGGCTAACTCAGTTAACGCCGATTTATATCTTCTTTCAACTTCAGTTTTTACAGCTTCGAGGGGTGGAATAGATTGTGCCAAATAATTATCCAGAAGCTGCACAACCGTATAATAACCTCTCTCATCGGGAATGACAATGCTAATTTCAAGTGGGTAAAGTCCTTCAAGGATGCGTAATAACCGTATGGGATAAATATTCTGCTCTGAGATGAGAATTGCACTTTCGAAATTAATTATGGATGAATCATTAGAGAATTTATTTAGTGCTAAAGTCCACCCGTTAATCATCAACTCCGTGCGGAACATTACTGCGGATTCACTGTTAGAAAAATTTATTCGATTTAAATAATATGCATTGAAGGGAATACGGAAACTTGATTTATTTTCATTGTAATAATTTTCAAGTTCTTCATTTGTAACAACCGGTTGAGAGGAAGCGGCAAAATCCTGAAGAACAAGGGATGAGGCTAATTGTCGTCTTGAATTTTCAACTGTTCTTTTAAATTCATTAGACTCAGTTATGCCTTTCTTAATGGCTTCCTGAAGAAGTATTTCCTGCTTCACCCAGTTTTTAATGACCAGAGTTTTGGTTTTTTCCGACACAGTTTGTGAGTCAACCAACTCGCTGAACTCGGCTTCAGTAAGATATGAATTATTCACTCTGGCGACATAAGAATCCGGTTTCTCTGGTTGAGTACAAGCTCCGAAAATAAAGAGAGGGAATATTATTCCCTCAATTATTCTATTCCTGCTTAAAAGCATTTTGAAGATTATCATAATTCATTTTGGGCTTGTATCTCTTATCAAGGCTTGTCAGGTAATCATTCTCAAGTTTTTTACTTAGCATTTCCTGGTATTCACCAGAAACTTCGGCTTTGGCCTCTTCAAAGGTTTTAATTCTTGCCGGTTGTCTTTCATTAAGTTTAAAGATTGAGTATCCGCCTGAGAATACTACTGGTTCTGTGTATGAACCAACATTCGAAATTTTATTCGCTTCTTTATAAAATTCAGAATACTCTACAGACTGCAATTCATAGTGTCCGCTATCTTTTTTCTTTCCTGACCGTTCGGTATAAAGTGCAGCAAGTGAATCGAATGATACTCCGTCCTTCAGCATAGAATAGTAACTTTGGATAAGAGAATCTTTTGTAGAAAATATTTCGCTGAAGCTTATTCTGTCAGGCCAGGAATATTTTTCTTTGTTTGAGTTCCAATAATTATAGACATCAGCACTGTCTATTTTTACTTTGTTCCAAACTTCTTCTTCCTGAATCTTAAAAATGAAAATACCGTCTCTGTAATCCTGCATTAGCTGTGCAAACTCCGGATCAGTTTTATCAAGATTCATTGCCTCTTCTTCAAGCAGCATATCTTCAGCAAGTATGTTAATTGCATTTGTAACTTCAACAGCATCATCCATCGGCTTTGCAGTTATTTTGGAATTACTGTTAGCGGCTTCAAGAAAAGCTCCGATAGTAGTTGGTTTCTTTGCATAAGAGAATAAAACGCTGCCGGAAATCTCATCATATTTTGGATGAACCATTCCAAATCTTAAAGAATCACTTTTTTCTACGAACATATTCAGAACGTCTTCATCAATATTAAAATCATATTTTTTCTTAAGACCATCGATTAAAACTTCTCTCTCGTGCTGATACCTTTGCTTACTGAACATACTTTTCAGGCTTTCGTATTCAGTCTCATAAGGCTGAGTATCCATTTTATCGGTTAGCTTGATTATATGATAACCAAAATTAGTTTGCACAAGACCCGATATTTGACCGACTTCCATTTTGAAAGCAACTTCATCAAATTCTTTAACCATCATTCTTCTTTCAAAATATCCAAGGTCTCCACCCTTTTCTTTGGAACCAGGATCATCAGAATATTTTTCAACTAATTCTTCAAATGATGCCCCTGCTTTTAATTCAGCCATAACCGATTCAGCTTTTATTTTTGCTGCTGCAGTATCAATATTACCTTCCGCATTATGAAAGCCAATCAGTATGTGGCTTGCTTGTATTTTTGGAAAGCGATGCTGTCTTTCGGTAACTTTTATCAAATGATAACCAAATCTCGTTTTTACGACATCCGGATAAATCTCACCAGCTTTAAGAGTATACATCGGATCCTCGAACTCGTAGGGAAGTAATCCTGCAGTTATATAATAAATGTCTCCACCATTGATACCTGAAAATTTATCATCAGAATGTTTAATAGCCATTTTCTCAAATGATTGACCATTCTTAATACTATCTAATATAGCTTGAGCTTTATTCCTCGCTCCTTCATCACCAAGAGTATCGGGTCTTATCATAATGTGACTAACTCTAAACTCTTCTTTTCGTCTTTCATAAAGCTGTTTTATCCCGGGCTCGTTTATTTTCTTTTCAAGTATATAAGAAACTCCAACCTGTCTTTGGTAATCTTTAAGCTCGTTCATCAGATTAGAATCCTGATCATACGCTCTTACCTGAGCATCGCGTAATTTCATTTTGAATTTAACATAGAGATCCAGAAAGTTTTTGTAGTCTGACACTTCCTGTTTCATTGCATTTTCCCAACCACCAACATTCTTGGCGTAAGCGTGTTCAAACTCATCGAGAGTAACCTCGTAGCTGCCGAACTCAGCTACAACCTGGGCAGGAATGTTTATAAATGCAACTATCTGAATAAAAAGAATTAAAAGAAATGCTTGTATAAAACGATTAAAACGCATAGTACCTATTCTCCTGAAAATTTCTAAAAAATGAGATAGGAATTTTAGCTATTGCGTATCTGAAAATCAAGGGAAATTGAGCCTGACCCGGCAAGATTATTCACCGGATCAGGCACAAAAATTTATTTTAGGAGTGAAATTTTGATTGTTTGCTGATAATTGTTTGCTACCATTCTTACGAGGTAAACTCCGCTTGCCAGATTACTTCCATTTAACTCAATTTCTTTAACTCCTGGATTAACTTCTTCATCCAAAATAACCGCAATTTCGCTTCCAAGAATATCGTGTAAATAAATTTTCACACTGGACTTTTCTGGAACCGCGAAACGAATTTTTGTTGATGGATTAAACGGATTAGGATAATTCTGTAATAGATAAAAATCTTCAGGATGCTGATTTGTATTATTTACACCTGTTAATAGAGATTGAAGCGCCGAATAGGTGTTTACAATTCCCCAGCCATATAGATTATCAGGATTCGTACTTTGTGATGCTGTATTTTTCAAAAATGCTGCTAATTGCATTGGTGTTAAGCTTGGATCAGCTTCAAGCAACAAAGCCGCAGCACCTGCAGTCAATGGGCAGCTATAAGATGTTCCACCGCCATTACTCATAACAGGTGTTATTAGACTGTAACATGCTATGTAATTATTTGAGCCCATTGCCATTAGGTCTGGTTTAATTCTCCCATCAACAGTTGGACCAACACTGCTAAAGCTTGATCTGTTACCACTGCTGGTTACTGAACCAATGGCCATTACGCTGTCCCCATCGGCGGGTGCACCAAGTGTATTATGTGAGGGATGTGATCCTTCATTACCGGCAGAGTTAACAACAAAAATTCCAAGGCTGACTGCGTAATCAGCACCATTGGTTATACGAGCTGTATTTCCATCCATATCTTCCCAGGTATAGCTTGGATATGGAGGATCAAAATCTATGTAGCCAAGTGATGTGGATGTTATATCAACACCAATACTATCAGCCCATTCCATTGCCGCTATCCAGTTATCTTCTTCAATTGGAGTTTCGCTATCAGTATTTTCTGTTTTTGCAAGAATAAAATCGGCATCAAAAGCAGGACCAATTAAGTTGACCTTCATAGAAGCCACCGATCAGTGACAAAGTGTTCGTTCCGTGTGAGCCATGACCCATATCGTTACCATTTTCCACATCAGGGTCACCATTAACAAAATCCCAGGTTGCTATAACATTCATTGAATCAAAAACCTGGTGAGTAGTCCAGCGATCAAAACCGGCATCCATCATACAGATTGTAACTCCATTTCCGGTATAACCAAGATCATGAACCTGGGGAACTGTAATTTGATATTAAGCTGAGTTAGCGATTGACCATAATTAAAGCTGTATGTTCCTTCAGGTTTTGAAAGATTTTGATTCAACTCTTCAGAGTTATCATTCAAAGTTTCTTCTTCAAACTTATCAGATCGGAATCTGTAAACAATATCCATTTGCTTTACAAACGGCAGAACTGCGATTTGTGGAAGTTGATTTGCTTTAATCCATCCGCTTACACCGTTGAACCATTTCGTTTTTTGTTTCAATTGAAAACCCAGTGATTTTAATTGATCAACATAATTTTGATTAACCGGTAAATCATTATTGGATATTAATTTATCTTCACTTAAAACTTTTGCACGTCTTTTAAGAGATTTCTCACTCACAACTGTAGAAGGTTTCTGAAAATAGTTTTGAGTTTCATTTCCTTTGTCATTAAAAAAAATCCAAACTAATAATTGTTCTGATTGGTTTGAATTTTCAATCACTTTATTTAATTGTGGCGTGAACTTTTCAACCGAAGATTGAGCAAACAACATTCCGGTAAAAAGAATTACAAAAATGGTCAGATACTTCATTATATACCTTTATAATATTTTTTGAAAATTTTATTTAACTCTTGTTCCAACTTTTACAGAATCATCAACAACCAAAACTTGCAAACCTCCGGGTTCTTTATCAACGGCTAAAATCATACCATTGGATTCTTCACCCATCAACTTTGCCGGCTGAAGATTTGCTACAACCACAACTTTTTTACCTATCAAATCTTCCGGGTTATAATGCTCTGCAATTCCTGCAACTAATTGCCTTTCACCGTCATCAAGCATTACTTTAAGCTTCATCAGCTTTTTACTTTTTGCAATTTTTTCTGCACTCAAAATCTCAGCTACCTTCAGCTTGGTTTTCATAAAATCATCATAGGAAATTAACTCGTCTTGTTTTTTTTCAATCTCTGTTTCGGGGTTGCCGAGTTTTGATACTTGTTCTTCTATCACTTCGTCCTCTATTTTGGGAAATAATATTTCTGCACTATTTATTTGATGTCCTTCTTTCAAAAAGGATTTACCGCTTTCTTTCCACTCAACAGGCTTTGCTTTCAGCATTTTAAACAGCTTTTCGGAAGAAAATGGTAAAACAGGATAAAACAGTTCTGCCAGAGTATAAATAGCCTGCAAGCAAATATTCAAAGTTGTCCCGCATTTTTCTTTGTTAGATTTGACAGTGACCCAGGGTTCAGAATCATTAAAATATTTATTGCCGTCACGAGCAAGATTCATAATTTCATTAACACCATCACGAATTTTGAATTTTTCAAAAAGCTCTGCTACACGATTTGGATATCCTCCGATTTCATTCAGCATATCTTCATCAATTTTTTCAAGTTTGCCTCGTGCTGGGACTTTCCCATCAAAATGCTTATGAAGAAAAGTGAATGTACGATTGATAAAATTTCCAAGAATATCTGCCAGCTCGCTGTTATTTCTAAGCTGAAATTCTTTCCAGTAAAAATCTGTGTCACGGGTTTCAGGGAGATTTGCAGCAAGAGTGTATCGTAACAAATCAGCAGGAAAAATATTTAAGAACTCATCAACATCAATTCCCCATCCGCGGCTTTTTGAAAATTTTTTTCCTTCAAAATTCAGGAACTCATTGGCGGGAACATTCTGAGGAAGACAATATTTTTCTTTGCTTCCTTCATTCCATGCCATCAAAATTGCCGGAAAGATAATTGTATGAAAGACAACGTTATCTTTTCCAATGAATGCAATGTACTTAGTGTTAACATCCTGCCAATATTTTTTCCATAGTTCCGGCTGATTTTTTATCTGAGAATATTCTTTTGTCGAAGAGATGTAACCAAGCACTGCTTCAAACCAAACGTAAATTACTTTTCCAGCTGCACTATCAACCGGAACTTTAACTCCCCAATCAAGATCACGGGTAATTGCCCGATCTTTCAATCCATCTTTAAACCAACCACGGCAATATTGAAGAACATTATCTTTCCAGCCATATTTTTTATTCATCTCTTCAACATACTTTTCGAGTGCCGGTTGGTATTTACCAAGAGGGAAAAAGTAGTGTGTTGTTTCTTTCAGAGTTGGTGTTCCACCAGAGACTTTACTTTTAGGATTTTTCAGTTCTGATGGATCGTAAAGTGAGCCGCAATTTTCACACTCATCACTTCGAGCTTGTTCATTTCCACATTTTGGACAAGTTCCTTCAACATACCTGTCAGGTAAAAACATTTTTGCTTTTTCATCGTAGAATTGATTTGATTTTTTCTCAACAAAAAGTCCACGATTAAAAAACTCAAGGAAGAATTCTTTTGCTGTTTCGTGATGAATAGGAAGACTTGTTCTTGAATAATTATCAAAGCTCATCCCAAATTTTTCAAATGCCTTTTTGTTTGCTTCATGAAAGCGATCAATAATTACTTGCGGGGAAACTTTTTCTTTATCTGCGGTTATAGTTATTGGAACTCCGTGCTCATCAGACCCGCAAATGTATAAAACATCATCTCCATTTAATCTCTTGTATCGGACATAAATATCTGCAGGAAGATAAGCACCGCTAAGGTGACCAAGATGGATTGGTCCGTTTGCGTATGGCAGGGCTGAGGTTACTAGTACTTTTTCTTTGCTCAAGAACTTGACTTAATTGAATGATTGCGAAAATTTTGAGTGGAAATATAAAGATTTTGACATGAATTAATTTTTACTCAATAGCCTTAATTACTTGTTTAATTATTTTGGGATGCAGAGTTTTCCCACTATGGAATGGGATCACAATTCTTTTATCATCTTTAAGATATATCCTGTGACTTCCCTTAGTTCTTATTAATTGAAATCCTTTTTCAAAAAGCATCTTCTCTGCGTCAATTGCCTTAATACGAGGAGACTTAGGCAACTGTTACCTCATAGCTCGTTGTCAAAATTTCCCGAGCTGTTAAGTTTTGCTTTTCAGATTCGGACAGCGTTTCCAAATACAGTTCTATCGCTTCTTTAATATTTTCAGTCACTTCATCAAGTGTATCACCCTGGGTTTGACATCCTTCAAGATCAGGACAGTAGGCATAGTAGCCAAATTCATCTTTCTCAATTATAATATTAAGCCTTTTTGACATTTAATTCCTCAAATTTTAACGTAAAAGTAATGAAAATCTTTAATAAAAATAATATTGAACTTCATAGTGTTTTAATTGCCTCATTAATAAAAACTTTATACTATTGAATTGCCAGGCAAATTCCTCGTCCAAAATTAGTAATTTTGTATGGTTAATATTTAAAGTTTTCTTTTACTACAATAACTATGTGAATAAGGGAGATAAAATGAAAAATCATTCTAAACTAGACTTTCTTACTAAATGTGTTCATTCGGGAATAGATGAATACGAATACGGTTCAGTAGTTCCACCAATTTATCAAACATCTACATTCAAATTTAAATCTGCTCAGCACGGCGCTTCATTATTTGCGGGAGAAGAAAAAGGTTACATTTATACCAGAATGCTTAATCCTACAATTGAAGCTATGGAAAATGCAATTGCAGAACTTGAAGGTGGACACAAAGCATTAGGTTGTGGAAGCGGAATGGCTGCCGTTCACACAATTTTTGCTGCACTTTTATCAGCAGGAGATCACGTTGTTTGTTCTGCTGCAGTTTATGGTCCCACAACTACATTACTTAATACAATTATGAAAAAGTTTGGAGTTGAAACTACATTTGTTGATACTGCTGTAATTGAAAATGTAAAGAATGCAATCAAACCAAACACAAAAGTTGTTTACGTAGAAACGCCGGGTAACCCAACTCTTTGTATTTCGGACATAGAAGAGATTTCCAAAATAGCACACAAGCACGGTGCTAAGGTTGTAGTTGATAATACATTTATGAGTCCAGCATTGCAGAACCCTCTTGCACTTGGTGCTGATGTTGTAATGCACAGCTTAACAAAATTCCTTAACGGTCACGCTGATGTTGTCGGAGGAATTATCGTTGTAAAAGATGAAGAAGCTTATAAGCATTTCAGAAAAACACTCAACCAGGTCGGAGGAGTAATTGATCCTTTCAATTCATTTCTTGTACATCGCGGATTGAAAACTCTTGGAATCCGGATGCAAAGGCATTGTGAGAGTGCTCAGATAATTGCTGAATGGCTTGAGCAACAACCTCTTGTAAAAAACATCCGCTACCCTGGATTGAAAAGTCATCCTCATTATAAAGTTGGATTAAAGCAGCATAAAGGTCACGGTGGAATGATCACTTTTGAAATTGAAGGAGGAATTGAAGCTGGAAAAATTCTTATGAACTCAGTACACCTTCACCAGTTAGCAGTTAGCCTTGGTGGTGTCGAATCCCTGATTCAACATCCTGCAAGTATGACTCACTTTTCTATGGGAAAAGAAGCTCGGTTAGTAGGAGGAATTACAGATGGGCTTGTTAGAATTTCAGTTGGAATTGAAAGTGTTGATGACCTCATCGCCGATCTTGAACACGCTCTCGAAAAAGTTAAAGAAGCTCATTTGGTTGAAGCAGAAGTTTAGAAGCACAAACTGAACTCTTGTATGGATGTATGACTGTATGTATGATTGGATATTTAAAAACCACACAATCATACACCCATACAATGCTTCCTCCCCTTTCACCGAGCTTTTTCCACAACTCACCGATTTTTTATTTTTTGCTTTCATATTTTTACATAGGTTTTGGTTGAGATTTAATTAAAGGAGCAAAAAATGTCTGAAATTAAAAATACTGTAGATAAAAGGGTTTTACTGGGAGGGATATTAATTGTCCTCGGTGGATTATTTCTCTTGAATACAATGAATGTGCTTGACTTCAGATTTACAAGAGTTGTCTTTTCCTGGCCATTTATCATGCTTGTTATAGGTCTGTTTGTTCTCGTAAATACTGAAAAGAAATTTCTTGGTGGTGTGCTTTGTGGAGTTGGTGCATTGTTTTTAGTTCCAAGAATTTTCCCACAGGTTGATTATGATGGTGGAATAATAATCCCAATCTTTTTTATTGTTCTCGGTATTTATATTATTCTTAAAAAAAGGAAATTAGATACAGGTTCAGAGCTTACATCCGACACATCCAAAATGAACAAAGATAAAATTGATGATGTCTCAATCTTCGGAGGCGGAAAAAAAATTATTTCTTCAAACAACTTCCAGGGCGGAAATATCACTGCGATATTCGGGGGATCGGAAATAAACCTTATTAACTGCCAGCTTGCCGAAGGTGATAATGTTTTAGATGTACTTTGTGTTTTTGGCGGGACAACAATCATTCTTCCAAAAGAATGGAATATTGTCATAAATGTAACTTCTGTGCTTGGCGGATTTTCAAATAAAGCAATCAGAAATCCAAGCGTTGTAATAGATCAAACGAGGACTCTGCATATAAAAGGATTGGCTATGTTTGGCGGCGGTGAAGTAAAAACTTATTTATAAGCTTCCTTACTGATGCAAGATAATCCTATTCTACGGAATTTCAGAAACATAATAATTCTTCTTCTCTATTCTGTTTCATTCGCTGTTATCAGTTTTCTTATTTTGTTTTTTGGACTTGAACTGGCTTTAAACGCTTCCGTTGTTGAGAGCATTGTTTCTTCGATATTATTATGCGGACTAACAATCATCTGGCACTATCCTGCCAAATACATCTCCATAGAACAATACCATCTTCTAAAAGTTTTTTCCAGCCATATAATTACAGCAGTTTTTTCTTCGGGATTATGGATTTTATTTATTTACATTGTGATGGTTCCCATTTTAGGATTTGATGAGAAGTATCAAAACTATTTTTATCATACTATTCTCTGGCGGTTTCTTGTTGGATGGATGCTTTATGCAATTGTCGTTTCATTCTACTACCTAATTTCATACTATTCTGAGTTACAGGAAAGGTCATTGAAGGAATCGGAATTAAAAAATCTTGTTACGCAGGCTGAACTTAGATCACTTAAGTTTCAGATAAATCCTCATTTTATTTTTAACAGCTTGAACTCGATGAGCGCTCTGACTGAGATTGATCCTAAAAAAGCAAAAGAGATGATAATCAAGCTTGCAGATTTTCTTCGCTACATTCTTGCAAATAATGAAAGAGAAAAAAACAAGCTCAGTGAAGAGTTGAAGAACATTCGTCTTTATCTTGATATTGAAAAGATCCGCTTTGAAGATAAGTTTGATTACTCTGAAGTAATTAACGAAGATTGCAGCAAGGCAGAAATTCCAAATATGATCTTGCAGCCTTTGTTTGAAAATGTGATAAAGCATGCTGTTTATGAAACTTTTGATAGGGTTCATTTGACGCTGAAATGCAGTATTGATGATGATTATTTGAAGATTCATCTTCAGAATAATTTTGACGAATCCTCAAAGCCACGAAAAGGTGCGGGCGTAGGGTTGAAGAATATTTCCGACAGATTGAATTTGATTTACCGCCGAAACGACCTTATGGAAGTGAAAAAAGAAAAAGGTATTTTTAGTGTGACGTTATTTATTCCAATAAGCGATTCGTGAACCTGTCCGCCTTTGGCGGATTCGTGGCTCATAATTATTGCCACGAACCTGACTGCCGTCAGGCAAGTTGCACGAATTAAAAACCAATGAATATTAGCCAATGAAAAGTAAAGTAACTACAATAATTATTGATGATGAAAAGTTAGCGCGTGAAATAACCAAAGGTTATCTGAAAAATCATCCTGAAGTTGAAATTGCTGCTGAATGTTCAAACGGATTTGATGCAATAAAAAAGATAAATGAACTGAAACCGGATATTATTTTTCTCGATATCCAGATGCCGAAGATCAGCGGCTTCGAAATGTTGGAACTGCTTGAAGAACCACCTGTAATTATTTTCACTACGGCATTCGATCATTATGCAATCAAAGCTTTTGAAGTTAATGCTGCGGATTATTTACTGAAACCTTTTTCTGAAGAACGTTTCAATGATGCACTGAAAAAGTCTTTCAATTTTCTTCAGGATAAATTTGAGCACGATGCTGTTATTAAAAATATAATTGATTATAAAGATGAAAAGATTGAATACCTTGAAAGAGTTGTAATAAAAGAAGGTTCAAAGATTTCAATCATTCCGGTTGAAACAATTAAATGGATTGAAGCACAGGACGATTATGTAATGATCAATTGCGACCAGGGAAGATTCCTCAAGCAAAAAACGATGAAATATTTTGAAAACCACTTAAACGAAAACAACTTCATCAGAATTCATCGTTCCTATCTCATTAATGTAGATTTTATCCAGCACCTCGAACAAACCGGGAAAGAATCCTACCAAATCATTCTGAAAAACAGTAAACAGCTTCCGGTTAGTAAAACGGGTCTTTCAAAGCTCCGTAATACTCTTTGATTGAGAAAGTATGGTGATAAAGGGTATTATTAGGTATATAATTTTTCAATCTTGTAATCTTGCAATCTTTTAATTGCTTCCCTTTGTACCATATACCTTTATTCCATATACCTCCACCAATTGAATCTCTCACCTTTCATAAATATATTTGACCTGACCATTCACGAGAAATAAAATGATTTTAGATAAAGACCTTCTTTCAATCCAGGAAGCTCGCAACTTAGCAGCAAAAGCAAAAGAAGCGCAGCTTGAATACAAACATTTCTCAGTCAGCAGCAAGTTGATAAAATTGTAAAAGCAATGGCTGAAGCCGGTTACGCTGCATCAGAAAAACTTAGCAAAGATGGCTTGCGATGAAAGCGGTTTCGGTGTTTTTGAAGATAAAATTATCAAGAACCAATTCAGCACGAAGAATGTTTATGAATCAATAAAGAATCTAAAGACGGTTGGTATTATTGCAGAAGAAGCAAACGGAAAAGTTTTAAAGATTGCAGAACCGATGGGAGTTGTCTGTGCTTTGATTCCTTCTACGAATCCAACCTCAACTGCAATGTTTAAAGTATTGATTTCACTAAAAAGCAGAAATGCGATTGTTGCAAGTCCTCATCCAAAAACTTCTAAATGTACAGCAGAAGCATTAAAAATTTTATCTGAGGCAGCAGAGAAAGCCGGTGCACCAAAAGGATTAATTCAATGTATGAGTGAACCGACCATTGAAGGAACGGATGCTTTAATGCACGATAAAAATATTGCAATTATTCTTGCAACAGGAAGCACATCAAATGGTTAAAGCAGCTTATAGTTCTGGTAAACCTGCGTATGGAGTCGGACCAGGAAACGTTCCCGCATTCATTGAACGAACTGCTAATTACCAAAAAGCTGTTGCAGATATTGTTTATGGAACTACTTTCGATAACGGAACTTTGTGCTCTTCTGAACAATCAATGATTGTTGATCTTCCTTTAAAAGAAAAAGTGATTGAAGAAGCAATTACACAAGGTTGTTATTTTGTCAATGCAGAAGAAAAGGAAAAACTTGCGAAAGCAATTCAGACAAACCTGAGAATAAATCCTGATATTGTTGGAAAGCCTGCAACATTCATTGCAAAGTATGCCGGATTTGAAGTTCCTGAAAACACAAAAGTTTTAGTTGCAGAATGTAATGATGTCGGAAAGAATGAACCGCTTTCAATCGAAAAACTTTCTCCTGTTTTATCATTTTATGTTGTTGACGGCTGGCTTGAAGGCTGCCACCGCTGTATTGATCTTCTTCAATTTGGTGGAATCGGTCACACAATGGTAATCCATTCAAATGATGAACCGATAATTATGAAATTCGCTCTTGAGAAACCTGCATTCAGAATTCTTGTGAATACTGTTGCATCAATTGGAGCAATTGGTTATACAACAGCACTTGAACCTTCGATGACACTTGGACCCGGAACCTGGGGAGGTTCAATTATTTCGGATAATGTAAGTGCAAAACATCTTCTTAATATTAAAAGTCTCGCTTTCGAAACTAATCCAATCAACAAAGGAAAAAGTGTTGATAAGTTTGAAACTCAGAAATACAAAGGCGGAAAGGATTGGTTCATAAAAGAGATTGAGGAAAGACTTCGTGAACGTGCCGGTAATTTGCCTTTGAAAGATGTTTACACTTATTCTGAAACAAAGGAAGGAGAAACCACCATCGAAGAAACAATAACTGGAAGCACCTAGCAAAATCAATAACATAATTAAAGAGTTTAAGGCTGGAAGTAGCTCACAATTTTATTTGCAAGTCATTGCGAGGAGTTTCGACGAAGCAATCTTGATTCTGTTTAATTGAGATCACTTCGTCCGGCAATTACCGGCTAATAAGAAGTCATCTTCTGAAAACTTCATACTATTAATTGTGCGCAAACTGCGGAAACAAATGCGAAAATTTTAGCACCACAGCTTCTGCAATTAAATATGCGGTGCCCTTATGTGTAAGCAAATCTGTATTAACAGTCATATGATAAAGCAGCGGGTCATCTGCATCCACGTGAAAATATGACTTGAGATATTTCTTTCTGTTCTCATCTTCTTTCTTAATATAAGCCAGAGCTTCTTTTTCATTCATATCCATCAAATCTTTTATGTGCTCAACTCTTTTCTCTAATGATGCAATCAATCTTACATGAAAAGTATTTTTCAGTTTTGAAGTAATGATGTTTGCACCCCTTCCGACGATAACCACATTTCCCATTCTCGCCAGCTGAAGAATTGTATCGGTTGTTTTATGAACGATTGTCCATTCAGATGGTTTTAAACCAAGAAGTTCATAGACAACAGCATTTAGATGTTTATACTTTCCTTCGTGCATAAATTCTGAAATCTGTTTGGGCAGGTTATGATCTTCAAGAACTTTTTCAATCAGGTTACGATCAAAGTATGCCCACTTCACCCCTTCCGGTTCAGAGTAATCATCCATTATCTGAATTAGCTTTTCGCAAACAGGTTTGGAACCTGCACCCGTCTGACGTGAGACAGTTATGCAAGGATAGATTTCTTTTTTCGCAAAGAATTTTTCGTCTTTTTCAGTGTGGGATTCTATGTAACGTTTGCTTTTTTCGTATGCCCCGATTGCCATTTTATTTTCTCCTTTCGAGCCCCTCGAATTCTCCCCAAAGGGGGAGACTTAGGATAAAAATTTAATTCTATTAGAAGTGATTAGAATTTTCATAGATAAGCTATAAAATCATACTCATACACTACTGATAATATAATTTTAAAATGATAAAAAGCAACTAGGGAAATTAAAAATTGGTTTATCTTCTTCGCACAAATCAAATATAGAACCACTACGGAGTTTAGAATATTTATGTTTTTCACTATAGATATTTAATTCCTTCGGAACTAATTAGAACTCCAGAGGAGTTCAATATTTATAGAGAATAATCTCACAAAAACAATCTGGAACTCCGTAGGAGTTCAATAGAAAATTAATGACAGTTATTGATTCTGTCAGGATTTTAGATTGTAAAAGATATTTGATCGAAATAAATCTAATCTATCTCAACAGATTCTTTTTGCGAAAGGTCAAACCAGCTTTTTACCCGATCTTTTTCTAATCCATCCGAAGAAATATGAAAGAATTCATTTTTGTGAATATCGTAGGTATAATCGTTTTGCCAATCTGTCAATATTTTCCACGATTTCTTTTAACGCATTTGTGATGAGATAAAGTTCATCGTTCGTCATTGTTGGATGGATTGACATCCTAACCCAGCCGGGTTTTTCAGAAAGATCTCCCTGGTCAATTTTATCTGTAATTCGTTTTGAGCGCTGAGGATCAACGTGAAGAAGATAATGACCGTAAGTTCCAGCACATGAACAACCGCCTCTTGTTTGAACTCCATATCGGTCATTTAAAAGTTTGACAATAAGATTATAATGAATATCATCCACATAAAATGAAATTGCACCTAGCCGGTTTTTAATATGATGTGCGAGAATATGTAAACCGGGAATCTTGCTCATTTCTCTGAAAGCAATATCCACCAGCTCTTCTTCCCTTTCCCGTATTTTTTCAACCTGCATTTCTTCTTTAAGCTTAATGCAGAGTGCAGCTTTAATTGCCTGAAGGAATGCCGGAGTTCCGCCGTCTTCTCGTGCTTCAATGCTGGAAACAAATTTGTGCTGACCCCAGGGATTTGTCCAGTCAACAGTTCCGCCGCCGGGCTGATCGGGAACTTTGTTTTTGTAAAGCTGTGAATCAAAAATTAATACTCCCGATGAACCGGGACCACCAAGAAATTTATGCGGTGAAAAATAAATCGCATCTAGTTTTTCCAGGGGATCTGAGGGATGCATATCAATTTTTACATAAGGAGCCGAACAGGCAAAGTCAACAAAACAATATCCCCCGTGTTTGTGAACAATTTTTGCAAGCTCATAGTAAGGAGGTTCAATTCCGGTAACATTTGAGCAAGCACTGAATGCACCAATTCGCAGCACCCGGTTTTTATACTTTACAAGTTTTCTTTCGAGATCATCAAAATCAATTAAGCCATCCTCTGTTGGAGCAATTACAATTACATCTGCAATTGTTTCAAGCCAGGTTGTGTGGTTTGAGTGATGTTCCATATGAGTTACAAAAACAACGGGACGAAGATCTTCGGGCAATTTCAAATAGTCTTTAAGCTGTTCTGGAATTTTTAAGCCAAGCAATCTTTGGAATTTGCAGATAACTCCTGTCATTCCAGAACCAGTTGTAATTATCACATCATCTTTTGATGCATTGCAATGTTTCTTAATTATCTCGTGAGCTTCGTGGTAAGCGTGAGTCATCGAAGTGCCGGTTTCACTTGCTTCTGAGTGAGTGTTGCCGACAAGCGGTCCGAATACTTCGCTTATTTTTTCTTCAATTGGTTTGTACAAACGTCCGCTTGCAATCCAGTCGGCATAAACAATTCTCTTTTCACCATAAGGTGAAGTGAAGGTTTTATGATAGCCCACAATATTTTCCCTGAATGGAGCGAAATATTCTTCGAGATTTTTCATCATCTGTTATTCAATTTTTTGTTCATTTGCTATGTGAATATAAGGAAATGGAAAAAGGAATTCATCCCGATAATAAGGAAATAAAAAGATAAGTTGTTTAGCATTTGTCTCAGTAGTTTGATTTTCGGTATTTTTGAATTGAATACACAACAAAATTATTTATGAAATACCTAATCGGCATAGACGGCGGCGGAACGAAGACAGATAGCGCTATTACGGATTTGTCAGGAAATATTATTCATCAGACAACGGGAAAGGCTTCAAATTTTCTGGTTGTAGGGATTGAAGAAGCCGTTGAGAATATATTTGCTTTAATAGAAGAGAATCTGTTTAAACTTGAGGGTGATTTTGCAGATGTGAAACAGATTGTAATTGGCGTAGCCGGTGCCGGCAGAAAAGAAGATGCACAATTATTAGAAAAGAGTTTTAAAGATTACGCAGATCAGCAGGGAATTCATTTCAAAGGTGTAAAAGTTGTAAGCGATGCACACATTGCTCTTGAAGGTGCATTCCCAGATTCAGCGGGCTGTATTTTAATTGCAGGCACCGGCTCGATCCTTTTCGGCAAAGATGAAAAAGGTGTTATTCATCGTGTTGGCGGTTTCGGCAGATTGATAGGTGATGAAGGAAGCGGTTACTCAATTGGAAGAAAAGCATTGAATGCAGTTTCAAAAGAATCGGACGGCAGAGGAGAAGCAACTCTTATTTCTGAAATGCTTAATGCTAAAATGAATTCCAGCTCATCAACCTCAATCATCAATGAAGTTTATAAAGAAAAATTAGATGTTGCATCTGTCGCAAAAATAGTAATCGAAGCCGCCGAAGAAGGCGATCCGATTGCAGAAGATATTCTCGATGAAGAAGCTGATGAATTAGTTCTTCATATTAAATCACTAATGAATAAAATTCAGACAGCTAATCTCAACGTTGCCTTTTCCGGCAGCCTGATTGACAATAAAAATTTCTATTCAGACTTACTTAAACAAAAAATAAAATCTACTTTACCCAAAGTAATAGTTGTAAAACCTGCATCTACTCCAGTCAGTGGAGCCATCCTTTTCGCCAAAAGATTAGCGTCCACCTGAGGCGGATAAAGATGAAAAGTAAAAAAAGAGAAGAAAGAAATCCCTGGCTTTGGATTCCCTCTCTCTATCTTGCTGAAGGTCTTCCTTATGTTGTTGTGATGACGGTTTCAGTCATAATGTATAAGCGGCTCGAAATTTCAAACACCGAAATCGCACTTTATACAAGCTGGCTTTATTTACCGTGGGTGATAAAACCTTTCTGGAGTCCTGTTGTTGACCTTCTGAAGACAAAAAGGTTCTGGATAATTATTATGCAGCTCTTTATCGGTGCCGGACTTGCCGGAGTTGCATTTACACTTTCAACAGAAAATTTTTTCCAATACACACTTGCATTTTTCTGGCTGCTCGCTTTCAGCTCTGCAACACACGATATCGCAGCTGATGGTTTTTATATGCTCGGTTTGAAACAGCATCAGCAGTCTTATTTTGTTGGAATAAGATCAACATTTTATCGAATTGCAATGCTGGCCGGACAAGGATTACTTGTTATACTCGCTGGACATCTTGAAGAGAGTTCCGGTAAAATTCATTTTGCATGGCAGATCACTTTTTTAATCCTCGCAGCTTTATTCGTTCTGTTTCTTATTTATCATCTATTCATTCTTCCTCATCCAACAAGTGACTCACGCAGAGAAAAAGTTCAGCTACAACATTTTGTCACTGAGTTTTTAAAAACCTTTATTTCATTTTTTAAGAAGAAAGAAATATTAATCATCATCCTCTTTATCTTACTCTACCGTTTAGCAGAAGCACAACTTGTAAAAATGGCTTCTCCGTTTTTGCTTGATAGTAAAGAAGTCGGCGGACTTGGACTTTCAACCAGTGAGGTTGGATTTGTTTATGGAACGGTTGGAATAATCGCACTTTCTCTCGGTGGAATACTCGGTGGAATTGCTGCTTCACGAAAAGGATTAAAATTCTGGATATGGTGGATGCTGATCGCTATCAATCTACCTGATCTTGTCTATGTTTATCTCGCTGCAACTCAAACATCAAATTTTATTTTAATTAACATCTGTGTTGCAGTTGAACAGTTTGGTTATGGTTTTGGATTCACAGCGTTTATGCTTTACCTCATTTTTATTTCTGATGGCGAATATAAAACTGCACATTTTGCGATTGCAACAGGATTAATGGCTTTGGGAATGATGCTGCCGGGAATGATAAGCGGATGGATTCAGGAACAGGTTGGCTATTTGAATTTCTTTATCTGGGTTTGTATCTCAACGATTCCTGCATTCATCATTACAAAATTTTTAAAGATTGATCCTGAGTTCGGAAAGAAGAAGCAACTATCTGATAGTTGAGCCAAGGGCATTATTTAAGAGAGTATTGTTGTCATTCCGTGCTTGCTCGTCCGCCTCAGGCGGAATACGGAATCCAGATTTATACCAATAAATAGATTCCGGTTCTTCGCTACGCTCGACCGGAATGACAGTGCAAGTTCTAACAATTAATTCAATAGCTCATCTCATCAAGCTTAACTTTGCCCCTGAAAATCCAATAAATACTAATTGTGTATGCAACCACAAAAGGAATTCCAATCAATGCTATGATCAGCATAATTGTTAAAGTTTTATCGGAGCTTGAAGCATTATAAATTGTTAAGCTGTACTCAGGGTTGGGATTTGAGTAAACGATATTTGGAAAAATTCCAACTGCAAAAATAAAAAGTAAAGCAGCTATGGATGCAGCTGACGAAAAGAAAGCTCTTATTTCTCTTCCTTTGGAAATTTCCCTCGGAATGTTAGCAATAGCCAGCATATTCAACAAAGCTATAACGAATATTACCGGAACTGCTCTAAAATTTTCTACCATATGTTGATAGTAAATTAAAGTTGCCATAGTAGAAGTAACATAGCAGATAACAAAAAAGATAATCGAATTGTTTACCCATCCTCTTAATCTGGTTTGAAGCTCACCTTCAGTTTTCATAACACCATAAATTGAACCATGCATCATAAACAATGCAACAGTTGTTATACCAATGAGTAGAGCGTACGGATTTAGAAGCCCGAGGAAAGTGCCGGTAAACTCTTTATCAGGTCCTATAGGAATTCCGGTAATTATATTCCCAAGTGCAACACCCATCAATAATGCAATGAGAAAACTGGCGACGCTGAAAGCAACATCCCACATTTGTCTCCACCATTTCATTGGCTGCTTGCTTCTGAATTCAATTGCAACAGCACGAAAGATCAGCATAAAAAGAAGGATCATAAATGCGTTATAAAAACCTGAAAAGACAGTCGCATATACATGAGGGAAAGCAGCAAACAAAGCACCTCCTCCTGTAACAAGCCAGACTTCATTTCCATCCCAGACCGGACCGATGGAGTTGATCATTATTCTTCGTTCTTCATCCTCTTTAACAAATAGATGCAACATCCCAACACCAAGGTCAAAGCCATCAAGTATTGCGTAACCTGAAAGCAATGCACCTATCAGCAAAAACCAGATTGTGTTTAAATCAAAAGTTAGTTCCATAAAACCCTACGGTAAATTCCAAATAACAATTTTCAAATCACAAATAAATAACAATATCGAAATTCTAAATTTTAAACTAAGTATCATTTAGATTTTTCTATAATTGATGAAAATATTTTCTTTAATTCAATTCCTTCCTGGATTAATCTTTCAGATTCAGTTTTATTTTCTAATTCATTTGTCTCATTTATTAACCTAAGAAAATAAACACTTTCTTTAGCTTCCTTCCTGCAGATTTTGATTCTCATTAAAAAATCTTTTTTGCCAAGTGATTCATTCGCTTCAATATAATTTGCACCAACAGAGCCTGATGCTCTAACAAGCTGTTTTACATCTTCAAAATTAGCTATCGTCTTTGGTAGAGTTTTAACAAACAACCTAACATCCTTTGCAAATTGAAATGTTCTCTCTTCAAGATCATATTTCGGTTTTGAATTTTGATTATTGATCATTCGAAATTGTTTGTTATTTGTTTTTTGTTATTTGTGATTTCTTCTTTGTTATTTGGTGCTTTTAAACAAAGAATTTTGATGTTCGTACTCAGATGATAATTTATCAACATCTTCAGGTCCGTGTTTAATTTTTTCATTCAGCAAATAAATAAAAAGAACAAACAGAAAAAGATAAATTATGGTAAACAGAATTAACGAAAACAAAATTTGTCCGCTTTCAACAGCTTTTGAAAGACCTTCTGATGTTCTGAGAATTCCATAAACTATCCATGGCTGTCTGCCAACTTCGGCAGTAATCCATCCAAGCTGGTTGGCAATCTGTGGGCCGAGAACCGAGAAAACGAAAATCCATAACATCCATTTTTTATCAAACAAAGTTCCTCTCCACCAGAAAAATACTCCAACCAGACAAATACCAATCAAAGCAAATCCAATAGCCACCATCAGATGATATGATTGAAAAACAATATTTACTGGTGGTCTATTATCTGCCTGAAAATCGTTCAATCCTATTACCTGAGTTTTAGAATTAAACCCAATCAGATAACTGAGCATACCTGGTACAGCAATTCCAAAATTAACTTCCTGTTTATCATCATTCACCCAGCCAAATAAATACAAAGGTGCGTTTTCTTGTGTATCATAAACAGCTTCCATCGCGGCAAGTTTTGCCGGTTGATTTTTACTAACTCCAACGGCACTGCTGTGCCCGGTAAAAAGCTGAAAGATCGATGCAAAGCATGCAAGCACCAGAGCAATCTTAATTGATGATTTTGAAAATTCCAGATGTCGTTTTTTTAACAGGTAATATGCCGCAACACTTATGACAAGAAAAGCACCCGCAAGCCAGCATCCGGAAAGAACATGCAGCAATCTATCTACTGAAGAAGGATTAAATACCAAAGCCCAGAAATCTGTAATTTCAGCACGTGCATTAATTCCATCACCAACAATATGAAACCCTGCTGGAGTCTGCATCCAGGAATTTGCGACTACAATCCAAACTGCGCTAAACATTGAACCGAGTGAAACCATAATTGTTGAAAAAAAATGAACCGGTGGTTTTACTTTGTCCCACCCGAATACGAGTATTGCGAGGAAACCGGACTCAAGGAAAAATGCAAAAATACCTTCTGCAGCCAATGCACTTCCGAAGACATCACCAACATACCTTGAGTAAGATGCCCAGTTAGTTCCAAATTCGAATTCCATAACAATCCCTGTTGCTACACCAATTGCAAAGGTAAGTGCGAAAACCTTCACCCAGAATTTGGTCATCTTTTCATAAAGCGGATTTTTTGTCTTGAGATACATTCCCTCCATAATCACCATAATAACTCCAAGTCCGATGCTTAACGGAGGATAGATGTAGTGGAACGCTATTGTAAATGCGAATTGTAAGCGGGCGAGAATTTCAACATCCATAGTTAGTCCAAATAAAATTTCAATTTCAATACTTGAAACTTAAATAAAATTTTAATTAAGCATTGATTAGAAAAAGGAAAATGACTGCTTGAATCAATACTTCTGATATTTCGCAAATCCTTCCGTGACCAGCAGATCATTAATATTGATGAATTTTCCCTTTTTGTCCTCAATCCATATCTCAGCAAGATATCGTCCGTATTTTTCTCTCCGGTCTTTTATGGTTTCAATAGTTATTTCTTTCCCCTCTATTTTTCCTTTAAGAAAATCCCGGGATAATAATCCTTTGGCTCTCTCATCCCCCTTCAGTTCGGGTGCGTTGATTCTGTTCAGTCGTAACTTTTCCCCGCGTATCCAGGCACTCAGCCCAAGATCAATATCTACCGTGCAGGTATCGCCATCATAAACAGAAGATACAATTGCTTTGTAATGATATAGTGTGTGCTCCATTTTTTACCTTTATCTTTGTGTGTTGATAAATAATTTTCTAATAAACTTTTCTGAAATTAGTTGAAAAAATTCTATTTGCAAATACGAATACTGACCTTCCTGATTTTTCTTTCAGGAATATTTGTAACTGGAAATGCACAGTTTATGTTCTCTGCGGGTGCAACGGTCGGCGGAGGATTTATCCAAAGCAATTCTCCTTCAGTTGGTGCAGTAACCACCTCTCTTTTTATGGAAATCAACACACCACTTTTTTCTGAAGTCTTTCCCAGACTGGGGATCATCTTCGCAAAAGATTTTAATGCAATTATTCCGAATGTAGAGAAACCGTATTTCCCATGGATACAAGGAATAACTTTCAAAGGAGTTACAACTCAATATTTTGACGGAAGATATTTTTTAGAGGAAGGTGTTGGCTTGCTTGCATTGAATGACAGAACTTTCAGCGATACGGATAACTGGAATTACGGCGTTGTTCTTTCTATCAACGGAGGATTTGATTTGAGAGGATTTAATCTTGATGGATTTAAACTTAGGTGCCGGTGCAGAATATGGAATTACATTCACAAATGCATTACCGCAGTATTCTTCAATTCACGCTTTTGTGCTTTACACATTTTAAAACTTTCACAGGACTGGAGTCCTGTGTTACGTAACAACAAAAGCCGTAGAACAGTTATCCAGAACTGTTCATTGCTCAGGTCTGGAGACCTGAGCTACGTATCCCAACTAATCACAACATTTTCCACTTTGTAATTCTTCCGCAAGTCTTTCAAACTGATATAAATCTTTTATTGCTTCCAGCATTCCGGCAGAATGAACACCAACTGATCTGTTCACTTCGGGATCGTAAATAAAATCTCCTGGCAGACTTTGTATGTTACCATCGAAAGCAACTCCAACTACTTCAGCATCTTTATTTATTATCGGGCTTCCGGAGTTTCCACCAACAACATCGCAGGTTGTTACAAAATTAAACGGAGTTGAGAAATCAAATTCCTCCGGTGCATCAAGCCACCGTTCGTGAAGACTCCACGGGAATTCTCCACCAAATGAATAGTAACGGTCAAGTAATCCATAAAAAGTAGTAATCGGTGGTGCAATTGTTCCGTTGTAATCAAATCCTTTTATTACTCCATCAGAGATTCTCAAAGTGAAAGTTGCATCGGGTGGAATTGAAGTTCCGTAAACTTCAAATAAAACTCTGCCCAACTTTTGATTTGAACTTGCTTCATTCGTAGCAAGCTCATCCATACGAACAGATATTGTTTCAGACTTCTGATCAGAATACTGAATGAACTCAATAAAGGGATCGCCGCTGTTTAGCACTGCATCCGGTCCTTCCTTCACAATCTTTTTCATCTTTTCTGTTGAAGTTAAAATTGAGCGAGAGAGAATATCTTTAGCTGCTTCATCTCCAGTTTTTCCATTTGTTAAATTTTTTAGAAATTCATCATCACCGAATGTTGCATATAGAAGGTCAATTTTATTTTTTAAGAGCTCATTATTTTTATCGAAGTCAAAGTCCTTCGGCATAAGCGTATCAATTGATTCATTTAGCTCATCATCTGTATAAGCATAACTGCTGTCTGCTTCAGAAAGTTTCAGATCTTCAGCGATTTGAATTAACTGACTGGCTATCATAAAATATTCCGGTGAATCAAAATTGTTATATGACAATGCAGATTGTTCATTCATTAATTTCTTCATTTCACCGATAGCGTTTTCAATTTCCGTCCACAGGCTGACATATTTATTATTAAGTATTGCATCTGACTGTACTTTTTCCTTCAGGTCGTTTTCAAAAACTCTTTTCTTTTGCATCAACACAGGATCTTGTAAACCTTGAAGCATACCGCCATAGGCTTTCTTTGAGTTATAATAGTTGAGCAATTGATCGTTCAGATAATTAGATGCGTCAGGATCTTCCTTAATTATTCCTTCCAAAAATTCAATAAAGCTTTCTACTAACTGAATTGTTTGAGGATAAGTGTAATCTCTTGCATACTCAAGCTGTGCAACTGTGTTCAGCCTGCTGGTTGACGCGGGATTTCCGGGAACAAAAACAACTTCGCCCGGTTCAGCTCCGCTGTCACTCCACTTAAAATAGTGATCAACTTTTAAAGGATTTCCATCCTTATCGTAAACACGGAAGAAAGAGCAATCAAGGTTGTAACGGGGATAAGTGAAGTTATCATAATCGCCGCCGAAATATCCAGCCTGGGATTCTGGTGCAAAGACAAGTCTCACATCGTTATATCTTTTATAAAAATAAAGCGAATACTTTCCACCGAAATACAAGGGAGTAACTTTTGCAAATGTTTCTTCGTCATTCGGATATCTGCTCTCTATTTCCAAAATTTTTTCTGATTCAATAGCTAATCGTTCGCTGTCTGATTCTGCAGATTCAAGTGCTTGATGAATTTCTTCTGTTACGTCTTCTATGCCGATGCATTGCTCAACAAATAAATCAGGGACTGGTCTTTCTTCAGAAAGATCCCAGGCAATAAAACCATCTTTATGAAAATCTTCTCCCTCACTAATAATTTCCGTTACACTTTCTCTGGCACAATGGTGATTAGTCATTATCAAACCATCAGCAGAAACAAACGAAGCCGAACAGTAATTAGCAAATTTCAAAGTTGCCAGTTGAACGTGGTCATACCATTCTTTGTCAGGAGTAAATCCATATTCTTCACTAAAATAATCTGTTGGAGGATATTCGAATGTCCACATCTTGCCCATATCGAATCTGCCTGCTTTGACAGTATCGAGATTAACCGAATCATTGGTCTGGGCGAATGTTAATGAACTTTGACAGATTAAAAGAGAAGCAGCAAGTGAAATAAAAAGTTTGGTGAGGATGGGACAGAATTTCATTTTTGTATCTGGTTATTGATTAGAATAAAACTTAATTACTCTTTCAAAATTACTCAGAATCTATCCTTTGAGGAAAGGAAATAATTCAGTAATAAATCGGAATTCAACAAATCATCCTTTCCAACAATACAAGTAATTGCTGGTTGATTTGTCATGCCGGACTTGATCCGGCATCCAGTCCATTTCCATTTATGGATTCCGGCTCGTCTCGGAGACGGAGTCAACGGACTTTCGCCGGAATGACAGCGTGATGGAAATAAAAAAACCGGATAGACTAATCCACCCGGTTCATAAAAGAACTTCTTCGCAAAGTTTATAATTATTGCTTTCCCTAAATGTAAGACTCCGGAAAATAGAGGGGTTCTATTTCCCATTCATCTTCAATTGTTCCGATGCAGTGTGAACATTTAGACACATTAAAAACAACCTTCTCTTCATTTGGAGCCGCACGAACAAAGTTCAAAACTGTTTTACAGCTTGAGCATTGCACGATGTGAGATGATGTTGTTTTTCTGCTGCAATCGGGACATAAATAACCAAGATCCCCTTGAGATTCTTCCGGATCTACCAGGAATATTGAGTTACATTTAGTGTTGTTGCATTTAGCGAAGTGCCACTTAACAGTATTTTTAGTTTCGATAACGCTCTCCACAAAAATTGATGATTCGAATGTAGTAAGTTCAATATTAAAATTCCACTATAAAATTTTTCTCCCCACAATTTTCTTCTGCACGGAAACAAACCTATTAGAATCTTCCAGAGAAAAAAATCCATATCTTTGTACTTGAAAAAAATATCCATCCCAAGCAAAAACGGAGAAAATATGAGTAAAATCGCAGGCTTTAAGGCTTACGACGTCCGGGGCAAAGTTCCTTCAGAGTTGAATAATGATCTGGCATACAAAATTGGCAGAGCCTTTTCAAAATTTCTTGGTGCAAAAAAAATTGTTATTGGTTACGATATTAGAAAATCATCAGTCGAAATATCTGAAGCTTTGAAGAATGGATTGACCGACAGCGGTGTTGATGTAATTGATATCGGGCTGTGCGGAACGGAAATGATTTACTTTTCTACTCCTCACTTTGATGCTGATGGCGGAATAATGATAACTGCAAGTCACAATCCTCCTGAATACAACGGAATGAAATTCGTTGGCAAAGGTTCTGTTCCTGTTGGATATGATTCCGGTTTGAATGAAGTTGAAAAAATGATTGTGAATAATGATCTTGGTGAAATAAGCAAAGTAAAAGGTACGGTTACAAAAAAAGATGTTATGACAGATTTCATAAATAATCTTTCAAAGTTTTACGATGCTAAAAAAATTAAGTTCGTTAAAAGTTGTTGTGAATGCTGGTAATGGTTGTGCAGGACTTTCACTTGATACGCTTGAACCGAAACTGCCAATAAAGATGATAAAGATTTTTAACAATCCTGATGGAAATTTTCCGAATGGAGTTCCAAATCCAATGCTGGAAGAAAACAGACTGCCAACTATCGAAGCAATTAAAAAGAATAATGCTGATCTTGGTGTTGCATGGGATGGTGATTACGATAGATGTTTCTTTTTTGATGAGAAAGGAAATTTTATTGAAGGGTATTACATAGTTGGACTGCTGGCAAAATCAATTCTCAAAAAGAATCCCGGAGAAAAAATTGTCCACGATCCTCGTTTAGTATGGAACACAGTTGAAATCGTCGAGAAGTTTGGCGGTAAAGCAGTTGTTTCAAAAAGTGGTCACGCATTTATAAAACAGAAAATGAGAGAAGTGAATGCTATTTACGGCGGTGAAATGTCTGCTCATCATTATTTCAGGGATAATGCTTACAGCGACAGCGGAATGATTCCGTTTCTGCTCACACTTCAATTGATGTCCGAAGAAAAGAAAACACTTTCGCAGTTAGTAGATGAAATGATTTCAGATTATCCCTGCTCAGGAGAAATAAATTCTACGATTGATGATCCGGCAGGAAAAATAAAAGAGATAGAAAAGAAATATTCTGATGGAAAGATTGATTACCTTGATGGAGTTTCTATTGAGTATCCTAAATGGAGATTTAATTTACGAATGAGCAACACTGAACCAATTTTACGATTGAATGTTGAAAGCCGACACGATGAAAAACTGATGAAAGAGAAGACGGAAGAGTTGTTAAAGATTATAAGAGGTTGATTTAATACTGATACTATCCCTTTGAGGGATAGTATCAGTTATCACTAATTAAATCTCCACCTCAACATTAAAGGGTACTTTTAATTTTTCCCATTCAAGCATTATGACTGCTTTTTTATCGGAGGTTTTGCTAATCGTATAAGCAAGCCATTCCTGCCAGCAATTATTCTGCATTGGTGTAACTTCAACTCGCAGTGCATCTTCAACGTCGTTGTATTCAAACGCTCCCCATTGGTCGGCTACTTTGTTAAAGATTAATGTCCAGGTTTTCTGTCCTGGAATTGCAAAAAAACTATAGCTGCCGGCTTTAAGTTTTTTACCGTCAATCTTCACATCAGTTGAGAAAGTTATTTTTGTTGCTTCGTTTGCACCTGCTCTCCAGACTGCATTAAAAGGGACAAGATTTCCCCAGATCGTTCTGCCTTTTACGCCAGGACGACCGTAATCAATTGTAATATTTGTAAAACCAACTGTCTGCTTAACACTTGCTTTTGGACTTATTCTAACTTCCTCTTTTTCCTGTGAGTAACTTTCAATTGATAAAATTCCAAATAATAATATTGCTAATAGAATTGCTTTTACAGAAAATAATTTTCCAGATATAAACATACTTAAACCCGTTTCCTTATTGTTTTTCAATTAGATAAAAATTTCAAATATTTTTTAATGCATCAACTACTAAATCGATATCTTGTTTTGTATTGTAGAAATGCGGTGCAAATCTAATGTATCCTTCACGTAATGAGCAAACTATTTTTTTCTGGCTGAGAATATCAAATATTTTTTGTGCATTTTCACTTCGGAAGCTAACTATTCCTGATAAATGCTTTTCAGGAAGTGAAAGCAAAGGTGAGTTATATCCAATCTTCGCAAGCTCATCAATAAAATATTTGGAGTTGCTCAAAATCTGCTTTTCAATTTCATCAAAGCCAAACTCCTTAAATAATTTCATTGAAGAATTGAAAGCATAAATTCCAAGATTGTTCAAAGTTCCCGGTTGAAATCTTTCTGCGGTTTCTTTTGTAGTAAGATCGAAGTCGAGCAAATTCCAGGCATCTTTTACTGCAAGCCAGCCAATCGGTGCAGATTTCATTTTATCCTGCAATTCTTTTCTTACATAAATAAAAGCCAATCCCTGCAATCCTAAAAGCCATTTCTGAGTTCCGTTTGCAAGAAAATCAATATTAAACTTTTCAACATCGAGTCTTACAGCACCCAATCCCTGGATAGAATCAACAGAAAAAATAATTCCTTTTTCTTTGCACGCTTTTCCAATTTTTTCAAGATCAATTCTGTAGCCGGATAAAAACTGTACAAAACTGATTGATATTAATTTTGTTTGTGGTTTTATGGCTTCAATTACTTCTTCGGCAGTTACAATTCCATTTGTAGATTTAATGAAATCAACTTCAACACCTTTTTCTTTCAACTGAAGGAAAGGATAAACATTCGCAGGAAACTCAACATCATTCAGAATAATTCTGTCACCCGGTTTCCAATCAACTCCTTGTGCAAGCCAGATAATTCCATTTGTTGTATTATCAAGAAAAGCGATTCTGTCTCCATTGCAATTGATCATCTCCCCGATCATTTCTTTCGTTTCATCAGCAACATCTTTGAAACCATAATAGTCATCTATCTTATCCTCACTTCTTTCTTTCAGAAAAGATTCTATTCGTTCTTTTACTTTAGTAGTTATCGGTCCTGTTGATGCATGATTGAAATAAATAATTCCATTTTTCAAATAAGGAAAATAACTACGGGCTTTTTCAATAGTTTCAGTGTTCATCTTTCGTTATGCTTTAAGGTTGGTTCGTGCTAAATCTTTCTTCCCAATAGCCGGGTTTTCTCGCAAGATGAGTAATAGCTACTATAAATATTTCCTCTTTTCGGATTTGATAAATAACCGCAAAAGGGAACTTGCTAATTATACATTTGCGGGTGTTTTTTGAATAAACCGAATGCGATAACGGGAATTCAATGATACGCTGAATAGATGAGTAAATTTCTTCTAAGAACTTTAATCCAAGTTTTGGTTGCTGTTCTTCATAATAATCGACTGATTGAATTAATTCAAAACTGGCATCAGGATGGAAAGTATATTTCACTTTTTAAGTTTGCTTCTGATTTCTCGTATTACATTTTCACCATTTAAAGATTCTACCTTCTTACTATCATATTCATTAATTCGCTTTTCGACTTCGTCCATCCACAAACGATCTACATCAGACTGGGTTGGAACATTGAGACTTTGTAATAACTTATCGACTAATTCAGCTCTATCCTCCAATGGAAGCATTAATGCTTCCTCAATAAATTTCTCTGCCAGATTGCTCATAAAATGATTCCTTAGATTACAATGTTTAATTACTTTAAATATAAGTTTTGAATTTTCATTTTACAAAAGTAAATATCCTTTACAGAACAACTTCTTTTTGATTCTCAAAAAAACATATTCCTTGAATGAAATTTGTTTCTTTGATATTAGCAACAATAATAATTAGATTTTGATGTAAGATTTTACAATCATATATCGTAAAAAACCAACCAATTTCAAACAATAATGAGCAAAAAAATGGCCAACCCAAAAGCTCCAAAGCACAAAGAACTCTCTCCTGAAGATTTAAGATGGAAATGTGACCCGGAAATTTTAGAATTTGATTCAACCGGAGATTTAAAGCCCATTGAAGGAATTCTCGGTCAGGAACGGGCATTAAAAGCCATTAAGCTTGGTGTAGAAATGCGAGCACCGGGATATAATATTTTCATTTGCGGTATGTCTGGTTCAGGAAAAGCAACAACCGTGAAGCAGGTACTTGAAACTATAGGAGCTGATTGTCCTCCTCTTTATGACTATGCTTATGTTAATAATTTCAAAGATAATGACAGACCGATGCTTCTGACCTTTCCAAAAGGAAAAGCAAAAGTCTTCAGAAAAAATCTTACGCACGCAATAGAAATTCTAAAAATAAAAATTCCGCAGGCTCTTGAAGGTGAAGATTATATTGAAAGAAAGAAAAAGATAGTTTCTGAATACACTCAGCGAGAACAGGTTTTGATGCAGGAGTTTGATGCAAAAATGAGAAAGGTAGGATTTTCGCTCGGCCAGGTTAGAATGGGAGATGTTGCACGCCCGGATATATTGCCAATGGTTAAAGACAAACCTGTGCCTGTATTTCAGTTGAATGAACAGATTGAACAAGGCAATATTACACAGGAAGAAGCTCAGGAATTGGTAAAAAAATATAATGACCATCAGCAGGAGCTTCAGATTTTATTTAAGAAGGGATTGAAGACCAGCGAAGAGTTTCAGGATAAACTGCAGGCACTTGAAAGAGGAAGCATTGTAAATGTTGTTAAAGGAATTATTGATAATCTTCAGGAAAAATATAAAGAACCGAAAGTGTACGAATTCCTTGAGGAGGTTGAGAAAAATATCCTGGAAAATATTCAGGCATTCAAGGGTGCAAAACCTTTGGGAGAAACAACCAATGAAGGTTTTATTATAGATTACTTCAAAGAATACAATGTAAATATCATCCTTGATAATTCAGATACAAATGAATGTCCTATCATTATCGAAACATCTCCAACATACTCAAATCTTTTTGGTGCCATCGAAAAAATCAACGATGGCCGAGGAAGTTTTTTTAGTGACTTCACAAACATCAAGTCAGGTTCTCTTTTGAGAGCAAACGGCGGTTACATTGTTTTAAATGTAATGCATCTGTTTGAAGAACCCGGTGTCTGGAAAACATTAAAACGGGTTTTGACTTACAACAAGCTTGAGTTCCAGGATTCACCAACGATTTTTCAGATGTCAACTTCAACTCTCAAACCAGAGTCGATCGATATTGAATTAAAAGTAATATTGATTGGAAGCCAACACATTTATGCTCTGCTCTCAGAGTATGAATATGACTTCAAAAAGATGTTCAAAATAAAAGCAGATTTTGATTATGAAATCAAACGCTCGGATAAAGTCCTTACTGAATATGCCCGAGTAATAAAGAAATTAATTAAAGAAGAAAAGCTGAAGGAGTTTGATAAATCTGCAATCGCATACCTGATGGAAATAGCAGCAATGTTCGCAGGACAGAAGAATAAGCTAACAACACGTTTCTCAAAAATTGCTGACCTCGCACGCGAAGCAAATTTCTGGGCGATTGATGATGGCTTTGACGTAGTAAATGCAGAGCATATAAAGAAAGCATATAAAAATGCAGTCAACAGGCATGGAATGCTGGAATCAAAAATTTCTGAGATGTATGAAGATGGCAGCTTTCTGATGGATACGACAGGAGAACGAGTTGGGCAGATCAACGGGCTTGCAGTTTATGAAGCAGATTTTTATTCATTCGGAAGACCAACGAGAATAACTGCAACCGTTTCTCTCGGCAGCGGAAATATTATAAACGTTGAACGTGAAGCGGGAATGAGCGGAAGGCATTACAACAAAGGCGTTCTTATTATCTCCGGTTATTTCAAAGAAACATTCGGACAGGATATTCCGCTGGCATTCAATGTGAATCTAGTATTTGAACAATCTTACGGAACTGTTGATGGAGACAGTGCTTCGTGTGCAGAGATTTATGCTTTGCTCTCCACTCTTTCAGGATTGCCGATCAAACAAGGAATAGCTGTGACAGGTTCTTTAAATCAGAAAGGTGATGTTCAGCCCATTGGCGGCGTGAATGAAAAAATTAAAGGATTCTTCGAAGTATGCAAACATGATGGCTTGACTGGAAGACAAGGTGTGGTAATCCCAATTCAAAATGTAAAAGAATTAATGTTAAGTGAAGAAGTAATTGAAGCAGTAAAAAATAAACAGTTCCATATTTATCCGATTTCAAGGATTGAAGAAGGTATAGAAATATTAACGGGGGTAAAATCAGGAAAGAAAACACCCAAAGGCTATGAGAAAAATTCTGTGTTCTCCCTGGTTGAGCAAAAGTTAAAAGAGATGTATAAAAAATCCCGCGCTATCAAAAATGAAAATTCCAGACCTGCCAGCAAAAAGAGAAGGAAATAAAAAGTTTGAATAGTAATACAAGAAAAACTAAAATACTTGCAACACTTGGTCCACAGACTTCCAGCGTTGAAAGCATAAAAAAATTAATTGCTGCCGGTGTGAATGCAGTCCGATTAAATATGTCCCACGGAAATTATGATTTTTACTCATCACTTTTTGAGAACATTCATACAGCAAGAACAGAATTAAATTCTCCGCTCGCAATCTTAGCAGATCTTCAGGGACCTAAAATCAGGATTGGTGAATTAAGTGAACCGGAGATTGAAATCTTCTCTGGAAAAGAGATTGAGATAACTACGGAAGATGTTATCGGCAATGAAAAAATTATTTCAACCTCATATAAAAATCTTGCAGAGAGATGCCGAAGTTGGAGATTTGATTTTGATAAATGACGGCCTTATCAGATTAAAGATTATCAGAAAGAAAGAAACTTCTATTGTTTGTGAAATTGAAAACGGCGGTATTCTCTCACCTCGAAAAGGAATGAATCTGCCGGGTATGAAACTGTCAACTCCATCACTCACAGAAAAAGATTTTGAAGATCTTAATTTTTTAATCGATAAACCTGTTGATTACATTGCACTATCTTTTGTAAGGAAGGCAGAAGATATTCTTCATTTGAAAGAATGGCTAAAAAAAAAGAGCAAATCCACACCTGTGATTGCAAAGATTGAAAAGAAAGAAGCGATAGATTCATTCGATTCCATTTTGAATGCAGCAGATGGAATTATGGTTGCTCGCGGTGATCTCGGAGTTGAACTATCCCCTGCCAAAGTGCCTGTCATTCAAAAAGAAATTATAAAACGATGCAATGAAACAGGCAAAGCTTGTTATCACTGCAACTCAAATGCTGGAGTCGATGATAAATTCACCAATACCAACACGTGCGGAAGCTGCTGATGTTGCAAATGCTGTCTGGGATGGAACTGATGTTGTTATGCTTAGCGGTGAAACTTCTGTTGGCAAGTATCCGGTTGAAACAGTTAAAATGATGCACGAAATTATTATAACTGCCGAACAACATTTTATATTGAACGAAAATATTAAATTTCAGGTACCCGAAGTATTTGAGGAAAATTTATTTGACTCTGTTCTTAAAGGAATCACTTCAGTCGCTGAACAGATAAAAGCAAATGCTATTGTCGTTTTCACTTACAAAGGAAGAGCTGCACGCGGATTGGCTAAGTTTCGTCCGGCATCAAAAATAATTGCTATTTCTGACAGCTTTGAAACTATGAATAATTTATGTCTCCGCTGGGGAGTTAATTCACTTTTTATCGATAAAATTGATAAGCAGCATGCTGCAATTGAAGATGCGAAAGATTTAATACTGAATGCAGGACTTGTTAGTAAAGGCGATCTGGTTATATTTTTATCCCGAGCGCCTTTCTCTGAAAAAGGCAGAAGCGATTTTCTTCATTTTGAAGTTTTATAATATTAATTTCAGTTTGAATTACGATGAACAAAGTTTTAGCAAAATGGTGGGAACCAACTGACGGAGATAAAATTCTCTGCACGCTCTGTCCGCGTTACTGTAAAATTGGAGATGGACAACCCGGCTTTTGTTTCATCAGACAAAATATTGACGGAAAACTTTATTCAATTGGTTACGGAAGACCAACCGGTTTTGCAATTGATCCCATAGAAAAAAAACCACTCAATCATTTTCTTCCCGGCTCAACAATTTTAAGTTTTGGAACTGCAGGCTGCAACCTCGGCTGCAAGTTTTGCCAGAACTGGTCAATGAGCAAAGCAAAACTTGATGATCTGAATTCACTCGACGTTTCACCTGAAGGAGTTGTAGCTCTCGCTAAAAGTTACGGTACACCGTCAATAGCATACACGTATAATGACCCAACAATTTTTGGTGAGTATGTAATTGACATTTCAAAGATTGCAAGAGAAGAAGGAATAAAATCAGTAATGGTTACTGCAGGATATATTGATAAAGAAGCCCGCAAAGATGTTTATAAATACATCGATGCAGCCAATGTTGATCTGAAAGGATTCACTGAAAGATTTTACTGGAAGAATACTTACTCACATCTTGATGATGTACTTGATACTCTTGTCTGGTTAAAAAATGAAACTGATGTTTGGTTTGAAATAACAACTCTCCTCATACCGGATGAGAACGATTCACCGGAAGAAATAAAACAAGAGTGTGATTGGATATTAAAAAATCTTGGTGATAGCGTTCCTCTACACTTCACAGCTTTTCATCCTGATTTTAAGATGATGGATAAAGAAAGAACTCCTGAAAAAACTCTTACAAGAGCAAGAAAAATTGCAATCGATTTGGGAATAAAATATTGTTATGTTGGAAATGTTCATAATACAGAAGGGCAAACAACATACTGCCCGAACTGCAAAGAGAAGTTGATTAAAAGAGATTGGCATTCAGTCATCTCAAATAAGATTGTAAATGGTTGCTGCAAATCCTGTGGTGAAAAAATAGAAGGCATATTTAAGAATTAATATTTAAGGAGATTTAAAATGAAATATTTTACACTTCTTCTAGTAGTACTTGCTTTCAGCACAACTTCGTATTCACAATGGCAAATACAAAACAGCGGAACAACTGAAAATTTAAATGATGTTACTATAGCACCTTATACTTCTGGAAATTCTTATTTGTTGTTGGGGATAATGGGACAATTTTAATAACCACTGATAAAGGTAATACCTGGCACTTTAAAAATAGTGGTACAACAAATCAGTTGAATGCTGTATCTTTCAGTGATGACGAATATGGAATCGCTGTCGGTGATGGAGTGATTTGTTTAACCACAGATGGAGGTGAAATTGGCCCCTTACATCAATAAAATGCCATCAGTCTATTATATGGAATTTATTTTGGATCATATTCTTCTCGGTTGTAACGATGGCACCATACTTTTTTCAAGTGATGCTTATAACGTGGCAAGATACCATTATTACTAATGAACCTGTTATCGTGACTGGAATGATCGATATCGGAATGTGGATCAGCGAAGCCTTGTTTGTTACAAATTTATTAACTGCTAAAACTAATTTACCTTTTCACCAATCATCTGTATGGAATCTCTACAATAATCCAATTAATGCCGAAGATCATTTAATTTGTGGAGAATTGAATTGGGATAGTCAGTACTTGATAGGTACTAGTGGGAATTCAGGTTCGGACTTATTAGTTCTAAAGAAGTCATTTCGTGATACATTGTGGACAACTACTCATTCCACAATTTCAGCCTCCTTTATCCCAGAAGATATGGCGATTTACTATGATTACAACTTATTTATTTGTGGCAGCGATGGAAAGGTTTTCACCTCAATTGATGACGGTGCCAGTTGGTCAGAACAAAATACAGGAATAAATATCAAACTTAATGCAATAATCTCCATTCCGATTCAATTGGGTATTCGGTTGGCGATTATGGGACAATACTTTTCACATCAAATGGCGGTGGGATAAATTCAGTTGATGAAATCGTTCAACCCAATGAAATTGTGTTATACCAGAACTATCCGAATCCATTTAATCCTATCACAAATATTCAATATGAAATAAACAGCAGGCTAAATGTTCAACTCAAAATATTTGATGTTTTGGGAAATGAATTACAACATTAGTTAATGAAGAACAAGATGCTGGGGAGTATAATGTTGAGTTTTCCGCTATAGGTGAATCCACCTCTGGCGGAAATACTTACAACTTATCAAGTGGAATTTATTTTTATAAGTTGTCTACAATGGGCAAAGAAGGTCATTCAGTTCAAACAAGAAAAATGATTTATTTAAAATAACTTTAGACATCTTTTCCTATCAAACCGAACACATTGTTCGGATTTTTTATTGTGAAGATTTTTTGAATAGCTTATTTTAAGTGCATAATTTTCAATTCATATTTAAGGCAAAATGGGACAATTAAAAAATAAGATCACATTTATCACAGGTGCTTCAGCCGGAATAGGCAAAGCCTGTGCAGAAGTATTTGCAAGAGAAAAATCCAACCTGATTTTAACAGCAAGACGAATTGAACGAATAAAGACACTTGCAAAAAAACTAGAGAAAGAACACGGAATAAAAACAAAATGCATCAAGCTTGACGTTCGTGATTATGAGCAGGTTGAAAAAACAATCAACTCATTAGACAGCAAATGGAAGAAGATTGATATTCTCATTAACAATGCAGGTCTTTCACGTGGACTGGATAAAATCCACGAAGGCAAAAAAGAAGACTGGGATGAAATGATTGATACAAATATTAAAGGTCTGGCTTATGTGACAAGGCACGTACTCCCTTTGATGGTCAAAAGGAAGAAAGGACATATCATAAACATTGGCTCAACTGCAGGACATGATGTTTATCCTTCAGGAAATGTTTATGCTGCTACAAAGTTTGCCGTTAAAGCATTGAGTCAGTCTACACGATATGATGTCCTAGATAAAGGAATAAAAGTTACAAGTGTAGATCCAGGAATGGTTGAAACAGAATTCAGCGTTGTAAGGTTCAGAGGAGATAAGGAACGAGCAGAGAAAGTTTATACAGGAATTAAACCACTTAATCCAAAAGATGTGGCGGAAACAGTTTTATTCTGCACAACGAGACCGCAGAATGTAAATATTAACCAGGTGATCCTAACACCGCTGGCTCAAGCGTCATCAACACAAATTGTGAGAAAAGATAAATAGCTAAAGTAGAGTAGTTATATCGCCCGCACCTTCACGAACTATCACAGGTTCTTCCCCGCTCAAATCAATAACGCTGGATGGCTTTCCACTAAGGTTTCCTGATGCAAGCATTAAATCCACCTGGAAATCAAAGACCGATCTTATCTCAAGAGGATCTATAAGCAACTCGCCTTTACGTGTTGTTGTACTGGTACTAACTATCGGGTTACCCAATCCATCAACAATTTTCAAAGCTACAGGATGGTCAGGAATTCTTATTCCAACTGTTTTTCTCTTACTCCATAATTTTTTGGGGACATTCTTAGCAGCAGGAAGGATAAAAGTATATGGACCCGGTAATAAACGTTTCATAGTTTTATAGGCATAATCTGAGACCTTTGCGTACTTTGCAATATCCTTAAGATCGGGACAAATGAAACTTAACAATTTTATATCAGGGTTACTTTTAATCTCTTTAACTCTGTCCAGTGCCTGCTTATTGAAAATATCACAGCCAATTCCATACACTGTATCGGTTGGGATAAATGATCACACCACCTTCTTTAAGAATATTAATTGCTTTATTTATGAACCTGAGTTCCGGATTGACAGGATGTAATTCATAATATTCCATTGGTTTCCTCTAAATATTTCCGGGGCTAATTATTGTTGATAAGATCTAAAATACTATTGCTAAGATAGAATTATGGCTGAATTTATCAACCCAAAATTAATATTTAATAACACCACAAATAGGGTAAAAACATTAGAAAATATCATTTTGTTTAAGAAAAAAATCTTTATATTTAGCGCTCAAAATTTAACAGTTATTGATATCAAAGGAGTTTATAATGGCTAGAAAATGTCAGGTCTCAGGAATAGGGCCACGATACGGAAGCAGTATTTCCCATGCTCATAACAAGACTAAAAGAAGATTTTTACCCAATTTACAAAAGAAGAAAATCTGGGTTCAGGAATTAAACCGCGAGGTTACAATTAAATTATCAGCAAAATCTCTGAAGACCATCAGCAAAAACGGAACAGCTGATCTTGCTAAAATGATAAGGGAAAAGAAAATTAAAGTTAATTGAATTTAGCAAAGTGTTTAAAATCAAAAGGGAAGCAAACTGCTTCCCTTTTTTTGTTCATACTTTTGAGATTGTCTACTCTCTTACAACCCAAACTTTAACCTTCGCACCAACACTAGGATGAACTTTAATGCTTACACTGTAAATGCCAAGTGTCTTAATAGCTTCTTCAATTTCAATTTTTCTTTTATCAATTTCGTAACCTTTTTCTTTGAGGTTGTCAGCGATCATCTGGGAAGTAACAGTGCCGAAAATCTTATCTTCCTCACCAACCTGAACAGGTATAGTAATAGAAACTTTTTCTAATTCTGTTGCTAAGGTTTCAGCAGCCTGTAATTCGTGTTTGGCTTTTTTAATTACAGCTTTTTTCTCATCTTCGAGGGCTCTTAAATTTCCATCAAGAGCAATGTAGGCTATCTTTCTAGGCAGGAGGAAATTATGTGCATAACCATCTTTGACATCAACAACTTCTCCTACCTGTCCAAGCGGTTCATAATTCTGTCTTAATATTACTTTCATCTTATAACTCCTTTTAACTATCTGATGCTTTCAGAAACGTATGGCAGAAGAGCCATATGCCGGGCTCTCTTAACTGCAATTGCAAGCTGTCTCTGATATTTAGAGCTGGTACCCGTAATTCTTTTGGGAATTATCCTTCCCTGCTCAGAAACAAATTTTTGCAGCAGCTTAACGTTTTTATAATCGATGTATTTAATTTTTGCCTGAGTAAAGCGGCAGATTCTTTTTGTTTTGATTTCTTTTTTTTGCGTCATCATAATTATTTATCCTTCATTAAATCTGATTCTTCATTTGATAAAAATTTGTCGAAGGAATCCTCAGTGTAATCAGCATCATTCTCGTCATGAATAACAGAATTATCCTCTTCTTCTACGCCCACTGCTTCAGCATCAACAAATTTTCCTCTCTTATTCAGGAACTGGATTCTTCTTGCTTTGATTTCAACAATGCTGCGATTATGGCCATCATCTGTTTTCCAAGTCCTGCTTTGTAATTCACCATCAACTAAAACAGCGGAACCTTTTTTAAGTCTTTCCTTGCAACTTTCTGCAAGTTTATTCCATGCAACAATGCCAACGTAGCAAACATCTTCCTGCCAGGAATTAGTGCTGTCTTTAAATCTTCTGTTTGAAGCTAAAGAGAAATTTACAACCGGTGTTTTGTTCGTTGTTTCTCTGAAGATCGGGTCTTTAGTTAGATTGCCAGCAACTATCACGTAATTAATTTCCGGCATTTTCAGTTCGGCCATGGTTTAATCCTCCATCATATCATTGTTTATGTTTATACGTCAAGTACAGGTGTCTCTTCAACATCCTCATCAGCTTCTTCCGGAGGAACAACTGGTATTTGTTCCACTTCTTCCACTAATTGAGGCAACAGAGATTTATCAATTTCAATTTGCTCGAGTGCTTCTTTTGAGAGGGTAATAGTTAGATATCTTAATATTGTTTCATCTAACTGATAATATCTTTCAAGTTTTGGAATAAGATCCGGCAGGGAATTAAATCTGAAGATTGCATAATAACCAATCTTGCTTTTCTTTACCTGGTAAGCAAGCCTTTTTCTTCCCCAATCTTCTACTTCTAGTATCTCACCGCCGTTGGTGGTAATATTTTCTTTAACTCTTCCGATGAGATTTTTTATCGCTTCATCATCAAGTGCAGCATTTATAAGAATGGCACTTTCGTAAACACGTTTACTCATTTATAAAACTACCTCCCTATGGACTTAAGGCCTCTTGCAATATTTTTGCAGGAAGCAGGGTTGTTAAAAATTATTCTTTTGGGCGACAAATCTATTTAATTAATGGGGCAATAACAAGAGCAATTACTGCCATTAATTTTATCAAAATATTTAATGATGGACCGGAAGTATCCTTGAACGGATCGCCTACTGTATCCCCCACAACTGCGGCTTTATGGGGATCTGAACCTTTAAAATACTTCTGACCATCGACTTCAAATCCACTTTCAAACATTTTTTTAGCATTATCCCAGGCACCGCCCGCATTAGCCTGAAAAATAGCCATTAAAACACCTGTCACAGTAACTCCAGCTAAAAGGCCGCCGAGCATTTCAGCACCGCCTAGAAAACCAACAGCAACTGGAGATAACACAGCCAGCAAGCCGGGAACCACCATCTTTCTGATTGCAGCTTTAGTTGAAATTTCTACACATTTTCCGTACTCAGCAGCTCCATCTGCCTCGTCGAATGTTTTGACATCATCCTGTGACCATTCAGACTGTTCTTTACCGTGATACTTTTTCATAATGGCCAGCGCTTTGGTAAGAGCGGGGATACTTTTGAATTGTCTTCGAACTTCTTCTATCATAGCCATTGCTGCTTTTCCAACAGCACTCATTGCCATTGCAGAGAATAAGAATGGAAGCATTCCGCCCACAAACAAGCCTGCCATAACTCCTGCTTTTGAAATATCAATTGACTTGATGTTTGCGGCTGTCATAAATGCACCAAACAGAGCCAATGCAGTCAATGCTGCAGAACCAATCGCAAAACCTTTTCCAATTGCAGCGGTTGTATTTCCAACTGCATCCAGCTTATCAGTCCTTTCTCTTACTTCTTTTGGAAGCTTTGACATTTCAGCAATACCACCGGCGTTATCTGAAATAGGACCGTATGCATCAACTGCTAACTGGATACCTGTATTTGAGAGCATACCAACTGCAGCTATTGCAATTCCATACAAGCCGCCAAAGTAAAATGCTGCAATTATTGAGATGGCAATTATTATTACTGGGATGGCAGTGGAAAACATACCATTGCTTAGACCAGCAATTATATTTGTTGCACTACCAGTTAATGACTGCCTCGCAATTGATTTGACAGGAGGCTTACCAAAACCAGTAAAGAATTCAGTAATCACTCCGATTAGAACACCTGCAACCAAACCAATTACTGTGGCAAAGAAAATACCGAGCGAAGTTATTTGATATGACATTCCATATAGAGGATCGTCATAAGTCCACTGAGCAGGTAATATCCAATCGATTATAAAATACAAAGCTATGATCATTAAAAATGATGACCCAAATTCTCCATAGTTCAAGGCTTTTTGTGGATCACCGCCTTCTTTTACTCTGACAAACAATGTTCCGAATATTGACATTATAATTCCAACTCCGGCTACGGCAAGAGGAAGAAGAATTGCACCAAGTCCATTGTAGTTTTCAGCAAATTCGGGTAAACCGAAAAATGCTGCACCAAGCACCATCGTTCCGATTATTGAACCAACATAAGATTCAAATAGATCTGCACCCATTCCGGCAACATCGCCTACGTTGTCACCCACATTATCAGCAATAGTAGCAGGATTTAAAGGATGATCTTCAGGAATTCCAGCTTCAACTTTTCCAACAAGATCGGCACCGACATCAGCAGCTTTTGTATAAATTCCACCACCGACACGAGCAAATAGTGCAATAGATGAAGCTCCAAAAGAAAACCCGGTTATTACTGTAATCACTCTGTTAAGATCGTGGATATTACTCACTCCGAACAAATCAGAATAAATAATGAAGAGAGTTCCCAAACCAAGCACGCCCAATCCAACAACTGCCATTCCCATAACAGAACCACCAGCAAATGCTATCTCAAGAGCTTTGCCAAGACTGGTTCTTGCAGCATTAGTTGTTCGGACATTTGCTTTTGTTGCGACTTTCATTCCGATGAAGCCCGCAAGAGCTGAGCACAATGCACCTACAATAAATGAAACGGCAACGAGTGGTGAGGAATCAGCAGGGTCCGCTGAAACTGCAAGCAGAATTGCGACACACACTACAAAAATAGAAAGGATTTTATATTCAGATTTTAAAAAGGCCATCGCACCTTCAGAGATATGACCGGCAATTTTTTTCATTCTATCAGTGCCGGGATCTTTTTTACTTATCCAGGAAGATTTGAAAAAAGTAAATAAAAGTGCTATAACTCCGAAGAAGGGAATAATATAAAAGAATGATGGCATAATTTTCTCCCGTGGTTATTAAATATTTTGGTTCGTATTATTTTGATTTTCAGATTTCATTAATATACTATTTGCCTCAAGCATCTTTTTGCTGCCGCCAAATATAAATTCATCAATAAGTTGAGAACCCTTATTAAAAGTGTTCTGATATTCTTCTAACTCTTCTTTTGAAAATTCGGAAAGCACGTAGTCGGATAAAGCTATTTCTGGAGGATTACCTCCTATACCAATTCTGATTCTCGGAAACTGATCTGTTATCAGATGATATATAATAGAGCTTAATCCGTTATGCCCTCCATCGCCTCCTGATAGGCGCACTCGTAAAATATAATTCTTTAAATTCGTATCATCACAAACAACAAGGAAATCTTCAGGTGAAAGATTATATCTATCAACAACTTGTCTTGCCGCTATTCCGCTATTGTTAACATAAGTGACTGGTTTAATAAGAACATAATCGTGATCACTAATCTTACCCTGAGCTTCTAAATATTCACCAGTTGTTTCTTTAAAGTTGATTTTCTTCTTCGACACAAAATGATCTAACAATAAAAATCCGGCATTATGCCTGGTATGTTCATACCGAATGCCGGGATTTCCTATTCCAAATATAACCCGCAATGCAAACAGGAATTTGTTATTCTTCTTCTTTCTCTTCTTTCTTACCTTTTGAAATTACTTCAGGTTCTGCAGCTTCTTCAACGACAGCTTCTGCAACTGGAGCAGCTTCTTCTTTAACCTTAGCATGTGTTACCTGAACTATCAGCGAATCTTGAGAATCAGTAAATTCTATATCGTCATATTTCAAATCACTGATATGAACTGAATCATTCAGTTTTAATCCTGATATATCTATGGTAATATGCTCGGGAATATTTCGGGGTAAACATTCAACTTCAATCTTATGCATAACTTGCTGAATTACACCACCTTCTTTTAATCCAATTGGAGATCCTACCAATTGCACAGGTATTTCAAGCTTTATCTTTTCACCCTTTGTCAACCCAAGAAGATCAAAATGAATTACCTTATCAGTCACGGGATGGAACTGAACATCTTTAATGATGCATTCATACTCATCGTGTCCTTCTAACTCAAGTGAAATCAAATGAGTCTTAGCAGTGAATACTAGTGGATTAATAGCTTTGTCAGCAACACTTATATGAATCAATTGATTATTTTTTGAATAAAAAACTCCGGGTATAATTCCTTCGTTCCTGATTCTTCTTGTTTCAGATTTACTAAAATCTTTTCTTTCCGATGCTTTTACCTTTGTTGTTTCCATTTTGGCTAGAACTCCTGTTAACCTTTATCAATATGAAATAATGAACTAATAGATTCGTTATTAAACGCTCTTCGAATTGCTTCTGCAAATAATTCTGCAGAAGTAATTACTTGTATTTTATTTTCCTTATCAATTTCTTCAACATTTATTGTATCCGTAACATATAATTTTGTTACTTTCGAATTACTTATTCTTTCTAATGCTTTACCCGATAACACCGGATGTGTAATTGCGCCATATATTTCCTGAGCGCCTTTTTCTTTTAATGCTTCAATAGCTCCGACAAATGTTCCGGCAGTATCAATGAGATCATCAACAATCAAAATATCTTTACCTTCAACATCACCAATTATATTCATAACTTCCGCAAGATTTTGTTTTGGTCTTCGTTTATCTATAACAACCAGACCACAATCAAGCATTTTTGCATAAGCTCTGGCAATCTTTATACCTCCTACATCGGGTGAGACAACAACAAGATTCTTCTTATGCATCTCAATCCTGTCTCTGAACACTGACGACCCATAAAGGTGATCAAAAGGAATATCAAAGTAGCCCTGAATTTGTGCAGCATGTAAATCCATTGTTACAATCCGACTCGCTCCTGCAACGGTAAGCAGATTAGCCATCAGTTTTGCTGTTATTGCAACTCTCGGCTGATCTTTTCTATCCTGCCTTGCATAACCAAAATACGGAATAACGGCAGTAATTGTTTTTGCTGAAGCACGCTTTGCTGCATCAATCATTATCAGCAGCTCCATCCAATTTTCTGCCGGAGGATTGGTTGACTGAATAATGAAAACATCCAATCCACGTATATTCTCTCCATACTTAACCCATATCTCACCATCACTAAACCTCTTTAATTCAATCATTCCCAGAGGTTTCCCGATCCGGGAAGCAATTTTTTTTGCAAGTGGAATATTAGAACCACCGGCAAAAATCATATAATCGTTCGTTGCCATGAAAACTTCGTTTTTCTTTTAAAAAATAGAGGACAAATATATGTAAAGCCCCTAGTTAAGTCAACAAATTACTATGGCTTTAAATTCACTCTAACGAGGTTATTATCTTCAACTTTTTCGTTTTTTCAACAAAAAGAATATTACGAGTAACAATACTGCCCCTGATAAAATGTATATCCAAACCGGGGTTTCCTTTAGTTTATAAGGTTGGAATGTAACTGAAATTGCTTTTCCACCTCCTATTTCAGAAAGGTTATAGCTCCAGGTAAGAGATTTTCCGCTCACCTGATGGGCATTATGACTTAAAATATCCCCAGGGATTGTATACTTGTATGTAACTGTAAAAGTGCTGGCATCGATGCCAAAACCGGTTGCAATCGGTGGAATAAATTGACTAAAGACTATTTGCCCGCCCGTCTTCTCAACGAAAGAAAATTTGTACTCAGAAAACACTTTCGCTTTATTAAGAGAGTCAATATGAGTAAATGAAATATCAATGATTGCATGCGTCGTAAAGTCTGTCGTATCCCTGTAAACATTTACATTTTCAACACTGCTGAAATCAGATTGAAATCCTGACCTAATTGAATCAGGATTAAAGATACCCAAGTTATCAACTACCTTTTCACTTTCCTCATTCGCAAATCTCATCCAGTAATCAATCCGCATTTTACCAGAGCCGTCAGGGTAAAGTGTTACCTCCTGATAATAGTTCAGACAGCCATTTAAGCTAAGTGCAATTAAAAATAATAGAAGATAAGAATAAAGTTTTTTACCATTTAGATAAGAGATTTTAGTATTATTCATTTTGATTTGAATCCACTTTTAAGAATGCTAATCAAATTTAGAGAAAATAAATTAAATTCGCTTAACTGAATAAATCACTTTTTGAAGAAGTAAGGTTAAATTATGCCAACGTACGACTATAAATGCTCTGATTGTAATTATACATTCGAATATTTTCAGCCTATGAGCGCTGAACAATTAACGGAGTGTCCGCAATGTAAAGGAAGATTAAAAAGAATTATTGGAACTGGTTCTGCACCAATATTTAAAGGAAGCGGTTTCTATCAAACGGATTACAAAGGCAAAACACAGCAAAGCAAGAAAAGCAATGAGACTGATAACAAGCCATCGAGTACTGAAAAGACGGTTAGTAAAGATGATAAGAAATAAGAATTAGTTTTATTGAAGAGAGAGAATTATTAGAAATCGTTAAATAATATTTTAGATTCTATTACTAAAAATCTGCACCAAGTGAGAAATAAAATTTAGGGCTTGAAAATCCTTCTATGTTATAAGCCCAGGCAACATCAAAGCGAAGCAGGAAGTAAAGGAAATACACTCTGGCACCAACACCGGTACCAACAAGCAAATCATCAGTAATAAGATTTCCTTGAGAGTTTCTGGTAAATAGACTTACCTTACTGTTGTCATACCAGGTTGCACCAGCATCAACAAAAGCCACGCCTATAATATTGCTGAATAGCAGCGGCAAACCTCCAGTTAGCAAGTAACGTATAAGCGGGAATCTTAACTCCATATTCGCCAGGACATATTTTGTTCCAATGCGTTCAGAGTAATCGTAACCACGCAAAGGAAGAACAGCGGTAAGGAATGCAAAATCTGAGGCAGACTGAATTGGAATTTCAGTAGTAGCAAAAGTTCTGTTAATCCAGTTTTCTGTACCGCCGATGAAAAATCTCTGTGGATTTTCACCGCCTGAATAACCGCCGGACAATCTTAATGCAAGAGAATGATCATAAAAAAACCTGAGATAAGTTCTCATATCACCAATAACAGAGTAAAAACTTTTAGTCGGGTCAGTTATTCCAAGGTCACCGAAGACATCAAACCGATATCTTGTTCCCTGAATAGGTGCAGTATATCCCCACAAAACATTATCGTGAACAAAACTCACCTGAGGAACAGTAAAGGTTACATTTTCGGTCGGCTCTAAAATATTATCAAGATTTTCACCAGAAACATTTAGAACACTAGCTCCGAAATCAAATCTATAAAATCTGTTTAAAGGAAAACTTGCCGAACCAGAAACACCAAAATTTCTGTAGCGGAATAAATTAGAAGTTAAGAATCCTCGTGGATCATATCTAAGCAGTCGCACAAATCTTGCTGTGTGAAATCCTTCAATACCCCAGTTAATTCTTTTTGCTAGATAATAGTAAGCCAAGCCATAATCACTGTTCTTTAAGTCAATTTGCAGACCTGTCACTCCAATTAAACGATGATTTCCAAGTACATCACTGAAAGAAATAACTGTTGATCCAATTAATCCATACAACGTACTGTATGCAGCATTTGCATATATAAGATCGGGAGCGAAGTTAATCCTGTATTGATTTACTTTAAAGTTACCTTCCCCATCAAGGTTTTCAATAGAACTTAGTGAATCAGCTTCGTCCTCTTTTTTTGTTGTAACCACCTGCTCAGTTCCAAAAACATAATTACCAAAATCAACTGTAACTGAATCGCCGTATTTCTTAGTTGAGTCAACAAAACTACCACTAAAAAACATTGAAGGATTAAAATCTGTAGTATCACCCTCAGCTTCCTTATTTTGATCCAGAGGAGGAGCATCCAAATCCAATTTGCCCTGCCTGAACTTAGTTGCTGGTAGTTCCTTCTCATCAAGTTCGGAATCGAAAGCGTTATTTAATAGAAATATATTAAATGAGGATTTATATAAAGAGGAGAATGCCAGCTTCTTTCCATCTTTTGAAGCAGAAAGCTGATATAAGCCTGATTGAGAATTTGTTACAGGTTCAGGTTTAACATCTTTTATGTCACTTACAAAATTATCCTCAGAAGAAAATACCAGCTTTTTTTTGTAAATGTTATTGATGCCGTTGAGATCCGAGATAAACAAAATTTTACTTCCATCAGAACTGACGATAGGATTAGTTTCATTGCTATTTGGCATGTCAGTAATTCTTTTTATCTGACTAGTTTCAACATCAAGTGCATAAATTTCAGTTTGCGAAACATCATGCTTATAAATCTTAAATCCGTTGGGAGCTTCTTTAATATTGTTATAACTATTTCTATCGGAAGAAAAATATATTGTCTTTCCGTCATAAGACCAGTTAGGATCTTTGTCGGTGAAAATGTCGTCTGTTAAATTTTTAATTTCTTTGGTTTCTAAATTGTAAGTATAAATATCTGTTTGTCTTGTAGTTTGTCCGACAAATGCTAAATACTTTCCATCCCAGGACCAGGCAACACTTTGAACACCATCCATCTTTATTGGAAGCGTGATATAATCTTCCTCCTCAACATCAAAAATGTATATAATATCGTAACCGTGACTTAAAGCAGCAATTGCAATCTTCGAACCATCCGGCGACCAGGTTAATCCGGGAGTCAAAATATTCAACTCTTCAAAATTTGGAGATCTGTTTCCTTCTGCAAGTCTTGTTATGATCTTGCCAGTGCTCGCATCCATTAAATAAAGACTGAAAAAGAAATCACGGTTTGTTATAAAAGCAATTTTATCACCCTGTGGAGAAATCGCCGGACTAGTATTATAAAATCCTTCATCACCATCAGGATCTGTTAAACGTTTTGCAAACTCATCGGGGTCTTCTGTTATTGCAACATCAGGCCAGTAAACACGCTTTATATCTTTTTTCCATCTTTCATTAAACTCTTTAAGATTCAAACCAATGGTTTGCTTGAACGCAGCATCAACACTTCCAAGACTTCTCAAAGCATTAATTAGCTCGCTAATTTTTTCTCTACCATATCTTCTCGCTATATAATAAAAAACTGCCTGACCGCCCCGGTAAGCAAAATAGCCTGACAATCTTTGAACATCCGGCAAATATTCATTTATAGCTGCGTCTCTGATAAACATATCGGTATCTTCATCCCAGCCAAGTGCCTGATACTCGGCCATACCCTCACTGAACCATATCGGTATGTCTATTTGAATGTTGTTTGCGATAATGTTTTGTAACGAACCGCCGTAAAACATATCATTCATCACAGCGTGAACCAGCTCGTGGTGGATAAGATGACGAAATTGTTTGTATGAACCATGATACTGAACAACAACCCTGTTCTTAAACAATTCCGTAAAGCCCTCAATACCTTCACTTAAATAATAATCAGTAACATTAGTCTCCTGGAAATCATTCTGTGAGTTATAAACTATGATTGTTATTCTGTTATTAATTGAATACTTAAAACTTTCCTGAATCTTTGCTAAAGCATCTTCTGAAGCGTGTGCTGTAAACTCAGCAAGTGTTTCCCCATTATTATTGAAGTAAATATCAAAATTTTTTGTCTGGATGTAATACCAGTCAAAATATTTGTACTGCACTTTATTCTTGCCGAATTGTGCAACTAGACTTATCTGCACAATAAAAATCAGAGCAATTATTTTAATAATCAGTTTTATCATTTTTATATTTTGTTGTTGGTGGTTATAAAATCCAGTTCAAGATTTTCTAAATCCACACGAACAAGTTTTACAGTAATTTTATCTCCCAGCCGAAATTGTTTTTTTGTTCTCTTACCAATTAATGAATATTTCTTCTCATCCAAAACATAAAAATCTCCCTCTAAATCTCTGGCACGAATCAGACCTTCTGCTAAAATATCCGTTAATTCAACAAAAATGCCATAATTTACGACTCCCGAAATAACTGCGTGAAACTCCTCGCCTAATTTATTTTGCAGAAATTGAATTTTTTTCAACTTAACGGAACGGCGTTCTGCTTCCATAGCTGTTCGTTCTGTTGCAGAAATATGTTCGCAAATTTTTGTTAATTGATCAAGAGAATAATTTCTCCCGGATTTCGAAATCAAAGTTTTATCTAACACTCTATGAACCAATAAATCCGCATATCTTCTTATTGGAGAAGTAAAGTGAGTATAGTTTTTAAAACCCAAACCATAGTGTCCGATGTTTTTTGTTGAATAGATTGCCTTTGCCATAGACCGAACAGCAAGCTCACTAATTACACCTTCTTCCTCTGTTCCTTTAACCTGTTGCATAAGCTGATTAAACTGGTTTGCAGCTTTACCACCCTTTGGATTAAATGAATAGCCAAGTGATTTTACAAATCTTGTGAACTCAGTAATCTTTTCCTCATCAGGGAGGTCATGAACTCTGTAAACAAAGGGAACATTTCCTCGTGAAAAAATTCTTTCGGCAATAGTTTTATTAGCAAGCAGCATAAACTCTTCCACCAGCATGTTGCTTTCTTTCATTTCCTTTTTAAGAATATTTGATGGATGACCACTTTCATCAAGCTGAAACTCTACTTCAGGTGAAAAAAATTCAAAGCTGCCGGTTTTCATTCGCTTGCTTCTTAAGTGTTTAGCCAGCTCATTCAGTAAATTAACTTCATTAGAGAAATCACCTTCACCGGATTCAATAATTTTTTGAGCTTCCTCATAAGTAAATCTTCGCTTGCTATTTATAATTGTCTTGGCAATTTGATGATTAACCGTTTCCCCTTTTCCTGTCATCTCAAAAATAACTGAAAAGGTTAGTCTATCTTCGTTCGGAACAAGAGAACAAATATTGTTTGAAAGTTTTTCCGGCAGCATCGGAATTGCCTTGCCAACCAGATAGACACTGTTCCCTCTTCCTGATGCTTCTTTATCAATTGAAGTTCCTGCTTTAACATAATGGCTGACATCAGCGATGTGAACACCAACTTTGTAATTGCCATTTTCCAGTTTTTCAATTGATAGTGCATCATCAAAATCTTTTGCATCAACCGGATCAATCGTAAATACATTTTTATTTCTAAAATCTGAACGACTGCCAAGCTCCTCCCCGCTTATTTCCAGATTTATTTTTTCAGCTTCGAGGTTGGTTTTTTCATTAAATAAAAAAGGAATACCAAACTCACGGGCAATCGATGTTACTTCTGTGTGCAGAGTTCCCTCTTTACCAATCACTTCAACTACTTCTCCTACTGGATTCTGCATCCTATCTTCCCATGATATATTTCCAACTGCAACTTTATCTCCTGTTTTGGATTCTTTCAGACTTTTCTCATTGACATAAATATCCCTGTGAATTTTGGGATCATCGGGCGTGACAAAATAAAATGATTTTGATTTTTTCAACTGCCCGACAATTTCTTTTCTCTTTCTTTCAATCACTTTCGTTATTTGTCCCTCAAGATTTTTGCCTTTCTGTTTTGCGAACAGAACAACCTCAACTTTATCTCCGTGAAAAGCACTGTTGATATTACGTGCAGCTATAAAAATATCTCCGGTCTTGGAATTTTTGGGAGTGACAAAACCATATCCGCCATCATTTAAATTGAAGTAACCAATCAAAATGTTTGATTCAGGCATTGAGTAAAGCTTATACCTTTTGCCATTCCTTGAAAGGAACTGTTCTGATTCAAGCTGATGTAAATTATTTTTAAGCAATTGGTACCTTTGGTCATCCTTTATCTTAAGTCGTTTTGCAACTTCTTTTGATTTAAAGGAACTACCAGGATTTTCTTTGAAGAAAGATTTAATTTGATTTTTCATTAGAATACAAAACTATATTTTAATCCGAGTTCGTTAATCATTTCACTATAGGTTGAAGATTGATAAGGAGGTTCTTTTCTATCAAACCTGATAATTAGATTTGGGAAATATAACGGATGCTCAATCTTTACGTTTGCACGACTGAAATCCTGGAATACCTGCGAGGTGCCGCCAATTTCATATCTGAAATTACCAACCCTCCCTATTAAACTAAATACCGTTTGAGTACCTACCTGCTGAACATTCACACTTCGAACTACATCCCCCAGTTTTTCATTCAGAACACTGCCGACAATTGATCCCGCAAGTGAAGCCGCAGTAGAGGCGGCAAAGTTTGATTCCTGAATTGATGCATCTTCAGGAAATTTATTTACCATAATGAAAAATATTGCATCGGAAGCCGTTTTAGTTGCATCAAGTTCAAATTGATTGGCGTTTCTTCTGCTTCTATAAACCGAAACATTGTTTTCATCCTGAAGAAAATTTGTCGTAATACTTTTAACAGGACCCTCAACTTTGATCCTAATCTGGATGTCGTATTCATTTGCTCCTGTTCTGAGAGTATCTGCGCTGTAATAACTTTCATAAGTAGCAGTTATATCAACGTATGGATTATCAATTTCATCAAGAAATTTAAGATTACCTTCTGCCTCAAAAGTTTTAATGAAATCTAATTTTGAACCATCGAGTAATACTAATTCTCCTCTTGTAAAAGGTACGTCATTAAAGATTGTATATTCAAAATTTCCTCCAAGATAGGCTGTAAGATTTTGTTTAAATTCTCTTGAAAGCACGAACACAACCTTTACTTCATCTTCAACTTGAATTTTCAAGTCAAGATCAAAAGGAATTATTGTTTCCTTCAGTATCTCTTCCTTCTTAAGTTCTGCAACCTGGATTAAGCTATCGATCTCTTTCTTCAGCATATCCTGATCTCCAACTGATTTGAAAATATATGTGAACTTATCATTTTCATTCGCGAAAGCTGATTGAGTTGGAGAATATGTGATGCTTGCGCCCCTGGCAAGTATTAAATCCGCTTTCAGATAGCTTCGGTCTTCTGATGAAGTAAACACTATTGCCTCGCGTGTTCTAATAGTAATATCGCCAACCAGTGATGGGTCAGCCGACCTGAACCGTTCATCGAGCAATTTTAAAGTGCCGGATGCACTTAGGTTAATGCTTTCAATTTTAAAATTCCGCAGGACAAATTCACCACTGGCTGTCATCGTTCCGCCGTTACTTATGTTAGGCTCGTTTTTCAGATTTAAGTTAGAGATTACTATTTTATTATTTTCAAAGTTAATATTGGCATCGAGAAGGTATTTAAGATTGTTTGCCACAAGAACAAACGATGAATTACTAATCGTTAGTTCACCGTTATTTTTAAGATCGTTGTGTGGTCCGCTAAAATTAATATTTCCATTCATTAACCCGTTGAGGTTTCTTGTGCCTGGTATAAGACCTGTAACAAAGCGAAGATCAAAGTTATCCGCAAAGAGAGTCATATCGACTGTTTTATCCTGAATTAATCTTTCCTCTGAATAAAATGCGAGATCAATAGGAAGAGTACCTTTAAGACCCAGGCTGCTTCTTGATTGATTATTTTTTGCCTCCAGAAAATTTAAGTCAACATTCAATAATTTTTCTGAATATTGAATTTCACTTTCTACAAAGCCCACATAGATATTTTGTGCTTTAATTGAATCTATAGAATAGCTGAGATTTATAACAGGATTTTCTGCAGTGCCCGTCATAACAAAATCAAGATTCAACTCGCCATCAAATGAACTCTCGGGGGAAAGACCTAACAGGTTAGTGTTCAAATCTTTCAACTTAAAGTTACTGAGCTTTAAAGTTAAATCTTCATTTCCGGTAAAAGACAACTGCCCCCCAAGATCTAGCCTTCCGCCGTTATGAACCAAACTTAATGTATCAAAATTGATTTTATCTTCCGAGTAACTGAATTTAATATCACCTGAATTACGCAGGTCAAACTCATTATATTTAAAAAATAATTTATTAAGCAGAACATCCACAAAGCCATCCCTCATAAAAAGTGAGCCTTCCAAATCCAGTCTTGTATCAGTCTCGTATATCGCACTTAAATTTATTTGTGCCTCATTTCCATCAAAATTCAAATCAAAACTAATATCCTTAAACTCACTCCCCACAAAGGTTCTTTTTGCGTCAATTTTCATATCAAACATAAATCCATCGAATGAATCAGCTAATGATGTGTTGTTCATATTCACAGCAAAATCAAAATCATAAAGGTAGAAAAGTTCAAGACCATCCCAATATTTCATCTGGGTAATTTCAGTGTCAAGTGTCAAAATAGTTGTATCACCTGCGGCCAATAAATTTCCTGTAATTTCTCCGTCAACTTCGATATCAGCGTTGCCTAAGAAAAGTGAAATCAATTCAAATGATTTGAGCTCCAGCAGATACTGTATGTTTAAATTTCTGTTTTTTGGTATAGCTGGAGTGTTCTTTGCTAAAACTTCTGTTTTTGTTTCTTGACCGGCTTTGGTAAAATCGGGAGGTTGTATCTGCTCAATCTTCTTTTGGATGGATGAAGAAAGCAAACTTGATTCCTCAGAAATTACATCAATCAATTCCAGCAAAGTAAATTCACCGGTTATAGTAAGATCCGCAAGATCTGAGACAATGTTAATAACACGATTTTCTTCACCGCTTCTTATATCTGCAATTAAAGTAGTGCTGTCAATTGGAATATCATTCAGCTTTGAACTATCAATTTCAAGAACTGCGAACAAGTTTAATTTATCCATATCGAAGTTTTCGCCGTCTCCTTTGAGAGAAATATTCAATTCTGAATTGATGCCGCTTTCTTTTGCGAAATCATTAATATTGAACCCGGTAAGCAAGATATCGAAGTTGTACTTTGCTGATGTTGAATCTGTGAAATTAAATTCAGTGTTTAACCTGCCTTGTGATTCAAGAGATGTGAAGACCACATTAGTGCTAATAATTCCATTTGAGCCTTCTGCCGCAATACTGAAATTGTTGAAAAGCATTCCTTCAATAGTTGAAGCATCAGCATTTAACTGGATTGATGTTTCAAGAGACTCAGGAGAAAACCCAGTTCCTTTTAAGCTTCCATTTAAGTTTAAGTTTGTGTTTATTCCCGCAATTGGCATCAGGTTTAATTTGTTAGTTCTGATCTGGTAATCGTACAAAATCTCTTCACCTCTGAGATCCATTTTTACTGATCCGCTTATATTGCCTTGATCTGTCCGAAGAAGTAAACTTGATACAAAATTCAACGGCTGACCTTCATAAGCAAGAGAATCAAACTGAAGTACACCATACTCTTTGTAAGTTGGGATTTCAAGAGTTGGCAGCAATGCAGTCACATCATCCTGATTGATGAATGAATTTCTGAAACTCACATTTATATTCATTTCACCGCCGTCGAGTATGTTTTGCAGATAACCAGTTGCATTCAAATTAGTATTCGTAAGCTTTACTTCAAGATTTTTTAGCTCAAGTTCTTTTAATGTGCCCTCTGCACTTACGTGTGTTTCAACAGTGCCTTTAAGAATATCTGTGCCTTCAACAAAGTTCGTCAGATCATCAAAGTTCAAATTCATTGCATTCATCTCTATTTTGAATGGAGATTTTTCAAGATCGATACCTTCTTCACTGAAAAGATAGAATTCTGATACTCCGGCATTAAGTGAAATAAAAGATCTTTCGGTAATAATTTTCAGATCAGTTATTCCTGCCAGATCCTCAAGCAAAACAAAGTTGCCGGAGAGATTCAGAAGTTTAAATCCATTTAAATTTGGTTTAACACTGAACTCCGATATGTTGAGCTGATATTCATGTGCTGCAATATTCACATCTGCAGTAAGTGAAAGGTTAAGATTTTCCAACCTGAAGTCATCAATCTCTGGTTGAGGATAATACGCAGTGCTGTTTTTATTTGCGAGTGACTGGTGCTTAAAATTAATATTCTTCAGATTCAGTTCAGATACATTAATCTTCCAACCGAATGGTTCGGTTTCGGTTACTACTTCTTTCATCACTTCTTCCTCAGGTGGATCAGTGATTTTAGAAAAGTTTAACACTCCGTTTTCATCTTTTAACAGCGAGATGTTTGCATTTTCTATTTCTAGTTTACGTACATAAATTGTTTTTAATAATATCCTTAAGGGACTAATCTTTATCTCAATTTTCTCTGCAAATAAAAGGGTATCCTTTTCAAATGTATACGAAGTGTTCGCTAAGACTAATGAAGTGAAAATGGTTCCGTCGAGCTGTTGAATTGCCAGCTTTCCATTTGAGGAAGAGTTAACCTCCTCAACAACAAAATCTTTTAACCAGTTTCTGAATGATGAAGTTTGTGTGTAACCAAAAGCTATCAGCAGGAGAACAATCACACCAATGCCCGCCCCAAGAAAATAATTAATTATTCTCCGGAAGAGTGGTTTTTTAATTTTTGTTTTTTTTCGGAAAAGCATTTCGCTTCAAATTACTTCGAGTATCGCTTAACGATCAGATCAATTATTTTGGAAGTTGATTGATCATTCACAAATTCTATGTTCATAACCTTGCCGCCGTTCTTTTCAACTATTTCTTTACCAACTATTTTTTCTACAGCCCAATCTGCACCTTTTACAAGAATATCCGGGATGATTTCAGAAATTAATTTTTCCGGTGTGTCTTCATCAAAGAAGACCACGTAATCAACCGGTTTAAGATTGGAAAGGATGAATGCTCTTTCTTCCTGTTTAAGAATTGGCCGCTTGTCTCCTTTTATTCTTTTCACTGATTCATCGGAATTTAATCCAACGATAAGAACATCACCAAGTTTTTTTGCTTTGGAAAGATAATCCACGTGCCCCGAATGAATCAGGTCAAAAACACCGTTGGTAAAAACAACTTTTTTATTTGATGCTTTAAGCTTCGAACGAATAGCTTTAATTTCTGAAATTGAAGTTGATGAGCTCATAAATTTTCTTTTAAAACTGTTTTGAACAGTTGTTCTTTTTCAATAGGAACGATACCAACTTCTCCGCAGACAATTCCCGCAGCATAATTTGCAAGGAAGCAGGCTTCGTAAATATCAGCACCGGCAGCGAGTCCTATTGTGAGTGTTGAAATTACAGTATCACCCGCTCCGGAAACATCAGCAACCTTTATTGCTTTTGTCGGCATTCTTCTTTCCTTATCACCATCTTCGAAAACTGCAATTCCACCTTCTCCAAGAGTTAATAGAACATATTTAGAATTCAATTTTTGAAGAAGATTTCTTCCTGCAGATGAAATATCTTTATCGCTTTTAATCCTGATACCAAGAACTGTTTCTGTTTCAATTCTGTTCGGCTTGAAGACGGTTACATTTTTATATTCAAAAAAATTATCAAACTTCGGGTCAACAGTGACGAGTATATTTTTTTTATTTGCAAGTGAAATAATTTTAGAAATTAGAGGAGGAGTGAGTATTCCTTTATTGTAATCCTGGAGAATGATACCGTCAAGTTTATCAATTATACTTTCAAGGTAGGATGAAATTTTTGCTTCGATCTTATTACTGATATAAGCCTTGCTTTCTTTATCGATCCTGACAACGTGTTGATTGTTTGCTATTACGCGAGTCTTTGTGGTTGTTGGTCTGTCGTTGTCAGTTATAATTCCATCATCTTCAATATTTTTTTCTTTTAGCAATGAAGAAAAAATATTACCGTAATTATCGTTCCCAATTACTCCAACCGGAACAGGAATTCCGCCGAGAGTTAAAACATTAAAAGCAACGTTAGCCGCACCACCAAAACGAAAAAATTCATCTTCAACTTCCAGCACAGGAACAGGAGCTTCGGGTGAGATTCTTTTCACATCTCCCCAGAAATAACCATCGAGCATCATATCCCCAATGACTGCTATTCTTTTACCATCAAAGCCTTTCTTAAGATCATTCAGTCGTTTATTTGAAATATCTACCATTTTCTACCTGATTTATGCAAAAATTGAAGATTAAAATAACTATAAAATGAGAGGTTAGAAAGTCCGTAAATAGTAAGGGCGATTCACCGAATCGCCCTTACTAATAATAGCACTGGATAATTTTTATCTTAAATCATTTTCTTGTTTGACTCTCCCCGGAGTTAATCCTCCACTCGTGATTCCGGGCAGCGGATGACGAACCGTTGAGCACTGAACTCAACTTCTATTCCCGGGAGAAGTTCTTCGTTGACAGTGTTGCATCTTACCAACATCTAACTTTATTACCACCCCCCTTCCGTCCCCTCCAAGGAGGGGATCTGTGGATGTGTTTTATTGTTTGGGTTGAATGGGTTTGGATATTTGTCTATTGGTATGTTTCTCTTCACTGAACATTGGACCAAATTATTCTTCTTTCCGCAGTGTTTTCACTTCTATCCATTATCCTCCTGTCTTTATTATAAATGGTCCCACCGCGTATATCTCTTTGATTAAATCCCCAACATCTTACGGGACCCGAGAACCAGATAGGATTACTATTCAAGACTCCGCCTCTACTCCCATAAAGGAAAATACAGGTCATCCCTTCTGTAACCACTATAATTACGCTTCATTTATTTATGGTCTGATCCGTTATTTTTGATAAACTCATATTTTGCCCTGGGATTCGTCCTTGGCCAAGATAGCTATCCAGAGGATATCAATCCTTTTCATAAAAATTATTTCCGTTTTCAATGATACACCCAATGTAAGAATGAGCCGTAAAATCCTCTAAATGATGGACCTGTTTCCATACTGCGTTATTATAAATACCTTCGTTTATCCTCCTAAACATCTCTGGCTCTCCTACTCGCTCTGCCCACATACTGAATAAACATCTTTAATATCGGCACTACCGGTATTTTTAATTCTTACGACAACAACATTCTAATGCACCTGCTGAGGCAGCAAAATTGTCTGCTTCATTCCCTGGTTCCTTCCCTCTTCTTAATTTGCGGACCCATCATTAAATACACACCATATGTTTCATCTAAATTAAATGTTCTTCTTTGATCCCATTTTGTTTCCATTTATCACTGGTTATAAACCTCTCTTTCCATCTAAAAATCTGCCGGTCACTGCATCATCCATCCTGCCAGCTTTGCCGAATGGATATCGAAGAAGTATTTATAATGGATTTTGTGTATCCTAATATCTTCCATGCACCCTTTGCCCAGAGGTATCTTAACCACTTAACCAAACCCGTGAAAAATCCCCGCAAACTGCCTACCCTAAGTGAACATTTACATCTGATATTCCTTTGTTGAAGGATTAATATTTTAATATAGCGCGCCAACTTCTGGTGATCCCTGTACTAATCAGAAATCAGGAAGACAAAAGTTTCTTGAAAATCTTTTCCTTTTTTATATATTTTACATAACTTTTTTTACTTTATACCGTAATAATCCCTTGCTATCCTGTATGTTATTATACCTTCCTTTTTGATCTTATAGTTTTTATTTTTGTCCATATATCAAATTCATTGTATTCATCTGTGATATCTATGGAGAGGTGGGAGGAAGAGGCTAATCTCTCCATATAATGTTCTTTTAAAGTAAATACAATATCTGCTGGATCCCAAACAAAATTCCCCTCTCTCAAGAGGAGAGACTTAAAATGATGGTACTCATTAAAATAAGAGGAAAAAAAAAATTCCAATTTTCAACCCAATAAAGAATAATTACCTGTTTAAATTGTAAAACGGAACGGACTCTCAAGGCTCATTGTAACACCAGATTCATCCCATAGTGGGATATTTAATCCCAGGTTTCAGTTTTTATCATCGGATTATAAATCCATCCCTCATAAAATTAATTTTTCCATTGATACAAGGGTTTTTATTTACATAAAATTTCCCGTAATAATCTTAACAAAAAAATTACAATTGTGTTGATACTAAGAAAAAATAAATAAACCCCCGATTGGATTTCTTAGAAATTTAGTTTAATAATTTTTGGTTATTTTATAAATTTATATTTTAGTTTGGTTCTTGAAAATTGGATACCTTTTGATAAGTTTTAATATATCTTTTTCTAAAGTTCCTTTCTTTTTTTTTCTTTTTTTATTTTTTTTATACTTTTACTTCATTTTCCCTTTTTTTAATTTTTTTCTCTTTCCCCCTTCTTTATATCCATTTCCTTATTTCTATATGTTTATTTTATAAGAAGCTCTTTTTATCAATCTCCATTCTTTTTCTTTATTTTCCTCTTTTTATTTTTTTTTTTTTCTTTTTTTTTTTCTTTCTATATTTCCCTTTTCCTTTTTCCCCACTCCTTTGGCGGAATTTTTTCTTTTTTTTGGTTCTTATTTTTATTGATTGTGAAATGTCCTGAACGGGAAGTCGTGTGATTTCCGTTATTTGAGAGAAGGCAGATGTATAAACCCCAAGTGCCAGAAGAAAAATTTTGTAAATACTCTTCATATCGCACCTTTATTTGTTACCCTGATGACTTCAAAACTAAGAAATTATCAGGATAGAGTAAATAAAAATCTATTTGATGAAGCGGGATTAATTTATGCCGGAAATTTTAAGTTCAGTGAAATGCTTGAATTATCTCTTTTTTGGCCACTCGGCGAGCCTGTTGTCAATTTTCAGCTTTATGAGTCCCTCGCCGGTTCCGATCCAGATATTTGTGCCGTCGAAATGAAAAGATAAAATTGATGAAGAAGTTATATCGAGTTCGTTGAGGTCAACCGGAGTAACCTGGCGTGTTACTCTGTTGATTATATATAAGCCTTTACCGTATTCAATTTTTTGCTGCTTGTCAAATTCATAAACTCCAACCCAGATGTAGTTGCCGATTCGGCAAAGCGAATAAATTCCGTTGCCGGCGAGACCATCTCTTTTATAAATTCTGTCCCAGTTAAATCTTCTGTCGTGAATATAAATCCCACCGAGATTGAAGTCGGGTTGCTCAGCAGTTATGAATTCATCCGTACCAAACCAGATGTTCCTTCCCTCAAAAAGAATTTTGGAAACAGAAACTGTTTTACCTTCTTCTTTAAATGCTTTACTTTTATTTGTAAAATATCTCCAGGCAGATGGGTCAGAATGTTTTTTCTTTTTGTTGTAGATATGAACTCCGGATTCTGTTCCAAACCAGATGAGACTATCACCATCAAGTTCAATTGATTTTATTGTGTTGGATTTTTGATCTGTTCCCTGAGTGCGGTCAATGTCAACATAATTCCTGGTTTTAAGATCAAAGCGAGTTATGTTTCTGAATCTGCCAATCCATAAAACATTTTGCTTCTCATCATATTTAAGAGAACGAATCCAGTTTCCGAATTCACCGCCTTGAGCAAATTTTCTTTTGTCCCATCTGCCGCCCTTCTTAGTTAATGTAAACAAACCTTCCACAGAAGCAGCCCATACAAAATTTTTGCTTACTTCGACAGCGTAAAAAAGATCGTCACTGAGGTTCCCGCTTTTTGTAGAGTAGTTCATCCATTTACCATCTGCAATTGAGTAGCGATAGATTCCCTGACCATAAGTTGAAACCCACAGGAAACCTTCTTCTTCAGCTATATCAGTTACAGCAGCGCCTTTTAAGAAAATTTCGTGTTCTTGTGCGACGGAATTTGATGTTAGAGAAGAAATGTTAGAGCTATGATGGTATAAAGGTATAGAGGTATAAAGGTATATGGTGCAAATGCATAAAGCTTTTTAAAAATCTTATTACTTATACCCTTATACCATATTAACCTTATACCCATACAACTAGTAACTTTCATCAACAGAGGGGAAACTTCCTTTTTTAACATCCACTATATATGACTTAACAGCTTTGTTTATTTCCGCAGCAAGCTTGGAATAATGTCGTACGAATCGTGGATGAAAATCCACATTGAGTGCAAGCATATCGGGAGTAACGAGTATCTGTCCATCACAAAATTTTCCAGCGCCAATTCCTATTGTAGGAATAGTTAATGAAGAAGTAATTTTCTTAGCAAGTGATGCCGGTATTTTTTCAAGTACTAAGGCGAAAGCTCCGGCTTCCTCGAGAATTTTTGCATCTTCAAAAATTTCATCAGCTTCTTTTTTTGTTGTACCGCGTTCTTTGTAGCTGCCGAACTGGTGAATGCTTTGAGGAGTTAAACCAATATGACCCATAACAGGGATTCCATTCTCGGTAATCTTCTTTACAGTTTCAGCTACACGTTTTCCACCTTCCAACTTGACTGCGGCAGCGTGAGTTTCTTTTAATATTCTTCCGGCATTTCTAAAACCATCATCGGCACCTAGCTGATAAGACATGAAAGGCATATCAACAACAACCATTGCCCGGTTAACACCTTTTGTAACTGCCTTTGTATGATAGATCATTTCATCCATCGTAACAGGAAGAGTGGTTTCGTTTCCCTGGAAAACATTACTCAACGAATCACCAACAAGTATAATATCAATTCCTGCTTCATCTAATAATTTCGCGGTGATAAAATCATAAGCAGTTAGTGAAGTGATTTTAATTTTCTTTTTCTTTAAGATATCGAGTGCTTTTGTAGTTACTCTTCTTATTTCTTTTTCGGCTGACATTAATTAACCTGTGAAATAGTTTCTGCAAATATTTCTTCTTCAAGCTTAACATTAAAGTGATTTTCAAATCCCTTTTTTATCGCAATAGATAAATTCTGATAATTTATTTTTTCATCAAGAATAGCTTCAAGCTCGGTTGTAGTTTGCTCAATTTCGTTTTTAATTTCTTCGAGCTTGTTATCGGGAAGATTCAAATAATCAATAATTCGTTTATGAAAACTTCCGCAAAGAATTGAACCGTGCTGCAGAATTACATTCCCGATTTTCCGCTGAGCACTGCCAACAACTTTTTTCCCCTGATAATTAAGTTCATTCATTGCTGAAACCGCAAAGCAAAGTGTGCTCTTCGCATCTTTATAAAATGTAGGGAAGTGAGGTTGAGTATGTTCAAGCTCAAGTTTTTCAAACAACGAATTGTAATTCTTTAACCCATTCTTCAATGCAAGATTTATTTCGCGGTAAATCTGCTTTGGGGTTTTGTCTTCAGAGATAGGATATACAACTGAATAGGTCAATTCTTCTGCGTGAAGAATCGCTCTGCCGCCGGTTGGTCTTTTTACAATATCAAATCCATCGTCGGAAGTTTTATTTTGATTAACTGAATTGTAATCCTGGTTTGCGCCGAGAGAAATGCAATATGGCTTCCACTGGTAAACTCTCAGAACAGGGGTTCCTGAAAAATTTCTGACAAGTTCGAGATCATAATCCATATTAAAGCTGCCGGTATTCAATCCTGTATTTATAAAACGCCAAATCATTTACCAACAATTCCTCTTGTAGTGCCTTCTAAAAATTTTAACATCTTCTGAACGTAAATATTATCAGCAAACTTTGATTCAATTACTTCCACAGCCTGAGTGACATTCAAAGACTTATCGTATAAATATTTATAAGCTTCTTTTAGAATCTGAATATCTTGAGCTTTGAATCCTCTTCGCCTTAAACCAACAACATTAAGTCCACCAAACTCAGCCGGGTCATTTACTGCTAAAATATATGGCGGAACATCCTGAGTAATTTTTGCCGCACCTGCAATCATAGAATGCTCACCAACACGAGAGAACTGGTGCAAGCCTGCTAATCCTCCAATAATTACCCAATCTTCTATGTGAGAATGTCCTCCAATCTGAACAGAGTTTGCGATAATACAATTATCACCAATAGTACAATCGTGTGGTATGTGGCTGTAAGCCATGAGCAAACAATTTTTACCAATTTGTGATTTTCCTGTTTCTTTAGTTCCTCTGTGCAAAGTAGCAAACTCCCGAATAACAGTATCATCGCCGATGATAAATAAAGTTGGTTCACCTGAAAATTTAAGGTCTTGCGGAAGATTAGCAACTGAGGCTCCCTGAGAAATTTTTACACGGTTTCCGATTCTTGCACCGCTATACAAAACAGCATGCGGACCAATAACACAATCGTTTCCAATCTCAACATCCGCTTCGATGATTGTATAAGGACCAACTGATAAGTTTTCACCGAGTTTAGCATCGGGATCTACAATTGCGGTAGGATGTATGTTTTTCATTTTTCTTCGGATGAATTAGTTGGCTTTGGTTTATCAACTATGCCGGCCATAAAATCAGCTTCAGCAACAAGCACTTCATTAACGAAAGCTTTACCCTTCATCAAAATAATTTTACTCTTCTTCTGAACAAGTTCTACTTCCATAAATAATTGATCTCCGGGAACGACAGGTTTTCTGAATTTAGCATTGTTGATCTGCATAAAGTAAACAAGATGATTTTCCGGATCAGGAATTGAACCAAGCAGGAATACTCCGCCTGTTTGAGCCATTGCCTCAATGATCAGCACACCAGGCATAATTGGATTGCCGGGGAAATGTCCCGGGAAGAAATGGTTCATTTGATGTAACTGATTTCACACCAACAACTCTTTTATCAACCTCAAGCTCAATTATTTTATCAACAAGCAGGAAGGGATATCTGTGAGGCAGAATACGCTCTATTGCATTTGCATCGAAGATCACTCCTTCTTTTTTTATCAACTGGAATTTCTTTACAAGTTTTTTCTGCTGATAAAGTTTTCTTACCTGCTTAGCAAATTCAACATTTGCTTTGTGACCCGGACGAGCCGCAAGTATTTGTGCTTTTAACGGTGCACCAATTAAAGCTAAATCACCAATCAGATCAAGAAGTTTATGTCTTACAGGTTCATTTCTAAATCTGAGCTCTTTGTTATTAAGAATACCATTAGTGCCAAGATTAATTTTTTCTTTCACACCAATTTTATTTGCAAGCTCCTGAAGTTCTTTATCTTCCAATTTATGGTCAACAATTACAACTGCGTTATCAATATCGCCGCCTTTTATTAATCCCTGGTTGGCTAATGCTTCAACTTCACTTAAAAAGCAAAACGTTCTTGCAGGTGCAAATTCGGTAGCAAATTCTTTTTCGAAATCAAATAGTCCTGTATGCTGGCTGCCGAGTGCTGGATTTTGAAAATCAATCATAACAGTTACACGATAATCATCAAGCGGCAGTGCAACAATATCTACCTGTCTATCATCTTCGTGGTGCATAATCGTCTGATCGATAACAAGATAATCCTTCGGAGCTTCCTGCTGTTCGAATCCGGCTTGCTGCAAAACTTCAACATAAGGTAACGAACTTCCATCGCCAACAGGTGGTTCAATTCCTTCCACTTCAATAATTATATTATCAATTTGTAAACCCATAATAGCAGCTAAAACGTGTTCAACGGTGTGTACTTTAGCATCTCCAATACCAAGTGTTGTTCCGCGGGAAACATCTACCACATTGTCCGCAATTGCTGGAATTTCAGGATTTCCGCCAAGATCTGTTCTGACAAATTTAATTCCGTGATTTTCTGGTGCGGGTTTAAAGGTGAGCTTACATTCTGTCCCGGTATGGAGTCCAATTCCTGACATAGATACTGGTTTGGCTATTGTTCTCTGCTGTTCTAACATTTAGAAATCCGATTTGTTTTACGATTTGAAAGTATTAATTGGTTGGAAAATTAGTAAGATGAGCCTTGAAATCCAATAAACGGGAATCTGTGGATTGCCTTAAGATTCAGGATTTCTTTTGAGAAATTTCTTCTTTAAGCTTTTTAATTTCCTCCTCAAGTTTTTTAATTCGATCTACATATTCAGGAAAATTTCTGAAATGAGCTTCAAGAATTTTTGCTGTCTTTGCTTCTTTTGAAGGAGTACCAAAATACAAACCCGGTTTTGAGATGGTCTTGGGAACTCCTGACTGAGCCATTAAAATAACATTATCCGCAATATCAAGATGTCCTGCAATTCCAACTTGCCCAGCGACAATCACATTGCTGCCAATCTTCACACTTCCTGATACACCACTTTGCGCAGATATCACAGTGTTATTTCCGACTGATACATTATGTGCAATCTGAACAAGGTTATCAATTTTAGCTCCCTTTTTTATAACAGTGCTTCCGAGAGCAGCTCTGTCAATGGTTGTGTTCGCTCCTATTTCAACATCATCTTCAATTATAACATTACCGATTTGCGGAACTTTATTGTAAACACCCTTGTCATCTTTTTGATATCCAAATCCATCAGCGCCGATAACAGCACCTGCGTGAATGATTACATTCTTCCCGATCTTACAATCTTCTCTTATACTTACATTCTGGAAAATAATTGAACCGTCTCCAACTTCTACATTATCAAGCAGGACTGCATTGTGGAAGATTTTAACATTATCACCTATCTTACAGTCAGCACCAATTACAACATTCTTGCCTAATGCAACATTCTTGCCCAATGTTGATGACTTATGTACGAAGGAAGTTTCATCAATCCCATTGAGCTCAAATTTTGGTGAGAAGAAATTTATGATGACAGAAGTAAAAGCTTTTTCCGGTGCATCAACTTCGATATAAGAAATATCGCTGCGTGTTTTATTAAAATCTGGTTTAACTAAAATTGCAGATGCACCGGTAGATGGGAAATATTTTTCAAACTCGTGAAGGTATAAAAACGTGAGATCGCCTTTTACTGCTTCATCAATTCTTGCGACGGAATTTATGATCACATCTGCATCACCAATAAGTTTGCCTCCAACCAGCGAAGCAATTTCAGATAGCTTAATTTTTAGATTTTTATTCAAGCTTCAATCTTTCGATCACTTTGGTTGTTAAGTCATATTCAGGTTTTGCATAAAGAAAAAGTATATCTCCGCTTCTATCAAAAACAAAATCCAGCTCTTCCTCTGTTGCAACTTGCTGTATTATGGTAAAGACTTTATTCTGAATAGGCTTCATCAGTTCATTCTGCTTTTGGAATAATTCACCATTAGCGCCAAACTTTTTATCACGATAGTCTGCAATGTCCTTTTGGAGTTTGGTTATTTCAGCCATTACTTCAATGCTGGTTTGTTCGGTCATGATAAGTTTTCTTTTATCATAATCATCCTGTTTGGCTTTAAGTTCTGATTCAAGTTTTCGAACTTCGGTTTGCCATTCCTGGATTAGAGCATCAAGCTTTTGCCTTGCATCCTGAACATCAGGAAAATTATCCATGATTGTATCAGAATCAACGTAGCCGATTTTTAACTGTGCATTGCTAACGAATGACAGTAGTGGTAAGTAAACGAACAGAGAGATGAAAAGTAATTTCATAATGACTCCGGGGAGTTTAAATTTTTAATTACAGGTTCCTCCCCAAAAAGAAAGAACCTGCTCATTAAAACAAATGAACTTATTTACCCCTTTTCAGGTTATCCAGGACTTTAAAAGTTATATCGAATGCGGCATCTGCATAAAGCAACACTATATCTCCGCTCTTATCAAATATGAATTGCATGCCTTCACTTTTAGCAACCTGCTCAATTCCAGCATAAATTTTCCTTTTAACAGGTTCAAAAATTTCTTCCTGCTTAAGATAAATTTCTCCATTCGGCTGCCCGAATTTTTGATTTCTGAAGCCAAGAATTTTCTGTTCCATTGCAATAAGTTCCTGCTGCTTCGATAATTTCTGCTCATCAGTCATTGTAGCAGCCTGCTTTTGGTAATCAGTAAGTAATTGCTGATATCCAAGTGTCATAGAGTCAAGCTGATCAGACCAAATTTTGGTTAGGGCATCGAGGTCACTTTGAGCTTTTATAGCTTCGGGTAACTGAGTAAGAATAATTTGTGAATCTACGTAGCCAATTTTTTGTGCGTTCTGTGCAAATAGTGAAGTACTCAGAAGTACAAATAAAATTACAAGATAATTTCTCACAGTTTTTTTTCCTTATGTTATTATGAATTGTGTTAAACTAAAAACCTCTGCCGAATTGAAAATGGAAAAGCCACTCAGGATTTCTTCCATCAACAATTTTACGGTCAAAACCATAACCAAAATCGAAGCCAATTAAACCGATGGGATTTATTAATATCCTTGCCCCAACTCCAGCCGATCTTCTCATATCAAAAATATCTGTTTTATCAAAACTTTCAAACACATTACCTGCTTCTGCAAATGTCAATAAGTATAGTGGAATTGGTTCAAGAGTTACCGCAAAACGAATCTCTGCTCCGATTTTAGAGAAAACCCTTCCTCCTATAACCTGACCAAATTGATTTCGGGGGCCGACACTTCTATCTTCATAACCTCTTAAAGGAACAGTTGCAATGACTAAACCGTTACCTCCCATATAGAAAAATTCAAAAGGTTGAATTGGTGTGCCTTTCACAATTTCGTCGATATAGCCAAAGTCCGCAACGGTATAAAATACAAGCCTGTTAGTATTAAACAACCTCTTATACCATTCTGCTTTAAATGCATTTTTCAGATAGTCAACATCGCCGGGTAAAAATGGACCACCAGAAATTTCCATATCAAGAGTAAATGATGAGCCTTGAGATGGGAAAATTGGATTATCAATATTTCTTCTGCTTATTGTAGCTCCAAGCGTGTATTGATGGGTAATACCTTCCTGATAGAAATTTTGTCCTTGCAAAACATTATTGTACTGATATCTGACTCTTCCCTGAATATAGAAAAAGTCATCGGGCCATTTTAATCTTCTGCCAACTCTTAGTGTTGCACCCGTTTGACGTAAATCATAAACATACTGCTGACGTGTGTCAAACAGATCAACGCCCACAGAAGTTGGAGTATCAAACATCCATGGCTCGGTGAATCCGATTGTAAAAGTACGATAGATATTTCCAAAACCGAACTGCCAGTTAAAGTTTAGTATCTGACCACCGCCGAGCGAGAACGGTTCTGCGATTGAAAAGTTAGTGAGAGTTACACCAATAGAACCGCTGAATCCAAAACTTCCGCTATAGCCAACTGACGCATTAAGGTAATCGCTTGATTTTTCTTCTACATTAAAAATTACTGCAACTGTACTGTCACTTTCGAGCTTCGTATCTATACCACCCGGACCGTAAAGTTTCTCTGCACTAAAGTATTGCAGGTTTGCAAGCTGCTGAACACTCCTGAATAAAAATGCACGATTAAAATAATCTCCCGGAATAGTAAAAAGTTCTCTGCGGATTACTTTGTCTTTTGTTTTAGTGTTCCCTCCAATTTCAACACGGGAGATTCTGAACTGGCTTGCGTTCTTCTACACGAATATGAATATCAATCGAGTCATCAGCCACTCTTTTTTCTTCGGCCTGAGCATTGAAAGTCAAATAACCATTATCAAGGTAGAGAGCAGAAATATCTGTTTGAGCTTCGTTACCACGTAAATTTCTTTCAAACTTTTCATAATCGTAAACATCGCCCTTGGCAAAATCAAGTCTTTCGTTAAGTGCAAAATCAGGATATACTGTGTTTCCTTCCCATGTAATATTTCTAATTTTATATTGAGGACCTTCATAAACATTAAGAACGATTCTTAGGTCTTTGTTATCATTGAAGTAAATAAGTGAATCGCTAAGTAATTCTGCATCCCTGTAACCGTTCTTTTTATAGTAATTGACAATGAGCTGCTTGTCTTTTTCAAAATCTTTTGGTTTGAATTGTGCACTTGACCAGAACTTCCACCATGATGCAACGGATGTTTCTTCCATTTCACCTGCAAGCTCATCATCATCAAAAACTGAATTGCCATTAACAGCAATTTCTCTGACTATAACTTCATTTCCTTCTTCAATAGTAAGTTTTAACAGAACACGATCTTTAATTCTTTCAATAAGGTTTGAATAAATTTGTTCACTGCTTTCATAGGTGTATTGATACTCATCTGAAAAATCTTTTTTGTTCCGCCAGATTACCGTAATATCTTCGTCCACTGTATCCGCACCGAAGAAATCATAGGTATCATCTTTTATCTCCGCATTAAGAAAACCCTCTTCGGCGTAAAGGTCTTTTATCCTGATTTTTAATTTTGCAATTGATTGAGGAGAAATAACCGTTCCTCTCAGGAAAGTAATTTTTGCTTCTATATCCTCAGTATCTATTTCATCATTTCCTTCTATCGCAACACGTTCAAGTCTGGGGTACTCATCAACTTTTATAAGTAGAAAAATTCCTTCCGTAATTTCTCTTTCAATTGAGATTTGAACATCGGAAAAAATATTAAGTGTCCATAATTGTTTGATTGCACTAAGAGTTTGATCCCCTGGCACTTGAATTTCGCTGCCAACTTTCAATCCGCTGTTAGCAATAATCGTTGCAGCATCGGCTGATTTATTACCTTCAACTGAAATTCCAAGAATCTTGTAACTCTTCTGAGTTCCTTGTGGAAAGGATGTAACAGAAAATAAACCGGCCAATAAAAAAATCACCAGCCAACGAAGCTTCAATATGTGGATCCCTTTAATGATTTGCATTTGTAGAATTATGTATCTGCTCACTTACTTTACCAAATCTACGCTCTCGTTTCTGGTATTGCCTGATTGCATCGTATAAATGGCTTCTGGAAAATTCAGGCCAATAAACATCAAGAATTACAAATTCCGAATAAGCTATTTGCCAGAGCAGAAAATTGCTTACTCTGAATTCACCGCTGGTTCTGATTATTAATTCGGGCTCGGGCATATTTTTAGTAGTGAGATGATCCGAAATAGTTTTTTCTGTTATGCTATCGGGAGTAATTTTTCCCTCCGCAGCCTTTCGTGAAATTGATTTAACGGCTTCTAAAAGTTCCCATCGACCGCTATAGCTTAAGGCCAGGTTCAATGTCATTCTTTTGTTATTCTTCGTTCGCTCAATATCTTCAAAAAGCTGCTTCTGTACGACGTCCGGAAGTGTTTCAATGTTTCCTATGCACGTTAGTTTGATGTCGTTTTTATTAAGTTCATCTAGCCGTTCTTTGAGACTCTTTAACAGCAATCTCATTAATGTTGAGACTTCATCCTTTGGTCTTTTCCAGTTTTCAGTTGAGAAAGTATAAAGAGTGAGATACTTTACACCGACTTCAGCACAAACCTCTACTATCTCGCGAACAGTTTCTACCCCTCTTCTATGACCCGCAACACGAGGCAAACCTCGTCTTTTAGCCCATCTGCCGTTTCCATCCATAATTATTGCAATATGAGAGGGGATATCGCCGCTCTTCTTAAGGTCCTCCTGAAGAGCTTTATCAGATTGTGTACTTTTTCTGGCCAATCCTATACTTTTAATTTGATGAAGCCCGTAAAATTATACCCGTACGTCTATAAAATCAAGGTGAACGATACTATCTCAAGTAAATTATTTTACTCGAATGAATATTATCTTGATTACAGCAAGTAAGAAAGGTAAAAATAGAGCGTGGAGAGCAAAGATCTATGAGAAAATCATCTGCTGTGTATGTCGAATGCTGCGACGGCTTTCAAAATCTTCCTCAAGAATCCGGGTAAGTTTAATATTTCTTCTGAATTTTTCATCTACATTTAATAAAAGTTCTTTTACTTGTTTGAAGTAAATATTTGGTACACCGATGAGCAGCAAAATAGGTTTGTCTGATAATCTGGTTTTTCTTGAGGCCAGGTAATTAATTTTTTCGATAAGATCAGGATTAAATATATCCTCTTTGTTTAAGTTAATCCCGATGGCATATTTTTCCTTCTGCCTTCCGATTACATCAACTTTAAATTTTCCTATATCTTCAGGTTCAGGCAAATATGTACCAAGTCTTCGACTGACGGTAAAAAAACCAAGCCGCCAGAATTCATTGACTAAAAGATCTATTGCTTTTCTTTCTGAAATGTTCATAACACTATCCTATCTTATACCGCAAAAGAATTAATTGGAATAAGTGGAGAAAATCTGAATGACTCAAGTATCCTGATATTAGCAATCTTGTTGTATTCAAATTTCTTTATCTCGTTTGTACTTCTGAGCCGTCCGTAAATAACTTTTCTGCCAAAAGTATTCTTTGTTATATAATATGGTTCAAGATTTACTTCCTGTAAACCATAAAGGAATTGAAGATTATTCCGGTTCCGAATGGCTTGAATAAAAATATCTGTTTTCATTGTGTTGTTCCTTTCTAATTTAACCATCGCACAACCCCTTTAACTTTACCGATAACTTTGAAGTCATCTTCTCTTTTGACTTCAATCGGCAAGTAGGCGTTGTTCTCTGCAATGAGTCTTATTTTATTGTTTATGAATTCAAATTTTTTAACCGTTGCTTCATCGTTCAGCATAGCAACGACAATGTCTCCATTCTTAGCCTGCTCTCTGGGTGAAACTATCACAAGGTCTTTATCATTAATTCCTGCGTTAATCATACTGTCCCCTTTTACACGTAGAGCAAACGCATCTTCTGCTTTTTTAAGAAAGGAAGGATCAACAACCAAAGAACCTTCTAAATTCTCCACAGCATTTATTGGTATACCAGCAGCAACCCGACCAATTACCGGAATTTTTACAAAGGCATCATCATCTCTAATTGATCTGTCAATAAAATCTTCAGAAGTTTTTCTAACCAGAGATATACCCCGACTGGCATTACTTTCAATGTTGATGAAACCTTTTTTGACTAATGCCTCAAGATGTCTCTTAACACCGAAGGTAGAGGATATTTGAAAATGTTTACCTATTTCCCGAAGAGTAGGCGGATATCCACTTTCTAAAGTAAATTGCTTTATAAAAGTTAGAATGTCCTCTTGTCTGTCTGTTAATTTGTCTTTCATAGTAGTGCTCAATTGTTCACTGCAAATATAGTGCACATATGAACACTTGTCAAGAGATTTTTATTTTTTTTTATCGGAAAGGTTAGTTTATTAGAATTTAGAGCTGAAATGGGGTAGAAGCCTGAAAAGCTTCTACCCGCTAAAATTTAAGAGATGACAACTTCTTTCTGTTCGACATGCATTAACCAGCCGTGGGTATCTTCCTTTAATCCATAATGAATTGAAGTAAGTTCATTGAAAAGTTTGAGATCCAATTCTCCCGGTTTTCCATCGTTAAAAATCATTTGCTTGTTCTTATAAGTCAACCAGCCAACTGATGATATTATTGCAGCCGTACCAGTTCCAAAAACACCGATGAGATTTCCATTATCGTAAGCGTCAACTAATTCATTTATCGTTATATCTCTCTCAACAACATTCATCTTCCATTCTTTTAAAATTTCAATTACAGATCTTCTTGTAACGCCCGGTAGAATGCTGCCATTTAACTTTGGAGTAACAATTTCATTTTTAAGATTGATGAATATGTTCATAGTCCCAACTTCTTCAATGTACTTCTGTTCCACACCATCAAGCCACAATACCTGTGTAAAACCTTTTTTAACTGCTTCCTGCCCGGCTAAAAGACTTGCTGCGTAATTAGCGGCAGTCTTACAATCACCTAATCCTTTTCTAACAGCTCTAACGTATTCATCAGTTACTAAAATCTTTACTGGTTTAAAGCCTTCGGGATAGTAAGCCCCAACCGGAGATAAAAGTAAAATTAGTTTATACTCTTTTGCTGGTTTAACTCCAAGAAAAGGATCTGATCCGTAAATAAAAGGTCGAATGTATAAAGAATCACCTCGATTGGTTGGAATCCAGTTTTTATCGATGTTAATCAGTTCTTTTAATGCTTCGAGGACAAAATCAACATCTACCTCAGGGATACAAACCCGTCTCGAAGAATTATTCAATCTTTCAAAATGTTTATCGGGTCTAAAAATAACCACATCCCCTGAATCCTGTTTGAATGCTTTTAATCCTTCGAATACAGTCTGACCATAATGAATAAACATTGAAGCCGGATGAACTTGTAAATCCTCCACCGGACGGATTGCCGGATTATGCCATCCAAGCTTTTCATTGTAATCCATTTCGAACATATGGTCGGTAAAAATTTTTCCGAAGCCAAGAGACTCAGGCAGGATAACTTTGGTTTTTCTTTCTTTTATATTGAATTGAATTGTTTCCATTGTTTGCTCCAGAATTTTGTTAAATCTAAATCCATGGTACTGAATTTTAAAGAGAATTTAAACTCTTGAATGATGAAAGTCACAGAATGTTTTCATTAGATTAAAATCAACCTAAAAAAGAAACGTCCACAAGAAATAATCAAGAATTAAAATCAGTGCCGCCGATAACACAAAAGAACGAATAGTTGAAAGTCCTACACCCTCTGCACCGCCTGAAGTTCTAAAACCGATGTGACAACCTAATAATGAGGTAACCCCTCCAAATACAACTGTTTTTATTAACCCTCCTGTAAGATCAGAGAATTCAAAAAACTGCCTTACTGAACCGAAGAAAACATTATATGGTACCTGTAGAAAATAATCCGACACTACGTATGCACCGGCCACAGCAATTGTATTTGCAAATATCACTAATATCGGCATCATCAATAGAGCAGCTAAAAATCGGGGCATCGCTAAATATCTTACCGGATCGATAGCCATAATTTCAAGTGCATCAATTTGTTCAGTGACTTTCATCGTTCCAAGCTCTGCAGCTATTGAAGCGCCGACTCTGCCCGCTATTACTATTCCAGTTAACACGGGACCGAGCTCCGTTATTATTGCTCTGCTTGTTGTCCCGCCTAATAATGAAAGTGGAGCGATGCCTTTTAACTGATAAGCTGCCTGCCAGGCTGCAACTGCACCAGTAAATATTGAAATGATAATCACCAATGGAAGTGAATCAACACCAATATGCTCCATTTGAAATAGAATCTGCTTGCGGGTTCGGTGAATGTTTTTAAAATTTTTTATCATTCTGAATAGCAAGAGAAAAATTTGCCCAAACTCTTCAAGAAATGATGAGGCCCTCTTACCCAGTATTTGAAAAATATCTTTATTCACAAGAATGTTTATTGTTTACTACTAAAATTTACAAATTTTTTTAGCTTGATTGCTTATTTTCCTAAATCTGAATAGCAACTGTAAATTGTTACACTATTATTAAGATGAGAGTTAGAGTTACCAGAATGAGACGTTAAAGTTAATTCTGAAGTTCAAATTGTCGCCTTTGTACTACAGCCAAGGATCAATTAATTAGCTGAAAAATGCTTATTTCTAAAGAATTTCTAATAATCACTCAAAATAATTGAGAATGTAATTTTAGAAATCAGAGCACCTGATAAAGTGATGAAAATGACGCTCTGATAGCATTATTATTGCTGTTAGATTCTGTTAAAGCTTCTTTTAGGGCACAGCATAAATAATAAACTAATCCCAAGCAGAAAAAATTTTCTAAATGGAAGAAAGCATTTCAATACTTATCGATCAAATTCCACTGGGAATTATTACATATTCCCGTGATGGTTTCGTTGAGTATATAAATAAAAACTTTAACAAGTTTGGAATTTTATATCAGTTCAATTACCCTGTGCCGGGCGTTAACTTATTCGAATTTAAGCTATTTAATTCTACAGATCTGACCCAGGATTTTAAAAATATTATTAAAGGTAATTCTTTTGAAAAAGAAATAAAAAGAGTCGAAACTCAAAATGGTGGTCATATTTCTTTATTCATAAAAGGATTTCCTATTTACGAAGAGGAAAATATATCCGGGGGAATGCTGATTGTTGAAGACTTGAAAATTCTTGCTTCAACTGACATGGAGCTGAAGCTAAAATCAAAATTAACTGAAGATTATCTTGAAAGAAGTGAAGACTTTATTGTTGTTACAGATACTGCCGGAGATATAAAATTTTCAGCAGGAAAAGAAAATTCAAAACTGAATCTATTCAGGAAGGAAATTACGGGGAAAAATATTGGCGAGGTTTTTAATTCCACAACTAAGCAAAAAATTCTTGAGGGATTCAGTACAGCAGTAAGACAAAGGAAATCCCAATCAGTTCGGTTAGAAATCAGGACTGAAGAAACTAATACGCCTGCTGATTGTAAAATTGATCCTGTGATTGGAGACAATGGGTACGTTCAATTCTTATATTTAGTATTTAAAGAAATTCCTGAAGCCAAACCTGAAATCATTTCCAAATCCCCATACTCCAATGAATTGAATTTTTATAAAGAGTTAGCAAAGCTAACTGATAATGCTGTTTTACTTGTTTCCAAAAGTGGAGAGGTAATTTATCGGGATGATTTGTTCCAAAAACTCACCGGATTAAAAAAAGAGGAAAGTGAAAATCAACAAATCACAACTCTTTTCCCTCAAGTAACTCCAAGTGAATTCCAGGACATTATCAAAGAATTGGATAATAAGAGTCAGCTTGAATACAAAACCATAATAGAAAATCGTATTGAAGGAAAAATACCAGTAGACCTAACTTTCTTTAATAGTGAGATAGATAGTTCAGTTGTGATAATAGTTTGTAAGAAAAGCGAAGTTGAACCAGTTAAGCACGAACAGGAGAAGAAGCAAGCTGTTGAATCCAGAACAGAATCAGACAATACCACTGAACCAATAATTAAAATTGATAAAACGGGATCTATTTTACTTGCCAATCAATCATTTAAGTTATTATTAAGCTTTCCTGACGTTGAACTATACAGTAAAAACTTTTTTGAATTAATTAAGACTGATGACACTGTCAATTTAAAAGATGAAATAGCTTCTCTTAAAGTTGAAGAAGAAAAATCTCTTCCGATAAAAATAAAAAATTACGCCGGCGATGAAATTCAAACCAATTTAATACTCAAAGTTGAACAGACTGTGGATGGTTTACCGCATATAATTTACTGCACCCTTAGCAGCTCTTATAAAATTGAAAGAAAAGTCCTTCCGGAATCCGTTCACAAATCCCTTTTTACAGCATCACAGGATGGTATTGCCGTTGAGCTTGATGGTAAATTAATTCTGGCAAATGACTCATTCGCTAAAATCTTTCAGTATAAGGATGCCCTTCAAATCCAAAGTAAAAATATTCTTGAATTAGTCTCAGAAGATGATGTAGCCAGGGTAAAAGAATATTTAATTTCGAAAAAATCAGGATTAAAAACTCAGGAAAGAATTGAGTTTCTGGCTAAGAAGAAAGATGGTTCAACCTTTTATTCAGAGTTCTCCGCTGCTGTATTTGAACAAGAGGACAAAATATTCCTTGTTGTTTTAGCAATGGATGTAACCGAGCGAAAGCGAACACAAAAAGTGCTCAGAGAATCAGAACAGAAATACAGAAGTATTACTGAAAATATTGATGATTTTCTTTATACCTTCGAAAGAGCCGGTGATTTTTTTAAACCGCTATTTTTCACGACGGCTGTTCAAAAAGTTACCGGATATACACAGGATGAATTCCTCAGTGATTCGAGATTCCTTCTTAAAATAATTCATCCGGATGATTTCACTGATGTAAAAAAGAAATTAAAAATTCTTTGGGGAAGAAGTTCAGACGCAGCCGGTGAACTCGAATTAAGAATAATTAATAAGGAAGGCAATGTAGTTTGGGTAAGAAATAAACTTAATATAATCAGGGATTCTGAAAACAGGGTGCAAAAAATCTACGGACTTGTTAGCGATATCACCTTTAACAAGCGTGCTGAAGAAGAACTTAAAGTATCTGCTGCAAATCTTAAAAAACTAAATGAAGCTAAAGACAGATTTCTTTCAATCATTTCTCACGACCTGCGAACACCTTTCAGTTCAATTCTTGGTTTTACTGATTTGCTTATCGATGATGACACTCTTTCTGAGTTTGAGAAAAAGCAATATATATCCTACATTCAGGAATCCTCGAAATCAATGCTGGCTCTTGTTAATTCATTGCTTGATTGGACACGTCTGCAAACCGGAAGAATCAAATTTGAACCGGAAAAAATCAATGCTCAGGAGTTGATCAACAATTCAATAAGCACGGTTTCAGGTAATGCTGTGAAGAAAGGTATTAAGATTCAAAACCTTGTGGAAGCAAACCACTACCTTTTCGTTGATAGGAGTCTGGCGTTGCAAGTATTTAACAATCTCCTTTCAAATGCTGTGAAATTTACTAAAAGAGGTGACAGCATAACAATCTCAGCAAAACCATCTTCAGCATTGAGATTCATGCAGTTTTCAATTAAGGATACAGGAAGAGGTATAAAGCCCGATAACCTGGCTAAACTTTTTAACATCGAAACAAAGTTCTCTTCAGAAGGTACTGCTGGTGAAAAAGGAAGCGGCCTTGGTCTATCTTTGGTAAAGGAGATAATACTTAAGCACGGAGGTAAGATTGATGTTAAAAGTGAATTTGAGAAAGGTTCTGAATTTATTTTTTCACTTCCTGTAGCCTCTGCAAAAATTCTTCTGGTTGAACCAAACAAGAGAGACCGGATATTATATTCTAAAATTCTGATGAACATAGCATCTGATTATGCGGTGAGTATTGTTGCTAATGGAAATGAAGCATTGGAAAGAATAATCAGTTCACCACCAGCCCTGGTTATTACCGAACATCAGATGCCCGTTATGAACGGATACAATTTAGTGCGGGAATTAATTAAGAGTGGTTTGAAATCAATAACTCCTGTCATTGTCTTAACCAGCAAAATTGAAAGAGCCGCTGTTCAGCAATATGTGGAACTCGGCATTGAGCATGTCTTCACAAAACCAGTTAACCTGAGAAGCTTTAAAGAAGCAATTGAGAAATCAATTAGAAAAGCAATATCTAACAACAACCATTCTAAATAGTCCGAAAAACAAACCAGCCCTCAGTTACTTCTTCGATATAAACAAAATCCTCAACTGAAATTTGCGGAAGCAGTATTGCATCCGCGGCTTGAATAAATCCTGCCTCCATATTTTCAAATGTTAAGATTTGAATGAACACGCAGCCGGGATATTTTTTATCAGTATATATAGCGTTGCAGCCAACCGATCCAAGAAGTTTATCAGCTTTATCTTTCAAATTATTATTGAAAGCAACAACGAGTTCCTGAAATTTATTGAGATTGGTCGTAAGATAATTTTTCAATTCAGCATCAGCCATTGTGAAAAGTTTTAAGGACAAATAAAAGCTGGAATCATTTGAAGAAAGAGAATTCAAATTTGAAAGCGAATCGCGGACGGTGTAAACAAATTGCGGAAGCAGAAATCTTCTAATTGTATTAATCTTCCAGTTATTTTCCTGCTTGACGAGATAACAATAAAAATCTATTATCTTGTTTTCTAATTTTACTTCGACAGCAAAAACGTTTTCGTCATTTGTAGCTTTTAACTGATGGAAGGAAATTTCTCCCTTTCCGTTTAACTCCTCACCAATGGTCGGTTCATTAATCTCATTTAACATCTCGCCGGAAAAATAATTTGCTTTTTCAGGAAAGCTGCTTTTATTGAAGAACATATCAACAAGCCATTCTGGTGAGCCAACAGAAAATTGCTGAGCAAATCATCTGTGAGGTGCAGCACAATTACAAATAATGAAAATATTTAAGAAGACCTTCATCATTTCTTTTTAAGAATCATTCCCGTTGAACTATTAAGTGTTACTTTTTTCTTCAATGTCTTTAAAGGGTTGACACTTGCAGTGTTTTCATCTGCCAGCACATTCCATTCGCCATCAGGTATGTCAACTACCAAAGAAGATTTTGGATCCGCATTAAAAAGAACCACAAATTCTTCATCATCATACTTAACTGAATAACCTAATGCAAATGGTTTTTCTTTAAAGCTGAAGAAAGTCAAATCATCATAATTCTGCACGACGGAAAGTTTTGAAAGTTTTTCTTATTTCAATCAATCCTTTGTAATAATTGAAAAGTTCTTCATTAACTTTTACATGATTATAATTGATGTAATTCGTTTCGTTATCCTTTTCATAGCTGTTATGATCAATCATTCCTTTGTGTGGATCTTCTTCAGAAATGTTCATTGGTATTACTTTACTTCTCGCAAACTCCTGCCCGGAATGAATCATAGTCATTCCTCTTGAAGTAAAAAGAAATAATGCTGCAAGTTTGTTCAGCTTTAATTGTTGAGGAGTGAGTTTAACATTTTTCTCAACATCTTTAATTATTTCATCTCTCTTAACATCTCCAAGTCCAAGTCGAATAAAATCACCAAGTGTATAACCATCGTGAGATTCAAGATAGTTTACCGAGTGATCAGCTTTTTGAAATAATCCAAGAGTATCTTTTGTTAAAGTTCCGTTTACGTAACTTTTTATTCTTTGCGGATTATTATTTCCATACCACTTTCCAAAAATCCACCCGTGACCGTTGAAAGGATTTTCTCCTTTAATTCCATTTCTTATTTGATCATTCCACGCACCCCATCCGCGAACTGAAAATCCTGCAGGATCGTATCCTCCGCCCCACGGTTCACAGACAAAAACTACATTTGGATTAATTTTCTTTGCTTCGTAAATAATTAGTTCAAGTGTTTCCCAATCAATTAGTTTTCCAAGATCAAAACGGAATCCATCAATGTGATATTCTTTCATCCAGTAAAGAACGCTTTCAACAATCATTCTTCTTGCCATCGGTGCTTCAGTTCTGAAATCGTTTCCGCAGCCGCTTTGAGCGATGTAATTTCCTTTTTCATCCAGCCTGAAATAATATTCTTTATCAATCTGCTTCAGGTTTCCAATTTCATATTCTGAAATGTGATTGTAAACCACATCCATAATCACAGCGATTCCTTCTTTGTGAAAAGCTTTCACCATATCTTTAAAATCAGTGACAGCTTTTGCATCTCCGTCAGAGGCCGGATTTTTCAATTTACCGCTCCATTCATCCCATCGAAGCTCTCGTACATTCTCACTGTAATAACTTTCAGGGGCAAAGAAAGCTGCTGTCATATAACCCCAGTGATTTCTTTCATATGGATTCCAGTGATTAAATTTTCCGTTAAGTGAATCCTGAAAAGGAATTTCCACATTAGCGAATTCTTGTGCAGGTAAAAGTTCAACAGCATTTACTCCAAGATTTTTTATGTAATCGATTCCACCTACTTTCCCTTTTTCAATTAATCCTTTATATGTTCCTCTTTCAGTAACACCTGAAGAAGAATGTTCTGTCATATCGCGAATGTGCATTTCATAAATTATCAGATCTCTCCAATCTCTTTGAATCCATTCATCACCTTCCCAACCTGCCTGTCCGGCAGGCAGGTCGTAATTTCCTTCTTTAACAACAATGCTTCTGCGAGGATTAAAATAGGTGTTTAAAGTCGCAACAGCTTTTGCGTATGGATCAATACAAACAATATCTTCGATGCAGGGAGTTTCGGGATGACAAACTTTGAAGCCGTAATACAATCCGTAAAGTTCTCCATCGAGAGAAGTTTCCCAAACACCATTTTCATCTCTGGTCATGGGAAATTCTTTTCCTTTGGTTTGTTCAGGCTTTTCAAAAGTTAGCAAAGAAACTTTTTCTGCATTTGGTGTAAAAAGTCTGAAATAAGTTTTGCCATTCTCTACAAACGAGCCAAGCCTTTTGTCAGAATATAATTTATCGAGCTGTTTTTGTTTCTTTTGAATTGGAGTGAGAGGAGTTTTTGTTTGATCTGATACGTGCAATTTACTTCCCATAATTGTGAACAATATTATTATTGTGAGGATTACTTTGTTTGATAGATTTTTCATATAATTAGAATAAATATTATAAAATCAGTAGGACAGATTAGTAATCTGTCCCACGAGGAATTTGAGTTAACTACTATAAATCTCTCCATCCACAACCGGAGTTACACAAACCAACGGCTGTTCAGCAACTTTAAAGCTGGAAAATATTTCTTCAAATAATTGAAAGTGCATTCCACGTTTTTCAAATTTATGGAAGCGGTTGTAGCTCATAAACTTTCCCTGCTTATCCGTCGGTGCATCAAACTTGTATGCTTTGTCAAAATCTTCTCTTGCTTTGCTTTTAAGAAAATCAATCTTCCTGTCATCTCCGCCTTCCATTTCATAAGCCATTGCACGGAATTCGGTAACAAGTCCATTATTTATAACCAGATAAATATTTAAAATAGTTTCGTTCATCTTTAAATGGAGAATTGTAAATACAAATAAAAGTTAGACACAACGCATATACAAATGCAAACTTGCACATAACGCTTTCAATTGCTGAAATAACTGCATACGAGCCTGCAAACATCAGGCTGAAACCAAGTAATGGAGGAATGCTGATAAATACCGCTCCAAACAGCAAAACCTTTCCAATCAATTTTTTCTTTGTATCACTTTCTTTTTTAACAAAAAGGACAAGCAGAATAATTGAAATCAGAATCGGCAGGTAGTAAAAGAATCCGAACAAATCACCAAGCGGATAATTATAAGTTGCGTAAAGAACCGTGCAGCTTGTTACTGCAAATTCTGGAATAATAAATGTGTAGTAAATTGAAAATAATATTGCTGGAATGAATATTATAAATCTAAAAGAAGAAAGCTTGTCCGCCGTAGTGTTAGTGAAGGCGGAAGTAAGAAGTAAATTTAATGGGGGAAGAAAAGAAATTATTACAAAAGCAAAATAAGGAAAGAATGAACTTTGCAATTCAACCTGGCACATCAGGAATTCCATTGTCTGATAAGCTGCAAGCAAAGCAACTATCATTATTGCAATTTTATTGAGCCTGTTCTTCTCTGCAAATATTAAAAGATTAAACAGAAGAAGAAACTCCAGACAGGCAATCAGCAGAGATACTGTTCCGTTCCAGTTCATAATTTATAATTATTGTAGCACAGATTAATAATCTGTGCTACCGTAATGTTTTAAGCTTTTGGTCCAATCATCTTTTCAGGCCTTACAACTTCATCAAACTTTTCTGCTGTGAGTAATCCAAGCTCAACGACTGCTTCTTTCAAAGTTTTATTTTCTGCGTGAGCTTTCTTTGCAACCTTCGCAGCATTATCATAACCGATGTGAGGATTCAATGCAGTAACCAGCATCAAAGAATTATCAAGATGCTTTTTGATGTTCGCTTTAATTGCTTCAATTCCAACAACACAATTATCTGTAAAGCTTTCGCAGGCATCAGAAATTAATCTGATTGAGTTGAGAACATTAAAAATGATGACAGGCTTAAAAACGTTTAATTCAAAATGTCCTGTTGCTCCGCCAATATTTACTGCAACATCATTTCCAAAAACCTGGGCACAAACCATGGTCATTGCTTCACTCTGTGTTGGATTAACTTTCCCAGGCATAATTGAAGATCCCGGTTCATTTTCAGGAAGATGTAATTCGCCCAAACCGCAACGAGGACCGGAACCTAAAAATCTAATATCATTTGCAATTTTCATCAATGATGCTGCTAAGAGTTTTCAAAACACCACTAAACTCAACCAATGCATCGTGAGTTGCAAGTGCTTCAAATTTATTTCTCGCAGTAACGAATTTAAGCCCTGTTATTTTAGCTATGTGTTCAGCAGATTTAACAGCAAACTGCGGATGAGTATTTAATCCTGTTCCAACTGCAGTTCCACCAAGTGCTAATTCATAAAGTCTTGGTAAAGCAGAGTTAATTCTTTCCAATCCATTTGTTAATTGCTGAGCGTAACCACCAAATTCCTGTCCAAGCGTTAACGGAACTGCATCCATTAAATGTGTTCTGCCGATTTTAATAATATCTTTATACTCATCAGACTTTTTTCTGAAGAGCATCACGCAATTTTGTAACCATCGGAATTAATCTGCGATGAATTTCTTCAACAGCGGCTATGTGCATTGCAGTCGGAAAAGTATCATTGGAGGATTGTGCTTTATTCACATCATCATTCGGATGAATTGGTTTTTTGCTTCCCATTTCGCCACCGGCTATATCAATCGCACGATTTGAAATAACTTCATTTGCATTCATATTAGTTTGAGTTCCGCTTCCTGTTTGCCAGACGACGAGTGGGAAATGTTCATCAAGCTTTCCTTCAATTACTTCATCCGCAGCTTTAACAATCAAATCGGCTTTATCCGCAGGCAGAGTGCCGAGTTCCTTATTCGTAATTGCCGCTGCTTTCTTTAAAATTCCAAGTGCACGAATAAGTTCTCGAGGAAAACGATCTCCTCCAATCTTGAAATTCATTAATGATCTTGCAGTTTGTGCACCGTAGTATTTATCGGAAGGAACTTTTATTTCTCCCATTGTATCTTTTTCAATCCGGTAGCTCATTATTATTCTCCCTGCTATAATTAAATGTTAGTAATCTTGATAATTGTTATCCGAAATTTACTATAATTTTATTTTACAATTGTCGATTAAAAATTATTGTGTGCTGCTTATAGAAATTTGTACTCTCCAAATCCATTTTAACTTTATAAAAAACCGCTCGTCATCAATTTAGTTGCTGTTCAGCAAATGTCATCATATGTTTGTCCCCGTTCATGGGGAGAATTATTTATTTCATCATTCATTTACTAAGGAGGTTTATTTTTTATGAAAGTCAAAGGGCTTGTTTTTGTTTATCTGTCATTGGTTCTTGTTTCTTCAGTGGTTCTTTTTGTCAGTTGTGAAAGTCAGTCTGCCAAAACCGAAATGACTGAGCAGCAAATGATTGAAAGAGGAAAATTACTTGTTACAGTTGGCGGTTGTGATGATTGTCATACACCAAAAAGTTTTGGACCAAATGGACCCGAAATGGATATGACAAGACGCCTTTCGGGACATCCAGCCGGATCAGTTATCCCACCAGTTGATACTTCACTCATTCATCAATGGGTTTACTTTTCGCATGATTTGACTACTGCAGTCGGACCGTGGGGAATTACTTTCTCTGCTAATTTGACGCCGGATAACGTAACGGGAATCGGAACCTGGCAGCCTGAGATGTTCATAACTGCAATGAAAACAGGTAAACATCTTGGTGTAGCTGAAGGAAGACCAATTATGCCACCAATGCCGTGGCAGAACATGGCTCAATTACCTGAAGAGGATTTAAGATGTATGTTCGCTTACTTAAAGTCTCTGCCTGCGATTAAGAATAAAGTTCCCGACCCGATGCCGCCAACAGCAATAGTAGCTGTAAAGTAAAATTGAAGCGGAGTTCCCCTCCGCTTTTTTATTTTTCAATTCGAAGGATAGGATAAACATTCAACTGCTTATCAGGATAAGGTGATCTTTCATAAAAGAAATCCAATCTTGCTTTGGAGCTGCTTCTAAAAGCTTCATCAGTTTTTAATTTCTCTTCAAATTCTTTTCTTAATTCCGGATCTTTCTCTAACATTTCTTCAGCTAATTTTTCCATCACATAATCTTCATAATATTCTTTTTGCTCGAAGATCTGGTTCATAAAACCCCACCGAACAAATGAATCGGAAGACTTTGGCTCCAATAAATGAGTCAAAACTCTTGCGGCAGGCTGATCTGTTAAATAAAAATAACTGCCTTTCGGAATGATTACTTCTTCTTCATACGTATCATAATTGAAAGTGACATTCTGCCTTCCTTCGTAAGGAGTTTCTGAAAATTTGACCTCTTTAAATTTATATCGAGTAGCAAAAACTTTTTTGCTTTCATTTATGAGGAAAGATGGACGCACTCTGTGTAGTTCAAGTCTATTTACCAGAAATGAATATTCGGGAGGAATATAATACCCTTTCGCAATTTTAATTGAATCGGTGACAACAACATCATTATAATACTTCAGTTCAAAATCTTTTTTATGATTTGTATAAACAAGTTTCTTCGCTCCTGATACTGCTGATGAATCCCAATAGTATTCGTAACCCTTAAAGTCCATCAGATCATACTTATCTGTATTAGAGAAAGTAATTGGCAGATACTTATTCTCTTCATAAAGTCGACTCGTTTGTTTATCAGCTTCCCTATTTAATTCTCTCAATTCTGTTGAATTATTAAAAACGAATTCCAGAGTTGTTTCAAGCACAGCTTTAGTGGAATAAACTCTTTCTTTATAAGGTTTGAGCATATGAGTTTCAACAAGAAGCATAGGTCTGTTCTGAAGTGCAAAATATCCCGATGAAAATCTTGGGGTTGCAGGCCAATAAATTAATCCTTCATCCAGACCTTTATCCCAATTTTTCAAATAGACATATGGATAGATAAGAAATCCTTTTTCCTCAACTTCTTTTTCTAAATATGGTGCAAACTCATTCCCCAACCAGTCACCCAAAGGTTTATAAATATTTTTCGACCATTCAACGGAATAAGTAACTGTGTATTGATAATCAGCGCCGTTGGTTGTGTGAGTATCAATTATAAAATCAGGATCCCACTCATTTATAAGCTTCAACATTGCCTGCATTTCCGGTGCATCGGCTTTCATCCAGTCACGGTTGAGATTTAAGTTTTGTGCTGTGGTTCTCCAGCCCATTTCTTCAGGTCCGTTCTGATTTATTCTGTTGTATTTACTTTTTCTTTCGTGACCATCAACACTGAAAATCGGAACAACAATAATATTTATGCTGTCGAGTAAATATTCTTTTTCTTTTGTGATTAAAATCTCCCTCATCAAAATCATTGATGCGTCTTTACCTTCAATTTCACCTGAATGAATTCCATTAATTATCAGGATGGTTGGTTTGAATAATTTCTTCCCTGGGGGAACCATTTTTTTGCTTTCTTTAGTCACCAGCAAATATTTTAACTTTCTGCCCTGCGGCGAAAGACCGAAAGGTAATAATTCAGCATGATCAGAATTGTCACTTATCTTCTGGAAGTAATCCATAGTTTCATTGTAATCTGCTGTTGAAACGAATCCTGATTTTTCAAAGACAGTTTCCCAGTCGATACCTACTTCTTGAGGCAATGTAATTTCAGCAATTAAAAGGAAAAGAAAAATGCTTTTGAGTTTCATAATGACTTCTTACAAAATGTGACTTTATATTCTTCGAAAAATAAATAATTAAGTTCAGTAAGTAGCGTCAAAAATTGGATATTTGAATAGTAGTTTCGCATAATGAGTAAAATTGATTTTGGAATCGGTAATAAAAACTTAATGATTGTAAAGTAAATGGATTATTTAAATGTTAAATCTTGAAAAATGACCATAGGTAACCGTTTATCACTTTGAAATTCAAGTCTTCATATATTAAATTTTAAGTGTGTGTTATGGTATTATGTTTGAGTGCATTTGTAAAAGCATTTTTTGATCAGTTCAAATTAATTAGCTTTGAATAACATCAAACCAACGTGAGGTTATTTTGGAAATTCCCCAACTCGATCGCAGCAGCTACCTGAAAGGTTTGTTAATTACTGCAAGAAAAGACAATCAGTTAAGTGAATCGGAAATATCTATAGTTAAAAATATCGCAACCCGGCTTGGATTTTCATCAGATTTTTTTGAGGAAACTATTTCAAACCTTCTCCACAATAAATATATAACAGAAGAACCCATAATATTTTCTGATAAGAGTATTGCTATATCTTTTATCGAAGATGGATTAAAGCTAGCCCTCTCAGATGATAAGATTAGTGATGATGAAACAAATTGGTTAAAGGAAACTGCTAGTAAAAATGATATTGATGAGGAATGGGTTAATAAGAAGATGAAAGAAATTCAAAGTAAACCTCACTTACTCGGTAAAATGGATTTTGCTTTATTTTCTCTGATATGAAATAAAATTCAAATTAACACTTTTCCTTTTTCCCTCTACCGGCAATAAATTATTGCTGTTTACTTACCTTATATCTAAGTTTAAATTGTAATTAATTTTTATTTTGAAGAATACAATAATCAGCCTGCTAATCTCACATCCCGAAAGGTAATATCATGAAAAAAATGAAAGCCCTCGTAAAAAAATATGCTAAACCCGGAATCTGGATGGACGAAGTTCCTTTTCCTGAATACGGACCAAATGATGTGTTAATTAAAATCCACAAAACATCCATTTGCGGAACAGACATTCATATTTATAACTGGGATGAATGGGCACAAAAAACTATTCCCGTTCCAATGCACGTCGGTCACGAATATGTTGGAACTGTTGAAGCATTTGGAAGTAATGTTCACGATGTTAAAAGTTGGAGAGTTAGTTAGTGGTGAAGGTCATATCGTTTGCGGAACTTGCAGAAATTGCCGTGAAGGAAGAGGTCATCTTTGTCCGAATACAAAAGGAGTTGGAGTAAATCGTCCGGGAGCTTTCGCTGAATATCTCGTAATTCCTGTTTCAAATATCTGGCATTGCGATCCAAAAATTCCGAAAGAACTTTTTTCAATATTTGATCCGCTGGGAAATGCAGTTCATACTGCTTTATCATTTGATGTGCTTGGTGAAGATGTTCTAATTACAGGTGCTGGTCCGATCGGAATTATGGCTGCAGCAATTGTAAAACACTCCGGTGCAAGGAATGTTGTTATTACAGATATGAATCCTTATCGACTTGAACTTGCAAGAAAACTTGGAGTGACAAGAGCAGTCGACATCACAAAAGAAAAACTTCCGGATGTAATGAAGGAATTAGGAATGGTTGGTGGATTTGATGTTGGCCTGGAAATGAGCGGAAGCATTCATGCTTTTAATGATATGATTGATGTGATGTATCACGGCGGAAAAATGGCTTTGCTCGGAATTCTTCCTGAAAAAGCTAGTATTAATTGGACTAAAGTTATTTTCAATGGACTAACCATCCGCGGCATTTACGGCAGAATGATGTTTGAAACCTGGTTCAAGATGCAGGCAATGGTTCAAAGCGGATTGCCGATCAGTCCAATCATAACTCATCGATTTAAGATTGATGATTACCTTGAAGGATTTGAGATAATGAAGTCTGGGAATTCGGGGAAGGTGATATTGGATTGGGAATAACTCCCTGATACCAGATTCCCGATGCCGGATACCGGATACTTGATTCCAGATTTCGGATACTAGATACCGGATAAATTATTTTTCGCTCAGATGTTTCTTTTCGACTGCTTCGAGAAACTTAATTAATTTCTTTCCAAGAAGATTTGATTTTTTAAGCAGACTATCGAAGAGTTCTCTGTCCTTTAATGATTCAGTTTCGAAAAGCGTTTCTAGATGATCAATAGTTTCATCTGTTGAAGCAATTGCATAAGTAATGAATTTTATAAATTCATTTTTATATCTTCTTCTACCATACCCTTCAACAATATTTGAACGAGCTGATTTGGAAGATCTTCTGATCTGACTTCCTTCTTCATACATCTCAAATTTAGGAAGAGTTAAAGTCATCTTATGAATTTCAATTGACAATTCCCTGGCAATTTGCCAAACTTCTAAATCTTTATAATTCATTTAAACCTCCAAATTGAAAATTTGTCTTCTATCTGGTATCTGGAATCAGGTATCTGGCATCTCGCGTCAGTTGATCACCCGATGCTTTCTCCCCACCTTCTCAAACGCATTTATACACGCATCAAGATTTTCTTTTGAATGTGCTGCAGAAATCTGAACACGAATTCTTGCCTGACCTTTTGGAACAACCGGATAAGAAAATCCAACAACATAAATCCCTTCATCGTATAAATCTTTTGCCATTTGCTGAGCGAGCTGTGCATCGTTGTCAAACTTTTTGAATAAGACCGGAACTATCGGATGAATACTTTCAATCAAATCAAAACCGAGTGCCTTCATCTTTTCACGGAAGTATTTGGTGTTCTGCATTAACTTATCGCGCAGGTCGTTCGATTTTTCAAGAAGATTAAAAGCTGCAATCGAAGCTCCGACAATAGCAGGCGCAAGCGTGTTGGAAAAGAGATAAGGTCGTGATCTTTGCCTGAGCATATCAACAATTTCTTTTTTAGATGCTGTGAATCCACCGGAAGCACCGCCCATCGCTTTGCCCAAAGTTGAAGTGATGATATCTACTTCACCAAGGACATTACAATACTCGAGCGAACCACGACCAGTTTTACCCAAAAATCCGGTGGCGTGACAATCATCAACCATTACAAGCGCATCGTATTTATTTGCAAGCTTAACAATCTCACCAATTTTTGCAATGTCACCGTCCATTGAAAAAACACCATCGGTAGCAATTAAAACATTTTTTGCCGGATGAGGTTCCTGGCCAAGTCCTGTGTGTTCCCAAATATCAGATCCTTCTCTTGCAAGAATTAATTTCTGCTCAAGCGATTTCATATCCGAGTGTTCATAAATTAATCTTCTCGCTTTGCACAATCGTATACCATCAATAATGCTTGCGTGGTTTAGCTGATCTGTAATTATCACATCATCCTGACCGAGAATACTTTCAAACAATCCGCCGTTTGCATCGAAGCAGGAAGAATAAAGTATTGCATCATCCATCTGGTAGAAATCGGCAATTCGTTTTTCAAGTTCTTTGTGAATATCCTGGGTACCGCAAATGAATCTTACTGAAGCTAAACCAAAACCATGTGTGTCTAATGCTCTTTGTGCAGCTTTAATTATTTCAGGATGATTTGCAAGTCCGAGATAATTATTTGAACAAAAGTTGAGAACTTCTTTTGGCTTTGATTTAGTGGGATAAGAAACTTTTATTTTTGCTTTCTGGTCGGAGAGAATTATTCTCTCATCCTTATAAAGATTTGCTTCTTTGATGGAAGTTAATTCCTGCTTTAAGTCGTATTTGGTTCTGCGGTACATAGTATCACTTATGAATTGTTATTGAAAATTATTGGC
>JAXHLB010000028.1:0-9268 GCA_034522695.1 Ignavibacteriaceae bacterium | reverse complement strand
GTATGGAATAAACCTGCGGGTTGCCGGAATTCTTAAGAAACACTCACCAGGAGAGGTGGGAATCAAAACAAGACTTATGCTGTCATTCCGTGCTTGCCCGTCCGCCATTGGTGGAACACGGAATCCAGTGAAGAAACTAATAGATTCCGGTTCTTCGCTTCCTGCCCTGCCAGCAGGTGGGCGCTCGACCGGAATGACAGTAATGTTCAATACGTAATTGAGCGAAGGTAAAAGCTGGATGTTTAATTAATTTTAGTTAAAAAGTGGGAACACTTAAGAACATATTCTTTTACAAACTAACAGGACTGAACTTTCTGCTCGTTCTGCTTTTGGTAGCTTTATCTTTTTACACTCCCTTTGCTGTTCCGTTTCTTTTCCTGCTGACGAGCAACCTGTTTGATATTCTCGGCTACCACTTTACACTGATACGCAGAACAACCACAATGCCCGAAAAGGAAATAATAAAAGCTTACAGGATAAACCAGCTAATGTTTGATGTTATGCTGCTGATAATTTTAGGTTTGCTATTTGGATGGGTGCCGGCTCTCTGCGGTGTAATTTTAAAACTATCTGGTGCGCAAGATGTTACTTACTACATTTTTCTGAAAAAGTCTCTGCCGGAAAAATGGCACTGGCTTAGGTGGACACCGTTAGGATGGTTTAAAAAGATATTAACCAAAAACGAAGTTGTTTTTCAGGCAGTAGTTGGATTTTGCGATTTGTGTAGTAATACTGCTTCTGTATTTTAATATTATTTAAGATAAACCATACCTAGCTGTCATGCTGAATTCATTTCAGCATCTTATAATTTAATCGAAAAGAACCTGAAACAAGTTCAGGTTGACAAAATACAATTAACTTACACCTTCTGTGCAGCCAGCAGCTCATCCAGATTTCCAAGTGCCATAGTAAATCCTTCTTTGAAGCCCATCTCAATATACTTTTCAAGATCAGCAAGTGACTCGAATTTTATTTCGATGTTCACAGTTGTTTTGTTTGATGCTTCACTGAACTCACAATGCCAGGTAGCAATCGGGAAATCAGTTGTGATTTTTCCGTTCTGATCGCAGAAGGCTGAAACAGCATTTAAACTTTTATTCGCTGAAATTGATTTGAAATCCGCACGACACCAGTGCTCTTCGCCTTTCGGACCAGCCATTTACGTAAAGCCAGTGACCTCCTTCTTTAAATTCCATTTCCTTTGTTTTTGCTTTCCATGGTTTTGGTGCCCACCACTGGTCGAGCAATTCACTTTGCGTCCACGCTGCCCAGACTTTTGAAAGCGGTGCAGCAAACTCCCTTGTCACTTTCACTTTGTTGTTCTGTTTATCAACAATGAAATCCATAATAGCTTCCTTTCGTTTTTGTTTGTGTTACCAATCCCAACTAATCCTTCATTTATTTCAGGATCTTAATAATTTTATATCGTTCCCTACTGGACTTCCAAACAGGTGTTAATTTTTTTTCTATAAAGTATTCGGTCCCTCCGGTATAGCTAATCCCTTTAGGGATTAAATATTTGTAGGACCTTAATAGAAAAACCCAAACCATAGAAGCTCCGTAGTCCGAAAAGGACTCCTCTGGAGGAAATACCACACGAAATATCTCCCTGAAGCTTGTCCCGAATCTATTTCAGGATCTTTGCTTTCTTCTCAAGATGCTGAACTGAATTCAGCATTTACTTTAATAACTCATCCAGCTGTTTAAATTTATCTTCCCAGAGTTTTCTGAACTGCTCAATCCATTTATCTATCTCCCGCATTTTCTCCGGGTTGAATTCGTAGTAAATCTCCCTGCCGACTTTTTCCTGATCTACAAGATCGCACTCGATGAGAATTTTAATGTGCTTTGATATTGCCTGTCTGCTTGAAGGAAATTTGTCTGAAATAGAATTTGGTGTCATCTTCTTAGCGGCAATGAGAGAAAGTATTTCTCTTCTTGTCGGGTCAGCTATGGCCTGGAATATATCTCTGTTCATTTTATTGTTTTCTTTTTGTGCAACTAATTGGTTGCAAATATAAGCGCAACCAATCAGTTTCGCAAGTGCTTTTGATTTTTTCCATTTTGGATTGAAAAGAGGTTTTTATACTAGAAAAGATTATTTTGTTGATGTACATGACTATTAAGAATCAACATTCTAAATATACACTCGACAATGAAATTGGTTACCAAAATGTGGATGGTGCACCGTTTCATATCGGTGAAAGAGTAGTGGTTCTAAACAATCCCAATAAAGATGAAACCTTTGATGAACATTTTGCTTTCAAATCAGGTGTTATGATCTATTTTGATTATGAATGTGGTTGTGGTTAAAATTTTCCTAAAGATCCAATGATAGGAGTTAAATTTGAAGATGGAACGACAGAGGAATTTTGGAAAGAAGAATTATCATTAATTCCGTAGGAAATCAAAGTTCTCTTGAACTTTCATCAGTCTATAGGTATTTGTATGGATTACAGATAAATCTTCATAACTCATAAACGAAACTCTCTTCTTTATCTCTCTAAAACACATTAGCTGAAACTTTTCCTTCAAATTCGCGTTTCCTGTAAATATCAGCAACTATACAAAGTCCTGAATAAAAATCCTTTAGTTGAGAAAACTTAATCAGAGAGTTATTTATATCTGTAGAATGTTCAACCTCAAAAAAGGACGATGGCATTTTTCTATCGTTAAACCAAATAACGTCAACCATTCTTGCCCTTCTAATGAAATCATCATAACTAAAGTTGTATATCGTTTTTAATGTTGAAATTTCACCGAAAGATTCATTTAAAAATATTCTCTTTCGATTCTGATTAGGAATATAAGTTTGAAATCCCCTAATATTCCCCACCTCAACTAAAAGTCCTTGATAATATGAGTGATTAAATTCTTCTTTCTTTTCCTTACCTTCTTGAATCGAGAATTTTCTCAATACTATATCCCGCATATTTTTCAATGCCCAAAGCCCTGGCTTAATTCTAAAAAAGAATCGCTTGTCTTGAACTATGCGATTGATAGTTCCTAAGGGTGTTTTTGTTCCCCAACCAGAAACATCAACATTATGATATAAGAAACCAAGTGTGGCATATCCACCATTGTTTTTGTCATTACCTTGATTACTTGTTCGTGTTGTGTAATTTTGTCTTTCATTGTCAATCAAAGGATATTTGGAAATTTAGTTCTTTGTTATGAATATATATATTTAAATGGCTCTGACAATAACTGTATTTTAACACCTGCCCCTTTAATGAAAGTCTTAGCTGTAATATTTTGTTTCTCAGTGAACAAATCAGGTGTGTGGGTTTTAGTTTCAAATTTCACAACACTAATGTAAATATTCTTAACGAATAATTCAGACTTCACATCCCAAAAACCCCTCTTATCAAATCAAAATTTCTAGAGAGTTATGCAGCCATCTTTCCAGTAAAACATCATAAATAAAATAATCTTCCCATCAAGAATTTACAGATACAGATTTCCCGCAGGGCGGGTGCCCGGAATGACATAAAAATTTTCTTTAAACATTGATAAAACGGGTTCCGATATATATTTTCATAATCAATTCCCATAAACATTTAATATAGAAATGGAACTTCTCGAGCGCGATGAATTCTTATCTGAATTGAATAGACTTAACCGCAGCGTTTATAACGGTGAAGGAAAGATTGTTGCTATTTGCGGAGATGCAGGAATTGGCAAGACTTCGCTTGTGGAAACTTTTACAAAGCAGAATGAAGATAAGGCGGAAATATTCTGGGGAGCGTGCGACGACCTGTTTACTCCCCGTCCGCTTGCACCGCTTTACGATATTGCAAATAAGATGCACAGCCGGATAATTGATAAGCTTGATCTCGGTGCACCGCGTCCTTCAATTTTTACAATGTTCCTTAATGAAATACATCTGAAAGAACCTAACATAATCGTGATTGAAGATGTACACTGGGCTGATGAATCAACTCTTGACCTGATAAAATTTTTAGCAAAAAGAATTAATAAATACAGGACTTTGCTGATATTAACTTACCGCGATGATGAAATCAGTGCATCTCATCCTCTCAGATTATCTTTCAGCAGCCTTCCTGCAAAATATTTCAAACGAATCGGGCTTCCCCCGCTTTCAAAGAGTGCCTCCAGCGGGAAAATCCGGATCTGCTTTGAAACTTATCCACCTGTTATTACCGGGATTGTGATTTTGAGTAACATCTTCAGATACTTCTAACACTTTAATCATTTCCCACTTACCTGAAATCTTTTTGTTGAAGCTGTTTTCGCTGGAACAGGAGAGAGACAGAACAACAATTACTAATAAAACTAAAATGAATGGATTAACTTTGTTCATACAGTTTGTAAGATAATTATTTGAGTAGTAAAAAGCTTCGGCAGAAAGAAATGGCTATATGGTGAAGGGAAAAAATATATTTATATCCTCCATTACAATTATAAAAGAGTGTTGTATATCCCCAAATTCATATCCAAAAGCTTAAAAACCAGTTCATTTAAACAGGGATGTCACGGTCGTACCGTTACATTACAATTGCTATCACGTCACGGCTTAACCGTGACGACCGAGAAAAGAGATTGAAACTATTGCCTGGTTAAATCCTTCAATATTTTTTCTGCATTCTTATTGTTTGGATCCATTTCAAAAGCCTTCATGTAATTTTCGATTGCAAGTTCTTTGTTGCCAGCTTTTAAATATGCTTCACCAAGACTATCAAAAGTGTTAGCAATATCCGGGAAAAGTTTAGTGTTCACTGTAAAAACAGATATCGCCTCCTCGGTTTTTCCTTGCTGAAAAAAAATATATCCCAGCGAATTCAATATTCTGTCATTATCAATGCTAATCCCTTTAAGAGCTTCCTCATAATTTTTTGTGAAATAATCAGCCCCTTTTTCTTTTATTATTTCAAGGACAACTTTATCCGCAGATGGAACCAAAGGAGTAACATCTTTACCAAGCAAAATATCATCTATTTGTTTATTTATTCTTTGCGCGCCCTGGTCTATGTTTGATAAGATTATTACCGTGTACTTTCCTGCAAAGTTCAGATTATAAATCGCGTTCCATCCGGGAGAACCACCCGCAAATAAAAATCCTCTTCCTTGTTCAGAAACAATCTCCTGCCAGGTTTTTTTATTATCTTCGTTAAATCGATTGAGGAGAAGCGCTTTGTATTCATCATTAAGCAGAAGATTATTGTTCATAAAAGATCTGTCAAGCTTAAGCAAATCTTCTGCTGTTGAATACATTCCTCCTGCAGGAGTAGGAACGCTTGGTGTATTTTCATAAGTAGAAACTTTTTGTCCCGCAGGATTCACAATAAACCCCTTTGCCTTGTTTTCAACTTTGGTATCTTTATAAATAAATCCTGAGTTGTTCATTTTGAGTGGATTGAGAATTCTCTCCTTAAGATTTTCCAAATAGGATTTCCCTGTCAACTTCTCAATTATTCCTCCAAGAACAACATAGCTTGAATTTGAATATTGACTGGAAGTACCGGGTTCATACAGAAGCGATTCTTTGCTTATAAGCGATATCAAATCTTCAGTCTTTCTGTACTTGTCTGAATGTTTCATAAATTCACTTATCTGAAAATAGTCTCCGATACCAGCAGAAAAAGTAAGAAGCAGCTTTACGGTTATCTTTTCATTACTTTCGTTTTTGTAAAGCGGGTACAGCTTAGCAAGATTATCGGAAAGACTAAGTTTTCCTTCCTGTATAAGCTGTGTGATTAATATCTGTGTAAAGAGCTTACCTATTGAACCAATGTTAAATTTTGTATCAGTTAAGTTTGGTGAGAGCGTATTCCAGTCAGAGTAACCAATTGCTTTAAGGTATTGAACACTATCTCTATTTGCGATAAGGACAACTCCCGAAAAAATATCTTGTTGTAATGCTTCATTTAATAACGAATCAATACGGGTATTAGTGTTTTGTGGAAAGGCTATCTGGCTGAGTGTAAGAAGACCAATTAGTAAAATAGTTTTCATATAATTTCCTTTTTTTGTGAGTCTGTGCATTATGACGACCAGCAATTATAATGGTTCAACCGTTCATCACATAAATACGAACAGCCAGCATCATTCCGAATCTTATGTTTTATAACAGATAGTTTTTCAAGACTCTGAAACAAGTTCAGGATTTAAATAATTTCATTTACGCAAAAACTCTCTTATCAAAGCAAAAAGTGCGGATGGTTCCTCTACCTGCGGGTTGTGTCCGCCCGACTATGTCGAGGCTCGTCAAAGACGGCTTTTTTCTCCCAAAGGGATGGATGACCAAAACATAACAAACTTTGCATGCCTGTAAAACCATAAAGCTTGTTATTTATACCTGTTTTAAGATGGAAGATAAAAATATTATTTTTACAGTAAGCTTTATACTCATTTATTATGATTAAAAAAATCATCTCTTCAAATTTAAGTTGTCGGCCTTTCTATTCTGATTATTACTCTTATTTAGAAAAAAGAGTGCAATCCCCATCAAATAAATTCAAGGTTCATTTATGAAAAAAATTAAATTTTTACTTTTCGTTTTTCTTTGTTTTTATACTGGTCTTAATGCCCGTGTTATTGAAAAAACCTATTACTTCGATAATTACCAGGTAACCGCAATAGATAATTATGCGACAATCAATTTTAACCAGACATTACTTACCGGCAAGACAGGCGAGCCGGTTCTTCCCTATCATTCTATTTCATTATTATTGCCTCCGGGTGAAATAGCCGGATCAATAGAACTGATTGGCGAAGATGAAACTGCTATTCCCGGTAATTTCATAATTTACCCGCAGCAGTTTGTCCGTCCGGTATCAGAAGGAACCAGCGGTGAATTTGTTAAAAACGAACTCGTTTATTCGATGACAGATGCTTACCCATTATCACAGACCGGGGAAATAACCACACAATTTATGAATGGATACTCGGTTGCTCTTTCTGCTTTTACACCTTTAAAATATTATCCCGCATCGGGAGAGGTTTCGTTTTATAAAAAGATTACAATCAGAATTAATACACAAAACGATACCGAAGCTAATAACGCACTGGCGAACTTGACTGCAAATAACAAGGCATTAAGCAGAGTTAAAGAGTTTGTTCAGAATCCCGAAATGGCTGATCTGTATCCAGATAAAATTTCCAATAGCGAGGATTATCAGCTTTTAATAATTTCACCGGCTCAATTTGAAGATGAATTATTTACGCTTATAGATTTATACCGCAATAGAGGATTAAATACAAAAATTATATCAACAGATTCTATTTATGCAGCGTCATCAGGACAAGACTCGCAGGAAAAAATCCGCAATTTCATAATTCAGGAATATCAGAATTTCAATATTGGATATGTACTTCTTGGAGGAGATGTTGAGCACATTCCATACCGCGGATTTTACTGTCAGGTTCAATCTTCTACTTTATATGAAGACGATGATATACCTGCTGATTTATACTACTCGGCTTTAGACGGAACATGGAACAATAATAGTAACAGCTTATGGGGCGAAATAGGTGAAGACGATTTATTACCTGAAGTATCTGTCGGCCGCATCCCGGCAAGCAATTCTACTGATTTAAATAATTTGTTAAATAAAATTATATCTTATCAAAATACACCGGTGCTGAATGAACTGGATAAACCATTTTTAGCCGGTGAAGAGTTGTGGTCTAATCCGCAAACCTGGGGCGGTGATTACTTAGACTTACTAATCGGCTATCACGAGGATAACGGCTACACAACAACCGGCATTCCTGTTGAAGATAACATTGAAAAGTTATACGACAGGGATTTGGGATATTGGTCCGGGAGTACGCTTGTCTCAAAAATTAATAGCGGAAAATCTTTTATCTATCATGCAGGACATGCAAATTCCACTTATGTGATGAGATTATCCAGCAGCGACATTACCAATTCAAATTTTTCTCAGGTTAATGGCGTGATTCATAATTATACTATAGTAAATACTATCGGCTGTATTTGTGGCGCTTTTGATCAATCGGATTGCATAGCTGAAAAAATGGTAAACATTCAAAATTTTGCCGCAGCTTTCATCGGGAACTCACGATACGGATGGTTTAATGAAGGTCAAACCGAAGGGCCATCCACTCACCTGCAGCGTGAGTTTGTAGATGCTTTGTATCATGATAAATTATACAGGATCGGCGAAGCTTTTTTAGAATCCAAAATTGCAACCGCACCCTGGGTAAATGCACCGGGGCAATGGGAAGAAGGAGCTTTACGCTGGTGTTTCTATTGTATTAATATTTTGGGTGATCCTGCAATGGCCGTATGGACTAACGAACCCATTCCAATTCAGGTTAACTTGTCATACTCACCTCCGCCCGGTATATCTTTTATTGATGTATCAGTTTTTTCAGAGGGTGAACCGGCAGAGGGATTAACTTGTGCAGTATTAAAAGACAGCATGTTATACGGCGTTGGTATTACAGACACACTAGGTAACGCTACTGTTACTTTAGACCCGCCGATTACAGAAGTTGGAAATGCTGAATTATTCATTTCGGGTTACAATTGTTTACCCTCATCATTCCCATTAATTATCACTTCAATTGAAGACAATGGCAATAAAGTATTAGCTCCATACGAAACAAAGTTATATGATAATTATCCAAATCCATTTAATCCTTCAACCAAAATCAGATTTTCAATTTCGGACCTGCTTGCCGGTAAGCAAGACTCCCGATTTACAACTTTAAAAGTTTATGATGTTTTGGGTAATGAAGTGGCAACATTGGTTAATGAAGAAAAACCTGCAGGCAGCTACGAAGTGAACTTCAATGCTGCGATGCTTGCAAGCGGAATTTATTATTATCGTTTAACAGCCGGAACTTTTGTGGAGATTAAAAAGATGATTCTTTTAAAATAAATGCCCGGCAAAAATTTGTGCAACCCGCAGTCGCTGTGTGTATAAAAAAGTTTTGGTTTATTACACTCAGATCGGGAATCTGACCGTAGATTCTGGACTCGTCCTTCGGACTTCGCCAGAATGACGGGTCGGGTTAATATCATTTGTTCAAAAACTCTCTTATCAAAGCAAAAAGTTTTGAGGGTTAAGAAGCAATGCTTTCGAGCCATCTTTCCAGAAAAACATCATAAATAAAATAATCATTCTATAAGAACTCACAGATCCGAATTTCATATTTTACGTTACGTATTTTACGTAACGTAACTTTCGTAATCATTTCTGATTTGTTAAGTTCCTTTATCATTATTAAATCCTACAAAGATCCTGAAACAAGTTCAGGATGACTCACCAATCTCACT
>JAXHLB010000027.1:0-90230 GCA_034522695.1 Ignavibacteriaceae bacterium | reverse complement strand
CAATTAAGAATCAATCGAGTAACGAGGTATGTAATATTCACAAGCCAGTTTATGTTAATCTCGATGAGAGTGTTCAATATTGCATAGGCTGTTCGCCTTCATCAGAATATAAAAAAGCTGTGTATGCAGTCCATCAGCCCGAGTTAACTGTATGGCTTTCAAAAATAGTTACGATTATCACAAGCCTCCTCGACACAATCGAAATTGCACGGCAAAATTCGCTGAAGGCGGTCCTAAAATTTTATCTCCTTTGAAGATTATGAATATTTCCTTGAAAAAAATTCAGGACAAGAGGAAATCCTTGCTTGCCGCTTCCGATAGCAGGGTTAAAACTCATTATGGTATGTGAATGAAGAATTCATTAAAGAAACTAGGTGAAAAGATTATTTGATATTCCTGAAGATAAAGAGTTAAGATTACTGCTTGATGACAAAGGAAGAGACGGAAGCGTAAAATGGACAGAAAATTTTACTAGCACCAACTCAAAAAACCATTCTAAATTCGAAGATAAATACCAGCTATTAAGAGATATTTCTTTTAAGATAAAAGATACTTTAGATCTAAACGTCATTCTTAATCTTTTACTTGATGCATTAAAGACGGTAATTGATTATGATGCTGCAGGAATTTTTGTTTTAAGTGAAGCGATTGAACATCCCGATTATCATTTCCCCGGTCAAAAAATTGGTGGTATAGCAAAACGCGGTTATGAAGAACATCCGGTGGAAGCGGATGAAATGTTGAGTAAAGGAAAAGGAATAATCGGATATGTTATTAATTCAAAAGAAAGTTTAATTATTGATGATGTCAGAAAAGATAATCGCTACATTATGGGAAGAAAGAAAACACTTTCAGAAGTTGCAGTTCCCATCATTAAAAATGGTAAAGCAATAGGTGCGCTGGATGTTGAGAGTGATAGACTTTCTGCTTTTGATCAGCACCATCTTGAAATACTTCAATTCTTTGCAGATGCTTCAGCTATCTCATTAGAAAAAGCAATTCTTCACCATCAAATTCTTGAAAAGAAAAAACTTGAAGAACAAATGCAGATAGCAAAAGATGTTCAGTCGAGTCTTTTGCCTGCAAGCCCACCTGAAATTTCCGGGTATGATATTGACGGTATTTGTATTCCAACTTATGAAATCGGTGGTGATTACTTTGATTATATTAAGCTGGATGAAAATAATCTGGCAATTGTTATCGCAGACGTATCAGGTGATGGAATACCCGCGGCATTAATAATGGCTTCATTTCGTGCAATGCTTCGTAACCAATTAAAAATAAATAATGAACCTGCCGAGATAATGAATTTACTAAATCAGCAGATTCCGGAAGTGAGTCGTAAGAGGGATTTTATTACCGCGTTTTATGGAAAATTAAATTACAGGGAAAATACTTTTACTTACACCAACTGCGGTCATAATCCTCCTTTATTATTACGAGCTAACGGTGATTTGATTTTACTGGAGCAAGGCGGACCTTCATTAAATATTATCAAAGATGCAAAGTTTAATTCTGATTCTGTTAACCTTGCCAAAGGTGATCAAATTATTTTTTATACTGATGGCGTCACAGAAATATTTGGTAATGATTTAAAGGAATATGGTTTTGAAAGACTTCAGAAAGTTATAAGAGATTCAAAGGATAAATCGGCGAATGAAATTATTAGTAATATTGTAGAGTCAACAAAAAATTTTTCCGCAACAAAATTATACAGAGATGATTTCACTCTGGTAATATTAAAAAGAAAATAGGAGACAATGATGAAAACAATTTATACTTTTAAAACGGTTCTATTCTTAATGGCCATTATTTTTTTCTCCGCTGAAATATTTTCACAGGATACATTCTCAATCGTTGCTGTTGATACTGTCACAGGAGAAATTGGAAGTGCTGGAGCTTCCTGTGTGGGGCCAATAGGCGGAATTGGAGCTTTCATTCTCAGCGATGTAATTGAAGGTGTTGGTGGAATACATACGCAGGCAGCTTACCTTGCTCAAAATCAGCAGAATGCACGAGCCCGGATGCTTGAGGGATTATCTCCTCAGCAAATAATTAATTGGCTCGTTGCCAACGATGCACAAAACAACCCAACTGTTCGTCAGTATGGAATAGTTGATCTCACCCGAAACGGAGAAAGTGCTGCGTACACAGGAGCAAATTGTACGAATTATAAAAACCACGTTACAGGTCCCGGTTATGCAATTCAAGGAAATATTTTGCTTGGACAGGTTATTATTGACACGATGCATTCAACTTTTCTTAACACTCCGGGTCCGCTTGCTGACAGACTGATGGCAACACTTCAGGCAGCAAAAATACTTGGTGCTGATACTCGGTGTGCCGCAAGAGGAACTTCATCGCAATCAGGATTTGTTAAAGTTGTAAGAATTGGTGATGGAGGAACTCCTTATTTACAAATAGTTGTTCCTGATACACCTGTTGGAACAGATCCGATAAATGTGCTTCAGGGAATGTTTGATAATTGGAAAATTGCCAAGTTCAATATTGTTGATCCATTCCTATCGCTGATTGAAGTTAGTCCCGACACACTTCCGGCAAATGGAACTTCGCAAGGAGTAATTACAATATCTCCGAAGAATAATTCTGATACTCTGCTTGCTAGTGGCAAACAAGTTATTCTGACAAACACAGGTGCCGGAACATTAAGCAGTGTCACTGATCTGGGAGATGGAACTTATGAGGCAACAATCACAGCACCAATTGCTATTGGAACTGATACAATTTCTGCAGTTGTAATTTCAGGGATTGATACAGTTTCAATTTTTTTGAAAGCAATAGTCACTTATGTTAATCCGGTTTCAATTAATGAAGATCCAATCTCGCTAAATGAGTTTTTATCTTTATCAGAACTCTCCGAATCCGTTTAACCCAACAACAAAAATAAAATATCATAATCCCAAACGTAGAGACGCATCGCGATGCGTCTCTACAAATGGTAACTTTGAAAGTATACGATGTACTGGGTAACGAAGTTGCAACTTTGGTCAATGAAGAAAAATCATCTGGAACTTATGAGGTTGAGTTCAATTCCCAGTCCAGTCATTCCGGCGAAGTCCGGAATCTGCCAAGCGGAATTTATTTTTATAAGTTAATTACTGGAAATTTTGTTGATACAAAGAAGATGATATTGTTGAAATAAAAAGCCCATCCCTTGATCCCTTCCCTAAAGGGAAGGGAATACATAGCAAAAAACTTTTAATTTAATATATAATGTGCTGTCAGTAAATAAGAAAAATAGCGATTATCTTTCAAGAAATTGGATTGAATGCTAAATTGAAGTCCTCTTCCCTTTGGGGAGAGGATTTAGGAGTGGGGCCTTTAAAACTCATCCTCAACCAGCCAGCCCTGTGCTTTGTCGGTTGACATTTCAGAAATAAATCTTGATGGCTTTGAAAGAGTAACTCCATCAATTCGGTTATACATATGCATTGGATAAGTGACAAAAAGATTTTGCTTTGCTCGTGTGGAAGCAACGTACATTAATCTTCTTTCTTCTTCTAAAGATTCCAGACTTTCAGCAGCCCGAACTGAAGGGAAGTAACCTTCAACTGCGTGAATTACAAAAACAGAATGCCACTCCAGCCCTTTGGCAGAGTGAATTGTGGAAAGCGTTAGAAATTCATCTTCCTTATCAGTTGCGTTAATATCAGTTACGCTATCTATTATCGGCTCAATTGCCATATCAGCAAGGAAAGATTCCAGCGAACGATAATTCTCAGAAATATTCTGTAGTGTTTCGAGGTCTTTACTTCGTTTATTAAAATCATCGTACTTTATTTTAAAGATAGGATGGTAATAATCGAAAACCATTCCGACCAGTTCTGCTGGCGGTGCATGAGTTGTGTGGAGTTTATAAAGAGTAGCAAAAAGCTCTTTAAGTTTTTCGTGTGCAAATTGTTTTTTTGTGCCGGGATGTTCCTCAATTGTAAGTCGTGCCGTTGCAAGTTCATCTAATATTCTTTGTGCAGTTTTTGGACCAACACCTTCGTGCAGTAACAAAACTCTATACCAACTCACTATATCTCTTGGATTGGAAGCAATTCTCAGAAATGCAAGTACATCTTTTACGTGTGCTGTCTCAATGAACTTTATTCCACCGAATTTCTGGAAAGGAATTCCTGCTTTCGCCAATTCAATTTCCAGATCAAATGAAAAAAACGAAGAACGAAAAAGTACAGCAATGTCTTTAAGACTTACATCTTCCTCCTGAAGCTCAAGAATTTTTTCTACAATAAATTTGGACTGCATATTTTCATTTGCTGCTGCTACAATAAAAGGAAGCTCACCACCGTGTCGTCGTGTGTAAAGAACTTTAGTATACTTCTCAATTGCACCATCGTAAATATGATTTGCAAAATCCAGAATAGTCTGAACACTTCGGTAATTTTCTTCTATCTTAATTATCTCTGCATTCGGAAACAGCTTTGGGAATTCCATTATGTTTTTGAAATTGGCTCCGCGGAAAGAATAAATTGACTGTGCATCATCTCCAACAACCATAACATTTCCATTGTGCCCTGCTAATCCTTTTACAATATCTGCCTGAAGCTTGTTGGTGTCCTGGTATTCATCAACCATTAAAAAATTAATTGTGGAAAGAAGATTTTTCGAGGCAGCATTTTCGCTGGAAAGAAAATCTCTCAGATAAAGCAGCAGATCGTCATAATCCAGCAGGTTATTTCTTCTTTTGTAATCAATATATATTTTCTGAATTTTTAATATCTCGTCAAGTTCTTGAAGGAAGTGAGGATATTCTTCCTCGATTATTAGTTGAACAGGTTTTTCTGTGTTCGCTGAAAAGCTGTAAATTTTATTCAGAGTTTCTTTTTTGGGGAATCTTCTTTCCTTGCTGATTAATCCTTCCTGAGAACGGATAAGATTAATTATGTCTTCACTATCTCCCTGATCAAGAATTGTAAAGTTAGAATCAAGTCCAGCAGCTTTAGAATATTTTCGGAGAGTTACATTTGCAAAAGAATGAAATGTTCCCCCGCGAATTTTCGAGCAGCGATCATCAAGTAAAACTGAAGCGCGTTTCAACATTTCGTTTGCTGCTTTACGTGTAAATGTTAAAAGCAAAATTGAGGTCGGATCATAACCTGATTCAATTAATCTTGCAACACGATAAACAAGTGTTCTTGTTTTTCCTGTTCCTGCACCTGCAATAATTAGGTAAGCACCATTAACTGCAGAAACAGCTTCATATTGTGATGGATTTAATTCCTGCTGATAATTTATAGCAAAACGGGCTTCGTCAACTTTTTTTTCGAAGCCCGCTTTACCAACTCGCGTAAGTATATATTTTTTTTGATTCATCTGCGAAGTGCTTTTGGCTTACCCAATATTTCTGAGAAGATAATATATTCTTTCAGTGTTGATGGATTGGCGATTTTTGATTTTACAGTCAATGCTATACTGCTGAGTGCAGTCTCTTTCCTAACCAGTAATTCTTCAAACTTGGCTGCTTGCTTCTCAATGCCTGAATCAACACGAGCCATTCTTTTTTTAACTTCTGCTTTTTTCTGCTCCCAATCCTCAACCAAATGCTCAGATTCGGTACGCTCCTGCCAGATTTCCCTTCTTGTTTGCTCCTCCAAATGAGTAATCTTCTTCGGTGGCTCCTGTGGAACTGGAATTTCCTGTTTCGTTGGTTCAGTTCCAACTTTAAAGAAAACCTCAAGTTCTTTTAATATATCATACTCCTCTTTTGATTGAGTTTGAGGGACAGCAACTTCAGCTTGTTCAGACTGATAATAATCTTCTTGCTGCGGCTGCCGTACAGGAGGTTTCTGCTGCTGCTGTTTCTTCTTTTTGAAGATGCTGCTCAGAAAGCTGATAATAATTATCACATAAATTAATATTTCGAATAAGTTGTCCATTTGGTTCTTGGTTAGTAGTTGTTTGTTTTAGTTTTCTCGTTAATGGTTTTGGTTATTTAGTTTATCCCCACTTTTCTTTTCAATCTCATTGAGATTTAGAAATTTTATGTATGCATTCGTACCTTTTAATAAGATCGTATATTTATCAGCAATAACTTTTGCAACTTCTTCTGAAAGAAATTTTTTCCTTGCTGATTTAAGCATCCCCCTTTTTGTTTCTTCTGCCTCGCCTTTGGCAATACTTAAAAATCTCGTCTTCTCCTTCACTGTTATTTTATGATAACTTTCAGCAATATTATCTGAAACAGAAGAAGATGACCTTCTTAATTGATCCACGCTTCTGAAAATTTCATCCTTCGGAAATTTCTTTGTTACCTCGTAAACCTCAACTTCTAAATCCTCAGCTAATTTATATATCCAAAGGTTCTCTAATCCTGTGGCCATTTTGGTTTATGGTTTCTTGGTTAATAGTCTTGGTTTCTTAGTTTATTGTTATGGAATTATTGTAAATCAAATCATTTATTCAAGTATTTTTTCAACATCAATAATAGATTTTGAACCGAATTAAAACTAAAAACCATGTAACAATAACTATCAACCAATCAACTAATAACTAAGTCTGTTTCTTCTTATCATCAGGTTTTGCAATCGAATCACGCATATCAGTATCAGCCTGAATATTTTTAAGCTGGTAGTAATCCATAATACCAAGTCTTCCACTTCTAAATGCTTCAGCAATTGCTCTTGGAACTTCAGCTTCAGCTTCAACAACTCTTGCCCTCTGCTTTGCAACTTCAGCAATGTTTTCCTGTTCACTTGCAACTGCGGCTGCTCTTCTTTCTTCTGCTTTGGCTCTTGCAACTTTTAAGTCAGCTTCTGCCTGATCAGTCTGAAGCATTGCACCAATATTTTGTCCAATATCAACATCTGCAATATCAATTGAAAGTATTTCGAATGCAGTTCCAGAATCAAGACCTTTTGCCAGAACACCTTTAGATATTTTATCAGGATTCTCTAAAACTTCTTTGTGTGAATTACTTGAACCAATTGTAGAAACAATTCCTTCACCAACTCTTGCAAGAACAGTTGCTTCACCAGCACCACCGACTAACCTGTCAATGTTTGCTCTTACAGTTACTCTCGCAATTGCTTTCAACTGAATTCCATCTTTTGCGACTGCGGCGACAAGAGGTGTTTCAATTACTTTAGGAATGACTGACATCTTAACTGCTTCCAAAACATCTCTCCCTGCAAGATCGATTGCAGCAGCACGCTCAAACGGTAATTGTATATTTGCCTTGTCGGCTGAGATTAAAGCCGCAATAACTTTTTTAACATTTCCCCCGGCAAGGTAATGTGCTTCAAGCATTCCCATCTGCATAGTTAAACCGGCTTTTGTTGCGTTGATCATACTATCAACGATAACACTTGGTGGTACTCTTCTCAATCTCATTCCGATCAAATCACGAAAAATTCTGATCTTTACGCCTGATGAAATTGCAGCAATGTATAATCTCACCGGAACAAAGTACAGAATTAAAATTAAGAAGAGAATTATTGCAATAATTATTACTAAAGATAGTCCAGGTACAGCTTCCATTTTTTCTCCAAATTTTTTATTCTTTTTACTTTGGAAATATAGGTCTTTAAAAAGTAAAATTCTCGGTTAATTGGATTCAAGGAATCAGTCTGCGTGTCATACATTCAGATGATCTGATGCACAATCTGACTTAGTGGCGAATTAGTGGCAAGATTATCATCTCAACTTGAATTGTCAGAAAAAAAATTACCGCCGTTTCTACTTTAATCCCATTATTTACGTAAGCCTTAATGGCACTCATTTTGTCCTTCTCAATCTCTTTGGCGGAAATAATGCATTGCGATTACCTGTAAACTGGGATATTATTGCCTGAGTCATAATTACCAGGATGAAATATTCTTAATTATTATGTTTATATTAGTTGAACTTTTAGCAGGAAAAACTGGTTTTTAATACATAATCAAGAAGGAAAACTATAAAATGGATGGAAATTTTTCGGATAGATTGCAGGATGTGATAAGATTAAGCCGTGAGGAAGCTCTCAGGCTTGGGCACGATTACATCGGCACCGAACATCTTCTTTTAGGTATTATAAGAGAGGGGCAGGGTGTTGCTGTTAGAATATTGCGCAATCTTGATTGTGATTTATTGAAATTGAAGAAAGCAATTGAAGATACTGTTAGAACTTCAGGTGGAACATTAACGATTGGAAATATTCCTCTTACAAAACAAGCAGAAAAAGTTTTAAAAATAACTCAGATCGAATCTAAAATTTATAAAGCTGATGTTATCGGCACAGAACATTTGCTTCTTTCACTTTTAAGAGATGAAGATAATATTGCTACACAAATACTTCATCAGTTTAATATAACTTACGATTCAGCACGTTCAGAATTGAACTCTCTATTGAGCAGCAAGGGCAGCAAAGATGCCGGGACTACCAAAGCAGTACCTCCGGATAGAAAGACAGATAAAACTAAAACTCCTGTACTCGATAATTTTGGCAGAGACTTAACGAAGCTTGCAATTGATGACAAGCTTGATCCTGTTGTTGGAAGAGAAAAGGAGATTGAAAGAGTTGCTCAAATTTTAAGTAGAAGAAAGAAAAATAATCCTGTACTTATCGGTGAACCCGGTGTTGGAAAGACTGCTATTGCTGAAGGTTTAGCTCTGCGGATTATTCAGAAGAAAGTTCCAAGAACTTTGCAGGATAAACGAGTTGTTACTCTTGATCTAGCAGGACTTGTTGCTGGAACCAAATACCGCGGTCAGTTTGAAGAAAGAATGAAAGCTTTGATGAACGAACTTGAAAAGGCAAGAGATGTTATTTTATTTATTGATGAATTGCATACGATAGTCGGTGCAGGAGGAGCTTCAGGTTCACTTGATGCATCAAATATGTTTAAGCCGGCACTTTCACGCGGAGATATTCAGTGCATCGGGGCAACCACTCTTGATGAATACCGCAAGCACATTGAAACAGATGGAGCACTTGGACAGACGATTCCAGAAAGTTATGGTTGATCCACCTTCATATGATGAAACAAGACAGATACTTGAAAAAATAAAATTCAAATATGAAGAACACCATCACGTAAAATATTCTGACGCAGCAATTGATTCAGCAGTAAAACTTAGCAACAGATATATCACTGATCGTCATCTTCCTGATAAGGCAATTGATGTTCTTGATGAAGCTGGTTCAAGAGTTCATATGGGCAACTTTGAAGTGCCTGAAGAAATTCTTGATCTCGAGGAAGAAATAGAACAGGTAAGAAGAGAAAAAGCTGCAGTTGTAAAAAGACAGGATTATGAAGAAGCTGCTCGACTTAGAGATAAGGAGAGAAATCTTCAATCAGATCTTGAATCAACTAAAAGAGAATGGGATGCTAAAACAAGAGATATAGTTCACGATGTTAATGAAGAAGATATTGCTACAGTTGTTGCGATGATGACAGGTATTCCCGTTAACCGTATTGCTCAGACTGAATCCGAAAAACTACTTAAGATGGATCAAGCACTTAAGCAGTTTATTGTCGGGCAGGATGAAGCAATCATCAAACTTACAAAGGCAATACGAAGAACAAGAGCAGGATTAAAAAATCCGAACCGTCCTATTGGAAGTTTTATATTTCTCGGGCCAACTGGTGTTGGAAAAACAGAATTGTGCAAAGCTCTTGCAAGGTATCTTTTCGATTCTGAAGATTCGCTTGTGAGAATTGATATGAGTGAGTATATGGAAAAGTTTTCTGTATCAAGACTTGTCGGCGCACCTCCCGGATACGTTGGCTATGAAGAAGGCGGACAGCTTACTGAAAAGGTGAGAAGAAAACCTTACTCAGTTGTTTTGTTTGATGAAATTGAAAAAGCTCATCCCGATATTTTCAGCATTCTACTGCAGGTTTTGGATGATGGAATTTTGACAGACAGCCTCGGAAGAAAAGTAGATTTCAGAAATACGATCATCATTATGACTTCAAATGTCGGTACAAGAGATATTAAAGAACTCAGTTCTTTTGGATTTGCTGATGCGAAACCAAAAGATCATTATGATAAGATGAAAGACACTGTTGAAGATGCAATGAGGAAATTATTCAATCCGGAATTCCTGAACAGGATTGATGATACCATAGTTTTCAGAAATCTTGACAAAGAAGATATAATGCAGATCATCAGCATTGAAATAAAAGATTTGTATAAAAATCTTGAAGAAAACAAGATGGATTTAATTCTCGATCAATCTGCAAAAGAGTTTTTAGTCAACAAAGGCTTTGATGAAAAGTTTGGTGCAAGACCATTGAGAAGAGCAATTCAGAAATACATTGAAGATCCGCTTGCAGAAGAAATTCTCAGAGGTTCCTTTAAAGAGGGAACAAAAATAATTTCCAAGCACGTTGAAGGTGCTGATGATCTTGTGTTTTATGATGAGGCACTTGAAGTCGCAAAGCCCGGTGAAGAAACAAAAGCTCCTGGACAGATAGAAAACTAAAACTAAATTCTTAAATAAAATTATTTTCAAAAAGCGTATTTTTCAGATACGCTTTTTTATTATCAAGAAATAAATGAGGAGGAACTATGTCACTATTAACCAAAGATGAATTAGTAAAAAACCTTTCTTCCTTATCCGGCTGGATGCAGGAAGGAAACCAAATCGCAAAACTTTTTCAATTCAAAGATTTTGTTGAAGCACTTGCTTTTGTAAATAAAGTTGGTGCAGAAGCAGAGAAGATGGATCATCATCCGGATATTTTTATTCATTCCTGGAATAAAGTTAAAATAACAATCTCAACTCACAGCGAAGGCGGAATCACTAAAAAAGATTTTCAGCTTGCAGAAAAAATTGAAGGACTTAAATAATTATGACAGAATCAGAAATACTCAACATATTCAAAAAATCCGGCGCACTTCTTACGGGACATTTTCTTTTGACTTCAGGAAGACACAGCGACAGATATTTTCAATGTGCAAAAGTTCTCCAGTATCCTGAATACACTGAGGTTCTTTGCAAAATGATAGCAGATAATTTTAGAAATTCTAATGTTGATACTGTTATCGCTCCTGCAATTGGCGGACTTGTTGTCGGTCAGGAAGTTGCACGACAGTTGAATAAAAGATTCATCTTTGCGGAAAGAGAAGACAAAAAACTTTCTCTCAGAAGAGGATTTACTCTCGATGAAAATGAAAAAGTTCTTGTTTGTGAAGATGTTGTTACAACAGGCGGTTCAGTCTTTGAAGTTATTGATATTGTAAAAAGTAACAACGCAAAAGTTGTTGGAGTAGGTTTCATTGTTGACAGAAGTAATGGCAAAGTAAATTTTGGCTACCCTCAGTTCAGTACATTAAAGATGGAAGTTGTTTCATATCTGCCTGATGAATGTCCGCTTTGCAGAGAAGATATTGAGCTTGTAAAGCCGGGTTCGCGGAAAGTAAAGTAATTCAACCTGAATTTATTTCAGGTTCTTAATTTAGTTTGAGGTATCACTAAAGATTCCGAAACAAGTTCGGAATAAATAATAATCACTTTAACTCTATCACCCAAAACTCATATCTTTGTGCTGATAAATTTTTAGTATAGATACTATCCCTAAAGGGAAGTATCTGTCATGTTTAATTGAAGGAGACTTAATAGTTTCTTTCTTTTTATACTTATTACCTTTCAACTATATTCTCAGGTAAATTTTGACGATTACTTTGAGAACAAAACTCTCCGACTGGATTACTTCCACTCTGGTGATAAGGAAAATGACTATTATTCATTTGACGAATTGATTGAAGAACCTTACTGGGGCGGATCAAAAGTAAACCTGATTGATAAATTCAATTACGGCAAATACAAGTTTGAAGTTTACGATGCTGCAAGTAATCAGCTAATCTACTCAAGAGGATATTCAACAATATTTAATGAATGGCAGACAACTGAAGAAGCAAAAAACACAACGAGAACTTTTAACGAAACGGTTGTGTTTCCGTTTCCGAAAAATCCTGTGTTGGTAAAATTTTATGCATCAAACAGGAAGAACGAATGGATACAAAAGTTTGAGTATGAAGTAAATCCTGAAAATTATTTTATTAAGCCGGAACGAATTTCAGAATACAAAAATTTTAAAGTGCTGAATTCAGGTGATCCTTCAGAGAAAGTTGATATCGTCATCATTCCGGAAGGTTATACTGAAGATGAAATGGATGCATTTAAAAAAGATTGCGAACGCTTTGCTGGTTATCTTTTCAACTCTTCACCGTTCAAAGAAAATAAGGATAAATTTAATATTTGGGGAATTGAAGCTCCTTCAATCGAGTCAGGCACTGATATTCCAAAAGAAGATATCTGGAAGAAAACATTAGTGAATTCGAATTTTTACACTTTTGACACCGAACGCTACTTGATGACAACAGATAATAAAACTCTAAGAGATGTTGCATCAAATGCTCCTTATGATCAAATTTATATTTTAGCTAACTCCGATAAATACGGCGGTGGAGCAATTTATAATCATTACTCTATATCAGTAACAAAAGATAAAAATTTTGAATTTATCATTACTCACGAGTTTGGTCACGGCTTCGCATCGCTTGCCGATGAATACTGGACATCTGATGTCGCCTATCAGGATTTTTATCCGCTTGATGTTGAACCAACCGATCCTAATTTAACAACGCTTGTAGATTTCGATTCGAAGTGGAAAGATCTTGTTGAAGAAGAAACTCCAATACCAACACCGGATACAGATGACTACAAAAACAAAGTTGGTGCATTTGAAGGCGGAGGTTATGTGGAAAAAGGAATTTACCGGCCGACACACGATTGCTCAATGAAGTCAATCAAGGTTGATGGATTTTGTCCTGTGTGTAGAAGAGCAATCCAGCAAATGATAGATTTTTATTCGGAATAAATTATGCCAATAGACCAAAAAAAATTACACAGACTTGTTGAGTCAATCGCTTCGGGTAAATTTAAGACTGAGGAAGAGATGCTCATTACAACTATCGATGAGATTGTTGGCAATGAAGCGATAGATATTACGGGTGGTAGAATCTGGAAGTTGAATACACAAACGGAAACTTATCACCTTTTATATCAAACTGGAAAAATCGGAAAGATTGATACAGCATTTCAAATAGATATTCATAGATACCCAATACTGGATTTAATAGCTAAACAGAGAACTATACTTGGCAAAGAAACAATCAGTGCACTTCGAAAAAAAGGAATATTTAAGTATTCAGCTTCAGGTGTTGGTGGTCGAAAAAAAATTGAAGATAAATATTACTATGATTACCTTCTCGCATTGAACAGTCACAAAATCGATGAAGACTTCAGAATAAACCTGAATATGATTGCTACATCTATAACTTCGCAGATTAAGCAAAGAAGATCGGCTGAAAGCGTTAATTATCTGAAGGCGGACATTGATAAAGCACGTCAGCTTCAAAAAAGTATTTTACCGGAACACGAATTTAAATTTCACGATTACGATTTATATGGAATAACAAATCCTGCCGATATAGTAGGCGGAGATTTTTTTGACTACCTTGAACACGAAGAAGAACAGGATAGATTAGGTATAACTATTGGAGATGCTGCCAGCAAAGGAGTTGGAGCCGCTGCAGAAGCAATGTACATTTCAGGTGCTTTGAGAATGGCGAGCGGTTTCGAAATTAAAATTGTTACTTTGATGCGAAAAATAAATCAGCTCGTAAACAGAATATTTGAAGACGATAAATTTGCATCCCTTTTTTATGGAGAGCTGTCAACTCATAGCACGGGCTTATTTCTTTATGCTAATGCCGGGCACAACCCGCCGATATTTATTAAAGCAAAATCTGAAACAGCAGAATTTCTTCAACCGACGGGTCCTGTACTTGGTCCCGCACCAAATGCTAAATACCATATTGACAGCATAAATTTTTCAAAAGGTGATGTTCTTCTTTTATATTCCGATGGAATTACAGAATCAGCAGATGAAAAATTTGAGCCTTACGGTGACGAAAAACTTTTAGCAAAACTGAAATCTTTAGTTAAGCTAACACCGAAGGAAATTGCTCTGGGAATTCTTGATGATGTAATTAAGTATTCTAAGAACGGAAAATATTCTGATGATATGACTTTAGTCGTCATCAAAAAAATGAAATAGTGTTCAAAAAAAAGGAGGGGTGAAGTATGCTTAATTCAGTGAACCCAACAAACCTGCAAACTATAAAAACCTATTCTCGAATGTCTCCTTCCGAAGTGAGTGAGATTATCGATTTAACTAATAATGCATTTGAAGAGTGGAGACAAACTTCGTTCAGCCATAGATCAAAACTAATGACCAATGCTGCAAATGTTTTAAGAGTAAAGAAAGAAGAATATTCCAGACTGATGACGCTCGAAATGGGAAAACCAATTGTCCAATCAAGAGCTGAAGTTGATAAGTGTGCATGGGTTTGTGAATACTACGCTGAAAATGCAGAGAAGTTTTTAGCAGATGAATTGATTCATACAGATGCCTCAAAAAGTTTTGTGACATTTCAACCATTGGGAATAGTGCTTGCAGTTATGCCATGGAATTTTCCATTCTGGCAGGTGTTCAGATTTGCTGCACCGGGACTGATGGCTGGCAACGCAGGAATTTTAAAACACGCTTCAAATGTTTCAGGCTGTGCACTTGCAATTGAAGAAGTTTTTCGGGAAGCTGGTTTTCCCCAAAATCTTTTTAGAACAATTTTAGTCCCATCATCTCAAATGGAAGAGGTGATAAAGAATGAAAAAATAAAAGCAGTGACTTTAACAGGAAGTGTTCCTGCTGGTAAAGCTGTTGCAAAGACTGCAGGTTCTGTTTTGAAAAAGACTGTAATGGAACTTAGGAGGTAGCGATCCTTATGTTATACTTGAGGATGCTGATCTGGAAATGGCTGCTGATACTTGTGTGACTGCAAGATTAATTAATGGTGGACAAAGCTGCATTGCTGCTAAACGATTTATCATCGTTGAAAAGATTTACGATGAATTTGAAAAGCTTTTTGTTGAAAAGATGAAATCAAAAAAAATGGGTGATCCATTTGATGAATCAAACTATATTGGACCACAGGCAAGTGTTCCTTTAAGAGATGAACTTCATCAGCAGGTTACAAAAAGTATTGAGCTTGGTGCTAAACTTTTACTCGGTGGAAATATTCCTGAAATGGAAGGTGCCTGGTATCCTCCGACAGTTCTTTCAAATGTTAAAAAAGGAATGCCTGCTTACGATGAAGAATTATTTGGACCTGTCGCTGCTTTAATTAAGGTGAAGGATGAGGAAGAGGCAATTCAATTGCCAACGATTCAATTTTTGGACTTGGTGCTTCTGTTTTTACTCGAGATTTGAAAAGGGGAGAAATGATAGCAAAGGAAAAAATACAGGCAGGCTGCTGTTTCGTAAATGCATTTGTTAAATCTGATCCAAGATTACCATTTGGAGGAATTAAAGAATCGGGTTATGGCAGGGAGCTTTCATCATTTGGTATCAGAGAATTTGTGAATATCAAAACTGTTTTCGTCAAATAATTAATCTTGTTTTTCGTGAACAATGTTTTTAACCAGTTTAATAATGCTCTGCTTTGAAAAAGGTTTTGAAAGATAGTGTGTACATCCGGCTTTGATAAATTCCTCTCTGTCACCACGCATAGCAAAGCCTGTTAAAGCAACAATCGGAATATTTTTATATCCATTAATTTTTCTTATTTGCTTTGTTGCATCAATACCACTCATTCCAACCCCGAGATTAATATCCATTAGAATAATATCATAGTTGGTTTGACCTACCATTTTAATTGCCTCCTCACCGCTTTCAGCAAATTCCAGCTCGCAGAATTGTCTGAGGAAAAGCCTGGTTATATCCTTGCTTCCTTCGTCATTTTCAACAATGAGTAACTTTGGTTGCCTCTCAATTTCATTTTCTTCAGATGTTTCAGAAAGTGATTCAATGCCCTGAAATGCATTTGCTTCTGAAGTTGCGTAGTCCATAACCAATGGAAACAAAATTGTAAAAGTTGATCCGGAACCTACTTCGCTGGTAACACCTATTCTGCCATTCATTATATCGACAAATTTTTTGGTAATTGTTAAGCCAAGTCCTGTTCCTTCAAAATGTCTGTTGAAGCCTTCGCTAACCTGTCTGAATTCCTGGAATATCATACCGAGACTTTTTTCAGGGATTCCGATTCCGGTATCTTTAACAGTAATTCTGGCGTAATTTTTTGAGCCGTCATAAATTGAATCTATCGTTACAATAATTCCTCCCGACAAAGTGTACTTAAGCGCATTATTTACCAAATTGTTTATTATCTGCCGGAAAATTTGCTCATCAACTTCTGAACAAACAGTATCATCTGCAATTACGGTTTTTAAGTAAAGATTTTTTCTTTCAGCAACCGCTTCAAATAATTGAACTTGTGATTTAACCAGCTCAGCAAGTCTGTGCGGCCAAATTTTAAGATCCACTTTATTTGCCTCAATCCTTGAGAGATCGAGCACAGAATTAAGAGTATCCATCAATCTGTTTCCGCTGATCAGAATCCTGTCAGCCATTTCTTTTAACTCTTCCTTTTTGAGCTCCTCTTTAAGTAACTCTGCAAAACCAAGTATACCTACAAGCGGCGTTCTTAACTCATGGCTCATATTTGCGAGAAAGTTAGATTTGATTTTACTCAGTTCTTCAGCCTGTTCCTTAGCAATTTTTAGTTGATGTTCAGTGCTTTTTCTCTCAGTAATATCTCTCATTGTAACCAATATAGAATTCTTATCAGCAAATGTAATTTTAGTGCCAAGGCTTTCAACCCACTTATCTTCACCATCAACTGTTTTAATCAAATACTCATCAATTATTGGTTCCGAAGATTGTCTTGCTTTAGTTAAAGCATTAAGCACGTGCGTTATAAAATCAGGATGCAAAAAATCAAAAACTTTTTTCCCAATTCCTTGATTCGGATTTTCAAGTCCGACAATTTGTGCGGCACTATTATTAGCAAATATGATTTCTCCATTCCAATCAATTATTAAAGCAGCTTCAATCATATTATCAATTAGTGAGCGAAAACGTGCCTCACTATCTTTTAAAGCTTCTTCTGCCTTTTTACGTTCGGTGATATCTTCATATGTTCCAAGAACACCTACAACCTTGCCTAGCTCATCGTGCAGCGGGATTTTATTTGTTTCGAGCCAGGAGATTTGCCCATCAAGATGAGTTTGTGGTTCTATTAAATGATAAGTTGGTTTATCATTCTTCATCACCTCGTAATCTATTGATCTATAGTAATCAGCTTCAGCGCTTTTCCACGGCATATCATAATCAGTTGAACCAATGAGATCAGCGGGTTTTGAAAGACCGGCGTCTTTTGCAAAATTTTTATTACATCCCAGATACTTAGAGTCCAAATCTTTCCAAAATATTCTTTGAGGAATGTTGTCCAGTATAAGCTGAAGCATCTGTTTGGAATTACGAAGTTCATTTTCAGCAATTTTTCTATCAGTAATATTCAGAGTAGCTGTAATTAATGCAACAGGTTTTCCTTCATCATTTCTAATAACTGATGTTGATACAGATGAAGGAAATTCCGTACCGTTTTTCCTTCTACTGATAATCTCACCGCGCCAACCGCTTTTTAGTGTCTCAGGCAGAATTTGATTTATAATATTAGCAGAATTTCTTTCTGACCTTAAAACAGAAATATGTTTTCCTATTATCTCCTCATTACTATAACCGAATGTATTGCAGAAAGAATTATTAACGAAAATAATGTTGTCCATCATATCCGTAATACATACCGATTCGTAAATGCTTTTCAGAGCATGTGCTAGCATTAATATTTGTTCTTCTGCGATTTTTCGTTGGGTTATATCTCTTACAATTGCCTGGATTAATGTATCCTCACCAAGTTGAATTCTATTTAAACTAACTTCGGCGTCAAACAATTCCCCATTAAATTTTTTATGCTTCCATTCAAATCGTTGAGGGATTCCTGAAAAAGCTGCTTTTATTTTTTCAAGTGCTATTTCTTTGGAGTATCTGCCGTCGGGTTGTTTTTCAGGTGAAAAATCATATGGAGGTTTGCCTATAATATCTTCCTTGGTGCAGCCGAATATTTCAAGCGTCTTTTCATTGCAATCAATAAAAATTTCATGATCCATTATAAAGATCGAGTCATTTGCCAGCTCGAATAATGATTTAAACTTTAATTCACTTTTTTCAAGCTTATCGAATGCCTTTCTTTTTTCAGTTATGTCAGCGAAGAATACTGCTACTTTACCCGGTGCTATTTGAATTGCAGAAACATCAAATACTCCTTTTATATACTTATCATCATATTCAATAAATTCATTTTCGAACTTTATTCCTTCCGAAGCAACTCTTGCGTAAATCTTTGGTATCTCAGTTTTGTTGAGTCTTGGAAACACGTCTCCGATTTTTTTATTTATAAATTGTGAATGCTCTATTCCCAATATTTTATCAGCGGCTGAATTATAAGCAGTGAAAACGAGGTCTCCGTTGTCTTTAAGATCATAGACATAAACACCGTAAGGGGAGGCATCAAAAATTTGCTTTACTTTAGCCTCAGATTCACTTATGAATCTTTCAGCTTCCTTAGTTTTTGTAATGTTGTCACAAACAATCAGCAGATCTAAACTTTTCCCATTTGATTCAAATGTACAGGCGTTTTCCCTTACCCATATAATTTTTCCGTTTTTCTTAACTTTTTTGATCTCCCAGTTAAACATTTTACCAGGATTTTTTACACATTTAAGAATTTGGTCCTTAACTGTTTTCCAGTCTTCCTCAAGAAAAACTTTTGTAACAGGCTGGTTCAATAATTCTTCAACTTTATATCCAAGCTCTTTAGCACCAAGCGTATTTACTTCTTTGATAATACCATTCCTATCCAGGATAAAAATCATTAATGGATTATTATCAAAAATTGATTTTAACTTTAGCCGGGTATTTTTTAATTCATCATTAGTATTTTCTATAGTGGTGCCATTTTTATTTTCTGTGAACCTGACCGATAGAAACTTTTTGGTATTTGCGTTTACTCTAACAACATCGGCATTCATTTTATAAATTTTTCCGTTGTTGCCTTTCATCTCAAGTGAATTAATTTGGAAAGATGTTTTTGATAATTTAGTTGCGAATTTTTTTAATTGTCTCTCAGATTTGTCGGCAGGGAAGATATCAGTAAGATATTTATCTTTCTTATTATTCCTCAGATCTTTAAAAAATTTACGAGCAGCTTTATTAACTTCAATTATTTTAAAGTCTTGCTTATCAATAATAATTTTAATGTCAGATGACTCTTCTAAAAGATTGCTGTGTCCTGTTTGCATAAGAACTTAAAGCTGGCCTTGGTTTATTTGCATCATTATTCTGGTTACTTTTCTTTAAGACCTTTAGTTTTTTAATGGACTAAAAAGACTTAATGTAAGAAATAAATTAAAATTACTAATTTTGTGCCAATGTTTAACCATAAACTAACAATTCAATACGACGGAACAAACTATGCTGGTTGGCAAATTCAGGAAAATGCCCTTTCAATCCAGGCAGTAATTAGCAATTACATTAAGCAAATATTACAAGAGGATATTAACCTCATCGGGGCAGGTAGAACTGATGCAGGAGTCCATGCTTTGGGTCAGGTTGCAAATTTTACCGTTACTCAGCAACTGGATTTATTTAAGTTCAAATATTCCCTGAATTCAGTATTGCCAAAAGATATTTCAATAATTAACATTGAAACTGTTGAAGAAAGTTTTCATTCCAGATTCAGTGCAAGGAAAAGAGCTTATATTTATTTAATCTCAAACCAGAAATCACCTTTCTTTGAGCGTTATTCGTACACATATTTTTCCGAATTGAATCCCGAAAAACTAAATGAGTTGTCGTCAACTTTAATTGGAGTCAAGGACTTCACTTCTTTCAGTAAAATTAATACGGAAGTTCAAAATAAAATTTGTGAAGTTTTTGAAGCGAGGTGGCGTAGACAAAAAAACTTGCTTATTTTTTATATTGAAGCTAACAGGTTTTTATACGGAATGGTAAGAGCAATTGTTGGCTCTTTGCTCAAAGCATATTCCCAGGAAAATGGAATTGATTATTTAAATAATATCTTTACTCAAAAAGATAGGAATGCTGCCGCTGATGCAGTTCCGGCTAAAGGTTTATTTTTATACAAAGTGAAATACTAAAATGATATCCCTTCAAAACAAAAATGTATTGGTTACCGGTGGTTCACGTGGTATTGGTAAAGCCTGTGTGGAATTATTTCTGCAGGCTGGTGCAAATGTTGCTTTCACATTTCAATCAGCAAAAAATGAAGCTGATAAGGTGATAGCTGATTATACCGGATCATCAAAACTGAAACAATATAAGCTTAATCTTTCTGATTCAGTTGAAATTGAAAAAGTGATCCGGAATATTCTAAACGACTTTGGAAATATAGATGTAGTTATTAATAATGCAGGTATCTGGAAAGAAGCTGCAATAGATGAAATGACAATTGAACAATGGAATGAGACGATGAATATAAATCTTACCAGCACTTATCTAATCACAAAGCTGATTGTTCCCGGAATGAAAAAAAATAAATTACGGAAGAATTATTAATATTGCTTCAACTGCTGGACAGAGGGGAGAAGCATTTCATTCTCACTACGCAGCTTCAAAAGGAGGAATGATATCTTTAACAAAATCTCTTGCTTCAGAATTGGGTCAACATAATATCACCGTTAACTGCGTCGCTCCCGGTTGGGTAGTTACAGATATGACAACTGATTCTTTGGCTGATGCTGAAATTTATAAGAAAGTGTTGAACGATATTCCTTTAAATAAAATTGCCAAACCAGAAGAAATAGCAGGACCGGTTCTTTTCCTTGCTTCACATCTTGCTTCACACATTACAGGTGAAATTTTGAATGTTAATGGTGGTTCAGTTTTATGCGGATAGAATTTAGAGAAGAGAGGAATGGTTAAATGGATACAAGTTTCCTGGCTGAAATTCATCCAAAAGTTGTTCACTTCCCGGTAGCATTGCTTACAACTTATTCGTTGCTTGAAATCGTAGGAATAGTTTTTAAGAAGGAATTTATCTCAAAATCCGCTTTGCTTATTTTATGTCTTGGTGTCGTGACCGCTTTCTTTGCTGTATTAACAGGTAACCAGGCAGCAACTGATTATAATTTCTGGACAGATGACAGCAGTGCATTATTAGGTGAGCATCAAAACTATGCAACATATTTACTCTGGTTGTCGGTACTTGTTTGCGGATTCAGGATTTTTGTTGTCCTAAAGAAAAAATTTTTCGGAATTACAAAGTATCTTTTTATTCTTTTTGCTTTAATGATATTGTTCCTGGTTTACCAAACCGGTATGCATGGTGGTGATCTAGTTAAAAAATATGGAATAGGGACTGATGTTTTCGAAACTAAAATTTCGGAATAAAAATTATTTTCCATTCATCTACCTGAAATTTTATTTAAGTTTGTAATGTGATGATCAAAGCATTCAGCAAATATTTTCTTTTATTCTTAATTATTCTTCAGTCAGTGGCTTTAGCCGGTGAACCTCCTGCAAGCAAGGCTGTTGGAGTTTTTCTTGCTGCCGGTGTTGGTGCAAGACTTCCTATTGGTGACTTCTCAAATTCAACAGATCTTGGTTATGGTTTAAACCTTGAAGCCTCTTATACTGATAGCGATCACCTTCCTTTTTTTATTTTTGCCCGATTAGGATATGAACAATTTCCCGGTTCACAGGATTTCTATCAGGGATCGGACTACTCCAATTATTCAACTACCATAATTCCCGTTTCTTTGGGACTTCGCTATTATTTCAGTCCTTTAGTTGAGAGTGTTGTTTTGCTTATGCCAATTGTAGAAGGTTCAGTTTCATATACATACTTTGAGGTGTTGAATGAATTCAAAGCTGATGCAGGGCGAAGTAATTTTAGAGAAGATTTATGGAAATTTGGGGGAACTGTAGGAGCCGGATTTTCAATGTTCATTCTGGAAATTATGGCGAACTATACTTATTACGAATCAAATCAATACTTATCCTTTAACTTAAATGTAAGACTTCCACTATTCGTTAATCTTTGAGGTGATAAAATGAATTATCAAAACATACTTTTTGAAATTAAAAATCATACTGCTTTAGTAACAATAAATCGTCCTGATAAACTTAATGCTTTAAATGGGCAAACTATTAATGAACTGGAAGATGTTTTTCAATCAATCAAAAATAATCCTGAGATATTTGTGGTTGTAATAACAGGCAGTGGAGAAAAAGCATTTGTTGCCGGTGCAGATATTGCTGAGCTGAATAAGCTGGATGTAATTTCTGCAAAAGAATTTTCTGAAAAAGGTAACAGGGTATTCAGAGCAATTGAAACACTTGATAAACCCGTAATTGCAGCCGTAAATGGTTTTGCACTCGGTGGTGGATGCGAGTTAGCTTTAGCTTGTCACATAAGGTTCGCGAGTGAGAATGCTAAGTTTGGTCAGCCGGAAGTTAATCTTGGAATTATTCCCGGCTACGGCGGAACACAAAGACTTGCACGAGTTATTAATTCTGCAAGAGCATTGGAAATGATTTTAACCGGCGATATGGTTTCTGCTGATGAAGCTTTCAGAATTGGTCTCGTTAATAAAGTTTATCCACAAGCTGAGTTGTTAAATAAAACTTTGGAAATGGCTGAGAAGATAGCTTCAAAAGGACATCAGGCAATCCGCTTTGCACTTAAAGCTGTTAAAGCTACTGATAACATTTCTTTGACTGAAGGTTTGGCTTATGAGGCAAGCCTGTTTGCACTCGTTTGTGGAACTGAAGATTTTAAAGAAGGTACTGCGGCATTCCTTGAAAAAAGAAAACCAAATTTTAAGCATCGCTGATCAATAATATAATAAATGCCTTCGTTCAGATTTAAAAGGAATTTACTCCTCTCACTACTTGGCCTGGCAATAATTTTAGTTGCTGCTAATATTTTATTAAAAAGTGATTTGATAGCATCTGGCTCAATTGAAGATCTAATTGACGAAGACGAGTTAAGCCAAAGGTTTAGAAATATTTTGGTTGATTTTAGTGTTGAAGACCGGCTGATTAAAGAAACAAAATTAATTGATAAACATTCAGGGCGGGAAATTTCAAGCTTTAAAGTTCAGGTTCCCAAAGATCTTTCAATACCGGAAATTCTGCAGGACGTATTTCAATCATTCAAAAAAGACAGTCTCATAATACAATCCTTCGAAAAAGTGAAAGGCAGTAAAACTACACTTGCATTAAAAGCAGGAAGTTCAACCGTGCTGCAAGCCGAATTTGATTATGCAAAAAACTATTCAAGGAATAAAGGGTACATAGCTTTTATATTAAATGATGTTGACCCGGCAAATTCATCAACTATTACTCTGATTGAGTCCCCCGCAAAAATAAATTTATTGATCCGGCCAGAAACCAAACATCTTCAGCAGCTTGAATATATAAGAAATAACGGACAGCAATTTTCAGTTTTAATTGATGATGATATCAGTGAACAAAAGTACAAACTTGGCGAGACTTACTCAGAGCAAAGGGTTGTCACTGTCATCAAAACTTTGGTGACTGATTTCCAGAAGGCAGTCTGTTTTATAATCGATGAAAAATCTAATCTCTATAATTCTCCGAATTATGAAATCCTGAACAGAGAACTCTTGAAAAGAAATATTAAGCTTTTCCGCACGTCCGACTTTGTAAATCTTGTTAATGACGAAACGATGCTGGATTCATTCAACGATCAAATGAACTCTCTCGCTAATGGTGGATCGATTATTTTTTTAGTAAGCGAAGATTCTTACATGAATTTGAGTTCTGAAATAAAAAAATATAAAAAGAAAGGTTACAGAGTTATTACCAGCAGTTTAATTCTGTGAGATAATTAAGTCAGATCGAGATTACCGCCTAAAATTTGTTAGTGTCAGAAACCGTTAAAACGGTTAATGACTGTGTTATGGTTTTTAGTAGCACCGGGATTAATCCCGGTGTTAATGGAAAAAGAGAAAGTTTTGCAACCGTTTAAACGGTTTACCCAATTCTTGAGTAAATCAAATTATTTTTTGAATACATCTTCAAAATCGAGAACTACTGTCTCACCAAATTCATCTTTATTTATCTGTCCAAGAATTTTATTTGAATCCCCAACCAAAACAGTTATCAACTCCTCCGGATGAATACTATCAATCGCAATCTTGTTTATATCATCCAGGCTGACTGAATTTACTCTTTCGATGTAAGTTTCAAAATAATTGTCAGGAAGATTGTTAATGATTTTGCTGCTTATGTTACTTGCAATTTGCCGGTAAGTCTCAAAATTTGCAGGGAATCTTTTTGTTAGTGATGATTTAGAGAATACCAGTTCATCTTCAGTAATACCATCTTTGATTTTATTAATTTCATTATAGATTTCTCTTAATGCATTTGTCGTGTTCTCAACATCTACTGATGTCGAAACTGCAAAATAGCCGGCTTCTTTAAGATAATTGAACCTTGAATGTATTCCATAAGTATAGCCGTTTTTTTCTCTAAGATTAAGATTCAGTCTGCTGGAAAATTGCCCTCCGAGAGCAAGATTCATTATTTGCTTTTGGAAAAAATCTTTCTCACTTCTTTTTGAAGACAGGTGTCCGGTTCGGATTTCGGTTTGAAGAGCATCTTTTTTATTTATTACAAAAATCTTTCTCTGTGGTTTTGTCAAATTAAGTAATGGTTCTTCAATGGTTGTTTTTACATCCCAATTTCCGAATGTATCATTCAGTTCTGCCTGAAGTGATTTTAAATCAATATCTCCAACTACAACAACTGAGGAGTTAATAGGAGAGAACTTCTTTTGGTAAAGACTTTTTAAAGATTCGATTTGAATATTTTGTACTGTATTTTCAATACCCATAACAGGAAAAGCATAAGTAGAATCACTACCAAACAAGAAATACTCAAATGAAATTTCTGCAACGTAATCAGGTTCAGCTTTAACCTGTTCAAGTCTTGCGAGCACTTTTCTTTTCTCGCGGCTGAAATCATTTTCACTAAGATGAGGTTCGGTAATTACACTTGATAAAAGTTTTAATGCAGGCATAAAATTTTCACGCAATACCTGTAACGAGAGAAAAGTAACATCAGGATCCGATGAGATTGAAAATTGAGCACCAAGCATTTCAAATTCATCTGCTAACTGAAGTGCATCATATTTACCGGCACCCTCATCAATACACATAGCCAGAAGATTGCTCAAACCCTTAAGATTTTCAGGATCAAACCTGCTGCCGTTGTTGACTAAAAAGTTTATTCTGATTAATGGCAGTTCATTTTTTTCGCTGAAATATATTTTTAAACCATTACTTAGCTGATAGTTTTGTACAGTAGGAAGAATAAAACTAATTTCTCCGGAACTTGAAGGTCGTTGTTTTCTATCAGTTTGCATTTTTTCTCTCCGGAACAATTCTTAGCTCAACATAATTATTTTGCAAATACTTATTTACTACCTGGCTAATTTCATTCTCATCTACATTATTATATCTGTTAAGATCGAAGTTGAAGGAATTGGGTTCACCTAAATAAAAGTTGTAAAGATTCAGCATGTCGGCAATAGTATCTATATTTTGTAAAGAATAAATGAAATTTGATTTGATTACATTTTTTGATCTTTTCAGTTCCCTCGGAGATATTTTTTCCTTTGTAAGAATTGAAATTTCATCAAAAATTATTTTCTTTATTTCGTCGAGAGATTTACCTGGTTTTGCTGTTGCAACAATCATAAAATGTCCGCCATACTTGCCTGAAAATTGCATAGAGTTAACATCCTGAGCAATTTCCAATTCATAGACGAGCTTTCTTGTTAGCCGGGCATTTTTTGAACCGGTTAACAAGTCTGAAAGAATATCAAGTGCTGCATCATCCGGGCCGAATGCACTTTGTGTATGCCACGCAAAATAAATTCTTTCAAGATTTACTTTATCCTCTACTGTGATAAACTTTGAATCTTCAAGCTGAGAGGATTTAGAATTTATTGCAGTCGGTGTCCCATTATTTTTTATCTCACCAAAATATTTTTCAAGAAGCGATTTGGTTTTATTGATTTCAAAATTCCCCGCAACTACAAGTGTTGCATTGGAGGGTGAATAGTGTTGTTGAAAAAATGAACTGACATCCTCCAGAGTATAGCTTTCAATATCTTTGTAGTAGCCTATCGTAGCCCAGCTATAAGGATGACCATCCGGGTAAAGATTTGAAATTATTTTTTCCCATGCTAAACCATAAGGCTGGTTATCATATCTCTCCAAACGCTCGTTCAGAACAACACTTTTTTGATTGTCAAGTTTAACCTGGTTGAGAGCATCAAGAAAAAATCCCATCCTGTCAGACTCCAGCCAGAGTGCAAGTTCCAAATCGTTTGAAGGAAGCTTTTCAAAATAATTTGTTCTGTCAAAGCTTGTAGATGCATTCAAAGTTCCGCCTGCTTCCTGAATAAATTTGAAATGCATTTCTTTAGGCACATTCTTAGAACCCTGGAACATCATATGCTCAAAGAGATGTGCAAGACCGGTTTTACCTTTTACTTCGTTTGCTGACCCTGCCTTATACCAGATATTAACTGCAACTGAAGGAAGAGAATTATTTTGAAAAAGAATAACCTCAAGTCCATTTGGGAGTTTATATTTTTCGTAAGGGATATCTAAAAGATTCATAATTCTTCCGAGCTTGTCTTTGATGAAATTAACAAGAAAATATTACCGTTTAGTTCAAATAGAAAAAATTGTAAAATGCTTAAAAATCAACAAAAAAAACATTAATTGAGAGTGGGTAGCAATTGAATATTAAATAAATATTAATTTTTAATAAAAAACTTGAATTCGTCCTGAATATACTAAATATTTGGTAGGACAAATTAAAACTTTTTCATCCGGGGTGGGAAGAAATAGTTTAAATATCGATGATAATAATTATTCAATTCTTAACTAACCATAAATTATACTCACAAATAAAAAAGGAGAGGATATATGAGTAAAATCTATACCTTCATTGTTACGCTTTTTCTCCTTCTTTCATTCACAACTTTTGCACAAACATATAAAATTAGTGGAAAAGTTACTGATGGTACGAATGGAGAGGCACTAATAGGTGCTAACATCTTTCTCAAGGGGACGGCTTTGGGTGCCGCATCAGATGCAGATGGAAATTATTCTATCACAGCCAACCCCGGGACATATACAATTACCTGCAGCTATATTGGGTACGATAAGGTTGAGCAGGATATTAATCTTATGGGTGATATGACAATGAGCTTTAGTCTCAAGGAATATCAGTTCACGCTTAGTGTAACAGTTTTGTCTGACAGAGTAAGAGAAAGAGAAACACCTGTTGCCTATACAAACATAAGTAAAGAGCAAATGAAATTTAATCTAGGTTCCCGTGATATTCCTTTAGTGATGAATCAAACCCCCTCAGTATTTGCAACTGATCTGGGTGGTGGTGCCGGAGATGCACGAATTAATGTTCGTGGGTTTAACCAAAGAAATATTGGTATAATGATTAATGGTATTCCGATAAATGATATGGAAAACGGATGGGTATATTGGTCCAACTGGGATGGCTTGGGCGATGCTACATCTTCGATAGAAATGCAGCGAGGTTTGAGCGCAGTTAACCTGGCGACACCATCTATTGGTGGTACTATGAATATTATAACCGATCCAACCCTACATAAAGCTGGTGCATTCTTTCAAAATGAAATAGGTACGGCTGGATTCAGTAAACAGACATTATTTGGACATACTGGTTTAGTAGACGGCAAGTTTGCAATGAGTTTTGGTGGAGTTCGAAAAGTTGGTAATGGACACGCTGATAAAGTTTGGACGGATGCATGGGCGTATTATCTGGGTATGGCTTACCAAATTGACACTGATAACAGGTTAGAACTGTATGCTATGGGTGCACCACAGCAACATGGTCAAAGACGCTGGGCATTAAACACAGCAACTTTTAGTCATGAACTGGCGAGAGATTTGGGTTTTCCGAATGAAGCGCTAGATGATCCCAGATTAAGAGAGCAAGGTCTTCTTTATAATTCAAACTGGGCAGGCGTCAACTCATCGTACGATGGCTTACAGTGGCAAAGATCTTACTGGAATAATGACATCAATCAGCGTTATGATGCAAATTCAATAAATGAAAGTGTGAACTATTTTCATAAACCTTTGGTGAACCTAAACTGGTATTCTCAATTTTCTGATGTATTCAGTTTGTATTCTACGGCTTATTATTCTGGTGGGCAGGGAGGTGGATCCGGAACATTCGGAAGCTTGAATTATAATACAAGTTTGTTGCAGAGAGTTGTTGACTGGAATTCTACAATTGAAGAGAATATGAGCAGCCTTGTCTTCGATGATCCTTATGGTACTGGTGATTCTACTTTTTATGCAATCACAACCGATAGAAGAAACGACCCAAATTACAATCGTAGTGGTATCCTAAGAAATAGTGTCAACAACCAGTGGACTCTCGGAGCAATTTCAAAAGCTTACTGGAAAGCTAGTAACACACTAAATACTTCTTTTGGTATTGATGTTCGACGAGCAGTAATAGACCATTACCGGGAAGTACGTGATTTATTAGGTAATGATTTTTATCATTACAATGAAAATGAATTCGAAAGTGGGACACAATACTTTAAGAAATTAGGTGACCGTATTGATTATGACAACACCAATACTGTTAGCTGGCTCGGGGGTTATATTCAGGCAGAGTGGACAAAAGACATTTATACTGTCTATGGTACTGCTGGATATACCATGATAAAATATGACTACGTTGATCATTTCAGAATGGATGATTCGGGTGGTGAATTAACTTTAGACCCTGATTGGCTGAATGGATATCAATTTAAAGGTGGAGCCAGCTTTAGAACATCTGATAATGTTCAACTTTATGTAAATGGTGGTTACGTATCAAAAGTACCGGTGTTCGATGGCGTCATTAGTGATTGGAATTCAACTTTGATTGAAGATCCCAAGAATGAAATTTTCATATCTTTCGAGCTAGGCGCTAATACCAATTTCCTTCAGAAAGAATTGACATTAAATGGAAATGTGTATTTTACGGATTGGTCTGATAGGGTTGATAATAGAAATCCTTCAGGAACGGATGATTTAGTTAGACTTTTTGATGTGAGTTCACGTCATATGGGTGTTGAATTAGAAGGTGCATGGCAGCCTGTTAGATTTATTAGGTTCGATGCCGCTTTCAGTTATGGAATCTGGGAATACACAGATGATGTAACAGGTACCTACATCTTTAATGATTTTCCTGATTCAACAGTTGAGCAAAACGCATATATAAAAGACCTCAAAGTTGGTGATGCACCTCAAACGCAACTTGCTGCTTCGATTACTATTTTCCCTACATCAGGTATGCAAGCTCAGCTACTTTGGAGATCATACAGTAATTATTATTCTCAGTTCGATCCGGTCAGTAGAAGTAATCCTGATGACAGAGAACAAACCTGGCAGATACCCGCATATAACCTGCTCGAGTTACATTTTGCATATGGCTTACCTAGCCAGGTGCTCGGTTTGGATGTAACTCTTTTTGCCCATGTATTTAATTTAACTAACGAGTTGTACGTTCAGGATGCAACCGATAACAGTGAATTTAATGCCTGGTCAGTGGATGGAAAGAATCACAAAGCTGATGATGCAGAGATTTATCCAGGTATGCCGACTTCATTCAATGTTGGATTCAGCGCTGCATTTTAGTAATTATTATCTCTTAAGAATATAGGCTGTCTCTAAAGGGCAGCCTTTTTTATTTTCTGAGAGATACTATCGCTCAAAGCGATAGTATCTCTAAAAATTAATGCAGCAACAATAAAATCCTGTCAGTCCTGATAGAGCCAAGAAGTTTGAACAATTGAGAGAATGGAATATCTCTATCCCATGAAAACAAAATAATAAATGCTTCACCAACAACCATATCTCTTGAAACAAGTCCCCAGAATCTGCTGTCCAAACTATCGTCTCTGTTATCGCCCATCATAAAGTAATAATCTTTTTTAAATGTATAAGATGAAACAGGAATACCTTCAATAGTTACTGCACCATTAGCCATCTCAACAACACGTTTACCATACTCACGGTCAATTATTGTTCGCCATTGTTCAACATTATACTTATTCAAAGGAATGGTTGAACCTTTTCTTGGAATTACCAGCGGACCATAATTGTCTTCATTCCATGGCATTCCCTTTGGAAAAATTCTTGGCTCAGCAATTCCTCTTGGTACTGGTCTAAGAAAGTTGCCGTATCTTCCTTTATAATATTTAACGAAAGTTGGTTTCCAGAATTCTTTACCATTTACAAATACAACTTTATCTTTTATTTCAAGTGTATCACCGGGTACTCCAATACATCTTTTAACATAATTTACTCCTCGCTCTGTAGCAAAAAGCTGATCACGATCTCCGGGATATTCAAATACAACAATGTCCTTTGCTTTCGGATCTTTGAATGCAGGAAGTCGGAAAAATGGAAGTTCTATTTCAGTGAAGGGAATATACTTTGGTGATGATGAGCCGTAAATAAATTTATTAACCAGTACGAAATCACCAACAAGAATCGTGTCTTCCATTGAACCGGTTGGAATCCTGGTATTCTGTATTACAAAAGTGATGATGAAAAATGCGGCAATAGCTGCCCAGAAAAGCTGTCTGAAAAACTCGATTACTTTTTCTGTGAAAGTCTCGGGTTTCTTTCGTTCCTTTTTCTTCCAGAATAAAAATTTGTTAAATTTTGCCTCGGAGTCTTTCTGCGTGGATTTGTCATTCATATGAGGATAAGGGTAAAAGTTAATTGGTTGTTGAGAATATTATATATCTAACTAAAAAGAAATAATAATTAAAACGGATTGAAATATACTCTCTTTGCTGAAAATATAAAGCCTAATTTTTATGAATGATGATAATGTTAAAGTGGGAATGATGCCTTTTGAGTGGAAATCAAACCGGTTTTACAGTAGCGAAAATTTCAACTTTGTTCAGCAAATTCATGATACTATCTCTCTGGACTTCGTACTCGGCTCTTAGTTCCTCTTTAACAGGATGTGCAGAAGGAATTTCAACTTTTAAAGGATCAACAGGGCTTCCATTCACATAAAATCTGTAATCGAGGTGAGGACCGGTTGATAAACCCGTGCTTCCAACATAACCGATAACCTGACCTTGCTGTACAGTTGTCCCTTTCTTTATTCCTTTTGCATACCGCGAAAGATGCAAATACATTGTAGTGTAAACTGAATTATGCCTGATTTTTATAAACTTTCCAGAACCCCCATTGTAACCAACATCTGCTACTACACCATCTCCTGTTGTTCTTATTGGTGTCCCAACCGGAGCTGCATAATCAACACCGTGGTGGGGTCTGCGAACTTTGAGTACGGGATGTAGTCTGCTTTTACTGTATCTGGAGCTTATCCTGCCAAACTCAAGCGGAGCTTTTAGAAATGCTTTCCTCAAGCTGTTTCCATCTTCATCGAAATACTGATACACGCTGTCCTGTGTGAATGGTATAGCATAAAAATCTTTTCCGTGATGGTTAAAGTGGGCAGCTTTGATTTCACCTATTGCAAAAAATTTATCATCAACATAAAGCTCATCATAAATTATTTTAAAGTTATCTCCCTTTTGCAGATGATAGAAATCAATTTGCCAGGCGAATATCTGAGATAGCTTAATTGCCAATTCGGGTGTAGCTTCTGCATTCATTAGAGAGACATACAAAGATTGGTCTATTACAGCCGATTTTTGATTTTCTCTGACGACAACTTCTTTCTCACTTTCATATACATTTATCGAATCTCTTAAATCAAAAACAACAAAGTGTCTTGGACTTTTCTCATACACAAAATATTCTAAGGTATTCAGTGAATCACCGTTTGTAAAGGTATGATAGAAATTTCCTGCTACTATTTTTCTAACATCAAGAACTTCTTTAGCATTATTTACAATATTTATTATTTCCGCTGCCGCGACACCATGTTTTAATAAGATATCGGAGAGAGTTTCGTTTTTTGATACCGAAAATGTTTGATGCTCGAGTGAGTCAGAGAAAAATCCGAAACTGTTTAGCGGTTGCTCTTGTATGATTTCTGCAGGAATTTCATTTTTAGGGTCGGAACATTTAACCCAACTCCAGAGAAGCAGAGACAGAAATACAATGCTTATAAGTAAGTATGATAATCTTAAAAATATGGTGGTATTTTTGCCTGTCTTCACTAAGCAGTAATGATTGATAAAATTTTTAACAAACTTAGGCTTATTTTTAAAATAATGCAACGCATTTCATTTAAAGATTCAAAACTTTTCTATCATAATATATCTGTCCAAAATAATTTTTATCCAAAAAGATAAGGTAATAAGGTTAACAGTTTCCGGGATGGATAGTGTTACTAAGGTTTCAGTAGAATAAGGTTTTTATCGTTAAACTTCTTCAAACTTTATTAATATTGTATGAGAAACCTTAGTAACAAAAAGCAATAAAAATCCATTACCTTATTAGCTTATTTTACAGAGGGATTGAATTCGAACAAAAATAAAGTTCTTTGAAAACAGATAATTATCCAGCTTTTTACTTTATTCTAAATTTATTTTGGAAAGCACTTAATCAAAATAGTTCCTTCTGTTCATATTAATATTTATTTTGGTTTGAATTCATTTAACAGATTATGCAAACAAATAAGAAGTTCGGTTTTATACTGGGGACAACAGCATTTGTAATTTTTCTGTTGATTGGAGACCTGGACCCAACCAAGCCACAGATAAATACTATGGCTGCAATTGCTGTTTTAATGGCAATACTGTGGATTACTGAAGCAATCCCGTTGGCAGCGACTTCATTAATTCCATTAATATTTTTTCCACTTACCGGAATTTTATCAACTGAAGAAATTGCATCATCTTATATTAACTCAATTATTTTTTTATTTCTTGGGGGATTTCTGATTGCAATTGCAATGGAAGAATGGGTTCTGCACAAAAGAATTGCTCTGAAGATTATAACAATATTCGGTGGAACACCCACAGCAATCATAATTGGATTTATGGCATCGGGAGCTTTGCTTTCAATGTGGATATCTAACACTGCAACAGCTCTTATGCTGCTGCCGATTGGTATGGCTGTAATTCAGAAAATTGAAAATGAATTTGGGCAAGAGAAAACTCATAACTTTACAATCATACTACTATTATCAATCGCTTATTCCTGTACGCTTGGCGGAGTTGCAACTTTAATTGGAACTCCGCCAAATTTAGTTATGGTTAAAATGCTAACTATCCTTTTCCCCAACGCACCGGAAATATCTTTTGGCAACTGGATGATTTTAGCCTTACCTGTTTCTTTATTAATGCTTTGCGCTGTCGCAATACTTCTTACAAAAATTTTATTCAAAGTTGATAAACATGTTAAGCTGGATAAAGGATTTATTGAAAATGAATATAAACGGCTTGGAGAATTTTCCTTCGAGGAAAAAGCTGTAAGTATTGTTTTTATAACAACCGCTCTGCTTTGGATTTTTAGAAGTGATATTATATTTGGATTTTTAACAATTCCGGGCTGGTCGAACCTTTTACCAACTTCAGATTTTATTAATGATGGTACGGTTGCGATCACAATGGCATTTATTCTCTTTTTAATTCCATCAAAATCAGGAGAAAGATCTTTACTTGATCATACTGCTTTTAGTAAAGTCCCGTGGGGAATTATTCTTTTATTTGGAGGAGGATTTGCACTTGCAAAGGGATTTTCATCCACGGGGCTTGCAAATTTTATTGGCGAGCATCTTACCGGTTTGCAAAGTGTATCACCAATACTTATCATTTTGATTACGGCTTTAATGGTTAGTTTCCTGACTGAGTTGACTTCTAATACTGCAGTTACACAGATGCTTATTCCTATCGTTGCTTCAGTTTCAATTGCAATCGGATTGAATCCGCTTCTGCTGATGTTTACCGTTACGTTATCTGCGTCAATGGCATTTATGTTACCTGTTGCAACACCACCCAATACAATAATTTTTGCCGGTGGAAGAATCAAAATATTTGAAATGGCAAAAACCGGTTTCGCTCTCAATTTTATCGGAGTAATAATTGTAAGTCTTCTGGTCTATTTTCTAGGGGATCTAATTTTTGGGCTCGATACTTTTCCTATATGGGCTAATCCATAATGGTTTTAAAGTGAATTCTGCGATGATAATTTATAGCGTAACAGTCGTGATTAAAAAAGAAGTGGAAGAATCCTGGTTAAAGTGGATGAAAGAAATACACATCAAAGACGTAATGAAAACAGGTTACTTTACAGATTGGGAAATACAAAAACAAATAATCCCGGAAATGGCTGCGGATGAATCAACCTATATCATTAAATATAAGACCTCATCTCTTGATCAATATAATGAATATATGAGGAAAGAGGCTCCACGTTTGCAAAAAGAACACACTGAAAAATTTTCCGGGAAGTTTAAAGCTTCAAGGGCAGTCTATCAAATAATATCCTGATAAAACTCAAAGTCGGGGTTGCTATTTTAATTCTAATTTTTTATTATCACTTAGAAATAATTTCATTTACAGTGTCATTTTCTAAGGCATACTTAATTGAAAAAGTTTATTTGGCTACTCCTAATATTATTATTCTCGATTTCCTGCAGAGAAGAAATTATTGCCCCGGATAATCTGGTTGGAAATATTAATGAACCTGTTCAGATAAGAGATCGTAACGCTTATACTTTTCTGTTAGATGCACAAAATTTAACAATGAGTTTATCTGTCACGTTATATTTTAGTTCGGCCAGAACACGGTTTAATGTGAGATTAGTTGATTATGAATCAGGCTATACAAATATCAGTGCTCAGGATATAAGTAATATAGAAAGATTCAGTTACTACATTGCAGAAGAAGTTCCCTACCACACTGAACTCCTCGACGGATACGTTCCCACAACTATTAACATCAACACTGAAAATTTCAGCGGCAAGATTAAAATAGAATTCAGAAAAATCCTCTAGGCAAATAATTTTCGCAAAATAAATAAACGTAAATTCCTTATCTTTTAATGCCTTTTCACAGGCACTTTTTAATCGATTAAAATAATATAAAACCGAAAGCATATTCTCCCACTATGTCCGATAATAAATTTTACCAGGTTGCAACTGAAAGCAAAGTCCTTCCTGAAAGAGAAGAAATAAGTCAAGAGTATAAATGGAATTTAACCGACATCTTTAAGAGTGATGAAGAATGGGAGACCGAGTTTAAATCCGTCTCTGAAAAAGTATCAGGGTATCAGAAGTTTGAAGGGAAGCTTGCAGATAGCGCTGAATTTTTACTCGCCTGCTTCAAGTTTGATGAAGATATAAATATTAAACTAGACCAGCTTCATCTCTATGCTATGCTTTCAAAAGATAGCGATATGAGGGTAGGGAAGTATCATTCAATGGACGACCGCATTAAATCTCTCTATGCAAAAGTTGGTGCAGCTAGTTCGTTTATTCGTCCGGAGCTGCTTAAAATACCAGATGAAAAATTGAGGGGTATAATTGATTCAAATGAAGATTTAAAAATTTATAAACAGAGTATAGATGATCTTCTACGTTCAAAAAAGCATACTCTGTCGAACAATGAAGAAAAAATTCTTGCAATGGCATCCGAGTTAACTCAAACTCCATACAATACTTTTTCAATTTTCACTAATGCAGATCTGAAATTACCGGTTGTTGAGGACGAACTCGGAGGTTTGACCGAGCTTTCTCATGGAAGATATTATTCTGCAATGTACTCTAAGAACAGAGATTACAGGGCAAGAGTGTTTAAAGCATACCTTGAATCATATAAAAATTATATCAATACTTTCACAGTGTTATTTAATGGAAATCTGAAGACAAACATCTTTAATGCACATGCCAGGAATTTTAACTCTGCTCTCGAATCCGCATTGCACAGAAACAATATTCCAAAATCTGTTTATCATAATCTGATTGAATCTGCAAATCAAAACCTTCAACCCATGCACCGCTGGGCAGCATTGAAGAAAAAACTTCTTGGAATAAGTGAACTTTGTCCCTATGATGTTTACGTTACAGTCTTCAACTCTCACAATGAAAAAAAATATTCATATGAAGAAGGTGTTGGGATTGTATTAAACTCTTTGAAGTTAATGGGAGATGAATATATATCATCCCTTAATCAGGCTTTTAAAAACAAATGGATTGATGTGTTCGAAACAAAAGCAAAAAAAAGCGGCGCCTATTCATCCGGAACTACTTTCGGAGTTCATCCGTACGTTTTGCTTAACTGGACTGATCTTCTGAATGATGTTTTTACACTTACTCACGAGATGGGACATAATATGCATTCATATTATACAGGTCAATACCAGCCATATCCTTATGCAAATTATTCTATTTTCCTTGCTGAGGTTGCATCAACTTTTAATGAATCACTTTTACTTGACCATCTTCTCGAAATTGCTGACAGCAAGAAGGAAAAACTTTTTCTGCTTGAGAGATATCTGAATAATCTTACTGCAACTTTCTACAGGCAGGTTATGTTTGCTGAGTTTGAGATGATTGTTTATGACAGAACAGAGAAAGGTGAATCGCTTACTGCAGAAGTGCTCAGCGATTTATATAAAAACACATATCAAAAATATTGGGGACCCGATATGTTCGTTCCCGAGGAAGAACAGTATACCTGGGCTAGAATACCTCACTTCTATTACAATTTTTATGTATACCAATACGCAACAGGATTTGCAGCTTCGGAAGTTCTGGCAAAAAAAGTAAAAACTGAGGGCGAATCAGCAGTAAATAAATATCTTAATTTTCTTAAAGCAGGAAGTTCTGACTATCCGATTAATATCTTAACGGCAGCAGGAGTTGATATGAATTCACCTGAGCCGGTTAGGGCAGTTAGCGAAAGGATGAATCAGGTTCTGGATGAAATGGAAGGTTTATTATGAAATTATATGACAAGCAATCCTTGAATGAATATCATCAATCTCTTACCTATGATGATATTAGTCTGATACCAACAGAAATTTCCCGGATGAAATCGAGAAAGGAAGTTGATACCTCTTCAAACTTTTTGGGGATAAAACTTGCAGTCCCAATTGTCTCCAGCCCGATGGAATCAGTTACCGGGATAGAGATGGCTAAGGAGCTTTATAATCTTGGATGTCTTGGAATTGTAAATCGATTTGATTCATCACTCGATGAATTATTAAAGAACAAAAATGGAACTCGAAAAATCATCGCTATTTCGATTGCTCTGAATACACCAATCGATGTCGTTAAGAAATTATCTGAAGGCAGAAAAATTATTTGCATTGATACTGCAAATGCCAGCAACAGGGAGGTTCTAAAAAAAACAGAGCAGGTTAAAAAGAATGTAGATCTAAAAGTGATTGTTGGAAACATTGCACACGGTGCATCATTAAAACATCTTGTCGATTCCGGTGCAGATGGTGTGAGAGTCGGTATTGGCAGTGGAAGTGTCTGTTCAACAAGTATCCAAACCGGAATTGGGATCGGGCAGGTTTCTTCATTACTCAACGTACTCTTTGCACGTAAAGAGTACAAATTGAAAATCGGAATAATAGCTGACGGTGGAATTAAAGGTGCGGGTGATGTTGCTAAAGCTATTGCACTTGGTGCAGATGTAGTAATGCTTGGAAGACTACTTGCCGGAACACGAGAAACTCCCGGTGAAGTAATTCGCTATAGTGATCAACTCTGGAAAAAGTATCGCGGTTCAGCATCATTTGGTGTGAAGATGAAGAATGAATTTATCGAAGGCGAAGAAACTATGGTAGCTTACAAAGGTGCGGTAGCAAATGTTGTGAATGCTGTATCTGACGGTTTACGGAGCTCAATGAGTTATATGAATTGCCGTACTATTGAAGATTTAAGAAAAATTGAAACCTTTGCAGTCCTCAGCAATTATTCCTATCTGGAACGTCTTCCCAAACCATAATTATATTTTGTAAATTTTGATTAACAAATTTTTAAATAAAGGAAGATGATATGAGTAAAAAGAAAAATGAAAACAGTATTAAATTATTAAATAAAGCTGTCGCAGATGAACTGCTTGCAATTCACCAGTATATGTATTTTCATTTTCATTGTGATGACCAGGGTTACGACTTGCTGGCAAGTCTCTTCAAAAAAACCGCTATTCAGGAAATGATGCATGTTGAAGTATTATCAGAACGGATTTTATTTCTTAAAGGTGATGTGGAAATGAAAATACTGGGTGAGGTTAAAAAAATCCGGGACCCGAAAGGGATGCTTAAATGCGCTGCCGGAATGGAAGATGAAAGTGCAAAAGAGTATAACATCTGGGCTAATGAATGTGCAGCAAATGCCGACTCTGCAACAAAGAAGATTTTTGAGGATCTCGTCGCAGATGAAGAAATGCATTTCGATCAATTTGATACTGAAATGGAAAACCTTGAAAAATTCGGAGAGAATTATCTCGCTCTTCAATCCATAGAAAGAAGTAAGGTCGTTTCTGTAAGAGGACCTGCGGGACAGTAAATACATTGTTTTTTTCGAAGGTCGGGATTCCGACCTTTTTTATTTCTCTAATTAACTACTAATGTGATTAATTTTTGACTTCAATGGTGAGAATTTCTTCTTGATATTCTTTAAGAATATTAAAGGATTATTATGAAACACATACCAAAGTTCAGACAACTAACATATATTTTTCTTGCATTGCTAATTATCGGATGCACAGAAGATGAACCAACAGAGCCAACTGATGAGAATACGCTTCTTTATTCTTCATTTGAAAAAAACGGAAGATTCTCTTCTGAAGGATGGACTCTTCCTGCACAAAGTGATTCTTCATCAGATGTTCCTGCCGGTGGTGGAAATTTTTCACTTCTACTTGAAGCAAGCCAGCCGCCTGAAGCTTTTGCACAAATAAAGGTTCCAGTTAAAACTAATTTTAATGAATTCAAGCTGACGTTTTGGGCCAAGTCCACCGGGGTCACTAGCGGAATTAATGGTGAAGCGATTTTGTCTTTAATCAGGAATGGTTCAGTAATTGATTCATCGAGCATTTTGGTCAATGATATAATCTGGAAGAGTTACAGTATTCAGGATATATTTACCGTTGCGGCCGGAGATTCTTTTATGGTTCAGTTTTCTGCAGGAATTTCACAACTATTTGCGGGTAAAACTTATTTTGATCTTTGCAGACTCTACGGTGTCGATTAAAAAGTAATCAGGTTAAAGTTTTTTCCTTTTCAATCTTAATGAATTAGTAACTACTGAAACTGAGCTGAATGACATTGCAAGAGCTGCAAAAATAGGATTCAACAATCCAAAAGCCGCCAGTGGAACTCCAATAATATTATAAATGAATGCCCAAAAAAGATTTTGCTTGATCGTCTTTAAAGTTTGCCGGGATAACTTTATTGCTTTAGCAACTCCATTTAAATCACCACTCATCAAAACAATATCTCCGGATTCAATTGCTACATCTGTACCTGTTCCCATTGCAATTCCAACATTGCTCTGAGTTAATGCAGGTGCATCATTAATTCCATCCCCAACCATTGCAACAATTTTTCCTTTACTTTGGTATTCGGATATAACGGCAAGCTTTTCACCGGGCAATACTTCTGCCTGATATTCATCAAAGCCAACTTCTTCAGCTATACTTTTCGCAGCTCGGTTATTATCGCCTGTCAGTAATACTGTTTTAAGATTCATAGCCTTAAGCTGTGTAACTACCTCTTTGGAGTTATTTTTAATTTCGTCTTCGATAGCTATCAAACCTTTTAGTTGTTTATTTATAGCAACAAAAACAAGAGTCTTGCCACCTTGCGAGAGTTCGTCAATTTTTTGTTGAAATATTTTTATATCGACTGAATTATTTTCCATTAAAGTCAGATTGCCTGCAAGAATTTCTTCGCCATTAACTATTCCCCTTAAACCTGTTCCTGTTAGACTTTCAAAGTTTTCCACATTTTCAAATTTAATCCCATGATCTTTTGCATAGCTGACAAATGCCTTTGCAATCGGATGCTCGGATCGCTGCTCCAATGAGCCAGTTAATTTCAGAAGTTCTCCTTCATCTATAGAATTTGTATGAACTGAGCTGACTTTTGGTTTACCTGTTGTTATCGTTCCGGTTTTATCAAAAATAATTGTGTCAATCTTATGAGCAAGTTCAAGACTTTCGGCATTCTTTATCAGAATACCATTTTGAGCACCTCTGCCAGTTCCAACAATTATTGCAGTAGGAGTAGCCAGCCCGAGAGCACAAGGGCAGGCGATAATTAATACAGCAACAAAATTTATTAATGCTGCACTAAATCCTGCATCACTAAAGAACAGCCAACCGACAAATGTTAAAATTGCAATCAGGATAATTACAGGAACAAATACGGCTGCGATTTTATCAGCCAGTTTTTGAATAGGAGCTTTTGAACCCTGTGCTTCCTCCACCATTTTAATAATCTGACCAAGAATTGAATTATCACCGATAGCAGTAACCTCAAATTCAAAGCTTCCTGTTTTATTAATTGTTCCTCCGATTACTTTTGAACCAATGTTCTTTTCAATAGGCATTGATTCACCTGTTATCATTGATTCATCTACCGTTGAGTAACCGCTAATAATTTTTCCATCAGCAGGAATTTTCCCACCTGGTTTTATAATTACTATGTCACCTATTTGCAATTCATCTAAAGAAATTTCCAGTTCTAAATTATTTCTTTTAACTAAAACGGTTTGTGGTTTTAACTCGATAAGCTTTTTGATTGCCAATCCTGTTTTTGATTTTGCTCTGCTCTCAAGCCATCTTCCCATCAGAATTAGTGTTATAATAACTGCAGTTGTTTCAAAGTAAACGTGAGATGCCACTGAGCTATTAGAAATTAATTCGGGAAATAGAGTTAGAATTGTGCTGTATATAAAAGCTGCACCTGTTCCAATTGCAACCAGCGAGTTCATGTCTGCAGTTAGATGAAGTAAGTTTTTCCAGAATATTTTATAAAACCGCTTCCCGGAAATGAATACTACAGGAATTGTTAACAGCAGAAGGATTTTATTTATTACATCTTGGGACAACGGGATCAGGTTATGAACTCCCTCCCACATCATTCCCATACTCAGTATGAAAATTGGGATTGTCAGGGAAATTGCTAGAAAAAAATCTCTCTTTAATTCGTTATCGAAATCAGATTTTATATCAGGTTGGGTTGTGCTGGCTGCACTTTTTTTATTGAGAGATGAAAAGTCAATTTTATAGCCGGCATCTTCTATTGCTTTTTCAACCTGGGTTAGTGATGCCAGGTTATTATCAATTTCAAAAGTTGCTTTTTCTGTCGCAAGATTTACTGCAACATTTTTTATTCCATCAATTTTGCTGATTGATTTTTCAACTCTTGCAACACAGCTTGCACAGGTCATTCCTTTACCGGTGCGCTGATTTTTTGCGGTTTGATTTTTGGAACTATGGTCTCGCTCATCTTTATTAAACATCCTTCCTCATTTTATAACTTGATAACCGGCTTCTTCAATTGCTTTAATTATTACTTCTTCTGCAATTTCTTTTTCATCAAACTCAACTTTAGCTGAACCGATTGCAACTTCAAATTTTATTAGATTGATTTTTGAAAGATTTTTCTGGACAGCCATAACACAATGATTGCAGCTCATTCCATCTATCTTTAATGTTATATTCATTAGAATTCCTTGAGATATTATTAGAGTTAATTTACGATGGTAAACTAGGGTGAAAAGGAGAGACTTGCGTTACAAAATACAGGTTAAATGTTACAGATTATTTATGGTTCATTTATCTTATCAAGAGGTTTTCTTTTATTTTCTTTAAGCTTTTTAAAATAAGATGGATTAAGTCCTGTAATTTGTCTGAATTGATTAGAAAGATGCTGCACACTACTGTACCCAAGCATGAACGAAATTTCGCTTAAAGTTAATTCATCGTAAGTCAATAGTTCTTTTACTTTTTCAATTTTTTGTTTTATGATAAACTTTTCAATTGTAATGCCTTCACAGGATGAAAAGATAGAACTGAGGTGACTGTAATTCACACCCAATTCGTTTGATAAATATTTGGAGAAACTAAATTTTTCAAGATTGTTATTTTGATGATGTATTCTTTCAATAATCAGTACTTTAATTTTTTCAATCAGTTTTGAATTTTTATCATCAACCAAATCAAAACCATTATCAACTAGTACTTTTCCTGATCTCGCTTATATCAGGTGATTTTTCGGATGATTTAATCAGCGCTTCCCCCAGATGTATTTCAGGCACTTCATAACCCAGTCTGGTCAGTTCATCTTTTACAACTTTTATGCATCGATGACAGACCATATTCTTTATGTAAAGAGTAGTTTCCATAATTCATTACAATTTATTCAAAATTTAGTAAATCTTGATCATTAAGTAAATGATTTGCAACAGCCATTAAAGGTCTTAATTGGACAATGTCACGATATTTCCGTAACTAACTATTTTTATTGATTTTACAGCTAAACTTGCTTACTTTAACACCCTGATTTTTAATACTTTTTAATAAACAAATAACTTAAAGGTGAATTGGATGACGAAGGCTGACATTGTTGACAAGGTTGCAGCCGGGACCGGACTCACAAAACTGGAAACCGAAGCTATTATTGAAGGATTTCTGAAAACTGTTATTGAAGCGCTTAAAGAAGGTAAGGGTATCGAGATCAGGGGCTTTGGAAGCTACAGAGTAAAAAAGAAAAATGCGCGTCAGGCAAGGAATCCAAAAACTGGTGAATCCGTTTTTGTACCGGAACATTATGTCCCTACTTTTAAGTTTTCAAAGGACTTTAAAGAGCTTGTTAACGTTGGTATGTTGGAAAAAAATCGGAGATAATTAAACAGTGAATTATTGTGCTGAATGTGGATTTAAGATTGAAGGGGAATTTAAATTTTGTCCGAACTGCGGAAGCAAAATTAATTCTAGAGAAAGTTCACCAAATAAAACGGTTGTGAATACTGAGGAATTTATTGTTTGTAAAAACTGCGGCGAAGAAAATCCTATTGAAAATTCAGAGTGCTTCAGTTGTGGAATTCTGTTGAGAGGAAGTAAAAATAGAAAGAATGACTCAGCTAAGCACGAAGCGAAAAGATATGATCAAAAAAAGACAGATAAAGCAAATACTTCTGATAGTAGAAAAATAGTAAATGAAGAAAAGGTACTTGATAATAAAAAAATATTAATGATCTCATCAGCAATTGTTGTGATTTTCATTTTCGCACTTATAATCTCAGGAGTTTTTGATTCCGGAGTGAAGACCAATGTTTCGCAGATGAGTAATCAGACTTCAAGCTCAGGTGTAAACCTTGCTAATATGGAGGAAATCAATAAGCTGGAGGCTGCAGTTACTGCAAATCCAGATGATTTGGAATCAACCTTACACCTTGCACATTTACAACAGGATGCAGGACTTTATGAGAAAGCAATTGCTAACTATAAAAAGTATTTAGTCAAGAACCCGGAGAATGCAGATAATCGTGTTGATATGGCAATCTGTTATTATAATCTCGGTGATAACACAACAGCAATAAGTGAAATGGAAACTGCACTTAAGTATCAACCAAAGCATCAGATTGCTCATTTAAATCTTGGGATTGTAAATTTGGCAGCCAGGAATGTTGAGGCTTCTAAAGATTGGTTTAGAAAGACTGTGGAATTAGATCCAAACTCAGAAGCAGGAAAACGAGCAACGGAATTATTAAGTTCACATTAATTTAATTAAATAACTAAAAGGAAAAACGAATGCCTTGCGGAAGAAAAAGAAAACGTCATAAAATGTCAACTCACAAAAGAAAAAAGAGACTGAGAAAGAACAGACATAAAAAGAAATTGAGATAGTTTTAAACTGAATAACAGAATGGTTTGCTGGATGAATGATGAACTGTTGATTCCAATTCATTCAACCATTCACTCACTCATTCAATCAAACGTATGTGAATTCACACTTCAGTTGCCAACTTAGCTCAGCTGGTAGAGCAGCTCATTCGTAATGAGCAGGTCGCCGGTTCGATTCCGGCAGTTGGCTCAGTAGCTTAAATCCAATCGATTAACCCCAGGAACAGCTTTCAGCTTCCTGGGCGGCTAAAAAATAAATCCCAGGAAATGGGATTTTTTTAAAATTCTTCTTGACTTTCAGTAAAATTTTCCATTATTTTCGGGGTGCAGTGGGGAAAAGTGGTGAGAAATCCCAAATTATGGAAAAAATTTGTTCAAAGGTCAGTTTACATATTCAATAGATTCTAAAAGCAGAATAAGCATTCCGGCAAAGTTACGTAAACACATTTCGCCAGATGCAAACGATACAATAGTGATGACCAAAGGGTTATCAAGCTGCATCGATTTGTACCCTCTCGATGAATGGCAAAAAATTGAAGATAAACTTTTAAAACTGAATCAGTTCCAGCCTGACGATCTTAGATTTATCAGAATGTTCGTCCAATATGCGCACGAAGATATTATGGATTCACAATCAAGGATACTCGTTCCACAAATGCTTATTGACTATGCTAAAATTGAAAAGGAAGTTCTGATAATTGGTGCACTCAGAAAGATTGAAGTCTGGAATCCAAAAATATATGATGATTACTTAAAGCAGTCCCCGCTTTCTTATGAAGAGATCGCTGCAAAAGTTATGAATGATTGATGACTCAGGCACATACACCTGTTTTATTGAATGAGAGTGTTGACTACTTAGTTACAAAAAGAGATGGGGTGTATTTCGAAGGGACTTTAGGATTTGGCGGACACACTTTAGAAATATTTAACCGACTGAATACAAATGGAAACATTGTTTCCACTGATGTTGATCTGAATGCTTTTAATTATTGCAAGGAAAAATTTAAAGGTGAGGATAGAATCAAACTTTACAACTTTAATTTTTCGTTAATAGATGTAATTGCTAAGATAGAATCGTTGGAGTTCTTTGACGGGATTTTGGCAGATCTTGGAGTTTCTTCTTTTCAACTGGATAACGCCGCAGCAGGTTTTTCATACAGCATCAACTCAATGCTGGACCTCCGATTAGATAAAAACTTGCGAAAAACTGCTGCGGATTTTATTAATCACGAATCAGAAGAAAAGATTGCAAATGTAATATTCGAGTATGGGGAAGAGAAAAATTCCAGAAAGATCGCACGCCAGATTTCAGAAGCCAGGAAAGTAAAGAGAATTGAAACCACTGATGAACTAAAAAAAATAATTTCATCAGTAACAAATCCAAAATATTTAACGAAGACGTTGTCACGAGTTTTTCAGGCTTTGAGGATTTATGTAAATGATGAGCTTGGTGCACTAAAGTCGTTTCTTAATAATTCTGTGCCTGTTTTAAGAAAGGGAGGCAGATTGGTTGTAATCAGTTACCATTCCCTGGAAGACAGAATAGTAAAAGATTTTTTTAAGTATGAAAGTTTAAGTTGTGTTTGTCCTCCCGATTCACCGATTTGTACTTGTGGCAAAGTGAAAAGATTGAACATTATCTCAAAAAAACCGATAACTCCATCGGAAATAGAAATAACAAATAATAGAAGAGCTCGCAGCGCAAAATTAAGAGTCGCAGAAAGAGTATGAAAAAAAGTTCTAAACCATTAATAATTATTATCACCTCTTTACTGGTTTTGATAACAATTATTATTCTCATTTCGCAGGGACTGCGGTTGAAATATGAAGAGTTACAAAGACAGCTTGCTCAATTAGAAAATCAAGTGAAGACAGAAAAGACTCAATCAGTTGGATTGCAGGCTAATTATCAAATGCTTACTGCTGAAGATGTAATTAAAAAATATGCAATGAATGAACTTGGTTTAGTGGATACCGGTTCTGATCCAGTCAAAAAAGTAATATTGTCCACTGAAGATATTGCCAAACTATCTGAAAGCGTGCGGAACATTAATGAATAATTCACGGGTGCTGCTAATACTGATTATTGTCGTGCTCATTTTTAGTGCACTCGTGTTCAGGCTGGTTAATCTTCAGGTAGTCAGGAGCGATGAACTTAGTTACTTTGCAAAGAGACAGCAGACGAATACTCAAACAGTCAAGGCGGATCGCGGTTTTATTTATGACCGCAACGATGTGCTACTGGTCTATAATCGGAATAACTATTCATTTTTTGTTGATCTTCGAATGCTTCCCGCATCTGAGAAAGACAGACTGGCAAAAATGTTTTCAAAAGTAATGGGGAAGAGCAAACTTCATTATTCGAAACTTCTGAAAGCCAGTGGAAAGACAATTTGTCTTGAGAAAAAAGTTCCCTTTGAAAAATCACTAGACCTTTTCGAGTACAAAAATCCTGCCTTCTTTTATGTTGAAGAACCAGTAAGTGTATTTCATTATGGCTCACTGGCTTCTCATATTCTTGGATACGTTGATAATGATTATAAAGGCGTAAACGGTATTTCAAAAAGTTTTGATGATGCGCTGAGAGGCAAAGATGGTTTTAGAATGGTTGAACGAAATGCTATGGGTGATATTATATCTATTTCAGAGAAGCAAACCAGACCTTCTGTCCCCGGCGATGATGTTTATCTAACAATTGATAAACGATATCAGGCAATTGTTGAAGAGGAGCTGAAGCAAAGTTTAAAATTAAATTCGGGTGAATCTGCTACCTGCATAATTATGAATCCAAATTCAGGTGAAATTCTCGCAATGGCAAACATCAGCGATTACGATCCGAATCTTTTTTGGAAATACGGTGACTATGAAAGAAAAAATCGTGCTATAACTGATTCATACGAGCCGGGTTCTACGTTCAAAGCAATTACGTTTGCTGCACTGCTTGAAGATAAAGCTTGTAATGAATCTGAACGTGTTAATGTTGAGAACGGTGTTTATAAGTTCAGAAATAACTACATCAGGGATACGCATAAATTTGAATCATTAACTGTCAGAGAAATTATTGAAGAATCAAGCAACATAGGTACAGCAAAATTAATTCAGCGGATGAGCGATGAAAAATTTTATCAGTATGTAAGAAGCTTTGGGTTTGGAACTTTTACTTCTATCTCATTACCCGGCGAAGTTATCGGAAAACTTGTAGATCTTGATAAGTGGACAAAACAGACAAAAACTTATATGTCATTCGGCTATAGTATTTCAGCTACTCCGCTTCAGCTTACGAATGCTTTTTGTGCGATTGTTAATGGTGGAATACTTTATCAACCGCAAATAGTAAAAAGACAGGTTGATAAAAATGGAAATACTGTCAGAGAATATTCTCCGGTGGAAGTTAGAAGAGTCATATCGGAAAAGACTTCTGAAAGAATGCGAAGTTTGTTACTGGGAGCTGTACAAAAGGGAACAGGTAAGCAGGCAAAAATTGAATCGCTTTCAATTGGAGGCAAGACAGGCACATCGAAAATTATTGTGGATGGTAAATATTCAAATACCCATTACTATTCATCTTTTATCGGATTCTATCCGGCTGAAAATCCTACTATAGTTTGTTATGTGTTGATCAATAAACCGAAAGGACACTATTACGGTGGTCTGGTTTCGGCACCAGTGTTTAAAAATATTCTCACAAGAATTTATGAACTCGAAAAAGGAAAATATGATCAGCACAAACCGAACACTGATATAAAAATTGCTGAGAATAAAAACCAGAGTTCCAATTATGAGTTTGTTCATAATGAATCAAAGTACGCTAACGAATTAAATGAAAGCCGCAATGTCTTTGCAGATGATAATAACCAGAATTTAATGCCCGATCTTAGAGGTAAAACTATTAAAGAAGCATTATCGGTATTGAATGATTTAGGGATTAAATGGAGTATCTCAGGATCCGGTGTTGTTGCAGAGCAAAGTATTCCACCCGGACAAACAATTAATAAAAGAAAGACCTGCATACTTACCTGTTCGCAAATAAGCACAAGCGGAGCGAGGGTTTATTAATGCTGCTTAGTGAATTGTTAAATAAAATTAAAGTAATTCAGGTTGTAGGAAATCCTCCTGCACGTGAGGTATCCGGTGTTGAATATGACTCGCGTAAAGTTGTTGACGGTTCTGTCTTTGTTGCAATGAAAGGATTTAATACTGATGGTCATCTTTACATTCAGGATGCACTTAATAAAAAAGCCGTTGCAATTGTTGTAGAAAATAGTGAGTCAATACCTGATTCACTTGTAAGTCATTTCAAGGCTGTTAAAATTGTTGTAAATGATAGCCGCCAGGCTCTTGCTGAAATTTCTAATGCATTTTTCGATGAGCCATCAAAAAAACTAAGACTGATTGGAATCACCGGCACGAATGGTAAAACAACTACATCATACTTTTTGAAAAATATTTACGAGACGTCAGGATACAAAGTTGGGCTAATGGGAACGATTTCAAATTATATCGGTAATGAAAAAATTGATTCAAAGTTAACGACACCTGAATCGAATGATCTGAATAAAATGTTGAACCAGATGCATATTGCCGGATGTGATTATGCAGTTATGGAAGTTTCATCTCATTCACTTGCAATGAAGAGAGTTTATGGTTTGAACTTTTCGTTTGCGGTTTTTACAAATATAACACCTGAGCATCTCGATTTTCACCGTGATTTTGAAAATTATGTTAAAGCCAAAAAAATATTATTTGATGAATTGCCGCTTTCATCCTCTGCAATATATAATAGTGATGAGCTGCATAGTGTTGATGTAATTAGAGATTGTCGCAGCCTGAAGTATTCATTCGGAACAAAGAACGATTCACATTTCAGAATTTCTGACATTAAATGTGATCTCTCCGGTACTTCTTTCAAATTAAACTATGAAAATAAAGTTTACGAATTAAGAACTTCTTTAGTCGGAGATTTCAATGCGTACAATGCTGCAGGAGCTTTTGCAACTGCTAAATTATCAGGATTAAAAGATGAAGTTATTGCAGAAGGTATTTCGACTACACCCCAGGTTCCCGGCAGGTTTGAAATTTTAACTAATGGAACAAGAAAAGTAGTAATTGATTATTCGCACACTCCAGATAGTCTTGAAAAAACTTTGATGGTAATTAGGAACATAACAGAAAATAAAAATCCTGTTTACACAGTTTTTGGATGCGGAGGAAACAGGGATAAACTCAAACGTCCGGTGATGGGAAAGATAGCTACCGAATTAAGTGATCAAGTGATTGTGACGTCAGACAATCCAAGGAATGAAAATCCTTCAGCAATAATTGAAGAAATAAGGTCAGGTATAACAAAAGATAATTACCAGATAATCGAAGACAGAGAAGCTGCAATCGAAGAAGCAATTAAGAAGAGCGGAAAATATTCTGTGATTCTTATAGCTGGAAAAGGCCACGAAGATTATCAGGAAATCGGTGGTGTCAGACATCATTTCTCTGATAAAGAAGTAGCAAAAAAAGTTCTTGGAATTTGAAAAAGGTTCACCTGAACATAGAAGATATTTTTAATCTTCCCGGTTCAGAAATCTTCGAACCTGATAAATTGAAAAACATAAATTATGTATCAATTGATTCAAGAAAGATTAAGCCGAACACTTTGTTCATAGCATTAAAAGGAGAACGATTCGATGGACACAATTTTGCTAATGATGCAATTAAGAACGGAGCAGCAGCGATAGTTATTAATAAAAAAAGATTAAATCAGTTTAATGATGTTAAAGTTCCGATAGTAACTGTTAAAGACACTAAGCTCGCGTTAGGAGATATTGCCAGGATCTGGAGAAAAAAAATAAATGCAAAGATTATTGGAATCACAGGAAGTTCGGGTAAAACAACAGTAAAAGATATGCTCGCAGAATTGCTGTCTGAAAAATATAAAGTGAACAAAACTGAAGCTAACAACAATAACCATATTGGCGTGCCGTTAACGATTTTAAATACTAACGAAGCTCATCAGGTTTTAGTTGCAGAGCTTGGAACGAATCACTTTGGTGAAATACCGTACACAGCAAGCATTCTTTCACCAGATTATAGTTTGATTACAAACATTGGTGATTCACATCTGGAATTTTTGAAAACTAGGAATGGTGTCTGGAAAGAAAAATCTTTTCTATTTGAAGAGACAATTAAGAATGGCGGAAAAGTTTTTCTCAATTATGATGATCCGATAATTAAAGAAAAGCATTCAAGAGGAGGAAAGCGGATTAGTTACGGTTTCTCAGGAAGAGTTGATGTTCGAGGTAAAATTAATTCTTACACAGACGATGGCAAACCTGTAGTCAGTATAGAATATAAAAAGAAGAATTATGAGCTTACTCTTCCAATTTATGGGGAACAGAGTGCAAAAAATTTTCTTGCTGCTTGCGCTGTTGCCTTGGAGATGGGATTATCAATTGAGCAGATAAAAAATGCAGTAGAAAAATTAAAAGCTCCTTCAGGAAGACTTGATGTCCAGCGATATAAAAATTTTATTTTGATTGATGATACATACAACGCAAATCCGGACTCAACCAGGGCAGCAATTGAATTAGTTGGAAGGATTAAAACATTTAAGAGAAAAATTCTTTTCCTTGGAGATATGCTTGAGCTTGGAGATAGTAGTGTAAAACTCCACCAGGGACTGAAAGATGCAATTATAAATTCGAGAATTGATGAGGTTTATACGATCGGTTCAAAGATGAAATATCTCCATAAAGAAATTGCTCAGAAAAATTTATTCACAAAGCATTTCACTAAAAGAGATGCTTTAAAGAGTCATATAAAAAATCTGAACTTTGATAATTCTGTCATTCTTGTAAAAGGTTCAAGAGGAATGAAGATGGAAGAGTTTGTTTCAGAAATAAAAAATAAATCTATGAGCTGATGCTTTACTATTTATTTGAATACATAAATAGAATTTATTCACCGCCGGGATTTGATATCTTCAGGTTCCTGACATTCAGATCGGCATTAGCTGCAATTACCGGTTTGTTTCTGGCTTTCTATTTAGGACCGAAGATAATCCGTGCTTTGCAGAAAAATCAAATAGGTGAAGCAAAAAAAGTAGATGCACCGCAAACGCATTGGTCAAAAGCAGGAACACCAACAATGGGCGGATTGATAATAATTTTTTCAGCAGTGGTTCCTGTGTTGTTGTGGGGTGATTTAACCAGCATCTACATAATTTTAATTCTTGGCGGAACTGTTTGGTTAAGTCTTGTCGGATTTCTTGATGATTATCTCAAAGTTGTCAAAAAATTACCCAAAGGTTTGATTGGCAAGTATAAGCTCCTTGGTCAGTTTTTAATCGGTTTGGTTGTTGGTGCGGTAATTTATTTCTCACCCGAGTTTTCAAACTATAATTCATTGACAACAGTTCCGTTTCTAAAAAATGTGAATCTCGATCTTTCATTTTTTTATATACCAGTGGTGATATTTATAATCACTGCTACATCAAATGCTGTGAACTTGACAGATGGTTTAGACGGACTTGCGATTGGAGTTATCGCGATAGTTATGATAGCACTGGCTTTGCTGAGTTATGTGAGTGGTAACGTAATCTTTGCCGATTATCTGAATATCATTTATCTGCCCGGCTCAGGTGAGTTGACCGTTTTTGTTGCTGCACTTGTTGGTGCATCGCTCGGTTTTCTTTGGTACAACGCTTATCCAGCTCAAGTTTTTATGGGTGATACGGGTTCACTTGCACTTGGCGGTGCTTTTGGAATTCTTGCAGTATTAATAAAAAAAGAATTGTTCATCCCGATTCTTGGCGGTGTTTTTTTTATGGAAACTATTTCAGTGATCATTCAAAAAGTTTATTTCAAATACACAAAGAAGAAATTCGGACAGGGTAAAAGAGTTTTTAAGATGGCGCCAATTCATCATCACTTTGAAATATTGGGTTGGGCTGAACCTAAAATTGTTGTTCGGTTTTACATTATTGCGATTATTCTGGCTATCGTCACACTTATTTCTTTCAAGATAAGATGATGGAAGTTAAAGGAAAAAAAATATCGATCATCGGAGCTGCCAGGAGCGGAGTTGGTGCGGCAAAACTTGTAAAGCGGCTCGGTGGAATTCCATTTGTAAGTGACTTCAGCCCTAAGGAAAAAATATATGATGCAGTGAATCAACTCGAAATTGAAAAAATAAATTTTGAGTTCGGGGGACACTCGGACAGAGTATATGAGTCATCGCTTATGATTGTCAGTCCAGGTGTCCCCAACGATTCACAAGTGCTACAGAATGCGAGGGCAAAAGGTATTAAACTAATAAGTGAAATCGAGTTCGCTTATCATTATTGTAAAGGAAAAATAATTGCAATTACCGGAACGAACGGTAAAACAACTACTACCAGTTTGTGCGGACATGTTTTTAACACGTGCGGCTACAAAACTCATGTAGCAGGAAATATTGGAGTAGCTTTCAGTGAAATAGTTCTCGATGTGAAAGAGGGAGAATTTGTTTCACTTGAAGTATCAAGTTTTCAATTGGATCTGATAGAAAATTTTAAACCGGCAGCAGCATTGATTCTAAATATTACACCAGATCATCTGAACAGATACGAAAACAGTCTTGATAAATATGCCGAATCAAAGCAAAGAATTTATATGAACCAGGATGGAAAAGATTTTTTAATTCTGAATAAAGATAGCCAGGCTGTAATGAAATATTTATCAGAACATAAAAGTAAATCATTCTTCTTCTCGTTAAACGAAGAGCAAAATGACGGCTGCTTTTATTCTGGTAGTGAAGTGGTTTTCAAGCTGAATGGTAAAGAAAATTTCCGTTGTTCAAGAAATGATATAAATATTCGAGGTGAGCATAACCTGGCAAATGCTATGTCAGTGATTTGCGCTGCTAAAGTTTTCAATCTTGAAAATGCAGGAATAGTTAAAGGATTACAAACATTTGAAAGTGTTGAACATCGCCTTGAAATGGTACGTGAAGTTAATGGAGTTAAGTATATAAATGATTCCAAAGCTACAAATGTAGATTCTGTTTGGTATGCATTAAAAAGTTTCGATGAACCAATCTTGCTGATACTGGGTGGACAGGATAAAGGAAACGATTATGAGCAGATAAAAGATCTTGTAATTCAAAAAGTGAAAAAGATTTATGCTATCGGTTCATCAGCAGAAAAAGTTTTTAACTTCTTCCGTAATGATGTTAAAGTTGAAATAGAAAAATCACTTGAAGATGCTGTTAAAAGTGCGAGCAGGGAAGCTAACAAGGGTGATGTTGTTTTACTTTCCCCTGCTTGTGCAAGCTTTGATATGTTTAATAATTATGAACATCGCGGTAAAGTATTTAAAGAGGCAGTAAACAAGCTAAAATGAAAAAACTGGGTTTGACAATATTTTTTGATGTGTTTGCACTTATGCTGCTCGGCTTGACCATTGTTATGAGCGCAAGCAGTACATACAGCGTATTCAAGTTTGACAGCGTTTTTTATTTGTTTAACTCGCATCTCTTTAAAGTGGTTCTTGGAATTGGAGCAATTATACTTTTCGCTTTAATTCCTTACGAGTACTATAGACGATTAAGCAAACCGGTGATGATAATTATTACAATACTGCTGGTAGTTACCTTGTTATTTGCTCCTGATATTAAAGGTGCAGGCAGATGGATGAGTTTTGGATTTTTTTCCATTCAACCGGCGGATTTTGCGAGGCTTGCTTTGATTATTCACCTCGCTGTTCTGCTGGAAGCAAAGGCAAATGTTATAGATAATTATCGTGAGGGATTTCTTTATTTCTTTATCTGGATAATTGTTATCTCAGGATTAATCATGCTGCAGCCGAATATAAGTAGTGGTGTTATGCTGATATTCATTTCGCTGGTGATAATTTATGCAGGAGGTGCAAAGCTCAAACATATTCTTGCTTCGATGGTTATAAGCGGAATTGTAATTGGAGCCGCTGCAATGATTTTTCCTCATTCAAGATCAAGAATTTTTTCTTTTGTGAATTCTGTTATAAGTGGTGGAGATTTGAATTTCCAGGTTAAGCAGGCACTTTATAGTCTTGGAAGCGGAGGAATATTCGGAGTTGGAATTGGCAACAGTATGCAAAGCAATCTTTTCCTTCCCGAAGCTTATGGTGATTTTATTTTTGCAATTCTTGGTGAAGAGTTTGGATTAATTGGTTCAATAATAGTTCTGCTCGCGTATCTCGTTCTTTTAGTCTGCGGAATATTGGTTGCCAAAAAAACAAAAGATCAGTTCGGTCAGCTTCTTGCTTTCGGAATAACAATCTCGATCGTATTCTATGCTTTTGTAAATGTTGCTGTTACAACGGGTGTTCTTCCAACAACAGGACTTCCGCTGCCATTTATAAGTTATGGTGGAACTTCGCTAATATTTCTGTGCATCAGTGTTGGCATATTGATCAACATTGCCTTTACAAATCATTTGCGGCAGAACGGTGTTGTTTATGTGCCTGATGAAAATTCCTTTAAAGGGATTAACAGATGAGCAATGCACAAAGTAAATACCGATTTTTATTTGCAGGTGGTGGAACCGGTGGTCATCTTTTCCCTGCAGTTGCAGTTGCTGAGCAGATTAGAGAAATGAAACCCGAAGCCGATATTTTATTTATCGGTACTAAAGACAGAATTGAAGGAAGAGTTGTTCCGAAACTTGGATTTAAGTTTAAGTCAATTTGGATTAAAGGATTCTCCAGGAAAATTAATTTCGAAAATTTATTGTTCCCGCTAAAATTATTTGTATCTGTGATTCAATCACTGTTTATAAATATTTCATTCAAACCAAAGGTAGCAATTGGTTCCGGAGGATATGTTGCTGGTCCTGCAATATGGGCGGCATCAGTAATGGGAGCAAAGATTATTCTCATTGAACAAAATAGTTATCCCGGCGTAACAACACGTTTGCTTGAAAGATATGCAAGCGAAGTTCATCTGAGTTTTCAGGAATCAAAAAAATACTTGAGAAGAGAAAAGATTCATCACATTACCGGAAATCCTGTAAGAAAAAATCTTGGCAGGATGGAGAAGACAGAAGCGTTGAGAAAATTTGGACTATCGGGTGAAAAAAAAACTCTTCTCGTGCTTGGTGGAAGTCTTGGAGCTAAAACGATAAATGAAGCTATGTCAGAGAACATAAAAATATTGGAAGAAAATAATGTTCAGGTGATCTGGCAGACTGGAAAAAATTATTTCGAACAGTTTAAGAAATGAATTCAGATAACGTAAAGGTTTATGATTTTATTGAAGATATGAATTCAGCTTACTCAGCTTGTGATTTGCTTTTGGCCAGAGCCGGTGCTACGACAATCGCAGAACTGCTGAACCTTGGCATTCCTGCGATACTTGTTCCATCGCCTAATGTTGCAGAGAATCATCAATATTACAACGCAAAGTCTTTGTCAGATAATGAGGCTGCGATTCTGATTGAAGATAAAGAATTGAAAAAAGAATTAGTGAAAAGTGTTTTAAATACATTGAATTCGGAGAGCAAGCTTTCAGAATTGAAGAAGAAGGCTTTGCAAATGGCAAAACCTGATGCTGCAAAAGTAATCGCACAGAACGCAATAAAATTTGCGGAGGCTGTATGAATAATGGTGAACAGAAAAGAAGAATTTTCAAATACAATCTGTCTTTCTATTATAAATCAACGATTATATACTTCATCGTATTAATCCTTTATGGAGTTATAAGAGGTGAATTTGTTGAAGATTCATTCACATTAATTACTCGTGATCCGATTTTATATTTTCTCGCGATCATATTGATCGTATCAGTTGCATCTTTACTCTACAATCTCATCAGGAATATGTACATCGAAGTTTCTGATGAAGGAATTGTTTTTGCAGATCGCTTCAAATCAAAAGAATATAAAATTGACCAGATAAAAAAAATAAAATTCTCCCGGCAGGTAAGAACAAGCAACTCACCTGCATTCAGAACGGTGAGGATAAAAGTTAATTCGAAAGTCACGCCTGTGATGATAAGATTTTCTGATTATGAAAACCAGGATGAATTGTTGCTTCGCATTGAAGAGTTAAAATCCAAAATAGATAAGAGCAATGTTTAAAAGTATAAAGAAAATACATTTCGTTGGAATCGGCGGCATCGGGATGAGCGGCATTGCAGAGATACTTTTGAACAAAGGTTTTGAAGTGTCAGGTTCAGACTTGAATCTTACTGAGGTCACAAATCGGTTAGCAGAACTTGGTGCAAAAATTTATGAAGGACACTCATCTGAAAATGTAAAGGATGTTGATGTGCTTGTATATTCTTCTGCAGTAATTCCTGATAATCCGGAAGTAAGAGCCGCGGCTGACAGAAACATTCCGATTATTAAGCGTGCGGAAATGCTTGCTGAAACTATGCGAATGCAATACGGGATTGGAATTGCCGGAACTCACGGAAAAACTACAACGACTTCTATGGTTGGGTTAACACTCACTGAAGGCGGAATTGATCCGACAATTATAGTTGGAGGAAAGTTAAGTGGACTCGGCGGTACAAATGCGCGTCTTGGAAATGGTGAATTCATAGTTGTTGAAGCGGATGAGTTTGACAGAACATTCCTGAAACTCACTCCAACAATTGCAGCTATAACTACTCTTGAAAGAGAGCATCTTGATACATACAAAGATCTCGATGACATTAAAACGGCCTTCATTGAATTTGCAAACAAAGTTCCATTCTATGGATTTGTTGTTATTTGTCTTGATGAACCGGCACTTCAGGATATTATTCCATTTATTAATAAAACAGTATTCACTTATGGAACCACCGCGCAGGCTGATGTAAGAGCAATCGATATTGAGTTTGAAGGATTCAGCAGCACGTATACTGTTATTTATAAAGGAAAAGAACTTGGAAGTGTTAAGCTCAACATTCCCGGTGAGCATTATGTTAAGAACTCTCTGGTTGCAGTAACAATCGGAATGGAACTGGGAATTGATTTCAAAGTCATCAAAAAAGCATTAGAAAAATTCAAAGGTGTTTACAGAAGGTTTGAAACAAAATATAAGAATGATATTCTGGTTCTTGATGATTATGCTCATCATCCAACTGAATCTTCTGCCACGCTTGCAGGAATCAGAGCAGCATGGGATAGAAGATTAGTGGTGGTGTTTCAACCTCATCTTTTTTCAAGAACAAAAGATTTCTATCAGGATTTCGGAAGATCATTTTTGAATTCTGATGTATTTATTTGCACAGATATCTATCCTGCAAGAGAAAAACCCATTGAAGGCGTGACCGGCGAAATGATAGCGAACATTGCAAAAAAGTACGGACACAAGAATGTGCATTACATCCCGGATAAAAAAGACGTTCCTAAAAAATTGATGGAACTTAAAAAGAAAGATGATATAATAATTACGATGGGTGCCGGTGATATCTGGAAATACGGTGAAAAATTTGTTGAACTGCTTAAGGAGGAAAAACATTGAGCGAACGTAGAAGCAAATTTTTTGGACTGGTTGTCTTTTTAGTTTTGATTATCGGATTCAGTTACCTGATGATTACAGGATCCAAAGCAAGCCATAGAGAAGTTTACAATCAAATAGAAGTAACTGAAAACACATTGCTTCCGGCAAAAGAGTATTTACGTTATGCCGGTTTAAGCGATTCTACCAAATATGAAGATCTAACTTTATTAGAAGTAAAAACAAGAATTGAAAAACATCCCTACCTGAGAAAAGCGGAAGTTGAATTCGATGGTGTAAACACAATCCTGGTTGAGGTTCAAGAGAAAGAGATAAAAGCTACCCTGCTTCAAAAGAATGAATTAAAACTTTTAACCAGTGATTTAGAAACGCTTCCGCTTTTCCCCCCCGCTGCTATTAATGATTTACCGGTTATATCAAACCTAAATATTAGCGGGAAAAATTCTTATAGTGAAGAAAATATTTTATTTGCATTCAGGATAATTGATGCAATCAGTATGAGCGATACGAATGTTAGAAAAAATCTTGCTGAGATTAATTTAAGAAAGAGTGGAGATGTAATTTTAACTTTTACCGGATTTAAATTTCCGGTACTGTTTGGTAAGAGTGATGAAGTTAGGAAAGCACTAATCCTGAAAAATATTTGGCAGGAATTATCTGATGAAGAAAATTTAAATCAGAATACAGAGTATTTGGATCTTCGTTACAAAAACAAAGTATTTATCGGTAAAAGAAAAACAGAGTTGGTAAGCGGATGAAAAAAGAAATCATAGCAGGGATTGACTTAGGCACAACGAAGGTTTGTGCTGTTATAGCTGAAAGAGAAGAAGGAAAGCAATCCTTCAACATTCTCGGATTCGGGATAGCACCTTCGGAAGGATTGCACAAAGGTCTGGTTGCCAACATCGGAAAAACTGCAGAGGCGATTAAAGAAGCAATGTCAATTGCATCTAACCGTGCAGGTTTAACTATTAACCTGGTTAATGTTGGAGTTGCCGGCGAGCACATTACAAGTCTCCTGCACAGAAACTATGTAACAATAAGCAGTGATGAAAAGGAAATAACAAAAAAGGATCTTGAAAGATTAGAAGCTGATGTTCGCACAATAAGAATTCCATCAGACAGACAAATACTTCATATCATTCCAATTGAATTTTCTGTTGATCATCAGCCGGGAATTGAGAATCCAATCGGGATGTCAGGCTCAAGATTGGAAGCCAGCAACCATGTAGTGCTTGCATCAATTCCTGCAATACAGAATATTAAAAAATCAGTTGAGCGTGCCGGATTAAAAGTTAAAGACTATATACTTCAGCCAATTGCATCAAGCACATCTGTTTTGGAAGAAAGTGAAAAAGATCTTGGAGTTATTCTTCTTGATATTGGCGGCGGAACAACAGACATAGCTATCTATCACAAAAAGGCAATCAAGCATACAAAAGTAATTGGAATAGCAGGCAACCAGGTAACAAATGATATAAGGGAATCGCTTGGTGTAGTTACTGAAGAAGCAGAAAAATTGAAAAAAGAATATGGATATGCAATTGAAACTGCGATAATAAAAGATGAAGATATTCTTATACGAGGAGTTGGTGCAAGAGGTAATACAAAAATTCCTATTAGTCTGCTCACTCAAATCATCAGCCTGAGGATGAGAGAATTGTTTACGTTGATTGATAATGAATTGAGAAGCGCAGGTTATAAGAATAAAGTAAAAGCCGGGATTGTTCTCACAGGTGGAGGTTCACTATTGCGCGGCTGTCCGGAACTTGCAGAAGAAGTATTTGGTTTACCTGCACGCATTGGTGTTCCTCAGGAATTAGGTGAAGGCTTGTCAAATGAAATCGAAAGTCCCGAGTTTGCTACAGTTGCCGGATTAATAAGAGGAATACCCGGAAGCAAATCAAGTGATTATCAAATAATGAAAAAGAAAAAGGAAGCAAAAAACACAATTAAACTATTTGTAAAAAGAGTACAGGAATTTTTTGATGAATTATAAAAAATCTAATACAGGAGGGTCCATGATAAAGTTCGCCACTCTCGATCGAGAAAAACCAATGTCTGCTGTTCTCAAAGTAATTGGAGTCGGCGGCGGAGGCTGCAATGCTCTGGGAAGTATGATTGCCAGAGGTTTAAATGGTGTTGAGTATGTTGCTGTTAATACCGATGCACAGGTATTGGAAAGCAGCAAGTCTCATCATAAAATACAAGTCGGAACAAATATTACCCGCGGACTGGGTGCAGGCGCCGATCCTAACATCGGCAGAAAAGCCGTTGAAGAAGACCGTGAAAAGATTGCTGAAGTTCTTGCTGGAAGTGATATGGTTTTCATTACTGCAGGAATGGGAGGCGGTACCGGAACCGGTGGTGCACCAATTATTGCTTCGGTCGCACAAAGTATTGGTGCATTGGTAGTTGGTATTGTTACCAAACCATTTAAGTGGGAAGGTAAAACCCGTATGATGAATGCAGAGCAGGGAATTCAGGATTTACGAAAACACGTCGACAGTTTAATCGTAATTCCAAATGAAAGAATACTCAGCATTCTTGATGGAAACATTAATGCTTTTGCTGCATTCGATAAACCTAACGAGGTTCTCTATGAAGCGACAAGAGGCATTGCAGATATTATTACGGTTGAAGGATTGATTAACGTCGACTTTGCTGATGTTCGTGCGGTAATGAATCAAAGCGGTGAAGCTTTAATGGGATGCGGAATTGCAAGCGGTGAAAATCGTGCTATCGAAGCGGCACAGAAAGCAATCTCCAGTCCTCTTCTTGAAGGAGTAAATATAAGAGGTGCAAAGAGTGTGCTTCTCAACATTTCTGGTTCAAGCAATCTTACACTTCAGGAAATAAATGAAGGCAACAATGTTATCTTCGAAGCAGCAGGTGAAGAAGCAAATGTAATCTTCGGATGTGTAAGAAAAGAAGATATGAACGATTATGTTTCTTACACCGTAATTGCAACCGGCTTTGATAGTGCAAGAAAATCTTTTGCAGCAAGCAGCTTTAAATCCCATACTAAGAAACCCGGAGAGCAGCTAAGTTTGAGAGGCGGATTTAATTTCCTGGATACTACTAATATCGATAAAGAAGATCTGGATGTGCCGACAATACTTCGTGTAAAAAGTCCATCTTCACAAATTGAAGAACCGGAGGATGAGGAACCGGAAAATTCATTTTCAGAAAAAGCATCCCGATATAGCTGGGCAAAAGAGAAGATGGAACAAAAAGATCCAAATAGAAAATCAAATGATGATGACGATGAAAGTTCTTCTTTTTTAAGAATGATTATGGACTAATATTGGATTGAATTAAAGAATTGCATATTTTTGGGTAGAGGAGGTTGCGGATAGTTCAACTATTTATAATTGTCAACCTTGGAGGGTTATATGATGCTATTAGTAATCCTGTTGCTTTTATCGGTTGTTTTGAACGTCGTACTTGTATTTAGAATAGTGCGAAAGTGTGATGAAGAAGACCTAACCTTTATAAGGTTTAGGAAAAACTTAAATATAGAAAGCCTGAACTAAATAGTATCCAGGTTTTACGTTCGCGGTCAAGAATCAAAATTTAAATTTTATTTGGGTTTTGATTTTTGGAATTTCAGACAACTATTCATCCGTTATACGTGACTCAACAAACACGTACTCTTCGTCCTCTTTGTTGTGTTTGATCAGTATCCTGTTTGGTCTGCAGCATACTTCGCAGTCTTCAATAAAGTCCTGGTCTCCCTTAACCGTGAGATCGACCCAGATATCATTCTCCTCTCCGCAATACTGACAAATCCAATTTAATACATCATCTGTTTGCATAGTTTCACCTTACAAATTGTTAACTCCTCCCTAAACTAAAATAATTTAAAAATGAAACGCAACACTTTGCTGAAAAAAAGTTAACCAAGATTTGTTATTGGTGAAATATTAAATCTTACTGCAAAAAAAATGGCTGCCCGGATAATTTACCAGACAGCCAGTCGTCGTTGTATGATCACAATTCTATTCTCAAAAGAAGTTGTGTTTCAATAATATTGCAACTCTCAGACCAGATCAAAAGTAGTTGAATTTTTACTGCAATTAGCTAATTAATTTTTAGATGGTGTTTCAAAATAAAATTTTGTGAATCAAAAGAAGGCTGATCAAAGGTAATGTATTAACATTAAAAACTGAATAGCCTCTGGTTTATTCTATCTTTCTTACATCTGAAATCCGAAATCCACAATCCGCAATTAAATTCCCTCTTGCATTTAAATTTTAAAAGATTATATTATAGTGTGCAAATGTTCACTATAATATGTTTGAAAACAGCTCAAAAACGGAAGATTTATTAATTTACCAGATTCCGCCGGAATGGCGTGGACAGGCAAAGATACACACACTCTATCCGCCGATACCCAAACACACCGGCAATATTGATTTCGATATTTTCGATTTTGATATGCTCTTCAACGATCCTGCAACAAAAGAATTAATACGCTCGGGGAAAACTATCGGCTGCTTTTATATTGAATCGCCGGGAATGCGTTCGCTTCTTCGCAGACTTGATGTTGAAACTTTTGAGATGCTTACTGCGGCGAGTTCTGTAATTCGTCCCGGTGTTGCAGAAAGCGGAATGATGCAGGAGTTTATTGCACGGCACAAAGATCCTTCGCGAAGAAAATATCTTGTGCCTGAAATGGAAATTTATCTCGGCGAAACTTACGGAGTGATGATCTACCAGGAAGATGTAATTAAAGTTGCTCACCACATTGCAGGACTGAGTCTGGAAGATGCTGACCTTCTCCGCAGAGCAATGAGCGGAAAGATGCGTTCGCACCACGCAATGCAGAGGATAGTTGATAAATTTTTTGTTTCCTGCAAAGAAAAAGGATTAACCGATTTCCAGAGCAAAGAACTCTGGCGGCAGATTGAATCGTTTGCAGGTTACTCTTTCTGCAAAGCACACAGTGCATCGTTTGCATTGCTTTCTTACCAGGTTGCATTTCTTAAAGCTCACTACCCGGCTGAGTTTATGGCAAGCGTACTAAACAACGGCGGTGGATTTTATTCTCCTGCAGTTTACATTGAAGAATCAAAACGTTTGGGTTTGAAGATTGAACTTCCTTCAATTAATGAAAGTGAAAAAGAATATGTTGGAAAGGGAAGAAGCATCCGTATCGGTTTGAAGGCAATCAAAAATCTTTCCTACAATGCAATTGAAAAAATTGTTGAAGAAAGAAAACGTAATGGCAAATATGTTTCGCTGGCAGATTTTCTTGTCCGAACAAAACTTGCTTATGAAGAAACAGCTTTGCTGATTAAATGTGGTGCGATGGGATGCTTCAAACAAACGCGACCGACTTTGCTTCGTCTGCTTGATATCTACATTCATCGAAGAAAAATAATTGAGGAAAGCTACAACGATCTTTTTCTTAGTGAAACTTTTGCTCTTGAGGAAGAAGTTAAAACTGATATTGAACTACACGCTTGCCGGCATCTGCAAAGAAGAATACGAGGCTTTTGGTTATATGGTAACACGGCATCCGCTTCATTTCTTTAAGGAATGGATTGAACAGAAAGGAATTATTCCTGCAAAAGATATGCTGCGGAACAAAGGACGAAGAGTGAAAATGATCGGCTGGTATATGACTTCCAAAAGAATAAAAACAAAAAGCGGTGAGATAATGAAGTTCCTTTCTCTTGAAGATCTCACCGGAACTTTTGAAGCGGTCATCTTCCCGAAAGTTTATTACCGTGTTGCAGAACTTACTTTGTCAATGGGACCTTACCTCGTTACCGGAAGAGTAGATGTGAATGATCACACAAATCTTGTTGTTGATGATTTGCAGGTTCTTTCTTCTGCTGCTCTTCAATCAAGCCTGATGAAAGACAGCGTTGAGCATAATTATTATGGTGATGAAGAAAAGATAACCGAAGAAGATTTTGCTCTCGCAAAAGCCCTCGATCATAAAAAGCTTAAAGTTGCTTACGCTGGTTGAGAAGCAATATTATTATATTAGCTGCCAACAAAATTTTATTGAGGGAAAATGGCCTGGATATATCTTTTCATTGCCGGTCTATTTGAAATCGGCTGGGCAGTCGGTTTGAAATACACTGATGGTTTCACCAAACTATGGCCGAGCGTTATCACCATCATCGGAATGATATTGAGTTTTTATTTTTTATCAACTGCAGTGAAAACAATTCCAATTGGAACTGCGTATGCAGTCTGGACAGGAATCGGTGCCGTTGGTACTGCAATACTCGGCATTTTTCTTTTCAATGAATCAAAAGAAATTGTCAGAATATTTTTCATATTTCTGATAGTTGTCGGAATAGTCGGACTAAAAATATTTTCAAAAGTTCCTGTTCAATAAAGAAAGGTTTATTATTAATAGATATTTATAAAATATTTTCGGGTTTATTTTACTCTAATTATTTGCACCCATCACAGAATGACAGATATTTATTGATGAAGATTTGCAGGTAAAAATTAAAAAATATGTCTCGGAATGACAAAGATGAATGGAAGAAAAATATATGAAAATGAATTCCTCAATCTCACTATAAATTGAATCTATGGCAGGATTTAAAGGGAATGATAATATAATTTAGGAATAAATCTAAGCTCCGGTATGTAGGTAGTTTTTGTTTATTTTTCTAATATAGATTTATTTTAAATGATATTACGGGCTGGATATTAGGAATTAAAAATATTAAATGATGAACCTTATTAATTGGATTATATCTCCTTCTATTCGAAGAAATGGGTGTAAACACGAATCAAAATCCATGACGGAAGTAGATTGAAAGTCAGAGCACTTGTCCTTCTAATTCCTTGAATAAATTATTAAATTGGATTTTAATTATATTTATATATAAAATTAGGTAATAGATTATTTGTTTAGATTGATGAATAATCTAATTATTTTTTTTTATTTTTATTTTGATATTTGATTGGTTTTTATTTATTTTTTCCTTCCTTTTTACCTCTCTTTTTATTTTGTTTTTATATTTTATTAATTTGTTATTTGTATATCGGTTATTTGCTTCGTTCTTTTTTTTTTTCATTATTAACGTGGTATATTGAAAATCCCAACAGGCAAGAGGAGGTATTTTATTGAGGTTGTTCTTGAATTTTAATGTTCGGATGATATTGACAAGGTGAAGTATTTTTTAATGGTTTTGTTTATGTCGCGTCTTTTGGTATTCCCCTCCTTTCCCTCCCTTTGGAGGAGGAGGGTATGATGTTGTGTCTATGTAAAAGGAGATTGAGTGTAATTGTAGGTTAGGAATTAATATTATATCATTATATCGTTATATTTTTTTTATTTATTAAGTTGTATTTGTTTTTTGTGTTATGGTAGTATATGATATCTAATTTAATATATTTGAGTTATTTTTGATGTATTATTTATAATTTTGAGATTGATTTGTATAGTCTTTGAAATTAATTAATATTTGAAAAGTGAAAATAAATTTATATGTTTATTAGATTATTGGATATTTTATTCTAGATATTTTAATTCTTCCAGGATTTGATTATTTATTATATAGATATATAGATAATATTATTTTTATTATTTATGAAAAAGTAATGTCTATAGTGAAAATAAATATATTATTAAGAATATAATTTTATTTCCCTAAATGATTATGTGAGATTGTAATTTATTTATATATGGAATATTTTTTAACTATAAAATTGTTGTATGTTTACCGTCGTTGTTTTAAGATTTTTATATTATTCAAAGATATTTGCGATTATGAATGGTGATATTGTTTTGTGGTGGTGGTTATTGAGAAATATTTCTTATTACTATATTTTTGTTACTTAATGTATAGGTTTATTTTATTAAGAATTTCTATGGAAACATTTTTACACCAAATTATTTTAATTCATGTTCTATTAATATATATTTATTAATAATTTGAAAACTAGTCGATCAAATCTCACCAAAACATAACAAGAAAAAATATTGAATATGCAACATCATAAGCAATAATGAATTGTTTATCACTTTATGGATTAACGGAAGAAGAAATAAAGATTGTGGAGGGGAATGGAAAATGATTTTATATGTCACCTCCACCAGAGGCGGACAGGCCTATTGGGTTTCAATTTTTTTTGTGTTTGTTCTTTCTATAATTATTTAATCCTCGTTAGAGTCCGTGGACTCCAACGGAGTCTTCGACTACGGATTAAGAAAAGCGATGTCCAGCATGCTGCTGCAGGCAGGTTAGGGACAAATATTTAAGAAAAAAGTGTCATTCCGAATTTATTTCGGAATCTAATGATTTAATATTCACGTGTAATCAGAACCTGAAACAAGTTCAGGCTGACAAAAATCGATTTATGAGGCAGCCTCTTTTTTATTCAATTCAAGAAGGAATATCAAATGAAGAAAAAAGAATTATACAAAGGATCAAAAAGAGTTTCGAAACCATTCCGAATTACTGATGGGAAGAAGTTCCGGTTAAAAGATTTTGATCCTAAAGATACACTTGATTTAAAATCTGAAGACAAACCAAAAGCTCAAGCTGCACTGAAGGATGGAATTGAATTATTAGCGGAATTACAGGATAAACTTTATGCTCAGGATCGCTGGTCTGTTTTACTAATCTTTCAGGCGATGGATGCCGCAGGTAAAGATGGCGCGATTAAACATGTTATGTCTGGAATAAATCCACAAGGCTGTCAGGTATTTTCATTCAAAGCTCCAACAACAGAAGAATTGGATCATGACTTTATGTGGAGATGTTTGAAGCGATTACCGGAGCGGGGAAGAATCGGAATTTTTAATCGTAGTTATTATGAAGAAACACTTGTTGTTAGAGTTCACCAAGAAATCCTTAAGAAACAAAAATTACCCGAAAAATTGATAACCAAACATATATGGGATGAACGCTTTCAGGATATCCGCAATATTGAAAAGTACTTAACCAGAAACGGTATCATTATTAGAAAGTTTTTCCTTCACGTTTCAAAAGAGGAGCAGAAAAAAAGATTTCTTGAACGAATTGATAATTCAGAAAAGAATTGGAAATTTTAATCTGCTGATGCAAAAGAGAGAGAGCACTGGGATGATTATATGAAAGCTTATGAAGATATGATTCGTAATACAGCCACGAAAGATTCTCCGTGGTATGTGGTTCCCGCTGATAATAAATGGTTTACTCGTTTGGTTGTTGCGGCGGCAGTCATTGATTCTATTTCATCACTTGATTTAAAATATCCTGAAGTTGGAGAAGAAAAATTAAAGGAACTTGCAGAAGCAAAGCGACTGCTTTGATTTTAGACAATAATCTTGATCCTAAGATTGAATGAATAAAATTTCAATTGCATTAATATGATTTATGAAAATGCAAAATAAATTCACCTTCTCGACTGAGTATCGAAGCCGTGCAATACGCACAATTTTTTCAATAATATTTTTTATTATCGTTTATCTAATTACACTCGTTCTTTCGTTTGCACTTGTAGCCGCACTTTTTTATTCATCAACAATGCTGTTGCGAGTTTTAGCCCCAACACGTTCTTCAATTTATGTGATTTTTATATTCATCTTAATAAACTTTATAGCAATTATTCTTTTAGTATTTATATGGATGTTTTTCTTCAGAAAGTATACAGTAGATAGATCCGGATGGGTAGAAATATTTAGAGATGATCAACCAAAACTTTTTAAAATTATTGAATCCATTTCAAAAGAAATCGAAACTAACTTTCCACAAAAGGTGTATTTAGGTTCCGGTGTTGAAGCGATGGTCTTCTACGATTCAAACTTTCGCAATTTATTTATCCCTAGTAAAGAAAACCTGATGATCGGTTTGGGACTTGTGAACTCCATGAGTGAAAGTGAACTAAAAGCAATCCTTGCTCACGAGTTTGGACATTTTACGCAGAGAAGTCTGAATGTTTACAGCTATGTATATATCGAGAACCAGATAATTTATAAAATGCTGATTGATGAAGAGTTTTATCAGACTCTTTTACATAAATTCCTTGTAATAGGCAGATTCTCCTGGATTGTGATTTATTATTCCAGAATAATAAGATGGATATTGAGAAAGGCTTATGAAGTTGTATCCAAAAGCTATATGGCACTTTCGAGAGAGATGGAATTCCACGCAGATGAAATATCTGCAAGGTTCGCAGGTTCCATCCCGGCTGTGACAGCGTTACTGCGTACAGGATTGGCCTGGGATTCCTTTAATTATGTCTGGCAGTTTTATTACAATCATATTTCTGAAAATTTTAAGGCAGAGAATTTATATCCGCAACACTCTTATTCAATGAATCAAATTGCAGAGAGATACGGTGTGCAGTTTAATAAAGGATTACCACAAGTTAAAAAAGAAACAATTGCCCGCTTAAACAGGTCAAAGCTGATAATAATAAATCAATGGGCATCGCATCCATCTGTTGACGACCGTATAAAAAAGCTTGAAGCGCTCAATATTCATTCGACTGTATCACACGAATCAGCATGGAACTTTTTTATTAAGAAAGAAGATATCCAAAAAGAAATAACTGAAAAACTTTTTAGGAACTGGCAATTTCCTGAATCTCCAGCTAATCTTTCACTTGAAGAATTTATACAAAAATATTCTGATGAATTAGATAAACATTCCTTTAACAAAAAGTACAACTACTTTTATGATAACCGGGGTATTTCCAGCTTCGATATAAAGCTTGCAATTGAGAAAATGAATGAAGATAGTTTTAATGATTTTAATGAGGTTTATTCTGAAGCTAATGTCAATTTTATTCATCAGTTCAGCGGGCTCGATTATGATTTAAAGACGATTGAAAGTATTTCCAAAAGTGAGTGGAAGATCGAAAGTTTTGAATATGACGGAGTAAAATATCAGATAAAGCAAAGCCAGCAGCTGCTTGATAAACTTTTAAAGCAGCATGAAGTCTTATATAAACAGGTGAACGAGCTTGACATTAAAATTTTTAAATTTTTCTTTAAACTGGCTAAACTGATTGAGAGGAATGAAGAACTCGTTAAGCATTATGAGACATATTTTTATTTTGTGAACGAAGATAAGTCAAACCTGCAGATATATCTGGATCTGATTGATTCGATGCAGTTTATTTTTAGAATTCATTCATTTAATCAAATCAGGATTAAGCTGGAAGAGATGCAAAGCAAGGAAAGTGTTTTTCGTGAAAGGATGAAAAAACTACTTGAAGATGAAAATTATCAGTCAATTCTAACTACAGAACAAAAAGAAAAATTTACCAAGTATCTTGAAAAAGAATGGTCTTACTTTAGCGAGCAAAAATATGATCAGGAAGAATTAAAAGTACTTGAAGAAGCGATATACCAGTTTTATGAACTTTGTTCACGAGCACCATTTTATGCATTAAAGAAATTGCTGGATTTTCAAATCGAGATTTTGGGAAATGAAAATCCAGCATAAAGCCTAATAAGAAAAATTTATTTACCGAGAGTTGCAACCATCACTGCTTTAATTGTGTGCAATCTGTTTTCAGACTGATCAAAAACTATTGAGTGCTTCGATTCAAAAACATCTTCAGTAACTTCCATTCCATCTAGACCGTATTTCTTAAAAATCTCTTCACCTACTTTTGTATCGCGATTGTGAAATGCAGGTAAGCAATGAAGGAATTTAACTTTCGGATTTCCGGTTAGCTTAATAACATTCATATTAACCTGGTAAGGTTTCATCAGCTTAATTCTTTCCTCCCATTTTTCTGCAGGTTCACCGAGAGAAAGCCATACATCGGTATAAAGAAAATCAACTCCTTTAACACCTTCTTCTACTTTATCAGTTAGAGTAATCTTTGCACCGGTTTCCTTTGCGATTGATTTACATTTTTTAACAAGTTCTTCTTCAGGCCAGTTTTCTTTTGGTGCACAAAGTCGAACATCCATTCCCATTTTTGCACCGCCAACCATTAGTGAGTTTCCCATATTGTTTCTTGCATCGCCAAGATAACAAAATGAAATTTTATTTAGTTTCTTTTTTGAATGTTCTTCCATCGTTAGTAAATCGGCAAGAACCTGTGTTGGATGAAATTCATCAGTTAATCCATTCCACACAGGGACACCAGAAAATTCTGCAAGCTCTTCAACAATCTTTTGTCCGAAACCTCTGTATTCAATTCCATCATACATTCTACCAAGAACTCTTGCCGTATCTTTCATTGATTCCTTATGACCGATCTGAGAACCACTCGGTCCCAAATAAGTAACAGTTGCTCCTTGATCGAAAGCAGCAACCTCGAATGCACATCGTGTTCTTGTGGATGTTTTTTCAAAAATAAGTGCAATGTTTTTCCCTTTTAGTTTTTTCTTCTCTTTACCTTTCTTTTTATCGTCCTTTAATTTTTTAGAAAGATCAAGCAAGTAACGGATTTCTTTCGGTGAGAAATCAAGTAGTTTTAAAAAACTTCTCCGTTGTAATTTTATGGCCATAATATCTCCTGATTATAAAATAAAAAAATAGATGTATCGAATATCCAAAATTAATCTTTTAACCCTGAAAACTGAAAACTTAATGCGAATAATCTGCTTATATCTTGCTTAAGTTATTGTTTATTAAATAGGATAGTTTAAATTTTACTCAATGATTTTATCAACTTATTTAAGGAGTCAAAATGAAGTGCTTACTATTCGTTCTTTTGCTAACAGGATTTTTATTTTCTTCAATTTATGCTGAAGAAAATACTCTAAATAAAAGCACAACTAGTTCAAGCCAAACAACTCAACCGCCATCAGCAGAAAGCAAATGGTACTATGGGGGCAATGTTGGATTCAGTTTTTGGAATGATTACTTCTATTTAGGAGTTTATCCACTTGTTGGATACAAGGTGACTCCTAAGTTATCTCTAGGTGCAAAAATTGGATATGCTTATATAAGCGATGATAGATATGAACCCTTTCCCGCATTAAACACAAGTAACTACGGAGGTAGTATTTTCAGCCGTTATCGAATCATACCACAGTTATATGCACATGCTGAATTTGCATACTGGAGTTATGAAAATATAAGTTCATTTAACACTGTAAATAAAACTTATAATACAGAACGTTATTGGGTTCCTTATCTTTTATTGGGTGGTGGCTATAGTCAAAACATTGGACCAAACGTTTGGCTTTTTGCTGAAGTATTATTTGATGTGATTAATGATGAAAATTCGCCGTATGAGTCAGGTGAGCCATTCATCAGCTTTGGTGCAGGTGTAGGTTTTTAATATTGGTGATTAAATGATTTTCTGTCGGGGTGGGGGGATTCGAACCCCCGACCTCTTCGTCCCGAACGAAGCGCGCTAACCGGGCTGCGCTACACCCCGAATAGGTATTTTACTGTTAAGAAAATTTTACGTTGGAAAAAATAACATATTTCGTCTAAAATCGCTAAATAGAAAGGTTAGCTTTGGAAAGGTTTTTGTTTATATATTGTTTAGGAATTTAACAAATTTCAATTGAAATTATTGTTTTTATATAATTATTGTAATATTTTAACAGACATTAGAATTGAAGTTATTAACTTAAGGTCAATTATAAAGTGAATATAATAAACACATCTATCACAATCATATGAGGGTATCATTATGAAAAAATTATTTTCTATTCTTTCAATTTCTGCAGTTTTACTCTTGATGAGTAATTCATTTGCGCAGGACAGATCCGTTGCTACAGACGCTTGGGCTTTCGGATTTGGTTTTACATATCCGATGTATGTCGGTATAAATGGTGCAGCTTTAAATACGAGCGAATTTTATGGAGGTCATATCCTGATTCAGAGAAACTGGTCAGAGCATGTTGCCTCGAGAATAAAAGGTACATATAACCATGTCGCAGCTCAATATTATGAGAATTATGCTGCGAATAATGGCGAATATGTAACGAACAATATGATCACTGGCGATCTCGATCTTATTTACTACTTCAATCCCTGCGAACCATGGTCATTGTTTCTGGTAACCGGTATTGGAGTAAATTATAACAAACCTGAAAATGCCCAATGGGCTGACGGTGAAGGTGGATTTGTTGTGAGCGAATTAGACGAAGAATCCAACGTTGGTGCACAATTTAATCTTGGTGCTGGTATTGAAATTAGAATAGGTGAAGATTGGAGAATACGCGGTGAAGGAACTTATCATACCATGGGTAACAGTAAAATAGATGGCAGAGATACCAGAGATGGTAGCCAGGATGGTTTCTTTGGTGGTAGCTTCTTCGGCGGAAACTCCAACGATAGTTGGATACATGCTGACCTTGGACTTCTCTATTACTTCAGCAAAGGCGAACCTTCAAAATATTGCCAGATTTATACTGGTTTAGGAGAAGTTGACTATAATAGAGTTGAGGATATTGTCAGAAGATATCAGACAGTTCCGACAGAAGTTGATTATGACAGAATCTGCGAAATGGTTAAGAAATGTATGGGCCCTGCTAAAATGGAAGATAAGTGGGTACTTGTTGGTGTAAACTTCGACTTCAACAAAGCAACCTTGAGAAACGAGTCTTATCCTATTCTTGATAATGCTGCAGGAATCCTTCTTTCTCATCCTGATGTAAATGTTGAAATACAAGGTCACACTGATCAGATTGGTTCTGATAAGTATAATGATGAACTTTCACTTAAGAGATCTGAAGCTGTTAAGAAATATCTTATAGCTAAAGGTGTTGATGCCGGTAGATTAACAACTTCTGGTAAGGGTAAGAGAGAATTGTTATTCAAAGAATCTGATACTGAAAGCAGATTCTACAACAGAAGAGTAGAATTCCACGTTAAATAATTTGGATATATAAATATCCGAAGTCTTTGAGAAGGGATCTGAAATATGATCCCTTTTCTTTTATAAATATTTGAGAAGCAGAACACTAACTTTTTTATACATCGTTTTTTTTGTAAGTTAGAATTGAAAATAATTATTTACTAACCTTTAATTCTATCCGGAGAGATGGAGAAGGAAATGAATCCAAAAAGAAAATACACCTCCGCGAGAACACACTCAGGAGGTTTTTTTGTATGAAGATTAAATCAAAGGTCGCAGACAAAGAGGGTCTCGACAGAATACTTACCCGAATCACTCACGAAATACTAGAAAAGAACAAAGGTTCCAAAGACCTTGTTTTGATGGGAATGCGAACACGGGGAGAATTTCTTGCCAAACGAATTCAATACAAACTCAAGTCTATAGATGGTGCTGAATTACCAATTGGAGTTCTGGATGTAACTCTTTACAGAGATGACTTCCGTACGAGAATCAAACAGCCGGAAGTTTCAGTATCAGATATCACATTCGATATAAATGAAAAGCATATAATCCTTGTCGATGATGTGCTCTATACTGGAAGAACTGTTCGTTCAGCTATGAATGCAATAATGGATTTAGGTCGTCCAGCTTCAATTCAACTTTGTATACTTGTAGACAGAGGACATCGTGAGCTTCCAATACGTGCTGATTATGTTGGTAAAAATATTCCCACATCTCAAAATGAAGAAATAAAAGTCCGGATGACAGAGGTTGATGAAGAAGATGCAATTTACTTAGTTGAAGTTGATGGGAAGGAAGATTGAGTATGGCATTATCAAGCAGACATTTACTCGGACTACAAGGAGTTTCGAAAGAAGATATTCAGACTATTTTAGATACTGCCCACACATTTAGAGAAATCCTGGAAAGACCAATCAAGAAAGTTCCTACACTTCAGGGAAAAACAATTGTCAATCTTTTTTATGAAAGTTCAACCCGAACACGAATTTCATTTGAGCTGGCTGAAAAAAGATTATCAGCAGATGCAATTAACTTTTCTGTTTCAGGCAGCAGCGTCAGTAAAGGAGAAACATTTAAGGACACAATAAAAAATATCGAAGCAATGAAAGTGGATATGGTTGTGGTCAGGCATGCGGCTGCGGGCACTCCCTTATATCTCACAAAAATAAGCAGCTCGAATATTATAAATGCCGGTGACGGAACTCACGAACATCCAACTCAGGCTTTACTTGATATGTATTCCATCAGGCAGAAGCTGGGTCGTCTTGAGGGATTAAAAGTTTGTATTGTTGGAGACATTGCACATAGCCGTGTTGCTCTCTCAAATATATTTGGTTTGAAAACAATGGGCGCTAAAGTTTCTGTTTGTGGTCCCTCAACCATGATTCCGAGGGATATTAAAGATTTAGGAGTTGATGTAATTTATAATATTGATGAAGCTATTCAGGAAAATGATGTTTTAAATGTTCTGCGAATCCAGCTTGAACGAAAAGCAAGAGAATATTTTCCATCAATCAGAGAATACTCAAAATACTTTGGCATCACTAAGGAACGATTGGATAAAAATGGTAAAGATGTTTTGATACTTCATCCCGGACCAATAAACAGAGGTGTTGAGCTGTCATCGGAAGTTGCGGATGGCTCCAACCAGATTATTCTTTACCAGGTAACAAATGGTGTTGCTATAAGAATGGCAGTTTTATATTTACTCGGAACACTAAACTAAAAGACAATTATGAAAGTTGTATTAAAAAATGTTGATGTAATTCATCCGGAAGAAAAGCTAAACCTTAAAGGAGTATCAGTACTTCTTAACGATGGTCTGATATCTAAAATAGGCGAGTTAAGTAAGAATGAAACAGAAGGTTCAAAGGAATTTGATTTTTCTGGAAAAATTCTTGTGCCGGGATTGTTTGATATGCACGTTCATCTGAGGGAACCCGGAAGGGAAGATGAAGAAACAGTATTAACCGGTTGTAACAGTGCTGCCGCAGGTGGTTTCACCGGAGTTGCGTGTATGCCCAACACTGAGCCTGCAATTGATACTGCCGAAGTTGTTAAATTTATTAAAGAACAAGCATCAAATCATTTAGTAGATGTATTTCCGGTTGCTGCTGCAAGTCTGGGACGTAAAGGTGAAATCATTTCTCCAATGGCTGAGTTGGTTGATGCAGGCGCAGTTGCATTTTCTGATGATGGAGTCGCAATTAAAAATTCATCGGTTTTAAGAAGAGCATTTGAATATGCAAATATGTTCAACGCTCCAATCATAGAGCACTGCGAGGATGAATCTCTTGCCGATGGAGCGATGAATGAAGGGATAAATTCTACACTTTTGGGTCTTCCGGCAATACCCTCTGTTGCTGAAGATATTATTGTTAGCAGAGATATTTTGATGGCAGAATATACTGGTGGAAGAATTCACATTGCGCATATCAGTACAAAAAATTCTGTAAATCTTGTACGAGATGCGAAAAAGAAAGGAATAAAAGTTACAGCAGAAGTAACACCTCACCATTTTACACTTACTGATGATGCTCTAAAGTCATACGATACAAATATGAAAATGAATCCTCCGTTAAGAACTCAGGAAGATATCGACGCAATCATCAAAGGATTAAAAGATGGAACGATTGACTGCATTGCTTCAGATCATGCACCTCATTCTTTAGAAGAAAAAGAATCTGAGTTTCAGTTTGCACCAAATGGAATAGTTGGATTTGAGACAACTGTTGGATTATCATTTTCAGAATTATTACAAAGAAACAAACTCAGTATAGAAGATCTAATTAAAAAATTATCTATTAACCCACGTAAAATTCTTAACCTTCCGATTCCTAAATTCGAAGCAGGAGAACTTGCAAACTTCACTATTCTTGACCCCAATTTCGTCTGGACAGTTGATATATCGAAGTTCAAAAGTAAATCTAAAAACTCACCTTTCGATAAAAGACTTCTCACTGGAAAGGCAGTGGCCGTCATTAACAGAAAGAAAATGTTTTTTGATGATCAATGGACCGACCTGTCCGGTGCTTAATTTTATCTAGAGTCCTGTCTATTATTATATACGGAAAAAGTTTGATTTTCTATCATTTTTGAAGGAATTCACAACTTATTTGGTGGCATTTCATTTGGCCTTAAATACCTAGAAATCAAGAGAGGTAACCAAATGAAAAATCTAATAAAACTTTTTGCAGCACTAATAATCTTAGTATACCTAACTGGTTGTGAAGTGAATGAACCAGAATATTATGTCGATAATGTTCCTCCGGTTCCACCAACTGGAATCAAAGTTTATGTTGGTGATAACCAAATTGATCTAACCTGGTTTGACAACAGAGAATCTGACCTCGCTGGTTATAATATTTACTTCAGCTATTCTTATAATGGCAGATATGAAATTATTGGCTCTTCGCCATATAATTACTTCATCGATGAAGAAGCAGTCAATGGTGTAAAATATTATTATGCAGTAACGGCTTATGATTATAACGGTAATGAAAGTGATTTAAGCAAGGATGTAATTTACGCAACAGCAAGACCTGAAGGATTTAACCAGGCAATTTTTGACTTTCGTAGATTTCCGAACAATTCAGGATTTTCATTTGCACTTGAATCAGTTGTAGCTTATGATATGAGTGACAATACGGATTTCTTCTTTGAAAATTACGAGGGCACGTTTTATTTAGATGTTTGTAATGATACTGACATTCAGGATATGGGACCGACAATCGATATTTATGATATACCTTTTGCACCAACATCAGGCTGGTCAACAACAAAAGATGAAATTGCACAAGTAGGCCATACTTATGTAATCTGGACTTGGGATAATCACTTTGCCAAGATTCGTATTTCGAATATTACAAACGATAGAGTAGTTTTTGACTGGGCTTATCAATTAGTTGAGGGTGAAATACAATTGAAGCCATCCGTAATCGGTGACAGAAAATCGCTTAAAAAAGAGTGGACAAGATAAATTGATGGGGCGCTTGCCCCATCTCTTTTTATAGATTAATGATCAGGAATTAATTAAATTAGGGACAAATGAAGACTTTATTTTTATACACAGCAATTATTTTTTTCATTTCTGGCAGTTGCTATCTGTTTGCACAGCATAATAATCTTCAACAAAACATTAACAACAGCAATAAAGTTAAAATTCAAACAATCATTTTTAATGATATTGAATCAGGCATTGCTAGTAATGATGTTAAAAAGTTCTCTCAATATTTTTCCTCTCAACCCTACATCAGTTTAGTAAATGGTGTTAACGGTTATTACTCTTCTAACCAGGCATATTATATAATGGAAGATTTTTTTAATTCATTCAAAGTTGTATCCTTCAAAATGGAGGAGACAAAATCTGAAGGAACTGTATCATATGGCAAAGGTGATTATTATTTTGAAAAGAAGGGAAGAAGAGAATTAGCCCACTTATATATAACTTTGAGCAAATCCGGTAACAAATGGTATATTACGCAAATTTCGATTAACTGATGAGCAATAAAATATTAGCATACTTTAAAGGCGATAGAAAATACTTTGCTATCGTCTTTTTTATTTTAGTTTTGATTATTGCAGTCGGTCTCATTGCTCCAATTTTGATTGAAAAGAAAAATACCAATTGGGAAACAGAATTATCTGAAAATATCCTTGCTATTGAAACTGGAATTAAAAATCGATTAGCTGAAAAAGAATCCCGCCTTATTGCTGTAAAAGATCAAATAAAAGATGAACTTCATCAAACCCTTGTAACTGAGGAATATGAGTATGGAAATTTAATTTCGCTCGTCAATAAAGAGAGTTATGAAGATTTTTCAATTGAAATTGTTGCCCCAAACGGGAAAATCATCGCCTGGAATAATATAATTGCAATTAAGCAGGAGGAAATATTTCCGTTTGTCTATCCTTTAAATGAGGTTTACTTTTTTAATTCTCCTCTTGTTACCTATCTAACCATAATTGATACAGTGATTCTTCACGGTGATAGATTCTATGTTCTTTTGAGTAAACCATTTGAAAAACATTATTCTCTTCAAAATAAATTTTACAGACAAGAAAGTTTTTCAGAGGAATTGTCAAACAGTTTTAATACTGTATTCAATATATTTTATGATCCCTATGCTCAACCCTCAAAGGACGGCAGGAAGCATTCAGTGATACTTCTAAATTCCAAAAATAGTAAAATTGGTCTGGCAAGCTTTTTCAAGCCATCTTTGAATTTTGAGGTAACCGAGATACAGGAAACGGCAGCTCGTATTCAAATTTTATTAATGACAATAGGACTACTTTTCTTAACACTGGGTATGAAATCTGATTTCCTGACAATAAAGTGGAGAACAGTCAGGCTTCTTGCATTAATAATTTATTTTGCTGCACTGAGATTTGTTTTGTTTTGGTCAGGATTTCCTGCAAGATTTCTTGAGGGACCGCTTGTTGATCCATCTTATTTCTCGTCAACATTTGCATGGGGAATTGTTAAAACACCGATTGAGTTTTTTGTTACAAATGTTTTCCTGTTGATTATCGGGCTTAAGTTCTTCCTTTACATCTTCGAATATTTCAAAGAAAAAAAACCTCAACGATTTACTTTACTTAAATTTCTTATTTCTCCCTTAATTGCAATACTAACTTTTTATACAATGCGTGGTTTAGCAGCATCAATCAAAAGTGTTGTGTTCGATTCAACGATTCGCTACTTCAAAGAGCCCGACTTAATTCCAAGTTTACCGGCGCTGGTGATGAATTTAAATATTCTCTTATTTGGACTGGCAGTCGTTTTTGTGATAATAGCTTTTATACTTCTTATAGGAAAATATTTGAAGTTATTAAGAGATGATAAATCGATTTTTCATTTCGTTATTTTATTTGTTCTTATTCAGGTTTCCTGCTTCATATTTTTTCTGAGGCAATCAGAACCATTAATAACTCCATTAATGTTTTTTGCTTTTTTCACTCTGATTTTTCTTGTTGTAGGAAATCTTACTTTCAGGGCTAAACATATTTCCGTCAATATCATTTACTCCTCGCTGATTGCATCAGTAATTGCAATATCAATGTTAAATTATTTTAATCTGGAACTCGAAAAAAGATCATTGAAGGTAATTGCTTCAGAGGTAAACAGAGCTAACAAAGAGCTGCTTTCTTATCTTGTTAATGAAACTCTTAGAAATTCAACGCAGAATGAAAGATTGATTTCTTCTCTGCATAAACTAAATGCAAATTATGATTCTGAGGCATTCATCGCCTGGAGCAAAAGCTCTTTACAAAGAGAATCGTTAAGTTCTGAATTAATAATATTTGACAGGAGCTTTAATCCGCTCGGACGATTTACGGTTGGTTTTGATCAAGCAGTTGATTATCAAAAACTATTAAGGCAAAAAAATGAAACAGGAGTTTCTATAAGCGAGATTGAATCCTCATCACAAGTTGGTGTTAGCTTTGCCGGGGTTGTTCCTGTTGAAAATAATAATATCATAACAGGATATATTGCTGTTGCAGCAAAATTCAATGTTCAAAACCTTGGTGCAGCAGAATTCCCTGATTTTCTCGAATCAAATAAAGCTGCTTTGGGTTCAGTTGTAGATTTAAATCTTGTCAGGGTGTTTGAATTTTATGATGGTAAACTACTTCAGGTGCGTGGAAATATTTTTCCTTCGAAGGAACAAAGGGAACAGATATTCAAAGTTGAATTATCTCCCGATGGTGACGGCTGGATAAACCTATCACTTTATGGTGAAGATTATATAACATATATATTAAAATCGAATTGGGACGGCGCAGATAAAACAACTGCAGTAGCGATTAAAGACAAAGAAATTACGTGGAGCCTCTTTAACTTTTTCAAAATTTTTATTGTTCATTCAATATTCATTTTAATCCTGGTGTTTATTCTTATCCTATCAAGGTTCCTCAGGTTAAAGTATACATTCAGAACAAGACTGCTGGGTGCGTTTTTATTAGTATCTATCATTCCTATCATTGCACTGGCGGTTTACAACAGGGAAGTAGTTCGTGAGCGTACTAATACAGCAATTTTTAATGAGCTCAGTAAAAGATCGGAGTATTTAGAGAACCACATAAAAGCTCAAAAGCAGAAACATCTGGACAGAGATTTTTTAACTGCATTTGAGAATGCCGGAAAGGAATTAAATATAGCTTTTACTATTTATGAAAACTCTGAAAGGATTTATAGTTCAAGAAAAGAGTATTTTGATAACAGATTAATTTCCGGCAAGCTTAAATCTGAAGTTCACTATAATCTGAACTATCTTAGCTATCGTGAGTCATTGACTAAAGAATCAATTGATAATTATGTCTTTGATGCATACTATCGTAAAATAGATTTTGATGACAGAGCTTTTATTCTTGGTGTGAATGATGCCTTTAACAAAATTGAACTTTTTTATTCTCCGGTAGATGCAGATGTTTTTTTGTTTGGAGTTTATTCTTTTGCAGTGATAGTGATAACGCTTTTAAGTACCCTTTTTGCTAATCAGATTTCTTCACCAATCAGGCAGCTTACGAGAGCAACAAATGCCGTAGCTCAGGGAGATTTGAGTGTTCAGCTTAAGAATAAAGAAAAAGGTGAGTTGAAAGAATTGCTTGATGGGTTTAATGCAATGACAAGTGAGCTTCAGAAAAATCAGAATGATATTGCTGAACTTGAACGGGAAAGTGCCTGGAAGGAAATGGCAAAGCAGGTAGCGCACGAAATTAAAAATCCACTAACACCAATGAAACTTTCTGTTCAGCAGCTTGTTGCAGCTTATAACGATAAAAAAACTGAATTTGGTGATATCCTGAAAAAACTTTCTCAGGCAATACTTAACCAGATAGAAAGTCTTAGTCTGATTGCCTCTGAGTTTTCCTCATTTGCAAAAATGCCGAGCCTCAAGCTCGAAGAATTTGATCTCATCCCGGTAATAAGAGATACAATTCATCTATTTGGAGATGAAGAAGCAGAAATTAAGTTCAAGACCGATACTGAAAAAGTTTTAGTTGAATCAGATAATTCACAGATGCGGCGTATGTTCATTAATCTTATCAGGAATTCAATTCAGGCAAGAGCAAGCATTATTAATATTGATTTATCAGTCGAGGATGGGAATTCTATAATTAATATAGCTGACAATGGAAACGGAATATCTCCTGAAATTCAGAATAAAATTTTTGAAGCAAACTTCACCACAAAAGAGAAGGGACTTGGCTTAGGACTGAAACTGATAAAAAGATTTCTTGAAAATACTAATTGCGAAATAAAACTAATCTCATCTAATACATCAGGAACAATTTTTGGAATAAAGATACCCGTGAAGATTCCTAAACAAGAAGCCTGATATGAGCATTCTCACTCCGCATCAAAGCAAAGCGCTAACTATTGATAAATCCATTTCACTTACTGCGAACGCAGGATCGGGAAAAACCTTTGTTCTTGCTCAACGATTTCTCGAGATCATCATTAATACCACAACTCCACTTAGTCAGGTTGCAGCAATAACATTTACTGAAAAAGCTGCCGGTGAACTTTACAAAAGAATTTCAGAAGAACTAAATAAGTTATTATTAATAACAACCGATGATGAACTCAGACATCGCATAGAAAAAATCAGGAAGCAGCTTGTCTCAGCAAAGATTTCAACAATTCATTCCTTCTGCATCGATCTCTTGAAGGAGTTTCCTGTCGAGGCCGAAATTGATGCGAACTTCATTCCAATAAATGAACAGAAAGCCTCGGAGTTAGTTGATTTAGCTATTGAGACCAGGCTTAGAGAAATGTTAAAGTCAACTAAAGAGCAATCGGATGTAAAATATTTAATAAGGCTTTTAGGTTCGAAGGTGAATTTGGTTAGTGAGCTTTCGGAGCTGATTAACAAAAGAAAGAATGTCTTACATCTTATTGATAGTTACTATGGATTAAGTGACAAAGAAATCGCAAAGCACTTGTTTGAATTATTTAAGTCGAACGTTAAAGTAGTTTTTGAAAAAGTATTGCCGGAAGTTCTCACTCAACTTAAAATTGTTAACAACAAAGTATTCGAATATAATTCGAAGAATAAACTGGCGACTGAAATAAATTCCTTTTTGGAATTACTTAAATCTACTGATGATCAAATTGATGTTTTAAGGAAGCTTCAGGAACTGCGTGATAAAGTATTAATTAAGGATGGAAGTGTGCGTAAGCAAGGTTACCTTCCTTCAACAGAACAAACAGAGATTCAAAACTCAATACACGTTGTTGAAAACTTCTTTAGCGATCTTGATGAATTAGATTTTAGTGAGAACCACGAAATTATCGAAAGAGAACTCGCTAAATATGGGCTGGCATTGGTTCGTGTCTTCAAAGATGTTCTTGATGCGTATGAATTTAAGAAATCAGAGATGGGAGTTCTTGATTTCGAGGACATCTTGCTTAAAACAAAAACATTATTGGAAAATGAATCTGTTAGGAAAGCTCTTTCCGGCAAATACAAATTTCTATTAGTTGATGAGTATCAGGATACAAATGAAATTCAGTATGAAATTTTTCTTCCGCTGGTTGATGATTTGAAAAGAGGAAATTTCTTTATTGTGGGAGATGAGAAGCAAAGCATCTACCGTTTTCGTGATGCCGAGCTTCAGGTATTTTCAAAAACAAAAACAGATATTCAGAAAGTATATGGAAATGATTCATTATTAACGCTTCCCGATAGCTTTCGGATGGCTCCGGCAATTTGTTTTTTCGTCAATTCATTGTTCAACAATTTATTCAAAGATCCCCGTTTATTCTTCAACGAAGTTTCTGCTTCCGATTTGGTTTGTGCCCGCTCTGATGATTTCAAAGGACAGGTAGAATTTCTGATTGCAGAAGATGAAGAAACAATTGAAGCAGAACTCGTTGCGAAAAGAATAATCAAGCTAAAGCAGGAAAACAAAGATCGCTTGACAAATTGGAATGAGATAGCAATTCTTGTTCGTAAGCGTGCGGCCTTTACTGAACTGCAGAACGCTTTTATAAAATATCAAATTCCTTTCAAAGTAGTTGGAGGAACTGGATTCTATCAGAAGCAGAGCATAAGCGATATCTATAACTATTTTGCATTTCTGCTCAATGATAAAGATGATGCTGCGCTTATTGGAATTCTTCGCTCGCCATTCTTTTTAGTTTCTGACGTGGATATACTTGAACTCTCAATGTTTGAAGGTGAATCCTTCTGGGAAAAAATAAAATCGGCCTCATCATCTCAGAAAAAAGTCTGGGGAAAAATATTTAGTATCCTGAACGAAAATAAAGAGCTTTCAAACAGAGTTAATATTTCTTTGCTTCTAAGAAAGATATTGAAAGAATCAGATTTCATTTCAACAATCGCATCACGAATTGATGGAGCACAGGAAATTTCCAATCTGAACAAACTTATTTCCATCACGAATGAATTTTTTAATGATGAATTCAATACACTATATGATTATGCTTTTTTCTTAAATGATGCTATTTCCAGCTCTGGTGATGAAGCACAAGGTCATATTGAGGCAGCAAGTGATGGAGTTAATATTCTAACAATTCATCAGGCCAAAGGCTTGGAATATCCGGCGGTATTTTTATTCAAATGCAATGACACAACTCAAGTTAATAAAGTCAAGTCGAGATCTTTCACCATAGACAAAAATTTTGGACTGCTTACGAAAGTTCCACTAAATGAAAATTATTTTGGAGATTATCATTCTGCTCCAATTGTTGGACTGTATAATCTCATCGAGTCAAAAAAAGAAATTGCTGAGTTAAAAAGACTGTTATATGTTGGCCTGACCAGAGCTAAAGATTTTCTTTTCATTACATACACGAATGAAGGTAAATCAGCTAAGAAAAAATCTTTTGCAGCATTGCTTAATGAAGGCTTGCATCAGGAATTAACTTCAGACAAAATCACGCTTGAAGGAGAACTTGTTTTCCTGCAAAAAGAAAATGACTCTTACACAAATCTGACTAAAACAATCAAGTTAGAAATACCGATAGTCCGAAACATCGAATACTCTGAAAAATTAATTGAAAAAAATGAATTTGAGATAAGCAGCAAGAAATTGATTTTATCTGAAATTAAAGACCATTCTAAAGGCGAAGTAATATCTGCTACAAGATTTTCGACATTCTCAACCTGTCCGCTTAAGTACAATCTTCAGTATAATTACAAACTCGGAGATTTGATTCAGCAATCATATCGGTTCCGAAACGCTTCTAAGTTTAACCTTGAAGAAGATTATAACAGAAACGAACTGACTTCTTATTTATTTGATGATGACTCCAACCTTGCTGAATTTTCAAAGTTCAAAGGGCAGTTAATTCATTATATCCTCAGGAAAAATATTAGTTGGAATGACCTGCCGGAATTTGTTGAAGAAAAGTTAAAAAATAATTTTAATGGAGAAATCCCGGAATCATTAAAAACAGAAATTATGAATGACTTGAACCTATTCTATAATTCAGATGAGTTCAGGTTTATCAGTTCATTTACAAATTACAGAAATGAGTTTGAAGCTTATTTAAGAGAAGATGATTTTTACCTTTTCGGAATTCTCGATAAGCTTATAATCGAAGATAGAAAGCTCATAATAGTTGATTATAAAACAGATAATATCAATCCAAACGAAATTGATGCGAACTCACAAAAATATTTACCTCAGCTAAAATTTTATGCTTATATTATTTCCAGACTTTTTGAACAAAAGTACGAGATTGAGGGCAGAATCATCTTCATTAAATATCCTGATAATCCATTCATTTTTAATTTTGATGAGGCAGCAGATCAGAGTATAAAATCAGGTATTAAATCGATGATTTATTCGATCAGAAATAGTAACTATTCCGTAAATTTGGATGCCTGTAAAAATTGCATCTTCGCAGATGAAAATGAGCAGTGCATCAAATCCAGGATATCGCAGAAATTAAATTAGCAAAAGCGCAGACAGGTTTAATAAAATGAATAAAAAAATAAAAGTTATCAGAGATCTTTCACTTGTAGAAAAAGAACTTAGCTCGGCACAAGGTGGAGTCGTTACGGTAACGCTGCAGAAGGAAAGCTTTGCACAGTTTGCAACTATTTTTGTTTATCAGAATAAAAACGTTTTCTTTTATCTTGATAATGAAGAGCTATTAAGAACAATTAAATTAGATACTCTGGCAAAGTTTACCATCTTAAATGATAAAAATGTCACTAAAGAGTTGATTGAGAAAAAGGATCCGTTATACAGACTTTTTTCTATAGTAGTAACCGGTGTTGTTCGTGAAGCAGAAGAGAAAAAAACCATTCGGGATATTGCTCAAAGCTTTATTGAGAAGTATTCTGGTAAACTGATTCTCCCTGAAAAAGAAACTCAAACTAAAGGTAAACTTCTGTTCGTGGACTCAGAAGAACTTCTTGCTTATGATGAAATGGGCTATTGATGAAATGTTTTTTAAGAGTGATTATATCTTCTTAATCTCTACTAAATAAAATTCGGGAATTAATTTGTGCTGAACTATATCTGGGTAGCCTTAATATTGCTTGGCGTTGGTGCTGCACTAACTACAGATATAATTAATAGCAGCACAAACAGATACAAAAACAACTCGCCTCTCAATATCACCATCTCCTTCAATGAAAAAATTGATCTGTTAACTGAAGGGAAACAACCAGCTAAAATTCAGGTTAATTCATCTTCATACAATAATTTTTATAACGACAGAATCAGTTCAGATTTAGAGGCTGATGCTTTTGTCAATTTTAATAAAGATTTAGCAACAGGATTTATTTCCATCAAAGTTGATGAAACGTTTCCATCAATCTGGAAAGAGATGGCTGCTGCTTCAGGTGAAAATGATGAACTTACCGGCAGCATAAAACTCAATGAACGAATAGCTGAAAATTCTTTCAAAGCAGAAATAATATTTGAAGCTGTATCTTTCACAAAAATGAATGATGTGACGAATGCCGTACTTGAGTATGCAGGAACTGCCGTGACCATTGCACTTGGATTAATTGGTATTATGGCATTGTGGCTTGGTGTAATGAAAGTAGCGGAGGAAGCAGGATTAATAAAAATAATTGCAAGGTCTCTGAAACCTTTCACCAAAAGATTGTTCCCCGAAATTCCATCGGATCATCCCGCAATGAGCTCGATGATAATGAATATATCAGCAAATATGCTGGGTTTGGGAAATGCTGCCACACCATTCGGATTGAAAGCGATGGAAGAGATGGAAAAAATTAATCCGAATAAAGGAACAGCTTCAAACTCAATGGTTACTTTTCTCGCAATTAACACGGCTGGACTGACACTAATTCCTGCTACAGCAATCGCTGTTCGGGCTGCATCAGGTAGTTCTAATCCTGCAATCATAATTGGCACAACAATTTTTGGAGCACTTTGTGCAACGGTTGCCGGAGTTACTGCTGCTAAAATAATTGAAAAGTTTTATTTGGAATCATGGAGCTTTTTAGATTGGTTCAAAAAGAATTTAAAATTTATTGGATTGGCATTAGTTGCAATTCTGGTAATAGTATTATTTTTTATTACTGGCCTGGCTTCTGAAGTAGGAGGATTACTTTCATTTATTTCCGCAGAAGGATTTAAGAATGTAATTGAAGTAGTATCAAAACTTGCTATTCCATTGCTGATAATTGTTTTTATTGGATACGGTGCAATCAAAAAAGTTAAAGTTTATGAAAGCTTTGTGGAAGGTGCGAAAGAAGGTTTCAATATCGCCGTAAAAATAATTCCTTACCTTGTTGCGATGTTGATTGCTATTGGAATCTTCAGAGCAGGTGGAGCTATGGATTGGCTTATCTTCATTCTTAAACCAATCACAAGTTTAATTGGAATGCCTGCAGAAGCATTACCAATGGCTTTGATGCGACCTCTATCCGGAAGTGGATCACTTGGCATTATGTCAGAAAATCTTGCTGTTTATGGACCGGATTCATTTATTGGAATTTTAGTTTCTACATTTTACGGCAGCACAGAAACTACATTTTATGTTTTAGCCCTGTACTTTGGTGCAGTAAATATCAAAAGCACCAGACATGCTCTTCCGGTTGGATTGATAGCAGATGTAGCCGGAATACTCGGAGCACTATTTATTGTAAAGCTATTATTCAGTTAAAAATTAATTCTTTTCTTTTTGTGCTATGAAAGTCTTTATTACAAGGGAGCTTCCAGAAATAGCATTCAAACTATTGAAGGGAAGTAAAATACCATTCGATTATTATAAAAAAGACCAGCCGATTCCCAGAAAACTTCTTCTCGAAAAAATTAAAAGCTGCGAAGCATTGATTTCACTTCTTACAGAAAAAATTGATAGGGAAGTAATAGATCAAATGCCAAATTGTAAAATAATAGCTAACTATGCTGTGGGTTATAATAACATTGATATAGATTATGCGAAGAAAAAAAATATCATCGTAACCAACACTCCTGATGTATTAACTGAATCTACAGCTGATCTTACAATGGCTTTAGTGCTTTCCTGTGCAAGAAGATTGAGTGAAGGTGAAAAATTATTAAGAACTAAAAAATTTAAAGGCTGGAAACCAAAGCTGCTTCTTGGAATGGAATTGAAGAACAAAACCTTTGGAATACTTGGCGCAGGACGGATTGGAACTGCTGTTGCCAGACGGGCTAAATCTTTTGGAACAAATATCATTTATGTTGACAGCAACAGAAATCAAAAGCTCGAAAAGGAGACTGCTGCAAAAAAGGTCTCACTGAATTATTTGCTGGAAAATTCTGATATACTTTCAGTTCATCTGCCTTTGAATAGTCAAACCCATCATTTTTTAAATCAGGAAAGATTAAGTCAGTTAAAAAGAAATTCGATTTTAATAAATACTACGCGCGGAGAGATAATTGATGAGAAAGCGCTTATCCGATTGTTAGAAAGTAACAGAATAATGGCAGTTGGCCTTGATGTTTTTGAGAATGAACCGTTCATAAATCCAGAATTGCTCAAATTCCAAAATGTTTTAGTAATCCCTCATTTAGGAAGTGCAACTAAAGAAGCAAGAGATGGAATGGCAGAGCTTGCTGTTAAGAATGTAATCAATGTTCTCAAAAAAAAACCAGCACTAACGCCTGTTTTTTAAGTGTGATAACCGATTCTGGTTGCATCTATTTTTGCTAATAAGTAGTTTTGAAAACAAAAAGTGAATACTTAAATGAGAATAGGAATACCAACTGAAACTCGCTGGGAAGAAAAGCGAGTACCACTTACACCTGCTGGTGTTGACTCACTAATTAGATCCGGTCATACAGTCTATTTTCAAAGCGGTGCGGGTGAAGCCAGCCACTTTACGGATGAGGAATATCGTGAAGTAGGGGCAACAATCGTTTATAGTAGAGAAGAAGCATTTGGCAGAGCTGAAATGGTTCTGAAAGGTAGCTCCCGTCACAGAAGAAGAAGCTGATCTACTTGTTGATAACCAGATACTTTTATCTTTTCTTCTTCTTACCATGGGTAAAAAAAATGTTCTTGAAAAACTTCTCAGCAAAAAGATAACTGCCATCGGGTTGGAGCTAATTGAACATGACTCACGTTTACCAATCCTGCACTCAATGAGTGAAATAGCTGGTCCTCTCGCTATTCAGGTAGCAGAGCGATACCTTGAAAGTTTTACAAAAAGCGGCAGAGGAATATTAATCGGTGGAATTACCGGAGTTGCACCTGCTGCGGTTGTAATTTTAGGTGCTGGTGTTGTAGGAATTACTGCTGCCAGAGCAGCTTTGGGAAGAGGTGCACAGGTGATTGTAATTGACAGAGATTTATCACGATTAAGACAAATAGAAACTGAATTTCACAGAGGAGTTACTACGGTTATGGCTAACCCTTATACCATATCACGTGGTGTGAAATTTGCGGATGTGCTTGTTGGTGCGGTTTTAATAAAAGGAGAAAAGGCACCGCATCTTGTAACCGAGCAGATGGTTAAAGAAATGAAGAAAGGTGCAGTCATTGTTGATGTTTCAATTGATCAGGGTGGATGTGTTGAGACAAGCAGAGTAACTACAATTTCAGATCCTGTTTATACTATGCACAATGTAATTCATTATTGTGTACCAAATATGCCATCGCTCGTTGCCCGCACTGCAAGTTATGGTTTGAATAATGCAGTTCTCGATTATGTTCACGATATTGCAGACAACGGCTTAACTCCAGCTTTACTCGGTGATGAAGGATTAGCTAAAGGAGTTTGCACCTACAACGGAGTCTGTACAAATGAATCAATTGCTGAATCGTTTGAAGTGGCTTACAAAAAGCTACACGTATTTTCAACTAATTAATGATCCTGATGATGTCTTTGTGAATATCATCCTGTAAAAGAAAAAATAAAATTTATGATAACTGTGGAAGAAGTAAGAAAAAAGAATTTACCGGCAAACCTTTATAATATTTATAGTAAGAAGTTAACTACTTCAGATGAAGCTGTTAAAAGAATAAAGTCGGGAGATAACATTGTTATTCAACCCGGATGTGCTGTGCCTCTTGAATTGGTTCGCGCAATGGTAAGAAGAAAAGATGATCTTGAAAATGTTACGATTTATCACATACTTAATTGTTGGTGAGTTACCTTATGTTGATCCGGGAATGGAAAAGCACTTCAAGCATAAAGCTTTTTTTACGGGAGCCAATGTTCGAAAGGCTGTGCACGAAGGAAGAGCCGAATTCATTCCGATTTTCCTTTCTGAAGTTCCACTTCTTTTTAAAAGAAATATCATACCTGTAGATATAGCTTTACTCAATGTATCACCTCCTGACGAACATGGTTTTTGCAGCTACGGAGTTGATGTGGGTACAATTAAAACTGCAGCGGAAAAATCAAAGATTGTAATTGCACAAATCAATAGCGAAATGCCGCGCAGTCTTGGGGACAGCTTTATTCATATCAATAAAATTCATCATATTGTAGAACACACAGAAGCAATCTCGGAGCTGCCTCAGGTTGATCCTAATACAACTGAAGAAATGATGAAGATTTACGATGCTATTGGAAAAAACACTGCCGAATTAATTGAAAACGGATCAACCTTGCAGATGGGAATTGGCGCTATCCCTGATTCTGTGATGAAGTATTTACATGATAGAAAAAATCTTGGTATTCACACTGAAATGTTTTCCGATGGAATTGTTAACCTTGTTGAAGAGGGAATCATTAATGGAGAGGAAAAAACAATTCATCCGGGCAAAATTATTGTCGGGTTTGTTCTTGGGTACAAAAAGAGTATTTAAATTTATTGATAACAATCCCGTGATAGAATTTCATCCTCAGGAATATGTAAACGATCCGTTTATAATTGCGCAGAACAAAAAAATGGTTGCAATAAATTCTGCAATCGAAATTGATATCACCGGACAGGTATGCGCTGATTCGATTGGAACAAGAATTTTTAGTGGTATTGGCGGACAGGTAGACTTTATCAGAGGAGCGGCTCATTCTGAAGGTGGAAAACCAATCATAGCACTTCCTTCAATTACAAAAGATGGTGAAGTTTCCCGAATCGTTCCTCAGTTAAATCCCGGAGCCGGTGTGGTTACATCTCGTGGAGACGTGCATTATGTTGTAACTGAATACGGAGTTGCTCAACTCTTTGGAAAATCATTAAAGGAAAGAGCAAGGGAACTAATAAGAATTGCTCATCCAAAGTTCCGCGACGAATTAACTAAATACGCAAAAGAAACGAGACACATCTAACTATGGTAGCAGTAATTGGGGATATTCACGGTTGTTTTCATACTCTTAAAAAACTTTACGCTCTTATTTTGAAGAAGTATCCGGATATTCCGGTATGTGCAGTGGGTGACCTTGTGGACAGAGGGAAGTACAGCTATGAGGTTGTTGAGTTTGTAAGAAAGAACAAAATAACTTTCACTGCCGGCAATCACGATTATATGTTTTATTATTTTATAAAACATCCCTCCAGTATGCTGGGAAGATCCTGGGTCTTTAATGGTTCCGAGACTACACTTGATTCATACAGCAATCGTTTCGCTGAAATGAACAAGCATCTTAACTTTATTATAAAAGCTCCATTGATTCTTGATTTAAGTGATTGTTTTATCTGTCATGCCGGAATTTCAAACCACTACTCAAGAAAGCTTGGTAAACATCCTCTTTCTGATAAACAGAAAC
>JAXHLB010000026.1:0-8828 GCA_034522695.1 Ignavibacteriaceae bacterium | reverse complement strand
AGAATAGGATTGAATTGCTTCGTTAATTTGATGGGCGGAGTTATAAAGAGGAATTATTGATAATTACCAAAAATTTAGCTGAATTCACTTTGTCCTTTTTAATCTAAATCTTATTTTCCCATCTAATTTCAATAACATCTGAAATCATCAAAAACTAATGAGGCAGCTAATCAGGATAAATATATTAATCCAGATTGGGATTTTTACATTATTCACAATCCTTCTCTTCCCACAAGTAAACGATTTACGTGTCGATTATTTCACCGTTGATCAGGGACTATCTCAAAACCAGGTGCTTTGTATTTACCAGGATAGCAAAGGATTGTTGTGGATCGGGACCCAGGATGGATTAAACCTTTATGATGGTTACAAGTTCAAAGTGTTTAGACACGAACCTGGAAATGAAAACAGCCTTCCTGATTATGCCGTAAATACTGTTTGCGAAACTGACACGGGAATTTTCTGGGTTGGAACCCGGGCAGGTATGAGCAGATTTGATTTGCGAACGGGTAAGTTCACCCAATACGTACATAATCCGGATTCATCAAATACGCTTCCTGATAATTATGTATGGAATATTATAGAGGACAGCGAAAAAAAATTATGGGTAGCTACACGTAATGGTCTCAGTAATTTTAATCCTGAAACAAAAACCTTCAGGAATTTTAAAAAGGAATCTCCTGGCACTGAATCAATTAGTCATAATTTCATTTTGGAAGTAGTTGAAGATGGTTATAAAAATATCTGGATTGGAGGAAGAGGGGGATTAGACAGGTATGACCTGAAAAAGCAAAAGTTTTTCAACTATAAAATGTTTCCTGAAAGTCCCAATGATATCGCATTGAACGGAATTATGAGTCTCTTTATAAAAAATGATGTACTCTGGATCGGATCTTATTCCGGGCTGTATTCTGTTAAACTCAAAGATTATGATGAAGAAGAGATAATTATTGGCAGACATCTTTTGGATAATGAGATCAATCAAACCGAACATAACTCAAATAGACATCAGCAGCATTCAGTGCGAACGATATTTGTGGGAAGCGATAATACGGTCTGGGCAGGTACTTATGGTTCCGGTCTCATCAGATTTAATCCTTTAACCGGCAAAATAAATTTTTATAATAGCTCAAACAAAGTAGGAAGCATTTCAGAAGATTATCATGTTAGTTTACTCGAGGACACGCATGGAGTTTTATGGATTGGCACTTCGTCATCTGGATTAAACAAATTCAACCGATCTTCTGAAAGATTTAAAAATCTGGTTATTCCTGATCCGGATGGAAATGAAAAATCGGGAATCGGTTCCCTGATTGAAGACCGTTTGGGTAATCTTTGGGTCGGAACACTTTCAGGAAATATTGTTAAAATTTCAAATCCGTTCTCAGATAAGCAAGCTTTGAGATATTTTAATACGGATAAAAATCTTAAAACTTATTTCAGTCCGATAGAAATAAGAACATTTTATGAAGATAAAAACGGAAACATTTGGGTTGGCTCATTTGGAAAAGGCATCTATGTTATAGATCCAGTTCGGGATAAGGTTAGCCGGATAGTTAATGACCGCAACAATTCTAAATCTATTGCCAGCGACTTCATTCATTGTATTTATGAATCATCGGATGGAACAATCTGGATCGGAACAGGCGCAGGTGGTTTGAATAAGTTTAATCCTGGTGATAATTCGTTTACGTATTATAAACATGATTCAAAGAATGAAAAAAGTATTTCGACAGATGAAGTAACTTCGGTTTGCGAAGATGAAAATGGTTTTATCTGGGCAGGAACCTCCATCGGTGGTTTGAACAAACTTGACAGGAACACAGGTTTATTTGAACGGTTCACGCATAATGTTAAGGACAAAAAATCAATATCCGGAAACAGAATCATTTGCCTGTATCTTGATCGAAAAAACAATCTCTGGGTCGGTACTTTTGGCGGCGGACTGAACAAATGGATCCCGAAAGAGAAATCCTTTCAATACTTTTCAACCGAGCATGGTTTACCAAGTAATATCATCAACTACATAACCGAAGATGAGATTGGTAATTTATGGATAAGCACAGATAAGGGACTTTCAGTCTTTAATGTAGAATTGAATACTTTTAAAAATTATGATGTTAGTGATGGTCTCCAGGGAAATGAATTTATACACGGGGCAGGATATGTGAGTAAGCAGAACGGTAATATTTTTCTTGGTGGGATAAACGGATTGAATATGTTTAATCCAGCCGATCTTAAAACAAAGAGCAAACTATCGAACATTATTTTTACAGATTTTAAAGTTTTTAATAAATCTGTTTTACCGGGCGAAGAATCACCATTAAAGCAAAACATCTTCTACACTGAAGAAGTTGTTCTATCTCACGATGAAAACTTTTTCACCTTTGAATTTGCTTCACTTGATTTTAATAATCCTTATAAAAACCAGTATGCATATATGATGGAGGGATTCAACCGTGATTGGATACAAGCCGGTAGCCAGAGAACTGCTACGTTTACTAACCTGGATCCCGGCGAATATGTTTTTCGTGTGAAAGCTACAAATAGCGATGGAATCTGGAACGACGAAGGTATTTCAATACGTGTTGTTTTACTTCCTCCCTGGTGGCAGACATGGTGGGCGTATTTGTTGTATGCTGTTTTTTTAATTTCAATTTTGTACTCACTTCGTCAATATGAGATGAAAAGAGTAAAACTGCGTAATGATCTTCAGCTTAAAGATTTTGAGGCAAAAAAACTTCATGAAGTTGATGAGTTGAAATCACACTTCTTCGCAAATATCTCTCACGAGTTTAGAACCCCCCTGACTTTGATTCTTGGTCTGCTTCAAAAATTTGAGCAAAAAACTTCTGAGAAGAAAGACCTTGAAGATTATGGAGTAATGAAGAGAAATGCCGTCAAGCTTCTGCAGCTAATTAACCAATTACTTGAGCTTTCGAAGATTGAATCGGGAAAGGCAAAGCTTGCAGCTTCTGAGAATGATATTGTGACTTTTGCAAAGAGAATTTTTGTTTCGTTTGCCTCGTATGCAGAGCAGAAAAAGTTAAAGCTTCATTTCAATGGTAAAAATATTAATGAAATAACGGATGAAAAAATAAGGCTGTTTTTCGATAAAGATAAGATGGAAAAGATTATCTCTAATCTGGTTTCAAATGCTGTTAAATACACGCCCAATGGAAATGAAGTAGAAGTAAAAGTTTTTGTACAGGACAATCAAGCTGAAATAAAAGTTGTGAATACCGGAGTTACAATCTCTAAAGCTGATCTCGCACATTTATTTGAAAGGTATTATAAAGTACATCGGGCAGAAAGTGGATTGTTTGAAGGAACGGGTATAGGTCTTGCACTTGTTAAAGAACTTGTTGAAATGCATAAGGGCATGATAACAGTTTCAAGCGAATATGATGTAACAGAGTTTGTTGTAAAGTTTCCTCTGGGCAATGATCATTTGAAAGCCGATGAGATTGTTAAACATACGACAGAAGAGAAAACAGTCGAAAAGTTTGAAACAATAGGCGGATTCGAAGTTTCGGAAGAAATCCCGGTAACTACTGAAGATTCAATCATAAAAATAGAAAAGGATATTATTCTCATCGTAGAAGATCACAGTGATCTGAGAAAATATATCAGAGAAAATCTTTCTGATAATTATCATGTTATTGAATCACCAAATGGAAAAGTAGGGCTGGACAAAGCAATCGAAGTAATTCCTGATTTGATCATCAGTGATGTAATGATGCCTGAAATGGATGGGTATACGTTCTGTAAAAAAGTGAAAACTAATGAAACAACAAACCACATTCCTGTTATTCTGTTGACTGCTAAAGCATCCACTGAAGATAAGCTGGAAGGACTTGAACTCGGTGCTGATGATTATCTTATCAAGCCGTTCAATCCGGAAGAGCTTAAGCTACGGGTAAGAAATCTGATAAAAATCAGAGAACAGCTACGACAGAAATTCACCTCGGAAATGGTGCTCAAACCCACAGAGGTTGTTGTTTCATCAACGCAGGTTCAGTTTATGGAAAAAATAAAAACCATAATAGAAACCAATTTGGAAGATCAAAGTTTTGGTGTTGATAAGCTTTCCGATGAAATGGGAATGAGTCGATCACAGCTTCACAGAAAGTTAAAGGCAATAACAAATCAATCAACAACAGAATTTATTCGGAACTTCCGTCTGCAGAGAGCCGCACAATTAATTTTGCAGGATATGGGAAGTATGGCTGAGATTGCCTATAAAGTCGGATTTAACTCGCAGGCATATTTCAACAAATCATTCCAGGAATTGTTTGGATGTTCCCCCTCTGAGTACAAGAAGAGTCAAAAGCGGAACTTATTTTAGCCAAAAATCACATCACCTTATAGTTTCGCAACAATACTTAAAACATCTGCAACAATAGTTAAAAACTACTAAAATAGGCATTTCTGCCTGCAACAATTCTTAAAAACATTGACACAATTCTGAAATATTTCGCCTCCTATAAAAATTAAGTTTGCCTCCGAAATTTCCTCCGGTTTTGCCAATTCGAATTTAGAGTGTCTGTCATTCCGGCGAACCCGACGTTAATCGGTGAGTCTGGAATCTACAGTAAATAATGCGTTCAGATTCTGGACAAGCCAGAATGACTTCAAGTAGTTAATTTAAAATGGTGCGATGAGGTCAAGACCGTGAATGGAAAAATAACTTACTAATCATTAATATAAGGAGGATGAAATGAAACGTCATCTTGTTTTCTTATATGGAGTAATAAGCTACTTCATATTCTTTGGGGTGTTCTTATATCTGCCCGGATTTATGGGCAACTTTATTGTTCCTAAAACAATTGATTCGCCGGCAACCGGTCCGTTTGGGACAGCATTATTAATTAATGCCGGACTGCTTGCACTCTTTGCAATCCAGCACAGTGTAATGGCGCGAAAAGGTTTTAAGGAGAAGATTACAAAAATAATTCCGCAGGCTGCTGAACGAAGCACGTATGTTCTGTTTTCAAGTATTGCAGTAATTCTGCTTTACTGGCTGTGGCAGCCAATGGGCGTTGCAATATGGAACGTGCAGAATACTTTGCTCGAGCCTGTGTTGAATGGTTTAATGATAGCAGGCTGGCTGATAGTCCTCGTTACGACTTTCTTAATCAATCATTTTGATCTTTTTGGATTAAGACAGGTATGGTTGTATTGGAGAAAGAAAGAATACAAACCACTTGGCTTTGTAACTCCCGGTCCGTACAAAGTTGTCCGTCATCCTCTTTACTTAGGCTGGTTACTTATGTTCTGGTCAACTCCTGTTATGACGATTGCGCATCTTGTATTCGCAATTGCAACAACAGCGTACATCTTCGTTGCAATAGTGCTTGAAGAAAAAGATCTGGTAAGAGAACATGGAAAGAAATACATCAACTACCGAAGAAGTGTTCCGATGATATTTCCGTTTGGAAAGAAATCAAAAACCTCTCAGCCCGCGTTTGGTGAGGTTGAATAAGAATAACTAAAAGAACTCGCCCCTTCTCTTTATAAGAGGTTGTGTTATAATTGTTGTTTTTTGGTATTTTTATGTTTGTAAGGTCGCGGGGAGATCCCGTCTCTTTCATAAAATGAGAGGGGGATGAGTTAACAATCAAAAATTCAGGACGTGAGATAAACAAGTATTAAAAAATAAATTTCTACAAAACATTATCTCACGTCCTAAAGGAGACAAAAATGAAAACACTCGAAGCAGCATTAGAGAAATTATCGGCCAGAAATATTTTTATTAGATTTTACAAGTATTACATAATCGATAGTATTCTGATTGTTAAACGAGAAGGCTTCAAAGCATTGCTAAAAAAAAGAGGATGGAAAGTATTTGCGGTGGTTATTGGTTACTACACTGTGAGGGATACAATACTTTATATAATTGTGCCGTTTGTAATTGCACAGGGATTATTATAAAATTAAAAGGAAAAAATATTATGTCTGAACTGACAATTGAAAAACTAAAAGATAGGAAGCCAATGAGTAAAAAATCTGAATTTCAAAACTCTTATCAGGAGTTAAATCTTGATTCAGAAAACAGAAGCAGACTATTGACAAATGCTTCAAGAATGGGAATTCAATTCCTCGATTCACTGAAAGATCGAAGAGCGTTCCCATCTCCGGATGATCTGAAAAAGTTAAAAGGTTTTATTGAACCAATTCCTGAAAAACCAAGCGACCCGGAATTAACTATGTGGATGCTGAATGAAATTGGATCTAAAGGAGCCATTGCTAATGCAGGCGGAAGATATTTTGGGTTTGTAATTGGTGGCTCAAATCCGGTTTCACTTGCAGCTAATTGGCTGGCAGGTGCATGGGATCAAAATTCCGGGCTTGAAGTTACAAGTCCGATTGGCGCAACTCTGGAAAAAGTTTGCTCGGGCTGGTTGAGCGAAATACTTCCTGTGTCGAAAAATGCTGTTGCTGGATTTGTAACCGGAGTTACTGTCGCAAACTTTTGTGGACTTGCGGCCGCAAGACATTCCATATTGAAAAAACAAGGATGGGACGTTCAGGCCAATGGATTATTTGGCGCTCCTCCTATTAAAGTAGTAGTTAGCGAAGATGCTCATGGAAGTCTGCTGAAAGCCTTAAGTCTTGTCGGGTTTGGAAGAGAAAGAGTAATAAAGGTTCCGGTTGATCAGCAGGGAAGAATGATTGTTGGTAAATTTCCGACAGATATAGATGAAAAAACTATTGTCTGTCTTCAGGCTGGAAATGTGAACACAGGAGCTTTTGATTCAGCGGCAGAAATAATTCCAATTGCAAAAAGCAAAGGAGCCTGGGTTCATGTAGATGGAGCGTTTGGTTTATGGGCAGGTGCTTCACCGGACAAATCTTATTTAACCGAAGGATACGAGTTTGCTGATTCCTGGGCAACCGATGCTCATAAATGGTTGAACGTGCCTTATGATAGCGGAATTGTGTTGTGCAGTAAGCCAGATGCTTTGAGAACGGCAATGTCAATGGAAGGTGATTATCTTGACCAGTCGGGGACAAGAATTCCTTATCAATATACACCTGAACTTTCGCGAAGGGCAAGAGCCATTGAAATCTGGGCAGCGCTTCACTCTCTTGGAAAAAAAGGGATTGCTGATTTGATAGATAGAACGTGTCGTTACGCACAAAAGTTTGCTGACGGTATTCGTAAAGAAGGATTCGACATTCTTAATAATGTTGTAATAAACCAGGTTTTGGTTTCATTCGGCAGTGCAGAGATAAACGAAAAAATTATCAGCGAAATTCAACAAGATGGAACCTGTTGGGTGGGAGGCTCTAAATGGAAAGGAAAAACAGTAATGAGAATAAGCGTTTCTTCATGGGCTACTACTGATGAAGATGTTGATAAAAGTCTTGATGTAATAGTCAATATTGCAAAGAGAATTTCGGGATAAAATTAAAATATTAATAAAAGGAAAGTATAATGACTGAATATTCAACCATTGAGAAAGAAAATGATTTCCAGATAAAGGACTTCATGCTCGTTCAACGGGTTATTAAAAAAATTAATTCTATCCTTGATCTAAAAGATTTACTTGAGCAGATAATTGAAGATGCATCAAAAACACTTGGCTTTACAAAATGTGGCGTATTACTTTATGATAGTATTGCTAATCAGCTAGAGTTAGTTGCAGTAACCGGCTGGGATGATAAAACTATTAACGTTGGTGACAAATTTAATCCTGGTGAAGGAATTGTCTGGCGATCTTTTTATAAGAATAAAATTATTTACTATCCTGATATCAGCGAGTATCCAGATGAATTACCTTGTGATTTTAAGAGCCAGTCTCACGTCGATTTCCCTCTGGTTTCAAAAGGAAAAGTATTTGGGATTATTAATGCACAGCATACTGAGCGAGACGGATTTTCAGAACATGATATTAATGTGTTAAAAACGCTCGCCGGGCACGTATCAATTGCCATTCAGAATGCTTTGCTTTTTGAGGAGGAGAAAAGAGAAAAAGAAATTATACTCAGGGATATTAAAGAGGCCAGTATAATCCAGAAAAATTTATTCCCGAAGAATTCACCGGAAATAAAAGATTTTCATGTAACAGGAATGTGCGAGCCTTGCATTGAAGTCGGCGGTGATTGGTTCGATTACATTGAACTTCCATCGGGAAAAACAGGGGTCGTTTTAGCTGATGTTGCTGGAAAAGGTTTAGCAGCTTCTTTGCTCATGGCTTCTGCCAGAACTATAATAAGGATGATTTCTTTGCAGGAAGAATCACCAGCTAAAGTATTAAAAAAAGTAAATGATATTTTGACTATCGATTTACCGGTAAACAGATTTATAACGCTAATTTATGGAGTTATTGATCCCGTTTCCAAAGTTATTACTATAGCTAACGCAGGCCACCATCTTCCAGTAATTTCTTTTGATAACAAAGTTAGTTTCCTTTCGATGGAGTCGGGACTGCCTCTGGGCATAAAAGAACACAATTACAAAGAATACAATTTTTCAATGAAATCAGGAGATAAAATTTTTCTTTACTCAGATGGTGTATCCGAGGCAATGAATACTAAAAAAGAAATGTTCGAAGAACACAGGTTATTACAAAGCTTGCGAAAACCTTTATCAACTGTTAATACTCTTTACAATGATGTTAAAACTTTTACCGGGAACATTCCCCTGAGTGATGATCTGACGATAGTGATGATTGAAGCGACTTGATTTTTTAAAATATTTTCTACGTTTGAAATAGTTTTTTTTCTTTCTGTTAAAAGAACTAATCTTTTACCAAATATGACTGGAGCATTTTCCTTATATTTCCCGCTATAATAAAACGAATTTATCATTCCATCTATTC
>JAXHLB010000025.1:0-8715 GCA_034522695.1 Ignavibacteriaceae bacterium | reverse complement strand
AATAGTTTATCCATCTTGTTTCTTTTTATACTATACTTCCAATGAAGAGCACACCGCAAAGTTAAATTATAATTTTCAGAAGTTTCTGGTCGGGCAATATCAAATTGATAAGTCCTTCTTTTAAGATTAATTTTATACTTAATCCTTGAGTAAATAAAATAATTTTACTATTATTAAAATATTACTCATTTAAAATCAAAGGCTTGCAATGAAGAAGATTGACCTAAAAACCCTCGAAAAAAAAATTAAAGTGAGACCTCTGCAATTAAAAGACTATGAGCAGATAGTAGAATTGCAAAAACTCTGCTTCCTCGGTATGCATACCTGGAAGAAAGAACAAATTGAAAGCCAGCTTAAAATTTTTCCTGAAGGACAAATTTGCGTCGAAATTAATAAAAGGATAGTTGCTTCTTCCAGCAGTCTGATTATAGACTTCGATCTATATAGTGAAAGTGATAACTGGCAAACTTTAAGCGACTCTGGCTATATAACCAACCATGACCCCGATGCTGAAACATTGTACGGTATTGAAATAATGGTTCACCCGGATTACAGATCAATGAAGCTCGCTCGAAGACTTTATGATGCAAGAAAAGAAATTGCAGTAAAAAATAATCTTAGAAACATTGTCATAGGCGGTAGAATTCCGAACTATGCTAAGTATGAAAAAAAGATGAATGCAAGGGAGTACGTTGAAAAAGTAATTAATAAAGATATCTTCGATCCCGTGCTTACATCTCAACTTGCAAATGGTTTTGTTCTAAAAAGAATTATACCTGCGTACTTAACGGGAGATAAAGAATCATCCGGTTATGCAACTTTATTGGAATGGTCAAACATAGATTATGTTCCGCCAATAGGGAAAAAAATCATCACCTCCAAAAAGGCAAGAATATGTGCTGTGCAATATATGATGCGTGAAATTAAGAGCTTTGAGGATTTTGCCAAGCAATGTGAATACTTTACTGATGTTGCCTCCGGATATAAAAGCGATTTCGTAGTCTTCCCGGAAATATTCACACTTCAGCTTTTATCGTTTTTACCAAATGAAAGACCCGGAATAGCAGTAAGACATCTTGCAGAGTTTACTCCACAATACCTTGAACTTTTTAACCACTTATCTATTAAATACAATATAAATATTATCGGAGGTTCTCACTTTACAAAAGAAGATGATGATCTATTCAATATTGCATATTTATTTAGAAGAGATGGTACAATAGAAAAGCAATATAAAATTCATATTACTCCAAATGAAAGAAGATGGTGGGGTGTAAAACCGGGAGATAAAGTTGAAGTCTTTGAAACGGACCGTGGTAAAATTAATATTCAAATTTGTTATGATGTAGAATTTCCGGAATTAAGCAGAATTGCTGTATCCAAAGGTGCAGAGATTATTTTCGTACCCTTCTGCACAGATGAAAGATATGGTTATTTAAGAGTAAGGCAGTGCGTTCAGGCAAGATGTATTGAAAACGGAGTTTATGCAGTTATGGCCGGCAATGTTGGTAATCTTCCATTCGTTGAAAATATGGATATACAATATGCTCAGTCAGGAATTTATACTCCTTCTGACTTTATGTTTTCTCGTGATGCCATCGCAGCTGAATGTACACCTAATGTTGAAACAGTAGTTATTCACGATGTGGATCTTGAGTTGTTAAAAAGACACAGATCTCAAGGCAGTACTTTGAACTGGTTTGATAGAAGACAGGATCTATATGAAGTTATTTTAAAGAAGTAGTAAGTTAAATGAGTTAGTCAGCCAATTTTTACTGAAGCTCAATATTTTGAAACTGAATATCTTCTTTATTGAATATTAGTCTCTTTTGAGTTTACTTGAAAATAATAATATTTATATCTCTTTCAACCCCTTCGCATCAACAAAAAGAATATCGCCTGTTTTATCATATCCATTGAAGAAAGAAGTCTCTTCCTGCTTTAAAAATTCCTCTTGAAAACCGATAATTGTTAAACCAGCTTCCACAGAATATTCATTTACAAGTGATTTGAAACTGGTCTTCTCTTCCATTTCAATAACCTGAATATTTTTTTCAAAGATTGGCAGCCTTCCGTAAAGAACAAGCTGGTTAAGTTTTTCCTTTTCCTTTTCTTTCCCCCCCACTTTGCACACACTAAAGATTTTTATGAACGCCTTTTCCCAATCAGGGTGACCGAGCAAAATATAAGCTAAAAGTATCATCAGGTTAGCATTTTCAAAGTCCCAGTTTCTAAGCCAGATATGTATTCCATTTTCGAAATTAATTGTGCGTGCCGATGTGCCGAGTATACAAACATCAAAATCTCCTGCCTGAACAAGTGCAAGATTTTCAATTATCTGTTCAAGATTGACAGGATTGTTCTTATCGAATTCAAATATTATCATATTGTTTTCCATTCCGGAATGACCGGGCAGCTGAACTATCTGAGCAATCGCCGAAGTGAACGACGGGGAGATAATCGTATCGATATAAATATTACCTTTAAACCTTCCGGATCTTGTAATAAGTGTTTCAAGTATTTTACCTGATTCGGCACTGGTGCTTTTGGAATAATAACCTTCTATCAGATGAATATAAGTACCGAACCCAAACCTGTTAGAAATCCAGCTTAAGAGTTGCAACGCACGATCTCTCTCAAATGAACTTCTTGAAAGACATACTGCTGATGGTCTCCAATTTTTTTTAATATCAGCCTTTTTAGATTTCTGCAGATAAACAAAAACATTTCTACTTAGCTGAAACATAGCATTCTGGAATATTGCTGCAATTCCCTGCCTGTCTTTGTGAGTTTTGCTGATTAGTACATAAATAATTATGAAAATCATAATTGAGAGAAGTGCATAAGATGTGCTTATTTGAAACATAAGCAGAAGACTTACCAAAAATCCCAATAGAGAAATATACCAGCGGGATTTGAATGTTGGTCTGTAGGAAGGATCTGCACCAAAGTGATATAAAAATGAAATCAGGCAAAGTGAGCCATAAGTAACCATAAAAAACATAGTAATTATTGAAGCAACAATATCAACATCTCCAAGCGTAACGAATATTAATGCAATCACTCCAATTACTATTGAGGCATTTCTGGGTTCATTAAGTGCACCGACACCTTTGGCAAGAAAATTATTTGCGAATGGAAAGGGGAAGAAACGATCTGCACTCAGTGCCTGCAAAGTTCTCGGTGCAACAAGAAATGATCCTATTGCTGAAGATATGGTTGAGGCCGCTAAACCCAGAGGGATTATAATCCATCCGAAAAGAGCAATATCAGACATTACAAGTTGATTGGAAAGAAGATCTTCCGGACTTGCTGAAACTGCAAGTTTATGTATAATAAATATGTAAACGATAAAGCCTGTCGCTGTCGCTGCAATAGTACCTAAGGGAATAGACTTACCCGGTTTCTTTAAGTCTCCGGATAATCCGACTCCTGCAGTCATTCCGGTAAATGCTGGAAATACAATTGCAAAGACTATGAAAAAATTCTGAGTGCCGTTGAATGCATTGTTGAAAACCCCAACAGAATCAGAACCACTTATCGGCTTTCCAAGGAAGAAACAAATAATTGAGATAAACAAGACAGCAACTACAACATAAAGTGCCTTTACTCCAATGTTAGCTCCTTTAAAAATCATTACCAGTGAAAGGATAATTGTTGCGGGAATGCTAATAACCTGTCTTGGCAGATACAGATTGTAATTAATCCTTAACCATTCAAATACAGGTTGAAATGCTTCAGTAAATGCAATTACATAAAATGCTACACTTATTGCCTGCGAAAGAAATAGTCCGATACCAATTGTAGCGCCAATATTCAAACCGAATGATCTTGATATTATAAAGTATTCTCCGCCTCCCTCGACTTTCTGGTTGGTTGCTAATTCCGATATTGCAAGGGCAGTAGGTATAGTAACCAGATGTCCAACTATTATTATCAGGAGTACACCAAAAAACCCCAAGGAGCCAACAGCAAATCCGAAACGCAGAAAAAGTATTGCGCCGAGAATTGTTGAAATTGCTGTAAAGAAAACTGGTGCAGTTCCAAAACCATTTGTACTTGTAAAGTTAATTTTCTTCATTGTTACACAAAGTTAATAAATCAAAACTCAAAAAAATAAATTTAAATAACAATCACCGACTGTCAGCTGACAAGTATTTGGGAATAATTAAAAACGGTGAATGAACCTGTTCGAATTTTAGCTTATCTCCTTCGTAAAATACTCTCTCAAGAAATAATCCCGAAGGTGGAGCTGTAAACTTTGCGACTTCATTTGATTTATTGCTTAAATAATTCAAAATATCCTTTTCTGATTTTTTTCCTCTTCCAACTTCAACCAAGACTCCAACAATTCTACGAACCATTTTCCAGATAAAATGTGAGCCAACAATTCTTACCAGAATTAAATCTCCATCTTCTTTCAAATTAATATCATCAATCAAAACCTTTGTTGATTTTTCTTCGGGATCGTCGTCTGAAAATGATGAGAAATCGTGCATTCCCAAAATATTTTTGATGCTGATTCCATCTTTTTAAAATCGAGTTTATCCTTAATCCACCAGACATAGTTTTTTCCAAAAGCTGTTCTTCGTTTCGAAATCTGGTAAAGGTAGCTGCGTGACTTTGCATCGTGCCTGGCATGAAAGTTTTGTGAGGCTTTTTCAACTTCTAAAATATTGATGTCGTGTGGAAGGAGATCATTCAGTTTCATCCGTATTATTTCGGGTGCGAGAACAGTATTTGCATCAAGGTGAGCAACCTGGCAAATTGCATGAACTCCGCTGTCGGTTCTTCCGGAACCCTGCAAATCTCTAAAATCATTTCCGAAAATATCTATTGCAGCTTTAGAAATTGTTCCCTGAATTGTTTTAGCATTCTCCTGCTTCTGCCAGCCTGAATAACGGGTTCCTTCGTATTCGACATAAAGTTTGAAGCGAGAAAAATCTTTTCTATCTGAAAACTTTTTCCTTTCACTAAAATGATTCTTCGGAATAAATTTCTTTTTATCTGGTCTTCGGTGTTTCAATTTGTTCAACTATAATAATGAGTATGTCAGTTGTAAGTAAAGAATTAGAACTGAAATCAAAAGAGTAACTATTGTAATAATAATTCCAACTTTGAAAAACTGCCAAAAACCGATTTCGATATTATACTTTTTGGCAACTTCAATTACAATCAGATTTGCAACAGCCCCAATAATAGTTGCATTCCCGGCAAGTGTTGCTGCAGATGCTAATGATAACCACAAAAGATCGCTCGAAGCTGATTTCAAAATTGGAAGCATCAGAATTGTGTAAGGAACGTTGCTTACAATCTGTGAAAGTACCAGACTTAACACATGAAGACTAACTATCCCTTCAAAGTTATTGCTAATTGGAGTGTTGTTAATAAACTGATCAAGAACTCCGACTTTTTCTATTCCGTGAACAACTATAAACAGTCCGGCAAAAAATAACAATAAAACCCAATCAACTTCTTTGATAACTTTTGAAGGTTTTATTTTTCCAAAGATTAAAATAAGAGAAGCTCCGGTTAAAGCTATAAGTGGAATAGAAATATTAAAAGTATGACTGAAGAAGAAGAGAAGAATTATCCCTATAAAAATCGGAACAGAAATTCTCATCGATTTAAAATCATAATGAAATTATCTTCCTGGAATTTAAGCTCCGTTTCCTTCCCGAATTCTTTTCTGAATAAAAGTTTAATGGTCACTACAATCAATATCATTCCAATTAAAGAAACAGGCAGAAGGTGAAGTAAAAAATATGTATAGGGAATTCCGGACTGCATTCCGATTAAAATATTCTGCGGATTGCCTGTAATTGTCATTGCACTTCCAATGTTTGAAGCCAATATTTCTGCCACCAAATATGGGATTGGATTTAGCTTTCGCAGAGCGACAGATTTGAATAATTACAGGAGTGAAGAGCAAAACAACTGCATCATTTACAAGGAAGGCACTTGCAATTCCTGTTACAAAAATAATAATCGTTAAAAGCTGGTTTCTGCTTTTAGAAAGTGAGATTGTTTTTTCTGCAATGAATGTAAAGAAGCCGTCTAATTCAAGTACAGCAATTACGATCATCATTCCGAGTAAAAGTGCAATTGTGTTGAAGTCAATTGCAAGAACTGCTTCTTCAAATGTGAGCACTCCGAATAAAATCATCGCAACAGCACCAAAGAATGCTGCGGAAGGACGGTCAATATTTACTTTCGGAAGGCGGGTATAAATTATCCCGAGAAAAGTTATGATGAATATAATTACAGCGGTGGTAGTCATTGAAGATTATATTACAAAGTAATCATCTTAATGTCAGCTTCTCTTCTGCATAATCGTTAGATGTTTCGTACACACGGACTTTTATTTCATTCACATTTTCCGGCAATGATGCTTTCTCAATTTCATTCAGAAGGTAAAGACATATATTTCTCTGCAGTTGATTGAAAATCCACAACGACTTTTTTTGAATTCATCTTCTCTAAAAACTCAAGAACAACTTTATCATTCTTGTTGACCATAAAAGAGTGATCGAGCTTTTCAATTATTGGATTGATGATTTTTTCAACATCGTAGTAATCAATTATCATTCCCTGCTTATCAATTTCACCATCAAACTCAACAAGCATTTTGTACGAATGTCCGTGAATGTTTTTGCACAGACCAAAATGCTCGGGAAGCCTGTGCCCCATTTTCCATCTGAATTCTTTTGCTATTTTCATCTCAATTTTAATTATTCTTTTTAATAAAAACTGCGTAGATCTATTTACTCAACCGATTCTTGGTACTGTTCTATTTTTGCGAGAGTATTATCCTGCCGGCTTTAACATCTGCCAGACCTGTTCAATAGAAGCTTATTAAGTTTCTGAAATCTGACGATCAACTTCGCTTTCATTTCTCGGGTTTTGATTTGACTGATTGTTCGATTCTATCTACAATATTACACTCCTTTTGTTTCCGGATGCCATATGTATTTATGCATCTGAAGTTGAAATCTCACATCAAGTTTATCTTCCAAAATCCAGTTCAACAAGTTCAACAGGTTCAAGTTTTCCAAACACAACTGAGAAAAGTATTTCGCACTTTCCTTTTAAGTTATATTTTTTCAATGTGTCAACTGTCCAATCATAATCTTCACGATTCCGATTACAAATTTAAGTTCATCGGTTTGTTTTAGATACTGAACATTTTCATAAAGATTCTTTTTTTCCATTTCACTTGACGGACATTTCAAATCCATAATTATTTTCACACGATGATCAATTTCTTTTATCGGAAGACTTCCTCCTGTTTCAATCATCACTTCGTAACCAAGTTCACAAAGTCGTTTCATCAAATCCAGACATTCATCCATTTGGACAAGCGGTTCACCGCCGGTTACTTCAACGAGTTTGCAATTGTATTTTTCTATCTCATCAATTATCTGTTCTACTGAAAAATCTTTTCCTTCATAAAAAGCATACTCGGTATCGCAGTAAGTGCAGCGAAGATTGCAGTAAGTCAGCCGGACAAAAACACACGGTCTTCCGGCACTTGTGCTTTCTCCCTGGATTGAATGATATATTTCGTTGATTTTGAGCATGAATTTACTCTGAACTTGTTTCAGGGTCTTGAGTTTTTTATATGATCTTAATAATTTAATCCTGTAATAGAATCAAGATCCTGAAACAAGTTCAGGGTTTACCTTCGGGGTCAGTTCGGGATTTAAGTAAACTACCTGCAAAAGTTACCCTCACCAAAGGTTGATTTCAAACCCCATATAGCCTATATTTGCCACTCAAATTTTGACCAAAAGAAGTTATAATTAGTTAAAAAAGAAGGATTTACATTTAATGGCAACTCATAAATCGGCAAAGAAAAAGAATTAGAACTAACGATAGAAAAAGAGTAATTAACCAGCAAGGTGCAACGCGGATTAAGTCCAGCGTTAAGAAAGTTTTAGCTACGACCACTAAAGAAGAAGCTGAAAAACTTTACAAAGAAGCAGTTGGCATTCTTGACAAAGGAACTACAAAAGGTCTTATTAAAAAGAATACTGCTTCACGAAAGAAATCAAGTCTAACAAGACACCTTAACGCTTTACAGAAAAAAGCGTAACTCACTCATAAATTTTCTCACACAAAAAAGCTCTTCGATTGAAGAGCTTTTTTTATTGCAGTTACAAGTTATAATGTTAATCTTTAGAAACGGCTTTATTTAACCTTTAAGATCCCTTTATTACTTAATATATTACCTTTTAATGATTGAGGTATTTTACCTGGAAGCGAATTTTTCCCTAAGATTTTCGATATGTTTCTTAGCTTCTTTGGACTCGTAATCCATAGTCTTAAAAATTATGTTTCGGATATTCGGTGGCAATCTATGTGCAAATGCAAACATTAATGTAACAACATCTCTAAATACCATCAATATTTATAGGTGATTTTTTGATAACACTTTTTCCTTCTTGAAATTCTTTTTTAATTGTCTCTTCGAATGCTCTCTTTTCAGCTTCTGATTCCATTCTAATATTATCAGTTACTAATTCAACATATTTTTTAATCTCATACTATTCTTACTACATCAAAAAAAGTCTTTAATGCACTAAGTGATTTTTCTTGGGTCATCAATTGTTTGTTTCATTGAACTAATTTTATTCTTCTGATAATACCAAATAAAAATTAATCCAATTATTGTGATAATTTGTAAAACAATGTTTGTTTCCATAAATGCTCTCA
>JAXHLB010000024.1:0-8647 GCA_034522695.1 Ignavibacteriaceae bacterium | reverse complement strand
AACGATTATCAAAATCAACAAAAATAATCTGCTGCCAGGTTCCAAGCAGCATTCTTCCTTTTGAAAATGGAACAGTCAATGAAGCACCCTGAATAGCAGCTCTTACATGGGAATGTCCATTTCCATCGTGCCAGGTGTTGTCGTGCTCATAGTTGATACTCGCTGGAGCTATTCTTTCAAAAAACTTTGGATAATCTTTAAGTAAACCCGGCTCATATTCGATGGTTGTTATTCCGGCAGTTGAACCGCCGGCAAAAACAAGTGCATTTCCTTCAGTGAAGTTATTGCCGCTTATTAGCTCACTAACCCTGTCAGTGATGTCAACCATTTCACAATTTCCTTTTGTTGATATGCTTATTGAATATGTCTCAATTTCCATAAAAATCTCTCTTCAAACTATTAAATTTTTGATGGTTTAAAGTTACAAAATTTAGCTCCAGTGTGATGATAAACATCCTTTTTCATTGGAAGTGTAGGCTATCCCCTTTAATTTTGCAGGGTAATTTTCAAACTAAAAACAAGGAAACGATATGACTTCACAGGATTTCATAAAACTCGAAGATAAATACGGCGCTCACAACTACCATCCAATCGATGTTGTTATTGATAAAGGAAAAGGTGTTTGGGTTTGGGATGTTGAAGGAAAAAAATATTTAGATTTTCTTTCAGCATATTCTGCAGTTAACCAGGGACATTGTCATCCGAAAATTGTTAATGCTTTAATTGAACAATCTCAAAAACTTACTTTGACTTCACGTGCTTTTTATAACAGCGTTCTCGGAGAGTACGAAAAATACATCACAGAATATTTTGGTTATGATAAAGTTCTTCCAATGAATACTGGTGTTGAAGGCGGTGAAACTGCAGTGAAGCTTGCAAGAAAGTGGGCTTATACCGTAAAAGGAATTGAAAATAATAAAGCAAAAGTAATTTTCGCCGAAGGAAACTTTTGGGGAAGAACTTTGGCAGCAGTTTCTTCATCTACTGACCCTGACTGTTATGAAGGATATGGACCGTTTATGCCTGGTTTTGAAATAATACCTTACAATAATATACCCGCATTAGAAAAAGCACTCGAAGATCCGAATGTTTGTGCATTTATGGTTGAACCAATTCAAGGTGAAGCCGGTGTTATGGTTCCTGATGAAGGATATTTGAAAAAAGCTTACGATCTCTGTAAATCCAAAAATGTTTTATTTATTGCTGATGAAGTTCAGACAGGATTATGCAGAACAGGAAAACTTCTCGCCTGCGATCATGAAAATGTAAGACCTGATATTCTTATTCTTGGTAAGGCTTTATCCGGCGGTGTGATGCCGATATCAGCCGTTCTTGCAGACGATGATGTTATGTTGACGATTAAACCTGGTCAGCACGGTTCAACATTTGGTGGAAATCCTCTGGCAGCAAAAGTTGCAATCTCAGCGTTACAAGTACTAAAGGATGAAAAGCTTGCCGAGAATGCTGAAAAGCTTGGTAAATATTTCAGGCAGGAAATGCAAAAAATAATTGATGAACTCCAAATAGTCACACTCGTTAGAGGAAAAGGATTACTTAACGCAATCGTTATCAAACCAACCAAATCCGGAAAGACAGCCTGGGATGTTTGTGTAGAATTTAAAGAGAATGGATTACTCGCGAAACCGACACATGGTGATATAATTCGTTTCGCTCCCCCGCTGGTAATCACCAAAGAAGAAATTGATTTTGCAATTGAAACTATACGAAATGTGTTAATGAAATTTGAACACGAAGTTGTTGCGGTAGAAGCTTAAATCACGAGGCTGTCTCATAAGTATTAAAAGTCCGGTAGCCGCAACTTTTAAGTTGCGTATTTATTAAATTTTGGGGCTGACTAAAAAGTAAGGATGTCATCACGAGTGAAACGAAGTGATCTCTTTTTTTAATTAAAATCAAAAGATTGCTTCGGCTAATCGCCATCGCAATGACCCATAAATTTACTTTTTAGTCAGCCCCACTACCATAAAAATTTGAGCTATGAGATAGCCTCATTTATTTTTACAAGATATTGCTTCAGTTCGTTTTTAGTTTCGTCCAAAGCAATATTTAATTTTTCCAGTCGATCCTGTACGTTTGACCAATCATTATTTTTACCAGATATTTCAACTGCCAGAGCCTCATCACCAACCTTCATAGCACCAACAGAATAACTTGCCCCTTTAATTGTGTGAGCAAGCTCGATTATTCGTCCAAGCTCTTTTTTGGTCAACATCTCATTCAGGATTTTTAATTTCTGATCGACATCATAAATGTATGATTCAAGAAGGTCCTTCTCAAATTCTAAATCACCAAGGCTCACTTTTTGAAGTCTCTCTTTATCAATTAAAGAATTAACTTTCTCTTTAGGTACAGCATCTGAGCTTGTGCCGTTACTATTAATCTTAAAAAGTGAATCAATTTTCTTTATGAGTTCTTGTCCGAGTACTGGTTTTGCAATATAGTCGGTCATTCCAGCGTTCAGGCATTTTTCTCTGTCTCCAATTAAAGCGTGAGCAGTAAGCGCAATGATCGGAATATTTTTTTTAGAATTTTTCAAAGAGCGAATTTGTTCTGTTGCTTTATAACCATCAATTTCAGGCATTTGAATATCCATCAAGACTATATCAAAATCTCCACGCATCACTGCTTCAACTGCTTCTTTTCCGTTTGAAACTGCTGAAGAATTATAACCTGCTGCACTTAGCATTTTAAGTGAAACTTTCTGATTAATCAGATTATCTTCTGCCACCAAAACCTTGTACTTCGCCCGCTTCTCTTTGAAACCATTTTGATTAAATTCAACTTTATGAGTGAGGGTTATATTTTCATCGTGGCTTCTGTCACTTGAAATTGTTGTGTCAGAGTAGATTGATTTTGGTTGAACTCCACACTTAATTTTAAAGTCGAAGGTACTGCCTTTTCCCGGCTTACTTTCAACATTTATTTCACCGCCGAGTAATTCAACATATTCCTTGCAAATCACAAGGCCAAGTCCGGTTCCACCTAATTGCTTAGATTCCGAACCATCTATTTGAGAGAATGGTTTGAAAAGATCACTCAATTTATCTGCTGGAATACCGATACCAGAGTCTACCACCGATACAGTAAGTTCAACTTCATTTTCAGCAACAGGTGTCGTACTAACTTTTAACCTGATTTCACCTTCCTTAGTAAACTTGACTGCGTTACTCAGCAGATTGATTATTATCTGTCTAAGTTTTGTTGTATCGCCAATAAGCCTGTGTTCAGTTGAATGTTGAATTTCTTTTAGGATTTTTATTCTCTTTTCTGCTGCTTTCGATGATACAACAGAGATTGATTGGTCAATAACATTTAAAAGATTAAAATGAACTCTTTCAATTTCAACTTTACCTGCTTCAATTTTAGAAAGATCAAGAATTGAATTAATTATTTCCAGCAGTGACTCAGCAGACTGCCGCGCGTTAGTTGAAAACTGCTTCAACTCAGCATTATTTTCGTAAGCACCTGCTTCTATTAAAGTGAGAAATCCTAAAATTCCATTCATCGGAGTTCTAATTTCGTGGCTCATATTTGCAAGAAATTTACTTTTAGTTCCGCTTATTCTGATTGCTTCTGCAGCTAATTTTTCTGTCTTCTCCTTTTCCTGCTTTAACATATTTTCCATCTGCAATCGCTCTTCTTCAACTTTTACCTGATCAGTGATATCAGAAATATTACCTTCAAGATAAACCTCACCGTTATCATCTTTTACAATTCTATCATTAAGACTTACAACTGCTGCTGTGCCATCTTTTCTTTTTAACCTGATTCTATAATTCTCTATCTGCTCGCTCTTCTTAAGCTCGTCAATTAACTTTTTTCGATCACTTTCTTCAAAATAAATATCGTTTACATACACTTGCATCAGTTCTTGTTCATCTTTATATCCAAGTATTGCAGAAAAGGCTTTATTAATTGTAAGCCACTTACCATCCAGGGTTGTTTGAAATATTCCTTCGGCAGAGTTATCTATTATTGATCTGTACTTCTGTTCTGATTGTTCTATTGCAAGATTTCTCTCAACAATTAACAAACGTGCTCTGAAGTTAACAGCACATGCAATTATGGAAGCGAAGCTGAGAAACAGTACGAATAATACTGATTCGAACATATTGGGAAGAAAATATATGGCCCGGTCGCTCAACAATATTGCTGCTGCAAATACTATATTAAAATAAATCGCAACTATTATTTGATTCCGTATTTCCCAGCTTAAAAATAGTGCTGATGTAAAGATTATTAATCCCGTGATGCTTGCGTTAACAAATAAGGATTTGGGAAGAATATAAATCATCAAACCGGAGGTTACAATTATAGTAAGAAGAAGTACGTGAACAAGTGCACGAGAACGTCTTACTGAAATTCCTGCTGTCAACATAGCGAGTACTATAAACGCTATAACCGTTGAGGTCAAACGGATAATATATATTTCAACACTTTGGTGAGGAAAGTATTTTATTTCAAAAATCATTGCAAATAAACCAAACACAGCAGCCAGCAATGCCATAATACGAAGCGGAACAATTAACAGAACATCCAGCTGCTGCCTTACTTCCTGGTATGTTTTATTCGAAAACGGAAACCTGCCGGTAAGAATAAAATCCAGTACAGATAAGCTTAAGGTTGAGGAATTATTATTTTTTCTATTTACGCCTTCAAAATCCAAAAGTATCTCTAAAAATTTAGTATAAATGCTTTTTTTATTAGTTTTGTATCAAAATAATACTTCACATATAGTGCCATTATGGACTTCTTGTATTCAATAGATTTAACAGTCTTTTACTTCTTCAATCATACAATTTCTACCGGATTTCTGGATAGGTTTTTTTCCATTATTACAGATGTGAACAAATGGTATATAGCGTATGTAATATTGATTGGAATTGCTTTTTTCAAAGGCGGGAGGCGAGGGAAAATTGCGGTAATAGGATTAATTCTTCTGATTGTCGTTACTGATCAGACAGGCTACAGAATTCTAAAGGAACTTTTTGAAAGAGTTAGACCTTGTAATGTTTTAACTGATGTTATCACTCCCGTTGGTTGTGCAGGTGGATTTTCATTTCCCTCAAATCACGCGGTGAACAATTTTGCTGCAGCAGTTTTTCTTTTAAGATTATTTCCAAATTATAAATGGATTTTTTTAGTTGTGGCTATTCTGGTTTCTATATCAAGAATTTATCTTGGTGTTCACTATCCTTCTGATGTAATTGGAGGTGCTTTAATCGGTGCAGCATTTGGTTATCTGTTCTCGATTGCAGCACTAAAACTCGAACAATATTTTATACGAAAAAATGAATCTACAAATAAAACAAAAAATTAGTCTTGTCAGGTTGATTCAATAATTGTTTTGCTAATTATTTTCATTAAACCTGATTTAATGTTTCCTCAGGAATCTCAAGAGAGCCCAAACCTTGGGAAGTTAACAATTATTATTACTGGCTTCTCTAATGAAACAGGTAACTGCCGATTTGCTCTCGACAATTCAAAGTTTATTTATGAGAGAGAAGATACTGTATGGATTGGCAAAGTTCTGCCGATAGTCAATAAGCAGGTTATTGTTGTAATAGATTCTTTGGAATACGGTGAATATGCTGTAAGAGTTTTTCACGATGAAAATAAAAACGAAATAGTTGACACAAATATCCTTGGCATTCCAACTGAAGATTACGGATACTCTAATAATGCGAGCAGTTGGTTTGGACCTCCTTCCTGGGATAGAGCAAAATTTATTTTCGATAAAACTGAAATGACAATAGAAATTGAAGTTGGCTCATTTATTTAATTAATGAAAATTCAAGATGAACAAAGAATCAATTGAAGAAAAAATAGTTGAGAAGTTTTTTTCCGGTCTGGACAAAAAATTAACTAACTGGATGGCAAACTACGGATTACTGAATCCTTAGAATTAGTCTGGGAATAGTTTTCTTCTGGTTTGGTATGCTGAAGTTTTTGAAGGATTAAGTCCTGCCGAAGAACTTGTACGTAATACAGTTTATTTCGTTGACCCTGATTTGTTTCTTCCGGTTCTTGCTGCTTGGGAATCATTGATAGGAATTGGTTTGATTACCGGAAAATTTCTTCGAGTTACAATTCTGCTTTTATTTCTTCAAATGCCGGGCACAGCTTTACCTCTTCTCATACTTCCTGAAAAAGTCTGGACGGTTTTTCCTTACGGATTAACTCTCGAAGGTCAATACATAGTTAAGAATCTTGTTCTGATTGGTGCAGGTCTTGGTAATTGGAGCAACTGTTAGAGGCGGTGGACTCTTAAGTGACTACAAAAGTTTAGTAAAGTCAAATAATTAAAAACCGTTAAAAACTAAATTATCTCTATGAAAGTCCTCAAACATCTTTTTGAAAACAATCGCAGATGGGCTTCCAAGCAAACACAATCTGATCCCGATTTTTTCAACAGGCTGTTACAGCAGCAATCACCCGAATATCTCTGGATTGGATGCTCTGATAGCAGAGTGCCTGCAAATGAAATTGTTGGACTTCTACCCGGAGAACTTTTTGTTCACAGAAATGTTGCAAACCTAGTAGTAAAAAATGATCTCAACTGTTTATCAGTTATTCAGTTTGCCGTTGATGCTTTAAAAGTTAAGCATATCATCGTCTGCGGGCATTATGGCTGCGGTGGAGTGAAGGCAGTGCTTGACAATACAAAAATTGGTCTTGTTGATAAGTGGCTGGATAATTTGAAACCGGTAAAAGAAAATTTCCAAAGAAATTTATTTGAAATAAAAGATGATGCATCCCGATTTAATAAACTTTGTGAGCTAAATGTTGTCGAGCAGGTTTTTAATGTTTGCAATACAGATATAATTCAAAAAGCATGGCAAAGAAAGCAGCAGCTTTCTGTTCACGGTTGGATTTACGATATAAAAGATGGATTGCTGCAAGACCTTGATGTTTGCATTTCCAATACTGATAATATAGATATGTCAAGAAATGCTGCAATATCAAAAATCTTTATGGAGAAGTAATATTGAATTTTGTTGAAATAGAAAAATTACTAAGTCAATTAAATGCTGAACAAAAACCATTGTGGGGAAAGATGACTCCGCAGCATATGGTGGAGCATTTATATAAAGCAGTTCAGTCCAGCATAAATGAAATTTCTCTAAAAGTATATACTGAAGAAAGAAAAATTCCTCTACTTAAAAAATTATTTCTGGGTGATAGAGCTTTACCAAAAGAATTTATGAACCCGGCAATCGGTCCGGAACTTATGCAATTAGAATTTGAAGATCTGAATAACGCAATTAATGAACTTAGAAATGTTATGCAGCGCTACGAGCAGTTTTTTATAGACAATCCATCGATTAAAACTGCACATCCTATTTTCGGCCATTTAATCAAAGAAGAATGGGATACTTTTCACCGGAAGCATTTTAAGCATCATCTTTCACAATTTGGATTATCCGATTAAACTTCCCTGTTTCCCTTCCTCATCAGGATTGACGTTTTATTAATAACTGCTTTCTTTCCAGCATTATTTATTTTACTATTGGTACGAACAAAAATAGTTTTCTTATGAATACACCATATACCGATCAAAAAAGAGAACCGCGAATCCGTCATACAATCCGAAGCGACTTCAGACAAACAAAGATTAAAGAAGAGTTCAAATCAGAATACAAAGACCTGAAGCAATATTTTCTTACCAGCGAGCGTAAAGAAAAACTTGCAAGGATGAACCCGCTAAAAAAAATTTTTGTTCTTCCCTGGTGGTTAATAAAAGCAATGTATTTTCGATTAACACCATTCAGGCGACTACTGCTTTTTCTTGGAGTTATCTTTTTAATTACATCCGGAAATTTTTCTACAGGTTCTGATGGGACAACCATCAATTTTAATATTTCAGCAATTTTGGTTGGAACTATTTTTCTATTCATTCTTGCGCTCGAATTAAAAGATAAACTGATGGCAAAAACTGAACTTGAAGAAGGAAAAGCTATTCAGCAGGCATTGATGCCTGAACAATCACCAAAGATTAAAGGATGGGATATCTGGCTTTTCACACGTTCCGCAAATGATGTTGGCGGCGACCTTCTAGATTTTATTCAGATTGATGAGAATAAATTCGGAGTTGCCGTTGGTGATGTCGCCGGGGAAAGGATTAAGTGCAGCACTTTTAATGGCAAAGCTTCAGTCAACCATTCGTGCACTTGTTTACGACTATCTTTCGCTTGAAACACTTGGCAATAAACTTAACAAAATATTTCATCGAGATAGTCCGTCCAAAATTTTTGCTTCGCTAATTTATGTCGAGATCGATAGTGAATCGGGAAATGTGAAATTTATTAATGCAGGCCACTATCCGCCAATCATAGCAAGAAGCGAAAAGGTTGAACAATTAGAAAAAGATGCTCCTGCTCTTGGATTAATTAAAGAAGCAACCTTTAACAAACAGCTTATCTCGCTGGAACAAAATGATTTTATGATAATTTATTCAGATGGTCTTACTGAAGCAAAGAATGGATCCGGAGAAATTTTTTGGAGAAACAAAACTATTCGAGTTGCTAACAAACAGACAGCCGATGACTTCTCAACAGCTTGGAGAAATGATAATTGCAAATGTAGATGACTTTATTGGAAAGATTCCAGCGCACGATGATTTAAC
>JAXHLB010000023.1:0-82580 GCA_034522695.1 Ignavibacteriaceae bacterium | reverse complement strand
ATCTAAAATTCTAAAACAAGAGCTTCCCAAAACAATTTAGCAATTCAGGGCGTGAGATAATGTTTGTGAAGCTAAAACAATTTTTTGTTAATTCTTATCTCACGCCCTAAACAATCATTTTCTTCATAAACTCTCTTGCAGTCATCAACTCAGCTTTGAAGATAGCATCTTTGATTTCTTTTCTTCTGCCTGCAACAAATAACTGGGATGATAAACCCTCAAATTTATTATCGAGATCTTCCATTGTCATTGGTTCTCTCGGATCACCTTTTGGATATTCAAGATATTCTGAAAATTCTCTTCCATCTTTTGTTCTTACAACAACTTTACTCGGCTGTTTTGCAGGGAACATTTTTTCAAATTCTTTTGAAGGTTCTCCTTTTATTCTGTCAATCACTTCCCAGATTCTTGGATCTTTTAATTTTTCATCTGAGAAAGATTGTGTTGTTACTTTGTGATCAACCAATGCTGCAGCAATGCAATAGGGTAGTGAGTGATCGGCAGTTTCTCTTGATTCAGGACGATACTTGTGAGGATCAAAAAGTATATCATAAGCCTGTGCTAATGTTGTGAGTGTTACAGATTCAATATGATCGTAAGTGATATGATTTTTCGTTATAACTTTTAATGTTGCAGAAAGATGAGTATGAGTCAATGCTTCAGTAGGAAAAGCTTTCATACTGCATTCAAGAATTTTGTATGAATCGCCAAGTCCGCCAATCAATTTATCAATATTCCATTTCCATTCAGAGACACCGTCTCTTCCTTTCATACTTACCGGTTCAACTTTTTGCTCTTTAGCATTATAACCAAGAAAGCAATCCATAAAACCTTCTTTGCCTTCAAACACTAGCTTCAGTTCCGGAGTAACCACGTTTAGCCATCAAGTGCAGCAAAAACTCCGGACTGAGTCGCCATAGGATCAACTGTGTTTTTCATCATTGTTAGTTTGCCTGCAGTCGGACATCCGATTGTGTGATTATGACTTCCACTAATTCCTATTGCATTTACCATTTGATCGACACTTAGTCCAAGAATTTTTCCTGCAACGATTGGAGAAACAAATTGAGTTAAAGTTGCGTGATGCCATTTACGTTCACGAATTCCCGGAGAAACAAAAAGACAAAGCCGCTGTTCAAATTCATAAGCAAGTACAATTGCTGTTATTACTTCTTCCATTGATGCGCCAACTAATTCTGCAGTTGATAACGCAGCTGGAATTATATCAGACGGATGCGAAGGATCTTCTTTCCAGTAAATATCGTTAAAGTCGAGTGCACGAATCATAAGTGAATTTACAAGTGTTGCATTAACAGCAGGAATTTTATCACCAAATCCGATTACTGTTGCTTCTCCTGTTCCACCCATATCTGTGGTAGATGTTTCTAATGTTTCTTACATCTTTTGTATGATATCCACCAAATGCACATCCGAATGAATCGTACAAATATCTTTTTACTTCGTGAATGACTTCTTTTGGTAAATCTTTGTATTGCAGGTTGACAGCAAATTCTGAAATTATTCTAGAAATAGATTTATTCATTTGCTAACCTTTTATTTATTTCTCAATAAAAAAAAAAAAAAAAGAAAAAACCGCCAAGGCGAACTGAAATTATTCTTGAAATTGATTTGTTCATATTTATTCCTTTAATTTTTCATTTCAATGTCATTGCGAGTGAAACGAAGCAATCTTGTTGTCTTAATGATCTGCTTCATCTCAAGTAATCTGGTCGGCATACTACGTTCAAGCTTTTTATAAATTTTTCCTAACCCACTCTTCTAATCCGCCAGTAACAATAAGCTCCTGTGCAGCTTCACCAACCGGATCAATTGAATAAGTTTTGTCATCAAATGTTAATGTTGAATTTTTAAAATCTAATTTGACATTCTTTCCTGATTTTACTGTAAGCTTTCTTTTCCGTATTTTGCTTTCAAATCATTTACAAGCTGTGGACATTCAATCAACAGATAACCATTGTTAAGTGCATTACGTTTGTAAGTTTCGTTAAATGTTCCCGCAACAACCAATTGAATTCCTTTATACTTTAATGCTGTTGCAGCCTGTTCACGCGAAGAACCTGTTCCGAAATTAAATCCGCCAACAAGAATATCACCTGCTTTAGCAATCTTACCAAATTCAGGATCGTAATTTTCCATAACAACTTCTGCTTGCTGCTGCGGAGTCATATCATCATTGTAAGTGTATTTGCCGGGATAAATTCCATCAGTGTTTAGATTATCCTGATGACAGAAAATCAATTCACCTTCAATTACAGGTTTAAATCCTTTGATAATTTTTACAGCAGTTTTTTTATGGGATTTTTTCTCATTGATTTTAATTGAACCATTAATCGGACGATGTTCTTTATTCTTCCACTCAAAATAAATTTTACCTGCAACTGCAGAGGCAGCAACAACAGCAGGAGAAGCAAGATAAGCTTGTGCATTTGGTGAGCCCATTCTTCCTTTAAAGTTTCTGTTGGTTGCAGAAATTCCAACTTCACCATCTTCAAGCAAACCTGTTCCGAGTCCAATACAAGGACCGCATCCCGGTGGAAGTGGAATTGCTCCTGCTTCTAAAAGTGATTGCCAGTAACCATATCGCTCAGCTTCTTTCTGAACTTCACTTGATGCAGCGGCAATATAAAACTTAACGTGATCGGCAATTTTCTTTCCTTGAACTTCGGCTACAGCTTCTGCGATATCGTCAACACGACTGTTAACACACGAGACTAAATATGCTTTATTTATCTTGATATTTTTTCTTTAAGCTCAGATACCGCTGCATAAGTTTTTACAGTGTTTGGTCCCGAAACAAAAGGTTCGACTGTTGATAAATCAATCGTCAGTTCTTTTGCATAAAAAGCATCTTTATCTGTTTGCGGAATGTTATGTTCAAGTTCTTCAATTCGTTTATGATTTATTCTAGGATGTTGTCCTTTACCATCCGCATCAGAAAAAACTCCTTCAAGTCCGCGATGTTCAATAAAACTTTCTCTTCTCTTCAGCCATAAAATTGTTGCAAGATCTATCGGAAAAACACCGGCAAGTGCACCCCATTCAGTAGTCATATTTGCAATTGCTAGATCTTTCGTCAATTGTCAGATAACGAATTCCATCTCCGACGAATTCGATGGCGTGATTAAGAACTTCATCTTTGTTAAAGTATCCGCAAAGAGCGATGATAACATCTTTTCCGGTTACGCCGTGTCTTAAGTTTCCCTTCAACTCAACTTTTGCGATTGGTGGAACCTGCCACCAGGTTCTTCCTGTAGCCCAAATAGCAGCGGCATCAGTTCGAACAATCGGAGTTCCGAGACAACCAAGTCCGCCATACATATTTGAGTGTGAGTCCGAAGCAACAACCATTGTTCCTGGCCAGGCATATCCTTCTTCACACATAATCTGGTGTCCGATTCCTCTGCCGGCAGGATAAAAATCTGCACCCATCGATTTTGCAAATTCTTCAATCTTTTTATACTTCTCGAGATTTTTTTCTGTTTTATCCTGTACATTATGATCAAGCGTGTTTACAACTTGTCTCGGATTAAAAAGTTTTGTTGCACCAATTGATTTGAATTTTGGAATGACCGCACCCGTGTTATCGTGTGTCATTACATAAGCAGGTTTGATTGAAAGATAATCACCAGCATGAACTTCGTGATTGGGTTCTAATCCCACTGCAAATTTTTGAGCTATTTTTTCGATAAGACTCTGACTCATCTTTAACTCCTAATTATCAAATTGTTTAATGAAATAGAACTGCAGATGACACAGATTGGAAATTTCATTTCGGACATCTTTGATTCTGCGATAATCAGTCTGATCAGTTTAATCCGTGTTCCATATATTTTATGCTTTAAACGGATCAAACGAAACAAAATCCGCGTGATGAACAATTATTGCTTCAACATTTCGTTTTGCCAGATCACCTTCTTTTGCGTGATAAGCAATAATGTGCTGAACTTCATAAGGCAATCCAAATCTATCTGCAATTGCGACACCACTGAATGGATGACGAAGTAAATTTCCAGCTTTACTTGTGACAAGCTTTCCGTCTACTTTATCATACTCAATTAACTTTCCGATATCAATAAGAATTGCACCAGCGATGAGCATATCCATATCAATTTTAATTTCGTCGCCGAAATTTGCTTTCATTCGTTTTGCAATATCTACTGAAAGTTGAACGGCGGTACGTTTGTGATTCATAAAAGATATTTTGCAATCTTTGATCAGTAATGAAAATGGAATTACTTCCAGATCTTCAGGTGATAACACTGAATTCTCAATTGCATAAACCCAGCAGCTTAAAACTTTTTCTCTCAGTTCTTTCTTTTCGATCCAATTTATTTCTGGCCAAATCTTTAAAACTTTTTCTTTCATTATTTCCCTTTGACTTTATTAAAGTATTTTAATTGTCTAACTGATAAATTGCTTAATTGTTTGAAAAGCAATTTGACAATTAAACAATTTAACAACTGATTCTAAATTGATTCTTTAATTATTTCCTTACCATTAGTTAAAACGCTATAAGCTTTAACACCAAGCAAAACTGAGAGTGCAAACAACATTATTGAAATTACAGCGAGTGCGTAATTGTTTATCAAAAAATTCTGATAAACTAACATTCCTAGTGCTGTTAGGGTAACGGCGAACATGAAGATCATTGGAATCAGAACGAATAAAAATCCTTTTTTAAGATTAGCCACCCAGACAGTTAATGCCAGTAACGCTAATGCAGCGAGCAATTGATTTGCACTACCGAATACAGGCCAGATAGACATTGTTTGTCCGCTGAAAGTTAATGCTGCACCAAAGAAAACTGTAATTCCTGTTGCAATAAATCTATTTTGCAGGACAGATATTTTCTCTGGTTGATCTTTCACTTCAAAATATTCCTGGAACATAAATCTTGCTAACCTTGTTGCAGTATCAAGCGAAGTTAATGCAAAAGCAGACACTGCAAGTGCTGTAAATGTTTGTGCAAGTGGTATAGAAATATTCAGAACTGGAATTGCATTAATAAATCTTGCTACGCCGAGAGAAAATGCTGCAACCGGACCTTGCTTTACAAGGAGGTCAATAAATTCTTTATTAACCATTGAAGCAACAGCAACTAATGATAAGACAGCAAGCAATCCTTCAATCAGCATTCCGCCGTAACCAATAACTCTGCTATCTGTTTCTTTATTAAGCTGCTTTGCTGTTGTTCCACTTCCAACCAGAGAATGAAATCCGCTGATAGCACCACAAGCAACCGTAACAAATAATGCGGGGAAGAGATATCCGACTTTGTCCAATGAAAATGTGCTAAATGCAGGTAAATTAATTGAAGGAGCGGCAAAGAAAATTCCAACTAATCCTCCAAGCATTAGTGCATATAGGAAAAATGAATTTAGATAATCACGAGGCTGCAGCAATATCCAAACAGGGGTAACAGATGCAGCAAAAATGTAAACGAACAGGATTAATTGCCAGGTGAGTTTATCAAGCTGAAGCGGGAATAAATTTCCTGCTGGGATAGAAAGAAATAACAAAACTACTCCAACGATTGTTGCAATCCACAAAGGAACCTTCAATCTGTAAATGGTTAATCCAAAGAATATTGCTAATCCTATGAAAAGAATTGAAGAAGTTCCCGCACTAGGAATGTGAGTGAATGTGTCAGCAACAATAATTGTGAACACTGCAATTACAAGAATCAAAGTTGCCCAAGAAAAAATTAGAAATAATTTTTTGCCATTAACTCCAAGATATGATTGAATAACAAAACCTATTGATTTGCTTTGATGTCGGATTGATGCAACAATGGATGAATAGTCGTGAACACCTCCGATAAAAATTGCACCGAATACAACCCACAAATAAACTGGCAGCCAACCGAATCCTGCAGCGATGACCGGACCAACAATGGGACCCGCGCCAGCTATTGATGCGAAGTGGTGTCCGAGTAACACAGGAGCCTTTGCCGGTACATAGTCAACACCATCGTACATTGTGTGTGATGGGGTTTCTTTGTTGTTGTTTACTTCAAGTCGTCTGGTAATAAATCCACCGTAAAGCTTGTACGCAACAACATACAACACAAGAGCAATAAGTATTAGTTCTATACCGTTCATTTTTTCTCAGGTCAAATGTCAAATGTGAATCGTTAAACGTTAAATGTTATTTAGCTTTTTCTATGAATTTTGAAAGTTTAGCAAAAAGTTCATTTAATTTTTCATCGAGTACATTTAATGTTTCATTGGTTAGAAAACCTAACTCTTTTGCAACTTCAATATGATTATCAACTTCAACCAATGATGATCTTGCAATCTCATAAAACCTTTTTCTTTCAACCAAACTTTTTCTAGAAGAACCTTCAGCAATATTTGCAGATATAGAGACGGTTGCCCTTCTAGTTTGACTTATCAATCCGAATACTTCTTCTTTAGGATATTTTGAAGTAATCTGATATAAAGTTGAAACAAGTTTTACAGCCAATTTCCAAACATCAAGTTTTTTGTGATTTAATTTTAACATAACTCCTCCGCGTGATTATTTTGATAGTAGTTAATTAAGATTAAAACCTTTTGACGTTTGACAATTGACCTTTCACAACTTAGAAATTATCTCATCCGTCATCTGCTGTGTTGTGCAGGCTCCGTTTTTAAACACGTCTGGACCGCCGCGCAGCTTCATCATATCATAAGTCTTAACTTTTCCTTCTTCAATAACTTTAGCGATCGCTTTTCTAATCTTATCAGCTTTAGCTTTTTCATCAATGTGATCAAGCATCATACATGCACTTAACATCATTGCAATTGGATTAACGATTGATGGATTTAATTCCTGATATTTTGGTGCACTACCGTGAGTCGGTTCGAACACTGCAACTTCTTCACCGATATTTGCGCTGCAAGCAAATCCAAGTCCGCCAACTAATCCGGCAAATCCATCGGAGATAATATCGCCAAACATATTTTCAGCAACAATAACTCCGTACGTTTCAGGATTTTTAGTAAGCCACATCATTTGTGCATCAATGTTTGTATCCCACAAAGCAATACCTGGATATTCTTTTGCAATTTCCTTTGCTTCTTTAAACATCATACCGGAAGTTTCTCGAAGTACGTTTGGTTTTTCGCAAAGTGTAAGATTTGTGTAACCATATTTTTTTGCATATTCAAAACCAGCACGAATAATTCTGCGTGAAGCATTTCTAGTAACGATTCTTGTCGAGATTGCCATATCTTCACTTGGAGTGTCTTTAAAGAATTTCATTTTTGGATGAGTCTCAAGCGCATCACGAACTTGTTTTGGAGGATTTGTCCATTCAATTCCGCCATAAAGACCTTCAGTGTTTTGTCTGAAAATAACTGCATTGACTAATGGTTCATCAAATCCGCCTTTTGCATTTCTGATTATAAAATTTAATGGATTGCCTTTGAATGATTGGCAAGGTCTGATGCAAATATCAAGATTAAACTTTTGTCTTAATCCCACGATAGGTGAAAAGTATGTAAATCCCTTTCCTTTAAGTGATGGATCAAGTTCTTTATCAGCAGCATCCTTTGGTTTGGAAGTTATTGCACCGAACAAACCAAGCTTATGTTTTTTTAGTAACTCAACTGTCCTGTCAGGGAGAGCGTTACCTTCTGAACACCAAAAATCCCAGCCGATATCTCCGTGAACATATTCAGCCTCAAAACCGACTGCTTCTAAAACTCTTATTGATTCCGGTAATACTGTTTTACCAATGCCGTCACCGGGCATTGCGACGATCGTTCTTTTCATAAAAATAAATCCTGAAAAAGTGAAAAAATTGCTATGGAAACTTAGATAATTGGCTGTAGTGAAACAAGATTATTCACCATAATCAAAGACACCTTAGATTCATTTTTAAGACTTTAAAGTATTTAAATCTGTTTTCTTCATTTCAAATAAAATCCAATAAATTAGCTGCACTCAAGATAAATTTTATAGTAAATTTAGCAGCCGAAAATTGTAATAATAGTAAATCTCTCTAAACAGTTTCTAGTTTGATGCCAGTAAATAAAAATGCAAAATTAAACCGAACACTCAGTCTCAGCGAAGTAGAGATAAAGAAATTTAATATAAATCTTATAAGGCTGAATAAACCATCTGATTCTAAACAACTTATTAATAAAATTATTAACCAGGACTTTTTACAGGTAGTAGATTTTCTTCCCAATAATTTTGTTGACCTGCTATTCATTGATCCGCCATATAACATAACGAAGAAATTCAATCAGGTATCATTTAATGAAATGGATTTGGTAGAATACGAAGAATGGCTGAATTCCTGGTTAAAGAAACTAGTAAGAATTCTAAAAGAAAATGCATCCATTTACATTTGTTCCGACTGGAAATCTTCATCAGCAATTTTCAGAGTTGGTTCGAAGTATTTTAATGTGAGAAACCGTATCACTTGGGAAAGAGAAAAGGGAAGAGGTGCAAAAGCAAACTGGAAGAACTGTACGGAGGATATCTGGTTCTTCACAAATTCTGCTCAGTATATTTTCAATGTTGAAAAAGTTAAACTGAGAAGAAAAGTTTTAGCACCTTACAGGGACGAAAAAAGAAATCCAAAAGACTGGGGACAGAATAAAGAAGGAAATTTCAGAGATACATTTCCATCAAATATCTGGACAGATATCTCGGTACCATTCTGGTCAATGCCGGAAAACACGGATCATCCTACACAAAAACCTGAAAAACTATTAGCTAAAATAATTTTAGCAAGCACAAATAAAGGCGATGTAATTTTTGATCCATTCATTGGTTCTGGTACAACCGCTGTAGTAGCTAAAAAGCTTGGAAGAAAATATGTTGGTGTCGAAGTTGATGAGTACTACTGCTGTCTTGCAGAAAAAAGATTAGCACAGGCAGAAAATAATAAAAGAATTCAGGGGTATGAAGATGGTGTATTTTGGGAACGAAATACTCTCAGCGAACAAGTCAAAAGTCAAAAGTCAAAAGTCAAACGTAAGTGATTCTTTATTACTATCTTTCAGTGTTAATTTTTAAAGGTTAAGGACGTGAGATAGTAATTAGTAGCATAAATTTCCTTTAGGCTATTCTATCTCACGTCCTGAATTTTGAATTGCTATGGGTGCCGGTTAACAGATAAATGCCCAACTCCGTCAGGTCCGGAAGGAAGCAGCGGTAAGCATAAGTTTGTGTAGCCGGTTACCCTTTTTTGTTTATAGGTGGAAGCAGTAGTTCAAGAGTACCTTTGCCGATTCTGGGATTTTCGTTAAAGTGAATTTTTGCTATTGCTGCGGGAGGAATTTTAAAATTGGTATTATTAGAACCAATCATTGATGCGATGTGAATTCCAATATCTGGTTGATGTCCTACCATTGCTATTTCACCAATGCCTAAAGGTACAGCAATAGAAATTAAATCCTCGGTTAAGCCACCATTAAGAAGAGATATTTCTTCCACAGTTGCCGCCTTTACTTTGAAAACATCACGAATAATATCGGCCGTTTGTTTTGCTCTTTTCAAAGGTGAACATAAAATAATATCAAAACTATTTGTAAAATTCTTCCAGAACTCAGCCGAAGCCCGGACAATTTCACCGCCATTTACAGTCAAACCTCTTAGTTCATGCGGCTTGTTTTCTGAAGTTGCCTCAGCTTCACCATGCCGTATTAAATAAATATTCATTTTATGTTTTCTTAAAAAATTAGCCCACGGTTAGAAATATTTCAGCAATCAATATTAAAAGAATTTAAAGTCTGATTTAACATTCTTTTGTTCTGTTCAAAAATGTTCTTCGGGCAATCGAATAAAAGAAGATACTTTTTATCGCCACAAGAGAGTTCCAGCAGCTGATTGTAATTTTTATCCATAGTATAATTTCCTGTTGATCTTTTTTTGGTATTTTCTCCAGCGTAACTTCCAAAAGGATACCATGAGAAATCCTCGCCTGACTTACCCGAGGGAATTTCAAAAATTGTAATGGCAGCCTTAAGTTTATTATTAAGATACTTTGTGCCGGTCAGGCTGGATTTGAGTAGTTTGTCTTCGTTATACCAGGAAACTTTTGCCCAATCTTCGTTCAGATCTATTGTAAATTCTGGTAAAGTATTATCATCTAAAATTCCAGCGGGAATCTGTGGTTGAATAATAACCCAACTAAAATCTTCTATTTCCTGTTTTACAAAATTATTAAACAAGTTTTTTGAACTGAGATATTTTTTGCTATTCGGATAGAAATAAAAAGTATCAGATTGATTTATAACATTAAAATCGGTTTTGCCCGATATTTTTGTAACGAGGAAATCAGTGGAAATGTTTTCAATAATCTGGGTTGATGTGTTCTTATCTTTTACTAATCTGCTGATTGATCTGTAAACAAGACCTGCAGTTGTATCAAACACTTCGTAAATCGAGAGTCGGTCGAGGTTTAAAACATCTTTTGTCAGAAATCTTTCCTGCAAAAAAACGAAATGACGATTTTCTTTATCCGTCCATTGGACACTAAGGTTTCCATTTAAGGATTTATCAATTAAATAAAGACGGAGCTCATCATCATAAATTGCAAAACGGTTTAATAAAGGATCGAAATATTCCAACAGAACTGAGTAGTAATATTTTTTATTTATGTAACCGCTATCAATTCGTATGCTGTTGAAATCTTTTCTGCTGATGAGTTCTGGATCAACTAATCCTTTGAGTTCAACAATTGCTTCCTGATTTCTATCCAGTGCCTGTAAAACTAATGAGCGAAGTTTTGCACTATTTAAATTTTCATCACTTGTGCTGCAAGCTGAAATTACAAACGCAAAGATTGCGAATGCATATAAAATTAACTTATTCATCATTTATTCTCTGTGGTTATAAGTAAAAATAATAATTATTTTTGAAATATTTTTTTGATGGAGTATATTTCTGATGGTATCCAAATACTAATTGTTCCTTTTTATGATGAATACATTTGAATAAAGTCATTCTTATCTTTTTCTGCATCATAACATTTTGTATCCGTCCCTACGGACAAACTGTTGAAATTCCCTCGCTTGCACTTTCGGGAATCAGCTTTGAGTTAAAAGGTGAAGGGTTTGCTGATAGTCTGAAATCCTTTGAAATGGAGTTCATTAAAGATGATTCAGCGGAGAACTTTACAATAAATATTTCCGAAGGTTCATTTGATACAACACTCACAATTCACAACTCAGGAAAATATAGAGTAGTCTTTTCAGGAATTGAAAGAGAAGAAACCACAGTAAATGTTATCCCCGGAATTTTAAGTATCATCCCGCCACTTCTGGCAATTGCTCTTGCATTAATCTTCAGACAGGTTGTTATTTCATTGATTCTTGGAATTTATTCAGGTGCTTTTTTCATTTATGGATTTGATCCGCTCGCTGCATTTTTAAGATTGATTGATAAATATGTTATCGAAGCAGTCAGCGATGTTTCTCACACGCAGATAATTGTATTCACGTTACTTTTCGGTGGAGTTATCGGATTAATTTCACGCAGCGGCGGAACAACCGGTATTGCTAATTCACTTTCCAAGCTTGCTCGAACAAGAAAATCAGGAATGATTGCCACCTGGCTTTCAGGATTAATTATTTTCTTTGATGATTATGCAAATGCACTCGTTGTTGGTAACCTGATGAGACCAATAACCGATAAGCTGAAAATCTCCCGCGAAAAACTTGCATTCATTGTTGATGCTACTTCTGCACCCGTTGCAAGTATTTTCATTGTGAGTTCGTGGATTGGCTATGAAGTCGGATTGATTCAGGATGGACTGGAAACAATTGGCTCACCACTAAATGCTTATTCGGTTTTTCTTGATACAATAATTTTTCGTTTCTATCCGATTGCAATGCTCTCATTTGTTTTTCTGATAGCAATTACGAAGAGGGACTTCGGTTCAATGCTTAAAGCTGAGAGAAGAGCAGTTCACGAAGGGAAGGTATCCGCAGCAACATTTACCGCTAATGATTTTTCAGAAAAGAGTGAGCTGTTTGGAAATGAAGACAAAGCAAAATGGTATAATGGAGTTGTTCCGATTCTGGTTTTAATCTCGGTTACTGTTTTCGGTTTAATATTTACAGGAATTGAGTCATTGAAAGAGCAGGGAATAACTGAATATGGAATGAGGGATGTTATAAGTAATTCCAACTCTTATCTCGCTTTGCTCTGGGGAAGTTTTTCTGCCTGTGTAGTTGCTGCTTTAATGATTGTTGCACAAAGACTCTTAACATTACGCCAAACTGTTGATGCCTGGTTTGCTGGTATTCGTTCAATGTTTTTAGCTGTTTTGATTTTAACTCTTGCATGGAGCATTGGTGCAGTAACCAGCGAAATCCGAACGGCAGATTATATTATAAGTCTTATAAGCGATTCAATTGACCCGCGTTTTCTTCCTGTGATCGTTTTCATAGTTTGTGGTGTAACGAGCTTTGCAACCGGAACAAGCTGGGGAACGATGGCAATTATGTTCCCGATTGTAATTCCTCTTTCTGCTGCAGTAACCGGAATGAATAACTACTCACCTGCAGATACACATTTAATTCTAATTGGAGTTGTAAGTTCAGTACTTGCCGGATGTGTTTGGGGTGATCACTGCTCACCGATTTCAGATACAACAATTCTCAGCTCAATGGCTTCCGGCTGCGATCATATTGATCACGTGCGAACACAGCTTACTTATGCAATTACGGTTGGAATAGTTACAATGCTAATTGGTGATATACTAACTGCATTTGGTTTATCACCAATCATTGCACTGCTGATAATTATTTCTATTCTGGTTGGAATAATTTTTTTGTGGGGAAAGAGAGTTGAATAAATATAATTTGATTTCGTAGGGGCTCAATATATTAGCCCCTACAGTTAAAATTTATCCTCAAAATATTTGTTCGGCTTAATGTGGAGTAGCTTATTACTATAGTCAAAGATCAGGTTGAATCTTCTTAATGCATCATTACCAATTACAGCATCTGCACCAACTTGTTTTGAACGAACTTGTGCGGGAGCAATTTTAGCTGTTACTTCATCAACTCAAACGAACCGATTTTCAATTTCAAATTTTTCCTTCCTTTCCGTAAATGTCCCCGCTGATCCCCGACCTAAAATATTTCTTTTTTTCTTTAGGCAGAGAGAATTTCATCTCATCTTTTTCAACAACAATTGCATCACCGGCAGCTAAATCAATTATGTTGAAATTTTAGTTAGATCTTCACCTTCTATTGAAACAGAAACATCTATCCAGGGGATTGGATTTCTTAAATAGATGGGAATTGATACCACTTTCGTCCAGTGAAAATTTTCCGGATTGTGTAAAGTTATTTGCTCTGTATCTAATCTATTTCTTTATTAATGACCTAAAATTAATAACCTATAATGCCATCCGTCGGGATCCTTTGTAAATATCATTTTGAAGACATAATTTTCTGATTCTTAAATTCAATGTCCAACAAAAAGCTTGCTGAACTATCCATTAAAGCTGTGGAAGGTGCACCGCTTCCGGCACCACCCATCTGGACTTCAATTGGATTATTTAATTTAATTGAATCTCTTAAATCAGGATTATAATCATCAAGCCATCAATGACAATCCTGAGTCAAAAAGTATATCCAATGGTCCAACATCTCCGATAGTTACGGAAGTATGGTTTTATTTCTTTCCATTTTTATGGGATGTTTGAGATCCCTTTTCACCAAAAAGAAATAGAAAATAATGAATAAAGGTTTACAATTGCTGAAATGTAATTTTATCCCCAAAAATTATTTTTTTTTTTTTTTTTTCTCTTCCACTCCTCTTCCTTCCTTATGTCTTGTGTCTTCCCTCTTCATCCCCATATTATATTTTTTTTTTACTTATTCTTATTTCATTTATATTAGAGTATTTCATTTCCCAACTCAACCCTTATTCCCTCTTAAACTATAATTAATGATTAAAAGGATGGGATAGTTTCAGGTAAATAATCAACTACATCCTAATTTTAATATTCAAATTCCCATCAAATCTATCTTTATCTATTATAACCATGCTTCTCAACAAAATAAGAACTTTAATTCCCAACCATTTCTTCCAACCTCTTGACTGGCTATAACACCCTTCAATTCAATCCTTATTTTTTTTCTGTTGTTTGACCAAAATAATTCAACCTTTACTATCATTTCCACTAACTTTAATTCAACTGGAACAATGTTCGTACGGCTCATTACTTACCATTAGGATAAGGCCCATTATTAATTTGGTAAGTATAGTTATTATTAATAATACAAATATTAAAAATAGTCATTGTTAGGACCATTCCAACGAAAGAGTAGCCCGTTGGATCAGTCGGTAATCCAAGTTTTCTAAATACATAAAAATAAGGTTGATACCAAGGTCCAATTTTTTCCCAACTTAAATCAACTCTTGCGGATTGTTGTGCAACTGTATTAAGTTTAAGATTATTTGGTGGATAAAATTGTGTAAGAGGACAATCTTGAATTAATTTGACATTATCAATTGCCCACCACCAACTCCAACCAGGTTGAATTACTTTGAATCGAAGATGGATTTCTCCACCCTGAAGGATAGGAATAACTTCATGCGTCATTCTTAAGTCTTCGCCTATTTTCGACCATACTATTTCCCAATTTTCACCTCCATTCGTACTTACTTCGACATAAGCTTCATCAGTAGAATCTAAAACATTCCAATCATTATCAAACTCTAAACTTTTATAGCCATATCCGCCACCGAAAGATTCATTTAATGTAATTGTTGTTCTGACTGATGTACCCACACCACATTCATCTGAATCTGATGAAAGTAAACCTCCACTTGAAGTGGATGGCATTAAATACGCATTAGGATATGGTGGAAAGAATATTTCCCATACACAATCCCCACCATCATTTGTAACCGTCCAATTACCAAGTCCATTTTCAAAGTCATCAAAGAATTCTTCATAATCACAAAGAGGATATGACATAGTTCTGAAATACCAAACCGGACCTTCAATTAGACCAGATTGATAGTATTCAACTACTCGCCAGAAATATTTGGAATTCCAATCAAGCGGTTCGACTAGATCTAAATAAATACTATCATTTACGGTATTTGGAAAACCATTATATAAAAGGGCAGAGGCATTCATTTGAGCAACAAGAATCGAGTCAGAACTAAAGTATACTTTATTATAAAGTGTGCTGTCTGGATTTTCCCATAATAGACGGTGTCCAGTAGAATGAATGTTTGTTGCACCGTTCGCAGTTTCCGGGAAATATGGTTCACCAGGTCCTTGGGCAAAGGTTGGAATAGAGAGGAAAACTAACAGAGAAAAACAAAGAGAAAATATTTTCTTTTTCATTTTTATACCCCAATAAAAATTTTGTTGACCTAAAAGAAAACAATTTTAAGGATTAATGCAAGCAGAGGTTGTAAAAGGTTTAGTTTTGATTTGAAATGTAAAGTTAGGGACAGGTCGTGACCTGTCCCCACAATATTAAGGAGTATAGGGTCAGCTAATTTCCTTAATTTCTTGAATCCAGAAACGGATTAAGTGTAAAATTAGATTTTTCTTTTCCTGAAAATATCTCTACCAATCTTTCAACTTCGGATTTATTCTTATCAACCCAAAGAGTTGTTGGTTTGAGATTTTGTTTCGCAGGAATTAATTCTGAATTGCCAATCGGCAAACCGTTTGAGAAGATATTATTTTCATCCATCAATAATTTTGTTGTTGGATGAAATAAGATAGTCACCATTGTACAATAACTGATATCTTTCTCTAAGCAGCTTGTAAGTTTCTGAATAGGAATATTGATTATAGCTTTCGCCCTCACTTGTGAAAGCTATTTTAATCGCACTATTCCCTTTATGAACAAGAACCGGAGTTCCTCTTTCAACTTTTTCATAAACAATTTGTGCATCTTCTCTTGAAAGTCTCACACACCCGTGAGAAACATTTTTCTTCCCGAGATACTTGTAGTAACTCTTTCCAAGCAATGCGTGGAAACCAATTCCATTATTGAAACCCATCCAGTTAAGCATAACTGTGCTGTCAAATTGAACCGAGTGTAATTTTTGAGCTTTCCAGTGAATTGCGAAGAGCCCTTCGTTTGTGTCCATTCCTTTTTCAACCCGTTTGGTTCCGGAAGAAATAGGGAAGTGAAACTCTGAACCGTCTCTTGAGTAAAGTGTAGCCTGCTGAGTTAATAAGTTAACTTCGATGTAATGATCTTTATTTGTGTAAACAGTATCTCGGAGTTGCTTGAAATCGTAGCTTGCAAAAGGATTGACAGCGTAATTTAATTTCCTTGGTGAAAAGTTAGTTTTGTTTTCTGTTAAATATGCGCTGTTAAAAAAGAGAATGGTTATTGTTACTAATGATACTAAAAAAATCTTATTCGTTCTTTTCATTGTTGAAGTACTCTCTGACAAGTTGGGCTTTCTTATTTCCTATAATTTTAGTTAAAGTTTCAGTGTTTGAATTTTTAATTTTTTCAACACTGCCCAGCTCCGAGAGCAACTGATATGCCGTTGCTTTTCCTATTCCTTTTATCTCTGTCAGTTCTGTCGTTATTGTTCTTTTTGATCTTCTTGCTCTGTGAAAAGTAATTGCAAAACGATGTGCTTCATCTCTTATTTGCTGTAAAAGCTTTAATCCTGATGAAGTTTTTGGAATCGATTCAGGTTCAGAATTTTCAGGAAAGAAAACTTCTTCGAGTCTCTTTGCGAGACCAATAATATTGTATTGTTTTATTCCGAGACTGTCTAATATTTCAACTGCACTTGATAATTGTCCTTTGCCTCCGTCAACCACAATTAGTTCAGGAAGAGGATCTTTGTTTTCAAGAAGTCTTGTGTATCGTCTACGAATTACTTCCTGCATACTTGCAAAATCATCAGGACCTTCAACTTCTTTTATGATGAATTTTTTGTACTCGCTTTTCTTTGGTTTGCCGTCAACGAACACAACCATACTTGCAACAGAATCAGAACCCTGTATGTTGGAAATATCGAAGCACTCAATTCTTCTTGGAAGAACTTTTAATCGCAAGTCTCTCTGCAAAGCCGAAAGTGCAAAAGGAACATTTCCTTCTTTCTTCATTTTCTGAAGCTGAATTTCTTTCAGCTGAAGGTTTGCGTTCTCTTTGCACATTGCAACGAGAGCTTTCAATTCACCTCGCTGCGGGATAAATATCTTTACTTTTCTTTCAGCTTTTTGGTTAAGCCATTCTTCGAGGAGTTCTTTTTCCAGAGGTTCTGTTTCAATTAGAATTTCTTTTGGAATTTCAACGTGATCACCATAGTAAAATTTAACTGCTGAAGTGTAAATCTCTTCCAACTCTTCACCACCGCGAAGACTTAAATGAAGCTGTTTCTTTCCAACAAGTTTTCCTGAACGAATATTGAAAACAGAACAGGCAGAATCTTTATCTTCAAATGCAATTGAGATTACGTCTCTGTCTTCAAAATCATTGCTCACTACTTTTTGTTTGGAAGAAATGATTCTCAACTGATCAATTTTATCGCGAATCTCGGCAGCCTTCTCGAATTCCATATTTACGGAAGCCGATTTCATTTTTTTATCGAGATCTTTAATTAAGATCATCAGTTCTTCCGCGGATAACTTTTACAACTTCATCAACCATTTCGTTGTAATCTTTTTCACTGACAAGTCCTTCGCAGGGACCATCGCATTTTTTTATGTGGTAATCAAGACAAACTTTAAATTTTTTCTTTGCGATTGATTCATCATTAATATCAAACTTGCAGCTTCTTATTTTGAACACCTGGTTAATCATCCTCAAAGCTGACTTCATATTTTTTACACTTGTGTACGGACCAAAATATTTTGAACCATCACGAATAACTCTTCTTGTGGAAAAAATTCTCGGGTATGGTTCATTTGTCACTTTGATGAAGGGGAATGATTTGTCGTCCTTTAAATTGACATTGTATCTTGGCTTTAATTCTTTGATCAGATTATTTTCAAGAACAAGTGCTTCAACTTCTGAATCAGTAACCACCAGCTCAAAGTCAAAAATCTTGCTGACAAGTGCTTCAGTTTTTGCGTTGGGATTTTTCGAGTGGAAATAACTTTTTACTCTGCTGCGAAGATTATTTGCTTTGCCAACGTAGATAACCTTTTTCTTATCATTAAAGAACTGGTAAACTCCAGGCTTGGGAGGAAGATTGGATAATTTATTTTGAAGTTCAGGATTCATCAATCAAAGTTAAAAATAATTTTTACTCCGGGATGAATCTTGAAAAATTCCAGGATTAAATCAATTGAAAAATTCAAAAAAATGAAACGCTACTCTTAAAATATTATAACTATATTTATATATATTAATATAAAAATAATCAAAATAAACCCCTGAAAGAGAGGGTGGTAAGATTTAAAATAATATTTTTAATATTAAATATAGCCTTCGGCGTTATACCTTTTCTGAAGTCAACACTTCATTCTTACCGATTACTACGATACCGCTTTCCGTTACAGTGAATTTTTTCTTGTCACCTTCTAAGTCAAAACCGATTTCATATCCTTCAGGTACATTAACGTTTTTATCAATGATTGCTCTTCTGATACGGGCGTGTCTTCCAATGCTGCAGTTATTCATTATTATTGAGTCCGTGACATAAGCAAAACTGTTTACTCGCACATTTGGACCAAGAATAGAACGCTCAACCAAACCTCCGGAGATGATGCAGCCATCACAAACTAATGAATTCAAACTTCGACCGACACGTTCTCCTTCGTGCGATACAGTTTTTGCCGGTGGGAATTGATACTGATATCCTCTTATGGACCAATCGGCATCATACATATTGAAATCCGGTGATACACTTAACAAATTCATACTTGCAGAATAATAGCTTTCAATTGTCCCAATGTCTTTCCAGTAAGGAAGTGATTTTTTATTCTCATCAACAAACTTGTAAGCAAATACGTCTCTGCCGGTCATCACCATGTAAGGAATAACATCCTGTCCAAAATCATTTGCGGAAATATGTTTCTCTTCCATTTCTGTAAATACTTCTCTCAAAGCATTTGCATCGAAAACATAAATTCCCATATTAACAAAAGAGTACTCAGGGTTATCCGGGATTGGCGGAGGATTTTTTGGTTTTTCTATGAATGAATCAACTTTATACTCAGAGTTAACGCTCACAATTCCGAACCTTGTTGCTTCATCTTTTGGTACTTCAATGCAAGCCATTGAAAGATGTGCTTTTTTATCAGTGTGATATTGAAGCAGTTTCAGGTAATCCATTTTGTAAATATGATCGCCGCTTAAAATCAATACAAGTTTTGCTTTTCTATCTGATGAAAATAGATTCATATTCTGATAGATGGCGTTCGCAGTTCCGAGGTACCAATCGTTGTTAAGTTTTCTTTGAGGAGGAACCGAGTAAATGAATTCTCCAAGCTCAGGATTGAAAATGCTCCACGCTTCGAATATATGCTGGTTTAGTGAATCGGATTTGTATTGAGTAAGAACATAAATTCTTCTCAGCTCGGAGTTAAGACAATTTGAAAGTGCAAAATCAATTATCCTGTACTTACCTCCGAATGAAACTGCAGGTTTACTTCTAACATGTGTCAGAGGATATAGTCTTTCGCCCTGGCCTCCAGCCAGCAGCATTGTAATTGTATCTCTTAATATTGATGAACCATGAACGGACATTTTCTCTCCTTTAATTTCACTTCAAAAATATATAAATATGATTTCATTGACAATTTAAGAAATGGTTAATTCTTAAAAGTTGTAAATTTAGGGCGATGATTATTCTCTTTTCAAGCAACAATTTCATTGACTTTCGCAAATGAAAAAGAAAAAAATACTTCTGATAATATTTTTGGTATTTCTAATACTAATCCTGCCCGGTGCTGTCTACTATAAAATTCAGTTGTATAAGCTGACTTACATCTACACATATTTCCAGAAGCTGGATGATGATTACATCACTCAAAATCAGAGGAAGATTGATATATATAAATACGATCTGGCTTTCGATCTTTATCCCGAAGATAAAATGTTTACTGCAAAGGCAATTTTAACCGGCAAAGTTCTCGATCCAACCATAGAAACAATTGACCTCAACTTTTATGATAATTTTGAAATTAAAAAGATACTATTAAATGGTGTATCAACTGAATATGAAAATGAAGGATATCGGTTATCTATTCCCCTTAATTCATTTGATGGAAATGAATTTAAGATAGAAGTTGAGTATGAAGGCACACCAAAAAAAGCCGGGTTGGAAGGATTTGTTTTCGGTAAGAGAAATGGAACTTCGCTGGTTTATAATTTGAGTGAACCAAATTATGCTTCATCCTGGTTTCCCTGCAACGATATTCCCTTCGATAAAACAATGCTTGAAATAAGCATCACTAATGATTCAAGTATGGTTTCAGTTTCCAATGGAGTTTTAGTTGATGTTATTACGGATGGAGAAAGAAGAACCTATCGCTGGAGGACTGAATACCCGATTTCAACCTACTTAGTTGCAATTTATTCTTCAGATTATGAGTATTTCTCCGATGAATACATTTCTTTAGATGGATTAGATACGATGAGCGTTGAGTACTATGTTCTTCCCGATAAACTTGAAAAAGCAAAAGTAGATTTTTCAACTCATGTTAAAATGTTAGAAGTTTTTTCACAAATGTTTGGCGAGTATCCTTTCCTGAAAGAAAAATATGGAGTGGCTGAATTCCTTTGGTACGCAGGTGCGATGGAACATCAAACAATTACCGGCGTCTCATCAAACATGATTGGCGGGAAGAAATTTTTTGAAGATACTTTTGTTCACGAGCTTGCTCATCAATGGTGGGGGAATGCAGTTGGCCCAAAATCCTGGAAAGATATCTGGCTGAATGAAGGTTTTGCAACCTACTGTGAAGCGTTATACTATGAAGCCATTTCAGGAAAAGAAGCGCTTCAGTCAACAATGATGAGCAAATACAGCAGCAATTTTTCAGGTTCATTAGCTGAACCGGGACCTTTCCTATTCACAAGAACTATGTATGATAAAGGTGCGTGGGTTCTGCATATGTTGAGATGGGAAGTTGGTGATTCATCATTTTTTGAAATTTTAAGAACCTATTACGAGACTTACAAATACTCAAACGCTTCTATTAGTGACTTCAAGTATGTAAGCGAAAAAGTTTCAGGAAAAAATCTTGATAAATTTTTTGAGCAGTGGGTTTATGGTAAAGGACAGGTTGAACTTGAATACAAAACAGAAACATTAATAGTTCAGGAGAAGATTATTTAATCAGAATTCAGCTTGAGCAAATTCAGGAGGAATATGAAGAATATCATTTCCCGCTCGAAGTAAAAATTAGTTTTAAGGATTCGACTGAAAAAAGTTATCGTTACGAGATTGCAAGCAAAGATACGCTGCTTGAAATATCAGCAGCAGTAATGCCTGAAAGTATCCAACTCGATCCCGATAATTGGCTGTTAGCTGTAATAGCTTCAGAAGATGAATGAGTGAATTTTTTTTCCATTATCATATATGTAGCTTTGAATTATTCATAATAAACTTATAGTATTTGTGGAGAAAGTTTACTTTTTTATTTCTGATATTCATCTAGGTTTGCAGGACAAGGCGCAGGAAGAAGCAAAAGAGAAAAAACTTATCAGTTTTTTAAAATTTGCAGAAACAAATTGCGATGAGCTGTTTATTGTCGGAGATCTTTTCGATTACTGGTTTGAATATAAAAGAGTTTATCAGAAAGGTTTTTACAGAACTCTTGCAGCATTAAAAGACCTGAGTGAAAGCAAGATTAAATTACATTACTTCATTGGTAATCACGATTTTCTTCACCGTGATTTTTTTGAAAAAGAATTCGGTGCGATTATGCATACCGATAGATTATCAATCGAACTAAATGGTAAAAAGTTTTTTATCGCACATGGCGATGGATTGGTAAGTAATGATACCGGATATAACATTCTAAAATGGATATTACGAAACAAATTCTTTCAGTGGTTATATTCTTTGCTTCACCCGGATATTGGGATTGGTATCGCAAGTAAAACCAGCAAATCCAGTCGTGCATACACAGATAAAAAAGATTATGGTGAGGTTGATGGTTTATATGAAACGGCAAAGAAGAAAATTGATGAAGGATTTGACTATATTCTGTTCGGCCATTTACACAAACGTATCTGGCAAACTTACAAGCAAGGGAATTATATCAATCTGGGATCGTGGCTTGATAAACCTTGTTATGGAGTTTTCAAGAACCAAAAATTTGAAATTGTTGACTTATAAAAATTAAAATATTTTACAGGGGAAATGACCGAAACTGATTACGAAAAATATTTTGAAGATGCCTCTTATAGAAACAAGAGAATGAAAAAGAAAAAAAATACTAATAAGAAAAAAATCTGGTTAATCGGCGGTTCAGTTGCATTTGTTCTGCTCGTTACATTTTTAGCTATCATATACAGCGGTTTGCCATCTCTTGAAGATTTGGAAAATCCAAAACCGCAGCTTGCGAGCAAAGTATTTTCTGCTGATGGAGAATTGTTGGGTCAGTATTTTATTGAGAACCGGATAGAGACTCAGTTAAATAAGCTTCCCGATCATTTAATTAAAGCTTTAATTGCGACTGAAGACAGGAAGTTTTACGATCACTGGGGAGTTGATGTTACAAGGTTTTTTAAGGCGATGGTTAAAAATCTTTTTTCATTATCGCTTGGAGAGGGAGCCAGTACTTTAACTCAGCAGCTTGCCAGAAATCTTTATGAACTTAAAGTTACCAGGGAATCACAACTCGATAAGGGTGTAAGAAAAATCAGGGAATGGATCACAGCTATCCAGATTGAGAGAAACTTCACCAAGAAAGAAATAATAGAACTCTACCTGAATGTTTCGTATCTCGGAAGGAGTGCCTACGGAATAGAAGCTGCAAGTCGGGTTTACTTTGGTAAAAGTGCCAGCGAACTCACTCTTCCTGAAGCTGCATTATTTGTTGCATTACTGAAGTCACCAAGAGATTTTGATCCTGTTAACCGATATGATAACGCTTTAAAGAGAAGAAATCTTGTAATGTATAATATGGTGTCCACTGGTTTTCTTGATAAGGCGGAATATGATAAGTTAAAGCAGGAACCGATTGTGCTGGCTTCAGAAAAACCAAATGTTATGAGGACGATTGCTCCTCACTTTATGGAATATGTGCGTCTGCAATTGTCCGAGCTTGCTGATAAATATGGATACGATATGTACCGCGATGGTTTGAATATTTATACTTCAATCGATATGCGTATGCAGAAGATTGCTAATGAAGTTGCTGCAAAGCATATACAGGAATATCAAAAATTATTTGACAAAAACTGGAGCTGGAGTAAAAACAAAGATTTACTCGCAACTCTTATAGATGAAGCGATAAAAAAATCCAGTCAATACAGAAGCGAAGAGTCTAAAGAGAATAAAGCAACCATATATAACCGTTTAAAGAAAGATGAAGCTTTTATTGATTCTGTTAAATTTGTTGCTACAAGATTAGAGGTCGGTTTTGTTGTGATTGATCCATTCACTGGAGAAATTAAAGCTATGGTTGGCGGAACAAACCAGATATTTGGAAGGGGATTAAATCATGTATCGGGAATTAAGAGACAACCTGGTTCATCATTTAAACCGATTATTTATGCAACAGCAATTGAGAACGGATATTATCCTTCATATACAATACTCAATCAGAAATTTGATTACAATGGCTGGAGTCCCTCAAATTCTGACAACGAATATACAGCTTATGAAACTATGCGATACGGTCTGGCAATGTCATTAAACGTAATTACAGGAAGAATGACGATAAGTGAAATTGCTCCACCGAAGCAGGTTGTTAAGATTGCACAAAGAATGGGAATCAAATCTAAAATTGATCCGTATCCTGCAATCGCACTTGGAACTTCTGAAGTATCACCTCTTGAGTTGACTTCTGCTTTCGGAACCTTTGTAAATAAAGGTGTTCACATTCAACCCATTTCTATTTTAAAGATTGAAGATAAAAATGGTATCCTGGTTGATCAGTTCGTACCGGAGTATGTGCAGGCGATTACACCTCAAACAGCATCAATTATGGAAAGTATGATGATGGATGTAGTTAATTATGGAACCGGCGCAGGAGTAAGAAGATATTACCAATACCCGGCAGCAGGAAAAACAGGAACAACACAAGACTATTCTGATGCGTGGTTTGTTGGTTATACTCCTGAATTTGTTGGCGGATGCTGGGTTGGTTTTGATGATCACAGAGTTAAGTTCACTGGTTGGTATGGCCAGGGTGCGAGAGCTGCACTTCCGATTTGGGCAATGTTTATGGAAGGTGCTTACAAGGAAATTAAAATTCCCGTGGGATATTTTAATTATTCGGGAGGTATTGATACAGTTGCATTCTGCAAAAAAACGATGGATCTTGGCGATCCAAGACTGGCAAACAACTACTGTCCGGAAATTATCTACGACATCATCAACTCAAAGCATCTCCCGATGACCTGCGAAATTCATTCAGATAAAAATGTAATTATCAGGGAAGAAAGAACTGGAGAGACCGGATGGTAGAGAAGCAATTAAAAATTATAAATTAAAAATTACGTTGACATTCCGACAAATTTGAATTTACATTTGGCTCAGCAATTTTTAATTTTTCATTTGTTAATTTTTCATTGTTTTAGCCCGGATGGTGAAATTGGTATACACGCTAGCTTCAGGAGCTAGTTGGCGCAAGCCAGTGCAGGTTCAAGTCCTGTTCCGGGCACAAAATCAAATGCAGGTCTGTCTACCGACAGGTAGATTAAAGTCCTGTTCCGGGCACATAACTTTTCAAGATAAGAATTAATGAAAAAAGCCACCCTGAATTAACAGAGTGGCTTTCTACGTATTTGCTTCCCTACAAGTACTTTTTTACACGTGTAATGGAACCGATGGTTTGATTGGTTCAACGTGCTTAAAACTTTTTACAGCATCACTTGCACTTTTATATGTTTCAAAAATATTCAGTGTTGAAGTCTTTTCCATAAGAGCTTTAAAAACAGAAAGTGGTTCTACTAATTTTAGATCTCCGCCAATCTGTGTTATGTTTCTTTTTGTAAGGACAAGTGTTCCTAAAAATGTAGAATCCATAAATTCGATTTTGCTTATATCTACTACTAATTTCCTGAACTTCTTTTCAATATCAGCCTGAAGAATCAGTTTGAATTGATTTGCCTCTTTCCAGGTTGCACGAGTGAGATTAACTACCTCAACTACAACGTCGTCAACTACTTTCTGTTCAAAGTCTTCCATAATACCCTCTTTTACTGTTTTAACTTTGTGATTATAATATTCATTGCAGTTGATGAAGCCAACTTTTATTCCAGTTAATATTTTCGTTTTTGCTTAATTTTATAATTATAAAGTCAATATTTTGACTCAGAATGATATTTGTGATTCAATTATACATACTCAACTAATAGACATTTTTGTCGGTTAATGAGATACGTTTATTTTTAGAATAGGAAATCACTCTTTAATTTTATTTGAATGTCTGAAACCAGAATTGAAAAACCTGACCTGATAGCAGGGTACAATGAAGCTCGCCAGCTTGCGAAATCACACTATGAAAATTTTCCGGTAGTTTCTTTTCTTATTCCTAAAAAATTTAGAAATGATATTGCTGTAATTTATTGGTTCGCCAGAACTGCGGATGATTATGCTGATGAAGGGAATTACTCATCATCTATCAGGCTTGAAAAACTTCAGGCCTTTGAAGATAGGTTTAAGATTTTACTAAATAATAAGTTTGTTAGTGATTTAGAAGCAGCATTAGTAAATACAATAGTCAAAAGAAAATTAAATCCTCAGCATTTTTATAATCTTCTAAAGGCATTTAAACAGGATGTTATAAAAACCCGATACACAGATTTCACAGAAGTGCTGGATTATTGTTCCAACTCAGCCAATCCTGTTGGTAGAATATTGCTTGAGCTTTTTGATGTCAGAAATGAAAGAGCATTTTACTATTCCGATAAAATCTGCACGGCACTGCAATTAACAAATTTTATCCAGGATACAAGGATTGATTTCAGAAAGGGAAGGATTTATTATCCTCTTGATGAAATGGAAAAATTCGGTGTAAATGAAAAAATGTTTGAGATGAATGAAATTAGTCATAACTTGAAGAAGTTAATTGAATTCAGTGTGAACAGAACCCAGAGTATGTTTGATGAAGGCAAGAGTTTATTAGAATTTCTTTCCGGTAGATTTAAGTATGAAATTGCCTGGACGATTAGAGGAGGTGAGGAAATTCTGAGCAAAATCCGTGGCTCTGATTTTGATATATTTAATAAAAGACCGGTTTTAACTAAAACTGATTATTTGAAACTTTTTATAAAATCATTTATTTCTTAATGAACGATATCGCAAAGGAAATATCAAAGAAAAGTAAAAGCAGCTTTTATTATGCTTTTAACCTTTTACCGGCTGAACAGCGCGATGCGATGAATACTGTTTATGCTTTTTGCCGGGAGACCGATGATATAGTTGATGAAGGAACTGTAACTGATGATTTAAAATTTGAAAAGTTGAGAAAGTGGAGAATAGAATTAGAGAAATCGCTTAATGGTCATTCAGAATATCCTTTGATCAATAAACTTTCTAAGACCATACAGCATTTCAATATTCCTCTCACGCCATTCTTTGATCTTCTCAAAGGAATGGAAATGGACCTTCAGCAGAAGAGATACCTAACCTTCAATGATTTGCAAACTTATTGCTATCATGTTGCATCAACTGTTGGGTTGATGTGCATTGAAATTTTTGGTTACAGGCATCCTTCAGCAAAAGATTTTGCAGTTAATCTTGGTATTGCTCTGCAGCTAACTAACATATTACGGGATGTTAAAAAGGATGCAGAGAATGGGAGAATCTATCTTCCACAGGAGGATTTGAGAAAGTTCAACTATAATGAATCAGATGTATTCAGCAATACATATAACGAGAATTTTCAGCGGATGATGAAATACCAGGTTGAACGTGCAAGAGAATATTTCAATACTGCGACCGATTGCTTGAATAGAGAAGATAAAAAAGCAATGTTTGCTGCCAGAGCAATGCAGCATATCTATTATCGGATGCTTAATAAAATTGTTGATGCTGATTACGATGTTTATAATAACAAGATAAAAATCTCAACAGCAAAAAAGGTTGGGATATCGCTCGGAGTCTGGGCTAAGTACAGATTGGTATACTGATCTATTCTGAATTTTATCAGATGCAAAAAAAAGTCATTGTTATCGGGGGAGGATTCGCAGGGCTTTCCGCAGCAGCATATCTCGCAAATAAAAAATACAAAGTTACACTTCTGGAGGCCTCGCCAAAGTTAGGCGGCAGAGCTTATTCTTTTCTTGATAAAGAAACCAACTCTGTTATTGACAATGGTCAGCACATTCTGATGGGCTGCTATTTTGAAACTTTGAAATTCCTTTCACTCATTGGAGCAAAAGAAAATTTTCATTTTCAAAAGCGACTTGAAGTAAATTTTGTGAAGGAAGGGTTTCGAGTATTACCTTTAAAAAGCTTTCCTTTCGTTTATCCATTCAATTTATTAATTGGACTTCTCAGATTTGAAGCAATCAGTTTTTCAGAACGCATCAGACTACTAAAAGTTTTCATCAAGCTTCCATTCCTATCTTCTGATAAATTTTCAAATATGAATATTAAAGAGTGGCTGGAGAAAGAAAACCAATCACAAAATGTTCAGGATGCATTCTGGAGAATTCTAGCTGTGGGTGCTTTAAATACAAGCATTGAAAAAGCTTCCGCAAAAATTTTTATTGATATTCTTAAGCAGATTTTTCTGAAGGGAAAAAAGGCTGCAACAATCGTTTTACCAAAATATGGTTTGAGTGAATCATATTGTAAAAATGCTGAAGAGTTTATTGTAAAGAATGGGGGAGAGATAATTTTATCAGAGCCAGTTGAAAAGTTAATTATATCAGAAAACCGGGTGACCGAAATTCATTCTTCAGAAAAAGTATTTCTCGATTTTGATTTTGTGATCACAGCTATTCCAACATTTGCACTGAATCGGATAATTGACGATGAAAATAATTTTGTCCTCCCGGATTTTAAGTATTCATCAATCCTCAATATTCACCTTTGGCTGAAGAAAAATGATATCCCTGATGGTTTTTTCGGACTTATCAATTCACCAGTTCATTGGGTATTTAACAAAGGAACTCATTTGAATATTGTAATCAGCGATGCTAATGAACTTGTGAACAAATCAGATGAGGATTTAATTGAGATGGTCAAAGATGAAATGAAAAAATTCTTTTTATTAGATTCAGAATTGATATCCAGTTACAAAATCATAAAAGAAAAACGGGCTACGTTTATTCCTTCGAATGATATTATTGACAAACGACCAGCTCAAAAAACACAGATTAAAAATTTAATTTTAGCTGGTGATTGGGTAGATACAGGTTTACCTTCAACGATAGAAAGTGCAGTAAAAAGCGGAAGAGTTGCTGCGAATCTCTTACCCTGAACTTGCCGCCTTTGGCGAGCCTCGCTCACAAAGTGAGCGGGTTTCAGGGTCTCGATCTGTTAGTTATAAAATGCTGTCCACAGGACTCCTTTGGAGAAATAAATTCAGCATGTCATTAAAACCCTTCCTCACTAAGTAAGTAAGCCATTATTGCAATTGCTGCGGCACCAAGCTCAAATTCTCTTGGATGAACTGCATCAAAAACATCGTTTGCTGAGTGATGATAATCCATATAACGCTGATCGTCGGGAACATAACCCATATGCAGTCTTGCATTTTTTATTTTCTGAACATCCACTCCGCTTCCGCCTTTTCTCACCCATTCAATGTTGGCTTTTTCTAAAACAGGAAGCCAGCTTTGTAATCTGCTGATAATTTCAGATGAATCTGTTTCAGCATAAAATCCGATTGGCGTGAATGCTCCTCTGTCAGATTCAAGAACCGCAAGATGAATTTGTTCAGATGTAGCAGCATAGTTGGCGTATTCAGTTGCACCACGCACACCATTTTCCTCGTTGATGAAAAAGACACATCTCAAAGTTCGCTTTAGTTTAATGTCGAGACGTTTCATCAAATCAAGAACCTCCATAGTTTGAATGCAGCCGGCACCATTATCGTGAGCACCGCAGCCAACATCCCAGCTATCAAAATGTCCACCGACTAAAACAATCTCATCAGGAAATTCTGTCCCCGTAATCTCACCGATTACATTGTATGATTGAGCATCGGGTAAAGTTTTGCAATTCAACTTTAAATTTATTTTTAGATGTGGATTCCTTTTTAATTCATCACTTAAAAAATCTGCATCAATATTTCCCAGAGCAGCGGCAGGAATTTTTGGAATAGTATCGTTGTAATCCATTACACCTGTATGCGGAACATTATCGTATTTAGTTGTTATTGATCTGATCACAACTGCAACAGCTCCATACTTTGCAGCTTCAATTGCACCGTTTACTCTTTGATTAACTGCGCCACCATATCCGGAAAAAGTATTTACCTTCCCCTGATCTAATGCACGGCTGAAGAAAACAATTTTTCCTTTTGCTTCATCTTTTCTTTTTTCAAGTTCTTCGAATGTTTTTACTTCGATCACTTCTGCAGTAATTCCTTCAACAGGTGTTGAAATACTGCCACCTAAAGCAAGAGTCGATAGCTCTCTATTCAAATCCAGAATCGTACAGCTTTCAACATCACCACGCTCCCAGTGAGGAACCATTACAGGCTGCAGCCAAACTTTGTCAAATCCAAGCGACTTCATTTTTTCATAAGCCCAGTTAATGGCTTTCATTGAGTTTTCTGAACCGCTCAACCTTGGCCCATATTCACAAAGCTCACGCAGGTATTCATAACCTTTTCTTTCTCTCAGTGCGGTTTCGACAATCAATTGCGCAATTTTATTGTATTCTTCGATTTTTGCTGGTTCTTCTTTGATGGTTTGAGGCATAATAAGTATTGAATTAATTAATAGAATTAGAATTAAAACTGAAATGAAAAATGTATTTTTATATGTGTCCGGGATGTTCAAAAATAGCTCAGAATATTTTTACTGTTGATAAGCGATTGGTTGATGCAGTAGTTATATTTACAGAGTTAAATTTTTTCATTAAAAAAATATTTTTCGCATCCGAATTTAAGGAAGCCAGCAAAATGAAACTAACTTTTACTATCCTTTTTCTTTTAATAATCACACAAAATTTTTATTCGCAGGATCTGCCACATTGGATGACTGAAGAAGAATCTGTTCTATGGCAAAGCTATCAGCATCCTGTTAACCCGCTATTCTCTGATCCTCCGCCATCACCTGTTCGCGGAATGGCTGAGTGGGAAGAACTTCAGGGAGTTATCATTACCTGGACATCGCAGCTTACAATTTTACGGCAGATTGTTGATTACGCTCAGGAGGAAGGACTTGTTTATATAATCTGCAGCGATTCGAATTCGGTTAAAAGTTATCTTCAGGGCGGTGGTGTTCCACTTTACAATATAAAATATCTCCTCACTTCATTTAATTCTATATGGGTTAGAGACTATGGTCCCTGGACTGCTTACACAAATGATTTTGACACGCTTAATATTATCGATTGGATTTACAACAGACCAAGACCTCAGGATGATGTAACTCCTGTTTTCTTTGCAAACTACATTGGTGCACCAATTTATCAAACGACAACTCCGCCATTTACTCTAACTCATACGGGAGGTAACTTAATGGTGGATGGGCACGGCACTGCGTTTTCTTCAAAATTAATTTTGAATGAAAATTCTTCAAAGACAGAACCAGAGATAGATGAAATTATGAATAAGTTTTTGGGAGTTGACAGATACATTAAAATGAATAATCTGCCATACGACCAAATTCATCACATCGATATGCATATGAAACTGCTCGATGAAGAAACATTGCTTGTTGGTCAATATCCTCCCGGAGTTGCTGATGGTCCGCAGATTGAAGCTAATCTTCAGTATGTGTTGAACAATTTTCAAACTTGTTTTGGAAGACCATATAAAGTTGTGAGAATTCCAATGCCGCCGGAAGGTGGGCAATATCCTCCGTCTGGTGATTACCGGACTTATACCAACTCAATGTTTGTTAATAAAACGATTATCGTTCCAACTTACGAACTTCAATATGACACAACCGCACTCAGGATTTACAGGGAAGCAATGCCCGGTTACAATGTTGTTGGAATAAACTGTAATTCAATTATTGGTTCTCTTGGTGCAATTCACTGCATAATGAAGGAGGTCGGGGTGTTTAATCCTGTCTGGATTTCCCACGCTAAAATGGATTCGGTTGTTTATGATGAAGATTCCATTGCAGTGAGTGCGGTGATAAAAACAACATCAGGAGTGGCTGAAGCATCTGTGTATTGGACAACTGATACAACATTGGGATTCAATTCTTCCAGTATGGAATTTGTTTCTGGTGATTCTTTGGTTGGCTATATTCCTACTCAGATAGACAGCACAGTTATTTACTATTATATTTCTGCCACATCGAACAGCGGAAAAACAGTAACCAAACCTATCGTTGCACCGGATGGATTTTACAAGTTTATAGTTGAGAATTCTGTAACAGATATTGCAGACAATTCTCAGCCAGAAGAATTTTATTTATCGCAGAATTATCCAAATCCTTTTAATCCGAGCACCAATCATTCAGTTATGCAATTGGCAGGTAAGCAAGTAGTGTTTCGTTAAAGGTTTATGATATTTTGGGAAATGAAGTAGCAACTTTAGTCAATGAAGAAAAACCTGCCGGCACTTATGAAGTTGAGTTCAGAGGAACGGGATTACCAAGCGGTGTGTACTTCTATCAATTAAAAACTAATTCTTTCATTGAAACAAAGAAGATGCTGCTGCTAAAATAATTTCAAATGCATCCGAAGGCGAAACAATACATAAAACAGCTTCAGCTTAAGAAACATCCTGAAGGTGGTTACTATAAAGAAGTATATCGTTCCGGTGAAATAATTTTACCTGAGCATCTTCCAAAACGATATAAACAATCACGGAATTTTTCTACTTCAATTTATTTTCTGCTGGAAGGAAAACAGTTTTCATCTTTTCATCTCTTACAATCTGATGAGCTATGGCATTTTTATGATGGCAGCAATGTTCTTCTTTATATCATTAATCAAAAAGGGGAACTCTCAGTTAAAAAACTTGGTCGAGATGAAGATTGTGAACTTCAGTTAACTATCGAAAAACAAAACTGGTTTGCTGCTGAGCTTGAGGATAAAAAATCGTTCGCACTTTTCGGGTGCACTGTTTCTCCCGGTTTTGATTTTGCTGACTTTGAACTGGGGAAGAGGGATTATCTTATTAAAAAATTTCCTCAGCACTCCGCTCTGATAAAGCGGCTATCTAAACCATCCCGAACTATCGCGTAAAATCACAAATAATCATCAGACGGGCTACCAAAATTCTACCCCATTTACAAGTTGAATAGGATATATATTTTCCTTGCAATTTTGAATGTTTGGCGTAAATTTCGACAGAATAAAATATTGATTTATCAGATTTTTCAATACAGACAGGAAAGGATAAACTATAGATTAATTTTTACAATTTGTTATTAGTTAATTACTGATATATCCTTAAAGGAAAATTCATCAAACACAGGGTCCTAAATCTGGCTAAAGAGATTCTTCGCATTTCTCTGTTTGCTTTAGTTATATTTTTTGCGGGAATTAACCTTGGATTCCAATCGCCTAAAAAGCCGCAGCTCGATCAATCAATGTGGTTCGATGCTGTTTTTAAATCGCTCCACCCGGAATATCTACAAAAACTCCCTCAGGAAAAAGAAGAAGAACAAAGTCCTGGTTTAGCAAAGCAGGAAAATCAAATCACTTCGCTCAATCTTATGAGTTATCTCCTTCCGCCAAAATCACCACAGGAATTGGAATTTGATTTTGAAATACCCGATTCTGATTCCGGCGAAAAAAGTTTAGAAGGCGAGGAGGAGATTGTTCTTGATCCGACTTTCAATTTTAAAGATTCGACTGAATCATTTACAGATTCAACTAAGGCATTAACCGATTCACTTCTTGCAAAAGAGGACACAGTAAAAATTGACTGGAGAACATTAGATTCCACAGCAAGGCTTGAACAATTCAGATTTCAAAGAGATGAAAAGTCATATGTTGATGCTGGTGAAAAGAAGCAGTCTAAGTTTTTTGCACAGCCTACTACATCATATAAACAAAGAACTGTAAAAATCGATTCGACCGGTCAATTTGTTGAGGTTAGAGAAAAAGTAGGTACACACGAACCAAAATTACTGCTAAGGATGCCAATCGAAGAGTACGTTAATTTAAAATTAGCACTTAAGGAAAGAGAGGATTGGGAAAAACAGGGTTATGCTTATGAATTAAAAAGCGGGACGGTTGGTTTAGGTGAATTGATTACAAGTTTCACTGATTTTGAAATTCCGCTTCCAAGTGTCGGTGTACTCAGCATTTTTGGTGAGCCAAAAATCAGTTTGAAGATTGGCGGCTCTGTCCAGATTCACGGTGCATGGCGAAGTGAAACAACGGAAGGTGTAACTGCAAACCGGCTTGGCAATACCAGGAATGAACCCGACTTTAAGCAGCAGGTTCAGATAAACGTAAGTGGAACTATTGGTGATAAGTTAAACATAAATGCTGACTGGAATACTGAGCGAACGTTTGAATATGAGAACCAGTTAAAAATTAAATACACAGGTTACGATGATGAAATAATACAGAGTATTGAAGCAGGAAACGTTTCGATGCAAACTCCATCTTTAATCGGCGGTGCGGAAGCTCTTTTTGGAGTTAAGGCTTTGTTCAAAATGGGACCGTTTAAGTTGACAGCTCTCGCCAGTCAGAAGAAAGGTGAAACAAAAGAAGTTGCTGTTTCCGGTGGTTCTACTTCTCAGGAATATTCAGTCAGAGCTTATGATTATTCGGAGAATCATTATTTCATCGATGAGATTTATGCAGATAGAACCCTTAATCTTTTTGAAAATTTTTACAGCAATATTCCGGCACAGTATAATCCTGAATATAAAGTAAATGAAATTGAGGTCTGGAAATCTATAAATCAAGTTGTAGCTGATCAGTCAAAAATAAGATATGCAAATTGCTTTATAGACCTGCCGCCTATTTCGCCTGGCGGTTCTTACCCCGATTCATTAAAAGAAGCTTTAGAAAATCCAAGAGCCGGTAAAGAAGAAACTGGAAGGTTTCTTTTATTACAGGAAGGGACAGACTACACACTCCATTCTGAAACTGGTTATATTTCTTTCAAGACATCATTGAATGAACAGGATATAATCGGAGTCGCATTCAAGCAAGGACCAAGTAACTTTACGTATGGTCAGTTTTTAAATACTGTTACACAGAACGATACTCTGATCGTTTTAAAGCTGGTCAAACCAAAAAATCTTCAGCCAACTTATGATGAAGCCTGGAGTTTAAGACTGAAAAATATTTATCCGACCGGTGCAAGAAATGTTAAGCAGGAAGGTTTTGAGTTTAAAATTAGGTACGAAGTTGTTGGACAGGAACCAAGTGAAGAATTACCTACTGCACAAGGAAATGTGAGACTGATTCAGGCATTCGGATTTGACCAGCAAGGCTCGGGCGGAAGTCCAACTCCTGACAATATATTTGACTGGAGGATTGGTTATACAATTTTACCTGAGACAGGCGAGATTATTTTCCCAACACTTGAACCTTTCGGCAGAGATATTCCTGTAGGTCTTGAAGAACTAAGGTTATCAATCAATCTATGATACAACTAAAACATACGCGCGCCAGGATAAAGCACCTGACAAATGGGTCTTTGCTGGTAAGAATACAGGTACCAGTTCAGCAACTTATCAACTCGGATTTAACATTGTTGAAAACTCGGTGAAAGTTCGTTTAAACGGAAGAGAGTTGCGGGAAGGAACAGATTATACAGTAGATTATAATATCGGGCAGCTAACTATAAGGAATGAAGCTGCATTGGTTCCCGGTGCCGATCTCAAAATCTCTTATGAGCAGAATGATCTTTTCCAGCTTGCTTCCAAAACTCTTCTTGGTGCAAGAGGTGTTTATGATTTTTCTGACAAGACAACTCTCGGTTTTACGATAATGAATCTCAACCAGGAAACTTTGAGTGATAAAGTAAGGATTGGTGAAGAGCCTTTGAGCAATACAATTTATGGTGTTGACTTTAGAACGAGTGCCGATCTTCCTTTCTTAACAAATACACTGGATTATTTAATTTCAACCAGAGAGATGTCATCATTCACATTCAATGGTGAATATGCTTATATGTCTCCCGATCCAAATACAAAAAAGAGTACGATCGCTGAGGACGGAGGAGAGAGTATAGCATATATTGATGACTTTGAAGGAGCAAAGAGAACAATTCCTGTTGGAGTTAACTATACAGGCTGGAAAGATTTAAGTGTTCCTGAAGGATTAAATATTATTGGGGGATTGAACAGGCAGCAGAGAATGAGCTTCAAATCTAAAAGCTTCTGGTATACAGTAACTCCTTCTGATGTTGTGGTTGATAGTATTTACGGAGGAAGAAAGCAAGTCGCACGCTCCGATCAACAGATAACTGTTTTAGATTATGTCTTTGTCCCTGATACTCCCGGAACTTACAATACTGATCCAGACTTAGTACAAAAAGAAAATAACTGGGGCGGTATGATGAGATTGCTTTCATCAACTGCAAATAACCTTGTAGAACAGAATATTGAGTTTGTTGAGTTCTGGATGAAAATTGAGAGAGCCCCGGAAGGTGCAACTTTGAATTTAGATTTAGGTGTTATCAGTGAAGATGTAATTCCAAACAATCAACTTAATACTGAAGATAAAAATTTAAATGATGCAATTGATGAAGGTGAAGATACCGGATTGGATGGATTTTTTGATGCACAGGAAAGAGTTGAATATCAAAGCACAAAATCAGACCCAGGCGGAGATAACTTTATATTCACTGGTAATCCGATTTCAATCTTCGACTATTTTAATATTAATGGTACTGAAGGAAACGCGGTACTTACCGATGTAGGTTTATTACCTGACACAGAAGATTTAAACAGAAACGGATCGGTTGACCTTGCTAACAACTATTATCGATATACAATTCCCTTAACTACCGATACTGCTTCAAATCCATTTATTGCTGGCGGTGGATTTACAAGCTCAAACTGGTTCTTATACAGGATACCACTTAAAAGATACATCAGCTATAATTGGCAGTCCAAGCTTTTCAAATGTTGAAACTATAAGGATGTACATACAGGGTGTAGATTCAGTTGTTCATGTAAGAATTACAGAATTTAATCTTGTTGGTAATCAATGGCAGAAATTAATTGTGGAAGATAGTGTGCTCGCAGTATCAGTTGTGAGCTTGGAAGAGAATGATCAATACACAAGCCCTCCGGGAGTATTCAGAGAAAGAGACAGAACTCGTCCGGATGAAGAAATATATAATAACGAACAATCTCTGAATTTAATTTATACAGCTTTACCTGAAGGACAATCAAGAGAAGCGGTAAAATATCTCTTCCGTCCTCTTGATGTTTTTAGTTATACAGAAATGAAATTGTTTGTTCATGGCGAGCTCGATAAAGCACCGGGAAAAATATCTTATACTGATCCTCTAACTGGTCAATATTCTTCTGAAGCCTTCTTCAGATTTGGTACTGATACTGCAAACTACTATGAATATCGTCAGCCAGTGGATTCAGGATGGAACAGCATTTCAATAACATTTAGTGATCTTACAGCAATTAAAGTGGCAGCAGCAGTTGCAGATTCCACTGGTAGAATTATAATTCCTGTCCCTGGCTTGCCTGGTCACTTTTATGTTTTGAAAGGTAAACCTACTCTAACCTCAATTAAATTTCTTTCCGTTGGAGTATTCAATTTAGATGATCCAACTTTTAATTCGGGACCTCTCTCCGGTGAAGTGTGGATTAACGAATTAAGAGTGGTCGGTGCAGATGATACACCGGGTATGGCGTTTACCTTCAGTACATCACTAAAATTTGCCGATCTGATGACTGTGAATTTTAATATGAGCCAGACAGATCCGTACTATCACAGGCTTTCGGAACGATTTGGTTCAAGGGTGGAGAACCAGAACTGGGCTGTATCTACAGATCTGGATGTATTGAAACTTGTCCCTTTCAATATGAAGGAAAGCAACCTAAAGGTCAGCTTACTCTCACACGGAGTCGCTCGGTAAACCTCTTTACATTCCGGGTACCGATATCAGTGTTGATGAAGCAGCAAAACAGTATGAAAACATTGAACCTGATTCAACAGGCTATAAAAAAACTCCGGAAGATCTCTATATCGAAACTCAAACTCTTACTGTTACCAACTCAATTTCTTCATCAAATATAAAATTGAAACTTCCGACTGATGTTTGGTACGTTAGAGATACCTGGAATGCTTTAAGTTTTGGTTTCAACTACAATAATAGATTTAACAGAAGTCCTACTGTACTTGAAGCTAACAGTTGGTTATGGAATGCAAGTACAAATTATGCTTTTAACTTTAGTCCTGACCTGCATATTAAGTTGTCCGACCTGCCGATTGTCGGAATTGTCTTTTCTTTGTTTAAAGATTATAAAGATTTGAAAATATACTTTGCACCACAGAACTTTTCTGCAAATGTTACTGCTAACCGCAACAGGAATAGTAGCCAGACAAGACCAAGGCCGGGAATACCTACTGACGCTATTGTTTCGCAGGATTTTAATACTGGAAGAGGTTTCAGCTTTAACTGGAAACTTACTGAAGGCGGATTAATTAATTTAAGTGTGAACTACAATGTTAATATGAATTCTTCACTCGCAGATATATTAACGGATTCAATAGGTAATGAAAGGCCCGAGGGAGAAATTTGGGATGATATTGTTGGTGGTGCAGGCTTTGGAAGAGATTATCGATATCAGCAGTCATTTGATGTGAGAACAACTCCAAAACTTCCATCACTCTGGGATATCAATCGCTATTTTACACTCAATGCTGGCTATTCCGTTGGATATCGCTGGGATTTTGATTTGAGGCAGGAAGAGATTGGCAGAAGTGCAGGTAATAATCAGAAGTTCACAGCCGGAATGATTCTTCGCTGGAAATCCCTTACCGAGCCATTATTTGGTAAAGAGGAGCCTACAACAAATAAAAATAAGATATAGATAAGGGAAGGATGTCGAGATCAACCAATATAATTATTTCGGATAAGCCCTCATCTATTGGCCGGGCATTCCAATTCCTCGTTTCGACTATTAAGTATGTCTTTTTTGATTGGGATAATTTCACAACTAATTATACTCACGATTATAGCGTTTCTAAATCTGGTATAAGAGGAACAGGCACCGGCTTTTATAATTTTTGGGGGATAACTCAAGATGATGCAAACGGACCTTCGCGTGCTTTTCAGCTTGGTTTAAGCAGTGATGTGGGACCGAGAGCTTTTTCACCAAATTCTAATACTAATCTTAGTGATTTGTACTCTGAAAAAAATAGTATCGATTTTAAAACTGCAAGACCTTTATGGGAGGGTGCAAAGATTGATATAAACTGGAACGTGAACTGGTCAGAGAATAAAAATGTTTCTCTGAATGCTGATGGTTTTGGAAATATCACAATAACTAACACAACTGCCACCGGAAGCCTGACAAGATCATTCCTTTCATTGCCACCAAGCTTGCCATTAGTTGAGTCGGGAATACAAAAAGTTTTTGCTTTATATAATCCGAATGCACAGGATCCACGCAGGAGTCTTTCAGATGCTTTTGTTGAAGGTTTTGAAACACTGCCGCTGCTTTCAAGTTTACCAATGTTCGCTGATGTTAATGAATATATACCACGTGCTAATTGGAGAATTACCTGGGATGGCCTGGAAAAAATACTTTTCTTTAAATCACTTGCTGAAAGAATATCTCTTGATCATGCATACAGCTCGAGTTATACAGAAGGATGGAAGCTGACAAGTGAAGGTAATCAGGAAATTCAAACTCAACGAATCGAATATGGATTTACTCCATTTGCTGGTTTGAATATTACATTTGGGCAAATATGGGGCGGCAACATGAACGGAAGCATAAAGTTTTCATCAAGAACAACTTACGATCTCGGTGCAAGCACTTCTAATATCAATGAAACATTTATCACAGGATATTGGTTTTACAGCAAGTTTTTCTAAAGCCGGTTTTGATGTACCGTTGTTTGGAGTATCACTAAAAAATGATGTTGAATTTCTGATTTCATACACAAGCACAAAGAATTCAGTTGTTCGTTACGAGATGAATAATTTTACCGAGGAAGGAATTCCACAGGATGGAACCACCAGGACAACAATTGAACCGAGAATAAAATACACGATAAGTTCTAAAGTTTCGCTTTCAATCTTTCTATAAACGATCGACAGTTGAACCGGAAGGTGCTGCAAGAATTCCTCCCACTACAACTAATGAAGCCGGTCTGGATGTTAACATAGTGATACAGTAATTACTAAATAACATTTATCACTTCTTTTTAATAACTTTCTAAAAGAAAAAATTTAATTGCTTTGCAGGAAAAGAGAAAATAATGAATAAGAAAAAGCTCCTCTGGGTTGACGATGAAATTGACTTATTAAGATCGCACATAATATTCCTCTCCGAAAAAGGATACGAGGTTGATACAGCAATGAATGGCTCGGACGCAATTGCAGCTGTAAAAGAAAAAACTTATGATCTTATTTTTCTTGATGAAATGATGGCAGGGATGGGCGGGCTTGAAACGCTTGCTCAAATTAAGGATATAAACCAGAACATCCCGGTGGTTATGATCACAAAAAGTGAAGAAGAAACTTTGATGAATGATGCTATCGGTGGAAGGATTTCAGATTATCTTACAAAACCTGTTAATCCCAGCCAGGTTTTATTCGTGTGTAAAAAAATTCTTGAAGGGAAAAAAATTTCCGGTCAGTACGCTGCCAAAGATTATCTGCAGGATTTTAATGAGATATCCCGTGCATTGTCAACCAATCCTGATTTTGCTGAATGGATTGATCTATATTTAAAGCTTGTCAACTGGGAAATTGAGTTGGATACTCATCCTGAAATTGGTTTGCAGCAGACCTTAAATGATCAGAAAAAGGAAGCGAATAAAGAATTCTCAAAGTTTGTTGAGAAAAATTATAAACATTGGATCAATGCAATAGGAGATGTGGATACTCCTTCCCTTGCAACTGAAATTACTGAGAAATATGTTTTTAGTCATTTAAAGAATGAAGGTATAAGTGTTTTCTATTTTGTGCTTGATTGCATGCGTTTGGATCAGTGGATGGTGATGGAAAAACATTTACGTGACTTATACAAAATTGAAAAAGAATATTACTACGCTTTACTTCCGACATCTACTCCCTATGCACGGAATTCTTTATTCAGCGGTTTGTTCCCTTCGGAGATTGAAAAATATTATCCCGATCTTTGGTCAAGCGGGGATGATGATGAAAATAGCATGAACAGATATGAAAAGGAATTACTTCAGCTATTGTTGGATAGGAAGAGGATTAAACTCAGAAACGATTTGAAATACATAAAGATTATTGATCCTGAAGTCGGAAGAAACTTTGAGCAGAATATATTATCATACAAGAACAATCACTTCACTGCAGTGGTAGTTAATTTTTTAGATATGATTGCACACGGAAGATCAGATTCTGACATACTTAAAGAAATTGCACCCGATGAACCAGCATACCGTTCATTAACCAATAGCTGGTTTACGCATTCATCTTTGCTGGGTACTCTGAAGTCAATTGCAAAAATGGATAAAGTAAAAATAGTTATAACAACTGATCACGGCAGCATTCGCTCGCTGCGTGGTGCAAAAGTTCTCGGCGACAGGGAAGCATCGACAAACCTCAGGTTTAAGTATGGAAGAAATCTTAAAGTTGATGATAAGCATGCTGTCTATATTAAAAATGCTCAGGATTATAAGCTGCCTAAACGCGGTGTTACAATTAATTACATCATTGCAAAAGAAGATTATTATTTCGTTTATCCAACTGACTATCATAAATATCTGAGCCATTACAAAGATACTTTTCAGCACGGTGGAATATCTCTTGAAGAAATGATCTTGCCGGTTATTACTATGGAGCCAAAGTAAGTTGATTGAATATCCTTCAACAATAAAAATTTCAACTGAAGCAGAGACTGCTATGCTGGCTTCTGATTTTATGCTATCCTGCAAAAAAGGGGACAGGGTAGTTTTCAAATGGTGATCTCGGCGCAGGAAAAACTTTTTTTATAAAGTCAGCACTTACATCAATCGGAATCACGAATGTGAACAGTCCTTCTTTCGCGATTGTAAATGAATACCGTAACAAATATCATATTTGTCATTTTGATTTTTACAGACTGAAAAATTCAGCAGAGTTATTTGATATCGGCTGGCAGGATTATGTGAACGATGATGATTCAATACTTTTTATTGAGTGGGGTAATCGTTTGCCTTCAGTCCTTCCGGCAGAAAGAATTGAAATTAGTATCGGGATTTTGAATGGAACGGAAAGGGAATTCAGGTTTGAAAAATTTAGCTGAGAATAAACCCATTCTTGCTTTTGAAACATCAGAAAATATTTGTGGTGTTTGTATTTACTTCTCGGATGATAAATATTTTTCATCTTCTGTAAATTTAAAGCACTCTCATTCCGAAAAAATATTTGAACTAACTGATTTCCTTTTTAAAAATGCGAAAATCAAGCCAGCGGAACTTGATTCAATTGCTGTCTCAGAAGGTCCCGGTTCTTTTACGGGACTGCGCATCGGATTTTCTGCAGCCAAAGGTATTGCTTACGGAGCAAACCTTCCAATATTACCCGTTCCAACTTATGAAGCTTTTGCTCTTCAACTGTCAACTATTCTTAAAGAAAATGATGAATTTATTATTTCGAATAGAGTAAATAAAGAAGAGGTCTATTTTACAAGGTTTCAAATTAGGGGCAATAATTATATATTTGGGGAGGATTTAACCATTTTGACAAAAGATTTATTTGTTAAAAAATCTGAGGGCTTCAAGGTATTTGGTAATTCTTCTGTTTTATTAGGAAAACCAGTTGAATATCCCTCAGTTCCGGATCCTCTTTTTATTGCTAAATGGGCAGTAAATTTTGGAGGGGATAGAAAAACATTCAATTACGATTTTTTAGAACCGAATTATTTGAAAGACTTTATAGTAAAGGAGAAAAATAAATGACTAAGAACCTTCTATTTGTTTTCTTTTTGTTTTCTTCATTGGTGTTTGCACAACTAATGCAGCCAAAATTAGTTCTTCAGCAGACCAGTTTTGATTTTGGAGATATTAAACAAGGTGAAACAGTATCACACACATTTGTTTTAACAAATAGTGGTGGTGACTTACTGAAAATAACTAATGTTCAGGCTTCCTGCGGTTGTACTGCAGCCGTACCTGAGAAAAGTGAACTAGCTCCTGGTGAATCGACAAATCTGCCGGTCAGGTTTAATTCCACCGGAAGAATGGGAATGCAAAAAAAGACTGTCAAGATTTTTACAAATGATCCACAATCTCCGGAAATGACACTTACTATTTCCGGAAAAATTGTAACTGGTGAACAAAGTGGAAGCGTCCCTGCTATCCACTTCCCTGAAACACAGCATGATTTTGGAAAAGTAAGCGAAGGAGAAAAAATTAATTATACATTCAGATTTGTTAACAAAGGTCAATCAGAATTAGTAATAAAAGATGTTAAAAGTTCCTGCGGCTGCACAGCAGCTCTTTTAAGCAGCAGCAATGTAAAGCCGGGGCAGGAGGGAACGATTAAAGTAGAATTTGATACTAAGAACCGATCAGGAAAAAATAGTAAGACAGTTACAGTTCAATCAAACGATCCAAAAGATCCGACGAAAATATTAACTATCTATGCTGATATTATGAAAAAAGGTGGCTAATGGCCTGGTTTAGCAGATCAAAAGAAAATATTTCTCCCGACTCTCAGAAGAAGGATTTACCAGATGGGCTTTGGGAAAAATGTCCCGGTTGTGGTGAAATAATTCATAAGAAACAGCTTGAATCAAATCTCTGGACTTGTCTTAAGTGCGAACATCATTTTCGAATTGGCAGCGAGGAATACATAGGCATTCTCCTTGATAAAGGCAGCTTTAAGGAGATGCATAAAAAGATGAGATCACCCGATCCGCTGGAATTTGAAGACACAAAAAAATATAAAGATAGATTGAACAACACTGTCAAAGCACTCGGGCTTTATGAAGCCGTACGTGTGGGCACAGGTAAAATTGAAGGAAGAAATGTTGCTTTAGCTTGTATGGATTTTCAATTTATCGGCGGAAGTATGGGTTCTGTAGTTGGAGAGAAGATTGCAAGAGTTATTGATAAAGCCGTGAAGAGTAAACTTCCTCTGATAATTATTTCCGAAAGCGGCGGTGCACGAATGATGGAGGCTGCTTACTCACTAATGCAATTAGCGAAAACAAGTGCACGATTAACACGTCTGGCTGATGCTGGCATTCCTTACTTATCTGTTATTGCTGATCCAACTACAGGCGGCACTACGGCAAGTTATGCAATGCTGGGTGATATTAATATCGCAGAGCCGAATGCATTAATTGGGTTTGCCGGTCCAAGAGTGATCAAGCAAACGATTGGCAGAGATTTACCCGAGGGATTTCAGAGATCAGAGTTTTTATTGGAAAAAGGTTTTATTGATGTCATCAGCCACAGAAAAAATCTACGGCAAACAATAAGTAATCTCCTCGAAGTAATGACCTGAGGCAGAAATTAAAACTGTTTCATCCGCACAAGATATCTTCACAATTTCTAAAAACATTAGAGCAGACGGTAAAACTATCGGCTTTGTTCCTACAATGGGATTCCCTTCACGAAGGACATCTCTCCCTTATCAGAGAATCAAAAAAAAATTGTGATGTAACCATTGTTTCCATTTTTGTAAATCCCACACAGTTTGGTCCCTCGGAAAATTTTAAAAGCTATCCGCGAGATGTTGAGAAAGATAATAAGCTTTTAGAAGCTGAAGGAGTTGATTATCTTTTTCTTCCTTCGACCGAAGAAATTTATCCAAAAAATTTCCAGACTTATGTAAATGTTGAATTTGTAACAAAGAAACTTGAAGGTGAATTTCGTCCAACGCATTTTCGCGGGGTTTCTACTGTTGTTTTGATACTTCTAAATTGCGTGCAACCCGATTATGCTTTCTTTGGTCAAAAGGATGCTCAGCAGTTAGCTGTTATTAAGCAGATGGTTAAAGACTTAAAGATGGATGTGAAAATTGTCGGATGTCCGATAGTTCGCGAAGCAGATGGTTTAGCAATGAGTTCCAGAAATGTTTATTTGTCTTCAACAGAAAGAAAAGAAGCACTCGTTCTTCATCGTTCACTGGAAGTTGCAAAAAAAAATATTTCCTCAGGAGAAAGAAGAGTGAATATTATTTTAGCAGATATGAATGAACTTTTTACCAAAATTCCCTCAGCTTATCTTGATTACATAAAAATTGTTGAAGCAGATACTTTCGAAATTGTTGATGGACTGGAAAAAGGAAAAGAATATTTTGTACTGATTGCTTGCAAGATTGGTAAGACTAGATTGATTGATAACACTAAGATTTCAATCTAATCTTCTCACAAAATTCATTTATTCAAATCATAAATAACTTTCAAACCCTTTAACACCAAAGCCTCTTCAAATAAAACTTTATATTTTAGAAGCGGAAGAATGTAACCTGCATTTCCACCGGTTGCAAATATTATCGGTACAATTTGATCACTCGCAGCACTTAACTGATTTATTGTCTCACTGATCATACCAACAGTAGAAGTAATTACTCCGCTGATTATCGATGTGTTAGTTGAATTACCAATTAATCCTTTGTAATTATTTAAGTCCGGCAATGGAAGCTGTGCTGTTTTTTCATTCAGCGATTTGAGCATTGTAGTAATTCCAGGTGCAATTAAGCCGCCAATAAATTCTCGGGAAGGTGAAACAATATTTATAGTAGTCGCAGTTCCAAAATCAATGGTTACAAGGTATTGATTTTTTGAAAGTAATTTTTCTTTAGTTGCAATTTCTAAAGCACCGGCTGCTGAACATACCCTGTCCATTCCCAGCGTTTCTGGAGTTTCGTAATTAACTTATAAAGTTGAATTTATTTCGGAAGCCTGCCCGGAATAATTTGATACCCTTTTTCAGAAATATTATCTGTCAGCAATTTCTCAACACGAGGATTAACTGAACAAATTGCTGCTTCATTAAACGTGGCTTTATTTAAATATTCAACTACTTTATCGGAATCGGAATGAACAATAAATTCCTTTAGACTCTGGTCATCAAATAAAGCTGATTTGATATTTGTATTACCTATATCGAGAGTCAGAAGCATCAGGCAAAACTCACATCACCGAAATGTATTTTTTCAATTGAATCATTTCTTTTCAGAAGCAGATAACCATCGTCATCTATATCATAGAAAATTCCCGACTTAACTTTATCGTTTTCTGTTATAGTAATTTTATCGCCGATCATTTGACATTTAGCACGCCAATCGTTCAAAATAATTTTTGGTTTTGTTTCAAGTTGCAAAAGAAGTTCTTCAAAGTTGTTGAGGATTTCAGCAAGTATATTTTCTCTGTCTATGTCTTCTCTCAGTTCAATCTTTAATGATGTCGGCGGATAATTGAACTCGCCATTGAAGACAAGCTGGTTCAGATTTATTCCGAAGCCAATAATAACCCGTTCAATTTTACTTCCCTTGATAGACGTTTCTGTTAGTATACCGGCAACTTTTTTCCTATCAATCAATACATCGTTAGGCCACTTAAGTTCGGTTTTAAGTTGATGAAGATTTTCTATAGCTAATGCAACTGCTAAAGAAGCAGCCAGATTCAAATGATTAATATTTATTCCGGCAACCACATCCTTCATTAACAGAATTGAAAAAGTAAGGTTCAACCCTTTTGCACTTTGCCAGGTTCTGTCTTTCCTGCCTTTACCAGCTAATTGTTTTTCTGCAAGTAATACCGTTCCAGTTTTTTTGTATTGCTGCTTACCGGCAAGAAGTTCGCTGTTGGTTGATTCAATCTCATCACAATAAATGAAATTTCTGCCGATAAATTCAGTCTCTAACTTGAGGTCAAAGATTTCCAGTTCAAACATTTTATCTCCTTTTGCTCTAAACAAAATTACTCATTTGGCTTTGAATAATTCTTATTGAGTTTAAAGGTGATTTAGAGTTATGAAATGTTTTCAAAATCATATTTATAAAATTTAATTCTAAAATCTGAATTCTTAAGCGATAATGAGTGACTAATTACCTTTGAGGCGGATAGTTTCTACCCAAAGCTAATCTGTCATCATGTTTGACTTTTGTAAAACGAATGATGCCAATCTGGCAAGCTGTCTGACCCAGCAAGGATTAACTAAGACACAGACATAAAGCAAGTAACTTCAATTATTATAATGACTTATAGGAATACTACTTCTCTGGCACTTATATTGGATTATATAGTGGTTAATAAGACCAAGTTTATTAGAAATAACATCTCTAGAAAAGAATAAAAGAAATTATCAAAATCTAAAATCAAGGAGAAATAAAATGGGTAAAATAATAGGCATAGACCTCGGAACAACAAATTCTTGCGTAGCAGTTATGGAAGGAAATGATCCGGTGGTTATACCAAATTCGGAGGGTGGACGAACAACTCCTTCAGTAGTTGCATTTACGAAATCAGGAGAACGATTTGTTGGTCAACCTGCGAAAAGGGACAGGCGATCACAAATCCAAAAACACGATATCATCCATAAAAAGATTTATGGGCAGATTTATTAATGAAGTCGGAACTGAAAAAAGTGAAGTTCCTTATGAAGTTGTTTCCGGTGATAGTAACTCAGCGAGAGTAAAAATTCAGGATAGAATTTATTCGCCACCGGAAATAAGTGCAATGATTTTGCAGAAGATGAAAAAAACAGCGGAAGATTATCTTGGTCAGCCGGTAACTGAGGCAGTTATAACTGTGCCTGCATACTTTAATGATTCCCAGAGACAGGCAACAAAAGATGCTGGTGGAATAGCCGGCCTACTGGTTAAAAGAATTATCAACGAACCGAACGGCTGCAGCACTTGCATACGGATTGGATAAGAAAACAAGAGATCACGTAGTTGCTATTTATGATTTAGGCGGCGGAACATTTGATATATCTATCCTGCAGTTGGGTGAAGGTGTGTTCGAAGTGAAATCAACAAACGGTGATACTCATCTTGGCGGAGATGATTTCGATCAACGATTAATTGATTATTTAGCAGATGAATTCAAAAAGCTGAAGGTATAGATCTAAAAAAAGATCCGATGGCTTTGCAGAGATTAAAAGAAGCTGCCTGAGAAAGCAAAAGTTGAATTGTCTTCTTCAAATGCAACGGATGTAAACCTTCCGTTTATAACTGCAACACAGGATGGACCAAAACATCTCAATATTAATTTGAGCAGATCAAAATTCGAACAGCTCATTCACGACTTAGTTGACAGAACAAAAATTCCTTGCCAGCAGGCGATGAAAGATGCGGGAGTTTCGCAATCAGATATTCACGAGGTAATTCTTGTTGGTGGTTCAACCAGAATACCAATGGTTCAACAACTTGTAAAAGATCTGTTTGGAAGAGAGCCGCATAAAGGTGTTAATCCTGATGAAGTTGTTGCAGTTGGTGCAGCAATTCAGGGTGGCGTTTTGGCTGGTGATGTAAAAGATGTTTTACTTCTTGACGTTACTCCATTGTCACTTGGTATTGAAACGCTTGGCGGTGTGATGACAAAGCTGATTGATGCTAACACAACCATTCCGACAAAGAAAAGTGAAATATTTTCAACTGCATCGGATAGTCAGCCATCAGTAGAAATTAATATTCTGCAGGGTGAAAGACCAATGGCTGCAGATAACAGAACACTTGGTAGATTCCATCTTGATGGAATTCCACCAGCACCAAGAGGTATTCCGCAGATTGAAGTTACTTTTGATATTGATGCCAACGGTATTCTTCACGTAGCTGCTAAAGATAAAGCAACGAGTAAGGAACAGAGCATAAGGATTACTTCCTCAAGCGGTTTGAGCAAAGAGGAAATTGAAAAAATGCAACGTGATGCTAAAGAGCATGCTGCTGAAGATAAAAAGAAGAAGGAAAGTGTTGAGATAAGAAACCAGGCTGACAGTCTTGTATTCCAGACAAAGAAACAGATGGAGGAAATGAAAGACAAACTCTCTGCCGATGCCAAGTCAAAACTTGAAACGGAAATCAAGAAAGTTGAAGATGCGATTGCAACAAATAACTCTGATCAGATAAAGGCTGCTACTGAATCACTGAACAAAGTTTGGAATGAAATAGCTTCTCAGCTTTATCAGCAGGCTGGTCAGCAAACAGCAGAACAACAGCAGCAAGCTGCAGGCGGTCCTGAGCAGGCTAAAGATGAGAAAGACAACGTACAGGATGCTTCATACGAAGTAGTTGATGACAACGATAATAAAGACAAGTAATATTCTATAAAGAGGGATTAGTTTTTTCTGATCCCTCTAATTTTTATCGCAACGAATTTTAATAAGGAGTTAATAATGTCAGATAGTAAAGAAATAATCGCTGTAAAAGCTTTTAATAATTATTCAATCGAAGAAATACTAAGAACACAGAACAATGTATCACCTTCCTCGGATATTTATGAAAATGCTGATGAGTATATTCTTGTGGCTAATATGCCCGGTGTTGCAAGAAGTGAAGTTCAGGTAAAGGTGATTGAAGAATCGCTGATCCTTTTTGGAAGAATAAATTACGATGAAACGGTGAACAGGGATTATATCCTAACGAAAATGAATTGGGAAATTATTTCAGAAAAAAAAAAAAAAAAAAAGATTATTTATATGAAATTAGAAATTAGATAATTATATTTATTTAATAATATAATTAAAAATATAAATTAAATAATATTTTTAATTAATTTTAATTTTTAGAAAAATTTTTTAAAAAAGATTATTTATATGATATTTTTAATTTTTTATTTTTTTTTAATTATTAAAATAAAAAGAAATTTTAAAATTTTATTATATTTATAATTTTAATTTTTAGAAATTTATAATTATTAATTATTTTATAGAAAATAATAAAATATATTAATATATTTATATAAAAAAGAATTTATTAAATATATTATAATTTTTTTTTTTTAAAGTTTTAAATAAATAATTATTTAATTAAGAACTATATAATATTAAAAAAACAAATTAATCCATAACTAATATATTTAAAAAAAGAACCTACACCCTAATCAAATATCAACAAATAAACTTAGAAACATATCCTATAATAAGAAGATACCCAAAAAAACATATAATAACCACAAAATATAAACAATACACCAAGAAATAACAAATAAAAAATATAAACAAAAAGAGAATATATCATACAAATACCCACTAGAACCCACCTCCCACCATAACCCCCCAAAAATAGAAATACGAGATATACAAAGACTAAGAGAGACAATTCACACAAGAATAATAGAGTCCCTAAAAAGACAAAGAAATATAAATAAAAAATATTTTTAATAAAGAATTAATAAATGAAATAAATAAAATAAAAAGATATTACTAAAATATATAAAAATTAATAAATATGGAATAGAAGATAAAATAGAATACAATAAACGCAAAAAACAAAATACCCCAAGAATATAGATAAGCAGCAGAAAGAGAACAAAGAAAGAAAGAGATAGGGAGAAATAATAGATATAGAAAGGAATATAGGGGGGATATATATAAGGAAAAGAAATAGAGAAATAATGAGATAAGAGTATACCCAAAAGAAAAAACAGGGGAGGAAAATTAGAAAAATCAAAATTTAAAATCTCCGATTCAATTGATAAGACAAAGATCAATGCTAAATATGATAACGGACAATTGATAGTTCATCTTCCGAAGAGCGAAAAAATAAAACCAAGGACAATTGATATTGCCTGATTGGAAAAAATATTTTATTCATCTGCCCCGATTATTTTAATCGGGGCTTTTTTATTGCTAAATTTCTTTAGTCTCTTACAATGATGTATCAATATTAGTGCATTCATCAGAACCAAAACATAGAGTCATCTTCATAGATTTGCTGCGGGCAATTGCAGTTCTGCAAATGGTGCAAGGTCATACAGTTGATGTTTTACTCTCACAGGAATTAAGAACAGCCGAGTTCGCTATCTATAATATCTGGTACTTCCTGCGTGGAATGACAGCACCAATATTTATGTTCACAGCCGGCAACTACATTTACCTACCTGTTCAAATCTGTTAAAAAAACATTTGAAGAAAATTATCGTGTCAAAAAAGGTATTCGCAGAGTATTACTTTTATTGTTCATTGGGTACATACTTAGATATCCATCCTGGAAAATTGTAGATTTTTCTGAAGTAACAGCAGAAGCCTGGCAAATATTTTTTATTGTGGATGTATTGCAGCTAATAGGTTTCAGTCTTTTATTATTGCTTTTTATTTTTTTTCTTAACTGAGAAACTCAAGTTAAATTTTACGGTTACTTTCATTGCAAGTGCAGCTTTGATTTTTCTCGCTTCACCATTTATGGAAAGCATTAACTGGAACTCTTATTTACCCGCACCAATCGCAGCATATTTATATAGCGGATCAGGTTCGCTGTTTCCAATATTTCCCTGGGCAGGTTATGTAGTATCAGGTGCTGTTTTAGGAAGTTATCTTGCTCAAAATTCTATGGTATTCAAAACTTCGCGGTTCAGTATTCTGCTTGCAATACTTGGGGCTGCATTTTCACTAATTGCCTTGTTCAGTTACTTTAAACCTTCAAGCGTATGGCATCGACAGTATTAATCCACAAGCTGCACCGAACACAATTTTCTTCAGAATGGGTTTTGTATTATTACTGACTGCATTGGTTTCTTACATATCATTAAAGGTCGATAGAATCCCTCACTTGCTTATCCTTGTTGGAAGGAATACGCTGCTAATCTATGTCGTTCATCTAATCATCCTTTACGGAAGCATCTGGACGCCGGTAATTAATTTACTCTGGGGTGAAAGTTTCTCGGGCTGGCAATCATTCATTGCAGCTTTGATCATCACAGACATTAATGACATATATGGTAATCGTAATTCATAAGCTGAAAATTCGCAATAAGGAACTTGTCACCTGATAATTGGGCAGAGAGCATAGGTAGATTAGCAATCTTTTTGATAAATTTCATTTAGGAATATTAACATTTATAAATTCGTTTGATGCGTAAAACAAAATCAACTGATCCCAATCTTACTGAAGAAGAAAAAAACTTTGAGCAAACTATCCGGCCGTTAAGTATCAAGGATTTTGGCGGACAGCAGAAGATCACTGATAACTTGAACATATTTATTTCGGCTGCTAAAAAAAGAGATGAAGGACTTGATCATTCATTACTAACCGGACCTCCCGGATTGGGAAAGACGACACTTGCTTACATCATCGCAAATGAAATGGGAGTTAAGCTCAAAGTAACTTCCGGTCCTGTACTGGAAAAGCCCGGCGATCTTGCTGGTATTCTTACAAACCTTGAAGAAAAATCAGTTTTGTTTATTGATGAGATACATCGCTTGAGTCCTGTTGTTGAAGAATATCTTTATTCTGCAATGGAGGATTATAAGCTGGATATTATGATTGACAGCGGACCTAATGCTCGAACTATTCAACTTAGTCTTCCGAAGTACACACTTGTTGGAGCTACGACCAGAGCAGGTATGTCAACATCACCACTGAGAGACAGGTTTGGTATAAAATTCAGGCTGGATTATTATGAAGCGGAAAGTATTCAGAAAATAATTTTGCGTTCTTCCAAAATACTCAATGTTGAAGTTGATGAAGATGCATCTTTTGAAATTGCAAAACGTTCACGCGGTACTCCAAGAATAGCTAACAGACTTTTAAGAAGAACGCGAGACTTTGCTGATTATGACAACAAAAAGAAGATTGATCTTGAGGTAGCGAAAAAGGCTCTCATTGCTCTTGAAGTAGATGATTTTGGTCTTGATGAAATGGATAAAGAAATTATTCTGGCAATAATTGAAAAATATAATGGCGGTCCTGTTGGGTTGAATACTTTGTCAGTAGCTGTTAATGAAGATCCCGGCACAATTGAAGAAGTTTATGAGCCATTTCTAATTCAGCAGGGATTTATTCAAAGAACTTCAAGGGGAAGGGAAGCAACTGCACTTGCATATAAAAGATTCGGAAAGAATAAATTAAATCAGGGTGATACAAAATCTCTGTTTGAATAAAAAAATGTAATCTACCCGCCTTAAGAAATCGAGGTAATTTAATTGAAGAACATCAACATTATTATCGCACTAATCATAATTCTTCTCACATCAATTTCATTGGGACAGGAAAAATTATTCATCCCAAGAAATATTCAATCTGCTTATGAAAAGGGGACACGCTCTCCCGATGGCAAACCCGGAAAAGAATATTGGCAGAACTCCGCCGATTACAAAATAGATGTTGAAGTTATTCCTTCTACTTATGAAATAATCGGTAACGAAAAAATTACTTACTATAATAATAGTCCAGACTCACTGAGACGTATAGTAATTAGATTGTATCCAAATATTTTTAAGAAGGGAAGTGCGAGAGACTATTCTATTAATCCCGATGCGATTGCCGATGGTGTTTCAATCAATAAAATTGAGATTGACGGTCGATCTATCAATTTGGAAAACCGAAGCATCTTTAGAGTAACCAGTACAATTGCAGTTATTTATCTGCCTGAACCTGTTCCTCCTAAATCTTCAATAGATCTTTCAATAGATTGGAACTTTTATCTTTCTCCTAAAGCAACACTTCGAATGGGTGTCTATGATTCAACCGCAGTATTCGTTGGTTACTGGTATCCTCAGGTTGCTGTTTATGATGATATTGAAGGATGGGATTACAATAACTACGGTGGACAAGTAGAGTTTTATAATGACTTTTCAAATTTTGATGTGAGAATTACACTTCCAAATAATTTTGGTGTTTGGGCAACCGGCGAACTGCAGAATCCTGAAGAAGTTCTTAGTGAAAATATTTATGAAAGATACTCAGCAGCAAAAGAATCAAATGAATGCTGTAAGAATTGTTACGACAAGCGATCTGAATCTATCTACAATCTATAAAAATGATGAAAGCAAGAATACCTGGAATATACAAAGCGAGTAATGTTTCTGATTTCGCTTTTGCATTCAGTGACAGTTATTTGTGGGACGGAGTAAGAACCATTGTTGACAGCAGTAATAATCAGTCGGTTTTTGTTCAGGCAGTTTATCCTGTTAGCTCACCAGACTTCTATGAAGTTGCAGAAGCATCCAGGGACCTAATTAATTATTTCTCTCACGAGATGCCGGGAATAAAATTTCCTTTTCCTTCAGTAGTAGCTTTTAACAATGGAAGACCCGGTGGAGGAGGAATGGAATTCCCGATGATGATAAATGATGGTTCGCCGGATGTTTGGGAGAACACAGTTTCATTAACAGCACACGAGCTGGCACATCAATATTTTCCTTTTTATGTTGGTACGAATGAGAAGAAATATGCTTTTATGGATGAAGGCTGGGCTGTAATGCTGCCATACAAGTATATGGAAAAATTAACTGGAATTAACTCACGGTTGATCAGCACTGTTGGTAACTATGAATACCTGGCCGGAACGGATGATGATATTCCTATGATGATCCCTTCATTATCTCTCCCATATAATTCTTATCGTAATTCCGCTTATGATAAATCTTCAATTGCTTACGAAATTTTGCGTGATATGATTGGAGACGAACTCTTTCTTCAGGCTTTGCAGGAATACATTAGCAGATGGAAAGGCAAGCATCCTACACCTTACGATTTCTATTTTACTTTTAATGATGTTACAGGTAAAAATTTTAACTGGTTTTGGATTCCCTGGTTTTTTGAAACCGGCTATCCTGATCTGGCAATTGATAGAGGTTTTAACTAATGATGATAAAGCTGAGAGTTACTATCAGGAAGGTTGGCAATGTGCCTACTCCTGTTAAGTTCGAAAGTAATTTATGAAAATGAAACAAGCGAAGAGTATTATTTCTCAGCAGATGTCTGGAAAAGATGGTAGGGATTTATTCTCAATCAAAATTAAATTGACGGATATACTGAAAGAAATTCAACTCGGTGGTTTGACCATACCAGATTCAGATCGAGAGAATAATCAGTTTTTAGTTCATTAAGTTTTAAAAGAAAAAATTATTCGTCTTTTTTCTTTTTAGGTCTTCCGCGTTTTTTTGGAGCTGCCTCTTTTGGAGCCTCAACTTTTTCTTTTCTTTCTTCACGATTTCTTCTTCGATCGGCTCCGGTTTAATTTCTGGGACAGCCTCTTCTTTAATTTCAGGAACGTTAACTACTTCTTTTACCGGCTCTGGTATAATTTCTGGAACTTCGGTAACAGATGTTTCTATTACTTCAGTAGCTTTTGTTTCTTCTTTAATTTCAGTTATTTCTGGTTCTTTAATAGCGATTTCTTCCACTTTCGGTTCAACAACAACAACCGGCTTTACTAATTCTGGTTCTGGTTTAGTTGGCTTCTTGTGCTCGATTGGTTTTGTTTTCACTTCAACTTTTTTTCGTGAACTTATTGTTTTTCCCTTTTTACGTGCTCTTGTCTTGCCAAAAGAATGTTGGAATCTTTTCCCTTTTTTTGATTTTTTATCGCCTTTACCCATTGTCCTCTTTCTTGATTGTTTATTCTAAAAAATTTAATACACAATAATACTTCGCTAAATCCTAACTTTCAATTATTGATCAGATTAAGCTAATCATTTTTTTGCTACTGATAAGGTAATGAATAGCCATAATATCAAAAGGGCAGGGAATATATGCTAAATCGTCAGTTATAAGCTATTATCTCTGTCTTCCAGCACGTGGATAAAATACCTTGATAGTGGTTAAAGTCCAGGCTGTATAGGCAATTAAAAACAAAATCCAGTTAAAAGTGGTTGGCCGGATTTGGGTTAAATCACCTGTTCCGCTAAATATCACTTTAATGCTGTCTTCTACAAATGTATATAAAAGTACAATTATGGATAACCCAAACGCGATCCAATCGATTGATGTGACTTTAATTTTGACATCCCGGATTAATAAAAATCCAATTGAGATGAGAAGAATAGAAATCAAGAATGGGTGCGATTTACATTGTCCCCACCAGGGTAGAGGTATCAGAAAAGTATATCCCATTCAAACAGATGACTTTGGCCATTGGATGAAAAAATAAATAACCAGATGTAATAGAATATATCCCAGATGCCGAATGATAAAAAGAAATAGCCAATCTTTTTTTGCCAGTTGTTTCCTGCTATCAGACCAATTATGACAAGCATTACAATCGTTGCTGCTTCTCGTCCAATTTCGATGAAAGTATAAATATCGGTTTCGAAATTAATATCTCTTATAAGATCTTCAATGTCATACATCGCACGGAAGATAAACAACAACAGCAGATTCTAGGTAAGCCATTGCAATGGCGAAGATTACAACCGATAAAAAGTTTTTTTCTTTTAATATTGGAAACAAAAATAATCTTTTAACTATTTATTGCCCAAGTATCTTTCCGAGAAGAGTAAAAACGGGGGGGAGAGAGTGGTTTCTGCTATCTGTCTCCGATGTCGTAGAATATGTACTACCGCGTGTTCGAGCAATTGTTCCAGATCGTATTGAGGTCCCCAACGAACGAGCATTTTTACTTTCTGAATTTCATCGTCGGAGTATTCCCATTTACCCTCAAGAGTTTCGGATGTGTATTCAAGCATCTTATCGAATCGTAAGAAAAATTCATCCTTAGAAAGAAGTTTTCGTTCAGGCGAATTTTTTGGAATTACAAACCAATCGCGAATGTAATTAGCATATCCAAACCCTGAATTTGTAACATGAGAAACTATTGTTTGAACCGAACGGCAGTCGTCATCTTTGGTTTCTGCATCAATAATTTTGACAAAATCTGTTTCGGAGATGCTCCCGATTAGACTTTTAAATTCGGCTGCGGCACGCTCATACTCATCCATCACTGCACCGATTCCACCTTTTCGATATGTGGTTCTTAATTTCATCTATTCTTCCTTTTTTAAAATTAAATTTTTAAAAGTAAATCTGTTATTCAAAAAAACAACCAACCATGACTTCCAGCGGCTGCGCCGATAATAGTTATGATGCTAAGTATGAAAAGATGAAGATGCATTTTATAAATTCTTCGGTATGTACCTTCAGGATCTTTCGCCGCTTGCTCTCTCATCTTCTTATGAAGAAAAAGTGGTTCAAGAACAAAGAGGAGAAGAGTAAATATTAACCAAATTAAAACCATCAAATGCATCCACCAATAAGAAATATCCAGAAACCTCTCCCACATATTTAACCTCGCAACCATATGAAAGCCTGTCAAGCCGACTAATAAAGTAGTTAGTCTTGCCTGTCTTGCAAACCTGTGTTCAGCTTTTTCAAAAAAATCTATTCGCTCTTCTTTTGATTTGAATCTGCCTAACTGTTGGAAGAAGCACGGTCGTAACAAAACCAACTCCACCGATCCACAGAATTACCCCTACTATGTGCAGAATTCTTGCGATTGCTAAATCGTACATTTAAAGAACCTTTTGATTTATATTATTGAAATAATTTGAAGCGAAGATAATAAACGTTTAGCAGTTGGAACAAGTTTAAAATAAAAAGACCACCGCTGATGGTGGTCTTAAATAAAGATTATATTACCAGAAACTATTTCATCAAGATCATTTTCTTTGTTTCAACAAAACTTCCTGCCTTTAGCTGGTAGAAATAAATTCCACTCTGAAGATTAGCTGCATCGAATTGTACATGATGATAGCCGGCCTCTTTGGTATCATCTAAAATTGTTGCAACTTCGCTACCTAATGCATCATAGACTTTAATTTGCACATAACTAATTTCCGGTACAGCATAATAAATTGTCGTTGCTGGATTAAACGGATTAGGATAGTTATTAAACAGTCCAAATTCAGAAGGGATTCCGCTGGTTATCTCCTCAATACCTGTTGGAACTGCACAATCTTCTGAACTATAAGCAGAATTACCTGCAGCATTAAAAGAACGAACCCTGTAACAATATTGATTACCTGTGACCAGGCTACCATCTAAAAAAGATATAACGTTCGCACCAACAGTTGTTAAATCTGCCCATGTTCCACCAACTGTCAACTTTCGTTGAATAAGGAATCCTTCTTCATTATTTGAATTATCCGTCCAGGTAACTTCAATACTTGTTTGATTAACTGGTGTTGCAGCCAAATTAGAGGGTGCCGCAGGAGCTGTAAGAATCTCATCTGTTACAATTGTTTGGTAATATGCAACCGGATCGCCAAATGCAGTTGCGGGAACATCCTGTGTTGTATCCGGAGGAAAAACAGATGTTGGGGCATAATTCCACCCGGCACCGGCAGTTAGTTCACCAAAGCTGGCAGGAACTGGATAAGGTGCAACCGGATTCTCAGTCCAGTAATTGCTGGCGTCTTCAAAGGAGGCAAAAATAAGATAAAACATTCCCGGAGTCATATCAAAATCGATAGGACCGGAAGAATACCATCCCTCACCAGGACCCTGAGGTGAAACATCGACTGAGCTTACCAGATTATATATACCTATCTGGGCAGCACCTTCATATATACAAAACCACATTTGCGTTGCAACTGTAGGATTAAGATACATACGATGCTCAATTATTTTACGGGCAGTTGTACAGGAAAAAAGATTACCACGTGAACGAGGACCAATTGGCCCAAATATATTCTGGTTTAATCCGAATATCTCCTCAAGAGGAATTGCATCACCAGAAAAGTTAACTTGGTGTGGGTTTGGATTTACAACAAAGGTAGATTGTGCATCCAGTTGTTCAGAATTGCTACCTTTGTATTGAACCGTGCTGGTAATAATACCGGGCAATTCCTGAGCGAAAAGATTCTCTGAGTTTAGAAAACTGAGAAATGTTAGGAAAATGAACAGGTGTATGAATGATTTCATATATATCCTCCTTAAAGATTGTGAATGAATTATTAGATTGGAATGTTCATTAAAGAATTAGACCAATTTCTTGATGTTAAAAATTTTAATCTCAAATTAACTTCAAACAAAAATTGTAAAAATATTTTTTAATAACAACTCAATTTGATATTTGACAATAATTCAGAATTATAAACAATAGTAATCATAAAAACTTGTTGATGAAATTTTAAACTCAATGATAATCCTAAAAACAATCACAACTAAATCAAAAAAATAAATTACATTACTTTTTCGGCTAGCAGCAACTTATTTATTACAAACTGTCCTTGTTTGATGCTGTTCTTCGGTTACATATACTATGCCATCTTCATTATGAGGTTCAGCGAAGACTGAATGAATTGATTTCAGCCCGCCAATAACTTTCGGTTATCAGTGAGGTAAATTCAGGTCGCCGATATTGACTTTCATTTTTTGCCATATCTGTACCCTTAGAAAAGTTTACAGGTATCATCTTCACCGGGTTTTATTTTCCAGTTTCTAGTTTACTTTTCCCCTTCAGCATCATTTATTTTTGCTTCCTTTAGAACTTCTCTTTTGTCTTACTCAAAGACCAGAACTGCTAAACCATCTGTCTTTTCTTGTGCATTATAATCGATGAAATAATCGGAGGCAATGATTACTCGAAAATATCAAAAGTATTATTGCTCCAAATAGAACTGGCAATGAAGCAACATTCAAAGATAATCATTCCCAATGGTATAGCTGCAATGATCGTTTCACTCAATGCCGTATCAAATCTATGATTAGGCATTTTTTTGATTTGTTTGATTAGGCTTTGTTGTTGGTTTTGCGTTATCGTAGTCTGAGTATTAGCAACAAGCACACCGAGCAACGAGATCGTAGAGAGCTTCCAAGTGTGTATGTAATGATGATCGGGTTGCCGTACAGTAGTGCCGTGAGCGAATATTTGTATCAGAGGGAAACAGGATGATGCAGGTACCAGACCATAAGGCTACACCTCCAATAAAAGTTGAAATTCCGGCGGTGTTTGTGAATCGTCTTCCAGAATATCCCAAAGAAAATTCCAACAACCAGTGGTGGAGTTAGTAGTTGAATGAAAATATCCGTGTGCTTCATAAACTGTCGGAAATCGCTGAAAGGAATTACTGCAAGAAGCACCATCACGAGTAAAAAATGCTGTAGCAATTCTGGCAGAAAAAGTTCCTGTGTCTTCTTTCCAGGGTTCGAGTTTTTTGCTTAACCGATTTTTTAGCAGGACGATGAAAACATCGATTGAGTGTAAATAGCAGCGATTGCATTAATCAGGGTATCCACAGTTGACATAAGTGCTGCAGTTAACGCTGCCATGACAAACCCAAAAACGCCAGGATGGGCAATAACATTTGCAACAACAACAAATATCTGATCAGGATCTGTGTTTGGTGGAATGATATCAGGAAACTCTACGGAGATTGCTTTTCCAACCCATCCTGCATTCGAAACTACAATTGCGGAAAGAGGAAGCATAAATAAAATATTAAATGTTGCTGCCTTACGTCCTTCATCAACACTTTTTGTTGCCATGAATCTCATTATCAATCCCATGTTCATGAACAGGAACCCGATTGAACCAGCGACGCCGTCCTGCCAGAAAATTCCCACAAAGTTAAAGCTGGATGGTTTATTGAAATGTGCGAGCGGAAGTTTCCACTCAGTAGGAAGCATATTCCAGAAAATGTCAAATCCGCCAATGTATGATATTCCAAAAAAGAAAATTAAAAATCCTGCAAATAGAAGAATGAATCCTTGCAGAAGGTCAGTAAAGATGACAGCAGTTTGTCCGCCGAAGGTTATATATATACCGGTTACAACCGCAATTACCATTACAACGCCCATCAAAGTAACTTCGAAGTGAACTCCGAGTAAAGTGAAATCAGTTGGAAGCATCGGCAGCATAGCTTTTCCCAAAGTTAAAAATCCGATGCTGATGTACCCAATCATATAAAACAACAAAAGAATTGTTGCAAGAAATCTTGCAGAAGGACTGAAACGTTTTTCAAAGTATTCAGGAATAGAACGTATCTTGGTATAAATTATTATTGGCAGCCATCCGAACAAAAAGAATGGAACGAAGAACCAGTCGTTCATATAGGTCATTGATGAAGAGAACCCGGCTTCAAATCCTTTTGCGGAATATTTTATAAAACTATGACTGCCGACACCGGTTGCAACAATGGAGAAAGCAATTAACCACCAGGTAAAACGTCTTCCACCAAAAAAGAAATCTTTGGTGCTCCTGTTATATCGTCCGAAGTAGGTTCCAAATAACATAATAGCGATGAAGTACACGATCATTACTATCCAGTCTGTAGTTGTGCCTATATTATGAAATTTTTCAAGGTCCATAAATTACCAGTGTAATGCAGCTATGATTAAAATTCCGTGAATTAAAGTGAAGTAAAAGAAACCAAAAAGTAAAATTTTAAACCATCGTCGATGAGATTTTTTTGTAGTATCAAGAGCACCGCTTTTTTTGATTATTATCATACCCATCAGAAAAAACAGTCCACCAACCCCGTAAAGGTATATGAATGGAAGCCAGCTGTTAAAAAAAGAAGGCATTTTTCAGAAATTTATAAAGATAATTTTTGGGAATTCTTAATTGAAAGTTAGTAATCAGGTCTTAAAGTTTCAAATTAAATCAGTATTAATTGTTTACGAATTTGATTTGATAACGTCTCAGGATAAAATCGTTTCCAGACTTTTGAACATCAATTCTTTCATACTGACTGATTTGCCTTCAGAATTAAATTCTTTGATAATTGTGCTGAACATTAATCCCCAACTGAGGTGAACAATGTAGAAGGGAAGTGATAAGTTCATGCTCTCAATTCGTCCTGTGTAAATTGAACTCAGAATCAGTCCGACAACTTCAGTTTCTTTTTGTAATAAACTCTGGAGAATTTGTTTTTCTTTTTCGAGAGAATCATCTTTAAATAACGACAACATCAAAGCATATAAAAGACTGTAGCGTTGATGAACAGATTCCTTAAAAGCAAAGTATTCAAGCAGTCTTGCACCTACAGGCAAATCCTGGTTATTAAAAATTGCTTTTATGTCCTCAATAAATTGGGATGATTGAAATGTGATGGAGCTGTAAAACAGTTCATCTTTTGATTTGAAGTAATGATAGATAGTTGGCTTACCAATCCGTACATCGCGGGCAATTTCTTCAAGAGTAGTTTTGTTAAAACCATGCCTTCCGAAGCGCTTTGCCGCAGCACGTATAATTTCTTCCTGTCGTCCTTTTGCCAAAATATATCTGCTCAGTTGGGTCGGGAAAATAACTCGTCAATTATACCCTTCTCGGTTTCCTTATCAATACGGGAATCATCATCGTTTTTATTTTCAGCACTTGCATCAAATATATCATCAATACCTTCGTAAAATTTATTTTTTCTTTCCCGCTTTTGTTTATTGGTTTTATTAATAAATCTTGAGCTATAATAAACTGCGAGTCCGGCACCTACCAATCCCCCGATAATGAGACCATATAGTAACAAATTAGAATTATTCTTTTTCATCATTTACCCCAAATTTTATTTAAATGCTTAATGAAAATATATGAATTCAATAGAAAGAAGCAATCCTATTCAAATCACATTGCTTTAGCAAAACCTTTAAAAAACTTACTTAACAAAAATGCAACAACAACTACTACCACACAACCGATTACGTTATACCACAGAAAAGGAATTTCAGTAAACAAAAAACAATATAAAACGAGAAGTTCAGCAATTAAGGCTGCGAGAAAAGTTGGTGTACCTGTTACTTTTTTCAGATAGAATGCAGTTAAGAAAATTCCTAAGATTGTTCCATAAACGAGTGAACCGAGAATGTTTACAGCTTCAATCAGTGATCCGAGCTCTTTAGCGAACAGCGCAAAAACGATTGCATAAATACCCCAGAACACCGTTGCAATCTTTGAGACTTTAACATATTGAAGGTCACTTGCATCTTTTTTTATCAATCTTTTATAGAAGTCAATTACAGTAGTTGAAGCAAGTGCATTAAGTTCAGCAGAAGTTGATGACATTGAAGCTGATAAGATTGCTGCGATCAATAGTCCTACAAATCCTATCGGTAAAAAGTTTATGATGAAAGTGAGAAAAATATAATTGGTATCATTTGCATCAGCTTTTGGATCTGATTTTTTGATAACCTCAACTGCACGGCTTTTTAATTCGTCGGCTTTTTTCTGATGCTCTATAATAATCTCTGTTTGAGCTTTTGATTTCTCTTCATCTCCACGATCAATTGATGAAATAAGTGCTTTAAGTTCAGTTTGTTTTTGATCTTGAATCTCAACATACTCTTTTTCGATGGACTCATATTCGGAACTATACAAACCAGATTTAACTTTTGCTTCTTCAACAGGATTGAAAAACAACGGCGGAGTAACAAATTGAAAAAATACAAAAACCATTGCCCCGATAAATAAAATAATAAACTGCATCGGTACTTTAACTAATCCGTTGGTGAGCAGAGCTAATCGGCTTTGAGCAATTGAACTTCCGGCGAGATATCTTTGCACCTGCGATTGATCGGTTCCGAAATATGAAAGCATTAGAAATGTTCCGCCAATAATTCCTGACCAGAATGTGTAACGATTACTCAAATCAAATGTGAAATCAATTGCATTAAGCTTACCCATTTTACCAGCAACATAAGCCGCATCAATAAAAGAAACATCCTCCGGCAGGAGAGACATCAGTACATAAAAGGCTGCAAACATTCCAACGGTGATTATAATCATCTGTAGAAAGTGGGTTTTATTTACAGCAACTGTTCCTCCAACTGTTGTATAAATAATTACCATCACGCCAACAACAATGATAGTAAAATTCATTTCCCATCCGAGTATTACCGAAAGAATTAGTGAGGGTGCATAAATAGTAAAGCCTGCAGCCAATCCTCGCTGCGTTAGAAAGAGTGCACTTCCCAGCATTCTGTTTTTTAAGTCGAAACGTTTTTCCAGGTACTCATAAGCTGTGTAAACATTTAGTTTGTTATAAATTGGTACTGCAGTGATCGAAAGAATTATCATTGCGATTGGCAAGCCAAGATAAAATTGGATGAAGCGCATCCCATCAACATAAGCCTGACCGGGAGTTGAAAGGAAAGTAATCGCACTCGCTTGTGTTGCCATAATTGATAATGCAACCAGCCACCATCTGGAAGTTCTTCCTGCTCTGAGATATGTATCAACATCTTTTGCATTTCTAGATTTCCACGTTCCATAAAGAACTACAAATCCAATGAAACCGCACATTACAATCCAATCGAGATTGCTCATTCAAATGCCTTAGTGAACAGGTAGAAAAGAAGAATCAACACAATCAGATTGAAGAAAACAAAACCATAAATTTTATTCCAGCTTCCTAAAATCGGCGGGGGAGAGTCTTCAGCATTTTTATTTAAATCGTTATCGTTATTCACTTATTCCAGCCGATAATAAATTAATAAAAAGTTTGTACGCTCCTTCAACACCTGCAGGAAGTTGACGGAAGAATGATAAGCCTGTATAGATAAAATTCCCTTTACCATATTTTGTGAAAAGAAGTGAACCTGATTTTGGGGTATCACCAGTGTCATTCATTTCAAGAAGAGGAACAAAATTTTCATTCCATTCATTGGGGAAATACAATCCGCGTTCCTGAATCCATCCATCAAAATCTGTCCGAGTAATCTTGAAAGGATAATTAATTAAAGGATGATTTGGATTTATAATTGAAACAGGTGAATCCTCTTCAGTAACACGATCTCTTGATATTTTCATATTGTACGGTGAAGGATCGGTAATTAAATCGCCCGTAGTATTGTACTGAACTATAAAAGTTCCACCGTTTTCAACATATTCTAAAATATTTTTATGATCAGTGGAGAGCCTTTGATAAGTATTGTAAGCACGGATACCTGCAATCACAACATCGTAATGTTGAAGCAATTCAGTTGTTAAGGGTTCCTTGGTAAAAACATCAACTATAAAACCTAAATCTCTTAGCAGCTCAGGAATTTTATCTCCTGATCCCATTATATAAGCAATTTTTTTAACTGTCTTTTTTTGAAGATCAAGCTTAAGAATTTTTGCTTATGCCTCAGAACAAAACCGTTTGAGGTTGAATGTGAGGGTAGTCGATTGTTACAAGACTCTTATATAATTTCTTTCCATCAAGCTCAATCTCAGCTTTTAAGTTATCGCGGAAGGATTATTGTTAGTAGAGTTTATTTTGAATTTAAATTCCTGCTCCTGACCTTTTTCTGAAAAACTAAAATCATAGAATGATGGTGAAATATTCCAGCCTTTTTCTTTCAGTTAAAGAATTCTGGACCGTCCCGTTTAAATTTCCTTTGATACTTTTAATAAAAACGGTTATCTCTTTTTCTTCACCATTTTTTAACAAGTATAAATCCTTGTCAAAATTAACCACCGCCTCTGGAACAATTTCAACTCGTTTATAAACTTCTCCTTCCACAGGATCATTCTTTCTGTAGAAAACTGGAATCCTCAAATCAATTTCAGTTCCGAATAGTTCCGTTGTGAAAGTTGCATAAAGCGGATAATCAGTTTTTGGCTGACCGATCAGATTTTGATCATCTACAATGTAAATGTCTTTGTGATTTCCTTCTTCAAGCCAATACGGCTGGCTGTATTTTGCATCGGGTGGAATAGAAATTTTTCGTTCAACTGAAATCATTTCACCTGTTACCAATTTTGCATTTAAAGTTGAATCACTTTTTTGATAATCGATATGAATAGATTTTAAAGTTAATGATACATCGGAACGCACTACAAAACCTGCTTTAACGATAGTCTCACTTCCAGGTGACAAAAGGTTTTCCTCTGTTACAGCTTCTGCCCAGATCCCAGCACAGGATTTAATTACCTTAAGAAGTTCCGCCGACTTAGTTTCAACCCAGTATTTGTCATTTAATTTCTGAAGTTCAGAATAAGCTTGAACAAGAAGCGGAACTATTTTCGATGGATTTTCAAAATCATATTCCACTTCAGCTTGACTAAGAAGTTTTGAAACATTATCACTTCCTTTTACCCTTCCCCAGCTTAAATCAATTCCATCGAACAAATCATTTTTGGCTGATTGACCTTCCAATTGAAAAAAGTAATTATATAAATTCTCTCTTCGTCCTGAAGCACCGAAGCCTTGACTCTTATGCATCGTTCTACTTTCGGCGGAGATTTCAGTATAAGATCTTCCAAGCAGATTGTTGTATTCTCCCAAATTTATTTTAATTAATGTATCAGGGTTAATTCCCATAGAATTTAATGCTGGAGTCCATGCATTCCAGAAAATTCTTTTCGGCTGCCATGGCTCAACATATTTGAGCTGCTCAGGAAATGCATTTGGATCGCCAGCTAAATTAAATGCTTCAACAGAAAGAATAGCAGAAGCAGTATGATGACCGTGTGTGCCTATTCCTGATGCTGGAAATCTATTTACAATTACATCGGGCTTAAATTTTCTGATTACCCAAACGATATCGGAAAGCATTTCTTCCTTTCCCCACTTCTCTAGAGTTTCTTCAGGAGTTTTTGAGTAACCGAAATCAACTGCCCTTGCAAAAAATTGTTCAGCGCCGTCAATATTTCTTGCCTGTAAAAGTTCCTGAGTTCGGATAACTCCAAGCAAATCACCCTGTTCGTCGCCAATCAAATTTTGTCCACCATCTCCTCTTGTAAAAGAAAAGTATCCTGTTCGCAAATGTTCAGCATAATTGAAATAGGAGAGGAATGCCGTGTTCTCATCATCGGGATGAGCCGCAACATAAAGTACAGTTCCCAATGTATTTAGTCTCTTCAAAGCAATTTTGATCTCTGATGAATTGAGAGACTCTACAGGCTGACCGAAAATAAATGCAGTTGAAATAATTAAAAGGAAGAAAATTCTTTTGAGCATAAAATGTATTATTATTGGTTCGAAATATTGAAAGACTTGGATAAGAATTTAATGATTACTGTTGATAATTCAATGAAAAATTCTGGAAATAAATTTCAAATTATTGGGCACTCATCCCTTTGAGAGTAAAACTAGTATTTCTTTTAAGATTGATCAATGCAAATTAGTTAAACGGTAGTGTGTGGTAACTATTTTGAAGACAAAGAAAGTTTATAATTTCTTATATTTACACGTCATTAGAGGAATTAATTAAGCAGAATTATGATTGAAATAAAAAATGTTAAGCTGGGGTCAAATCTACCATTTGTTCTTATTGCCGGACCCTGTGTTGTGGAAAGTGAGAAAATAACTTTTACTGCTGCTGAGCATATTAAAAATATAACTTCAAAGCTGGGCATACCATTTATTTTCAAATCAAGTTATAAAAAAGCAAACCGAACAAGTATCAAATCATTCAAAGGAATGGGTGATGAAGCAGCAATAAATATTCTGAGGAAAGTTAAGAAAGATTTAGAATTACCTTTATTAACAGATGTTCATTCAGTCGCAGAGATTTCTAGTGTTGCAGAGCTTGCAGATGTTCTTCAGATACCCGCTTTTTTGTGCCGACAGACCGAGTTATTAGTAGCAGCCGGTGAGAGTGGCAATGCAGTTAATGTCAAGAAAGGTCAGTTTCTTGCTCCTGAAGATATGAAGCATGCAATTGAGAAAATTGAATCAACCGGAAATAAAAAAATATTGTTAACTGAACGAGGCTCATCTTTCGGATATAATAATCTTGTTGTTGATATGAGATCGCTTGTAATTATGAAAGATTTCGGTTACCCGATAGTGATGGATGCAACTCATTCAGTTCAGTTGCCGGGAAGTGGCGGTAAAACTGGTGGCCAACCGAGATTCATTAAACCACTTGCTAAAGCTGCCGCAGCAATTGGCATTGATGCATTGTTTTTGGAAGTTCATCCTGATCCGGCTAATGCTTTAAGTGATGCTGAAAGTCAATTACCTTTAAGTGAACTTGAAAGTCTGTTGGTTGAAATTCAGCAGATAGATGCTCTCGTTAAAAAATTATAAATAAAGAATTCAATTCGCCTTAAACATATTCAGAGGAATATTGTGACAGATAATGAAATAATAAAAACAGGAAAGAATGTAATAAGAATTGAAGCGGAGGCTGTTGCCAATCTTGAAAAAAGTATAAACAAAGATTTTGTAAAAGCTGTTGATACTATTTACGCAGCCAAAGGCAGAGTAGTTTTGACTGGTATGGGAAAATCAGGATTGGTTGCCAGAAAAATTGTTGCAACATTAAACTCAACCGGAACAGCGGCAATTTATCTTCATCCAACAGATGCACTTCATGGTGATCTTGGAATGGTGAGGAAAGAAGATGTAGTGATTATAATTTCCAAGAGTGGTTCAACAGATGAAATTTCTAAACTGCTTCCGATGTTTAAAAGACTTGGTGTGAAGTTAATTGCAATGTCTGGAAATCCCGATTCATCACTTGTAAAGGATAGCGATATATTTCTCAATATCAGTGTCAAAGAAGAAGCCTGTCCACATGATTTAGCACCAACATCATCAACTACAGCTACACTTGTTATGGGTGATGCTCTCTCGGTTGCATTACTTGAAAAAAGAGGTTTTACAGCAGAAGATTTTGCATTGCTGCATCCGGTGGAAGTCTTGGTAAAAGATTGTCTTTAAAGATTGATGAAATTATGATAAAAGGAGAAGGAGTTCCAATCGTAAAAGAAAATTCGTCAATAAAGGATGTTATACTTGAGATGACAAGTAAACGTCTTGGAACTACTTGTGTCGTAAATAAAGATGGCAAATTAACAGGTGTAATTACTGATGGAGATTTGAGAAGACTTCTCGAAAAAACAATGGATGTAAAAAATCTTGTTGCAACTGATATAATGTCCAAGAATCCTAAAGTAACTGATAAAGATTATCTCGCATCTTTTGCATTACAAATTATGGAAAGCCACAAAATCACTTCACTAATCGTTGCCGACCGCGAGAAAAAACCAATTGGTATAATTCATCTTCACGATCTTGTTAATCTCGGACTTCAGAGAAGATGAAATTTTTGCTTCCCATCATTTTGCTGTTGACATTAATAAGCTGCACAGGCAAAGATGTTAAACCGAAAGTTGATTCTTCTTTTATTGTTGAAGAATTACCCGCACAGGAAAGCTGGAACTCAACTATCTTCTTTACAGATTCAGGAAAAACTGCTGCGATATTATACACGGGACATCTTCAGCTATTTAATACCAGGAAAGAAACGATTCTTGAGGATGGAGTGAAGGTAGAGTTCTTCAATTCACTTGAAGTGAAAACCACAACACTTACTTCCAAACGCGGCAGGGTTGATGAAAAAACAAACGACTTGTATGCAATTGATAGCGTTGTTGCTGTGAACGATAGTGGAATTGTTGTAAAAACTGATGAGCTAAAGTGGCGTGATAAGGATAAAAAAATTGTATCTGATAAATTTGTTACCATTGAATCACCAGACGAACATATTGAAGGTTATGGTTTTGAATCTGATCAGCATCTCAGAAATTATGTTATCTACAACATCACATATATTACCAGGGCGAAAAAAGAGTAATGCTTAGATTATCCTTTCTGTTTATTTACCTTTTTATTTTTTGTGTTTCGCTTCATTCACAAAGTGAAGATGAGAAAATTACGGTTATTGGAGATAGCCTCATCGGAAAAGTTGTGGATGGTGAATCAGTCCGTGAGGTTATTGGAAATGTAAAATTAATTCAGGGAAATGTGGTTGTAAACTGTAACAAGGCTATCCAGTATCTCGCTCGCAATGAAGCCGAATTAATTGGTAATGTAATTGCCACACAGGATAGTTTAACACTTAAAACTGAAAAAGGTTATTACTTCGGAAATCTCAGAAAAACTAAAAGCACATCGGGAATTATTCTTGATGACACCGAGGTAATTCTTTCTGCTGACAGCGGTGAATATTTTTTTGATGAATCACGTGCCTTCTTCCAAACAAATGTTAAGCTCATTGATTCCACAACGACTTTGACATCTGACGAGCTAACTTACTTTAAAAACCTTGATAAATCGATTGCAATTGGAAATGTTAATATCAATGATAGAGATAATATTATCACAGCCGATACATTAACTCACCTAAGGAGGACTAAGTATAGCCTTGCTGATGGGAATGTAAGTATAAAAAATTTGCGGGATAACTTAACCATTTTTGGTGAACATCTCGAAGATGATGGTCAGTTAAAATATACACTAATTGATGAAAATCCGCTACTGATGCAAGTCGATACTACTTTCAACACAGAAGAAGATTCGGTAGACAGGATTTCTATAGATACTCTGCTGATTAAAAGTAAAGTCATGGAAAGTTTCCGCAGTGGAACAAATGTTTTCAAAGCAACTGACTCGGTGCAAATTTTAAGAGGAGGATTTGCTTCCGTTAATGACCTGACAACCTATTATCGTGATGAAGAAAAAATCATTACAGATAAAATTAATGAAGATGCTTCGAGACCGGTTCTCTGGTATGAAAACTCTCAGCTTATGGGTGATTCAATTACAATTTATTTAGAGGATGGTCAGATTAAAAACCTTTTAGTTAATAATAATTCATTTATGCTTTCACAGAATAAGATTCATGATAAAAGATTTGACCAGACTTCATCTGATGGTGTTGAACTTTATTTTTTCGAAAATCGTTTAGAACGAGCTGAGTTTGATGGCAAAGTTCAGTCAATATATTATATGTATGATGATGATGTACCTAACGGAGTGGTAAAATCAACTGCTCATAGCGCAGTGATAGTCTTTAAAGATAATGAAATTGATCAGGTTCGTTTGTTTGGTTCTCCTACAAGCGAGTATCATCCTGAAGTTAAAGTAGAAGGTTTAGAAAGAACGTTTACTTTACCTAAATTTGTTTTGAAGGATAATCGTCCACTCAAAGAAGATTTTTTAACGAATCAGCAAGAAGAAGATGAGTAAAACACTAAGTAGCGAATCACTGGTTAAGATTTATAAGAACAGAAAAGTTGTTAATAAAGCCTCCGTTCAGGTTTCAAAGGGAGAGATTGTTGGTTTGCTCGGTCCAAATGGTGCCGGAAAAACAACTACATTTTACATGATAACCGGAATGATTAAACCTGATGCAGGCAAGGTTTTTCTTGATGAAGAAGAAATAACAAAAATTCCTATGTATAAGCGTGCAAGAATGGGAATCGGTTATCTTCCTCAAGAAGCATCAATCTTCAGGCGACTTACAGTTGAGGAAAATATTCTCGCAGTTCTTGAAATGACGAAACTTGATAAAGATGCAAGACTTAAAAAATGTGAAAGTTTGCTAAATGAGTTATCAATAACTCAAATCAGAAAAAGCAAAGGGTTTCAGCTTAGCGGTGGTGAGAGAAGAAGAACTGAAATTGCACGAGCGCTTGCGACCGATCCGAATTTTATTTTACTCGATGAGCCATTTGCAGGAATTGATCCTATTGCAGTTGAAGATATTATGAATATTGTTGCAAATCTTAAAAACAGGGGAATCGGAATTTTAATTACTGACCACAATGTTCACGAAACACTTAGTATAGTTGATAAAGCCTACATTCTGATTGACGGAGTGATCTTCAAGCAAGGCAGTGCTGATGCTCTTGCAAATGATGAAGAAGTGAAGAAACTTTATCTCGGTGAGAAATTCAGACTGGATAGGTATTCATAACTGCAATTGCAGATGTTAGTTTTCAGGTAATTGTGGTTAGACAGGTCGCACCTAAGGTGCTCTTGTGTTTTAGTCTTGGGTTTCTATTACAAACAGTTCACACCTACGGTGTTATGATAAAATATTACCTGGCTACTTTTTTCAATTGGAGTTCCATAGGAACGACAGGTTTGCAGAAACGAAACAGAAACAAAAATCCAAGTAAAAAAATGGCTGAGTTCCGTAGGAACGAACTGTTTGTAGAAATAGAAACGGAAACAAAAATCCAAGCTCCATCGGAGCGGCCTGTTTGCAGAAAAAAATAAAAATCATAATCCAAACAAAAATTGGTATGAGTTCCATAGGAACGAACTGTTTGTAGAAAAAGAAATGGAAACAAAAATCCAAGCTCCATCGGAGCGGCCTGATTCAATTCACTAATCTGAGACTAGAAAATGGCTAATACATATTCACAGATTTATATACACATCGTTTTCGCTGTTCAGGGCAGGCAAAATTTAATTCATAAAAACCATAGAGAAGAACTTCACAAGTATATCACAGGAATTGTTCAGAATCGTGGACAAAAGATGCTGGCAATATGCTGTATGCCTGATCATTCACATATCCTTACCGGAATGAAAACTTCAATTTCAATTTCCGATCTTACAAGAGACATAAAAGCAGGTTCTTCTAAATTTATTAACGACAACAAATGGATGAAGGGTAAGTTTAATTGGCAGGAGGGATTTGGTGCGTTTTCATATTCACGCAGTCAGATTGATACGGTTATAAAGTACATTTTACAACAGGAGGAACATCATAAAAAGAGAACCTTCCGGGAAGAATATATTGATCTCTTAAAGAAGTTTGAAGTTGAATATGATGAGCAATACCTGTTCAAATGGGTTGATGTCGAATAAGAACAGGTCGCACCTACGGTGCTCTTTCGTTTTAGTCTAGGGTTTTTATTACAAACAGGACACACCTACGGTGTTATGATAAAATATTGCCTGTCTACTTTTTTCAATTGGAGTTCCATAGGAACGAACTGTTTGTAGAAAGAAATGGAAAAAAAATCATCATGGAGGTTTTTAATCAAATTGTGATATTTTTCTTCAACAGTAAACTAGGTAATTACTGTTCCGTCTAGCGAACGAACTGTTTGTAGAAAAAGAAATGGAAACAAAAATCCAAGCTCCATCGGAGCGGCCTGATTATTCAAACAGAGATTCTGCCTTCTTGATGTTCTCTATCTTACCTAAATCCAACCACTCATCTTCGTTATGGACATAACCGATTATCTTTTCTTGTTTAGCCGCAGATAAATACAACTCAACTAATGAAAAAACATCTTTGTCAGGGAAGTATTTGAATATCTTCGGATCAACTATCTGTACACCACTGAATGAATACGGGAATAATTCAGACTGCTCATCTCTTGTAATTATTTTCTCACCGGATTTTTCGTTCATCCATCCACAAAGAATCTTATTTTTATCAAATAAAAATTTTCGAGAAGATTTCCTATCCTGAATTGCTAAGGCAGCAATACTTGACGAGGCGAGATAATATTCTTTCAGTTTTTTCAAATCAATGTTTGAAAGTATATCAACATTATAAACAAGAAATGGTTTCCCATCCGAAAAAAAATGAGAAGCCTTTTTCAATCCACCGCCTGTATCAAGAAGTTTCTCGCTTTCATCTGATATCTCAATAGTACAGTCGAAAAAATTATTTTGTTTGAGATAGTTTTTAATCTGTTCTGCAAAATGATGAACATTAATGATTATCTGATTAAAACCTTCTGCTTTAAGTTTTTTGATTTGAAGTTCGAGTAAGGTGTGCTCTTTTATTTTTATTAATGCTTTTGGAGTTGAATCGGTAAGTGGTTTGAGCCGGGTACCAAGTCCTGCGGCAAGGATCATTGCACGCATTATCAATAATCCTTTTTAGCAAGTTGTGTGTGATTCACAAAAACTGAAACATCGAAATTATCTCTCAAATGTTTAGCAAGATTTTCTGCACAGTATACTGAACGATGCTGTCCACCAGTACAGCCAAAATTTATCATTAAGTTCTTGAAATCTCTCTGAATATATTTTTTTACTGATTCATCAACGATTGAATAAATAGAATCTAGGAATTCTTTTACATCAACCCTGTCGTTTAAGAAGTGGATAACATTTTCATCCAAACCTGTATTCTCTTTAAACTCAGGATATCTGCCGGGATTTTCCAACGAACGACAGTCGAACACAAATCCACCGCCATTACCAGAATAATCTTTTGGTATACCTTCCTTATAGGAAAAGCTATTGATCGTAACTATAAGTTTTTTATCTGATTTGTTCAGATCAAGCTTTTTTAGTTCTTCATTTTTTATAATGGAAACTAAAACACGATTCAACTCAGGAAATATTTTAGGAACATGATTTTCATCCATCAGCCATTGAAGATTTTTTAATGCAAAAGGTATGCTTAATAAAAAATGTGATTTGTTTTCATAATATCCTCTGAATCCATAAGCGCCAAGTGTTTGCAGCAATCTGATTAAAACATATCCGTAATAATATTTCTTAAATTCCTTTGGGTTTACTTTTATTTGCTTACGTAATTCAACAAGATAATAGTCCAACAGTTTTTCCCGGATTTCGTGAGACAGATTTACTTTGGCTTGAAAAAGCAACGAAGCGACATCATACTGCAATGCACCTTTTCTGCCTCCCTGGTAATCAACAAAATAAAGTTCATCATTATGGACTAAAATATTTCTTGACTGGAAATCGCGGTACATAAAATATTTTGAATCAGCTTGCAGAAGAAATTTGGAGAAAGAATTGAAATCATCTTCCAGTTTCTGTTCATCGAAAGGAATTTTTATAAGCTTGAGAAAATAATATTTGAAATAATTCAAATCCCAAAGTATAGACTGCTTATCAAATTTCTCTCTCGGGTAGCAGACTGAATAATCCAGTCCTTTTCCTCCATCAATTTGAAAACGAATCAAATGCAAGAGGGCTTGTTTATAGTAATCGAGTATTTGAGAATTACGGATTTTGGATTTCTGGTCATCCATCCCTTCGGGAGAATTTCGGATTATTTTATTTGCCGAATCAGAATTTTGTATTAATGAATAAAGAGTTGTATCACCGAGATCTTCAATTAGATAAATATTCTCTTTTAACTGCTGAGCATACAGTTTAGGGACATTCAATCCTTTTTTTAAGAAATGCTTGGTGAAAGAAATGAAAGCCTTGTTTTCCTTTTCATCAGGATTGAATACACCAATTGCAGTTTTTTCTTTTCCATTTATTCTAAAATATTTTCTGTACGAACCCGATTGAGCCAAAGGAATAATATATAGAGCCTCTTCTTTTGCCCATCCCTCGTAAAGTAATTTTAATTGGTGCGTTACTGTTTTCATTGTGTTTTCTGGAATTCCTCAACTAGGATAGCATAAATATACTGATCTAAAAATTTTCCTTCTTTGAATACTGATTTTCTCAAAGTTGCTTCTTTTTTATATCCAGCTTTTAGTAAAACTTTCTCTGAAGCATCATTCCCTTCAAATACTTGTGCATAAATTCTAGTGAGACTAAAATTAGCGAAGGCAAACTCGGTACATTTTTTCAGTGCTGCTGTTGTAATACCTTTTCCCCAATAGGGTTCACCTAGCCAGTATCCGATTTCTGCACAAAATTTATTCACATCTTCCTGAAGATTTATTCCGATTGCACCTATTAGCTCTCTTTCATTTGCTATAACAAAGTTAGTTTCAATTTCCTGATTGCAAGCGTGAATGAGCCAGGTTTCAGCATCAGTTTTGGTGTATGGAAAAGGGAATTGGTCCCGAAGTAACTTTGAAATGTTATGGTTATTTGCATACTTAACTAATGCTTCCTGATCGGAATATTCATAGCTGCGTATACAAAACTCACCAAATGATAATTTCATATTGCAAAAGTAAGAAAAATAGTGGAAGGAATAATCCTACCAATCCCCACCAGGTCCGCCATAAGCGCCCTGATCATTTCTTGAACCATCAGCATCATTAAATTCAGGTGAAGGATTACCAGCATCTTTGCAGGGTGAGTTTTCCTGAAGATGAAAATCAGTCGGTGAAGTAAAGTATAGATTCAAACTATCAGGACCCAAAAAGTTGTATTGTTCAAATAGCTTTGTGGTATCCCCTGACACGAAATGAATTCTAGCATCTCCGTGATATGAAAAGTTTTTATAAAAAATATTGTTTTGAATTTCCTCATAAACAGGGTCAATTAATGTTAAAGCTCCTCCAAAATTCAAGCAGTAATTTCTGTAAAATGTGTTGTTAATAATTTTATTCGATGAATTCTAGAAAGAATAGCTCCACCATAATCGAGTGATTCATTTCTGTCAAATATATTGTTGGTGATTTCTGAGTTACAATATAAAAGTGATAACGCTCCTCCGTATTGTGCATAGTTAAAATAAAAGTAGCAGTTCTTTATAATAATGGAAGCATTCGAAATCTCAACACCTCCATATCTATATTCACTGCTTATCGGTAAGTAGATGTCTTGTATTCTGCAAAAAGTGAAGATCAAACTATCTGTTGGGTTAGTTGAATGAATTCCATTCCATTCATTCCGAACTCCTTTGAATATTATAGGAAGCTCTTTATTTCCTATGGCTCTGATTCCACCGCTAATATGCAATCCTGTTTTTGCCTTGAAGAAAATTATTGTACCGGGCTCAACGACTAATTTATTTCCTGCACTCACTGAGATATTGCTCGTAACATAGTATGGTGATTTACTTTTGAGCAATGTACCTGATATCTCGCCGCTAATAATTGTATAATTTCCACCTAATCCCGGATCGTTTGGATCAGTGAAAAGAGATCTATCAGAGCAACTGCTGAATAAAAGCAGTATGATAATTGTTATTTTTGAAAGAGAGAATTTCATAGAAAATTTAGTCGAGCTAAAACAATTTATTACCCGGATAAAAAATAAACTATCTATATCAAATTAGTATGAAAAAATATTTACTCTGTTTTTCTTTCCCGATATTTCTGGCTTTTACTTTCTGTTCACAAAATAATGTAAACATAACTATCGAAGTAATTGCCGATAATTTACCTGAAGGATCAAAAATTTATATTACGGGTAATGATGATCAGATGGGTAACTGGCAGCCAGATTCAATTGAACTTATCGAAATTGAAAAAGGGAAGTGGTCGAAAAGTTTTTCATTTATAAAAGGTAAAAAGCTTGAATTTAAAATCACTCGCGGGAGCTGGAATACTGAAGCACTTAGTAATGACGGTGCGGTTCCCGACAATTATTTTGTCGAAATTTTAAATGATACTACTATTGAAATCAAGATAACGCTTTGGGCTGATCAGGTTGAAAGAAAATTGTCCCGTGGGGATGCCTATGGCAAAGGTCAGATTACAGGAATAGTAAAGTATCATAGAAATTTTCAAGGAGAGGGAATTAAGCCGAGAGATATTATCGTCTGGCTTCCACCGGGCTATGAATCAGATTTGAATAATAATTATCCGGTTCTTTATATGCACGATGGGCAGAATATTGTTGATCCAGTCCACATCTGCATTTCAGGTTGATTGGCAAATTGATGAAGCAGCCGATAGTCTTATTCGCAAAGAACTAATCGAGCCAATTATTATTGTTGGCATTTATAATACACCAGATAGAAACCAGGAATATTCGGAAGACAGACCTGGATTATTCGTATATGAAATTTATTGTTGATTCACTTAAACCATTTATCGATCGAAATTACAGAACAAAACCAGATAGGACAAACACAGCAAATGGTGGCGGTTCTTTGGGAGGATTGATTTCGTTTTTACTAATGTGGGAATATTCAAATAATTTTTCTAAAGCTATTAGCTTTTCCCCGGCATTCAAAATAGATAATTACGATTGTATTGATAATGTCAAATCTTACGAAGGAAAATTGAAGCAGTTTCAATTATTTATAGATAATGGAGATAGTGAACTCGATTCCAGTTTACAGCCTGGCGTTGATGAAATGCTGATAGTATTAAAACAGCAGGGCTATATCGAAGGGGATCATTTTTACTTTCATAAAGGCAAAAATTCATTGCACAGTGAAAGAGCTTGGGCTAAGAATATTTGGCGAGCATTAATTTTTATATTCGGAACAGAAAAGGGTAAAAGCTTACTTTAACTTTTTCTCGAAGTGCTGGTAATCTTTCAGACTCTTCCAATCGCCGCCCCATTCCCAGCCTCGCTGTTTAAACTCTTTAACAAGTTCCGAACTCGCTGAAATTGTTCCAACTTTTGTGGTGTCGTAAATACAATTTTCTGGTAAACTATTGCCGTTCTTTATGTAAGGATTTAGAGCAGGATTTATGTCGATTGCCAATCCGGCAGCGTGATTGGAAATTACTACTCGAACCGGAAATAAATCTGTAATTGAATGCTGATGTGTTATTATCCTTCATAGAATTTTCATCTGACCAGCCGTATTTGCTTATAGGGACAACTTTCCCGATTGGAAAACGTGATTCTCTTATAAGCTCAAAAATCTCTATTACATCCAGCACTACATCTTTATGAACAACCAATTGTCCCTTATGAATCTTTTCGTCAAATCCATAATAATAAACATCAACGAGCCGAAGATTTTCCAGAATACTCTGAGGAATTGATATTCCGGCAACGGCTTCCTCAAATGCAACATCGGAATCAATGACAAAACCCTGTTCTTCATACTGACTAAGGACATTCTTACCGTTTGTTCCCGGTAAAATGAAAATCATTAATAATAAAGTGTGAAAGAATATGATTCTGGTATTAGTCATCTGGCTAAAAATAATTTTGATTTAACTTAAATTTGGTGACAAAAGTAAAGCCTCATTTCATTAAATCATAGGATAAAATTAATACGCATTGAAAAGATGACAAATATTATGAATATATTTGGCCGTCAAAAAATTAAAAAGGATCAAAATGCAAAAATTATTGTTGGTGTTTTTTGTAATTATTACTGCCGTCTTGATTGGCTGCAATAAAGGCCCGGAAGTCGTAACTCTTGAATCTGGTTTGCAGTATATGGATGATTCTCTGGGAACAGGCAGGGAAGCAAAAGCAGATGAACTTGTTTCAATTCACTTTAAAGGATGGATGGTGCCAAAGGATACAGCTTCTGAGCTGTTTTCAGATTGGTCCACTGATCAGAGTAAAAGTACCACTTTCGCTCGGCGATTCGAAGATGAGAAATCAACCTATAAAATTTATTCTTAATTCAGGTTCTTTCATTAAAGGTACCGATGAAGGTATTGTTGGAATGAAAGTTGGCGGAGTTAGAACAATGATCATTCCTTCAAAACTTGCTTACGGTGATGCCGGAGTCGGTTTTATTCCTCCTAATACTGATTTAAAAGTTATTGTTGAACTTTTAGAAGTTAAAGACAGAGTAGTTGCAGAAATGTGGAAAGTAGATTCAACATTGTTTAAAACTACTACAAGCGGAGTTAAGTATGCAATTATAAGTCAGGGTGAAGGTCCTGCAGTTGAAGCAGGCAAAGTAGTTACTGTTCATTATTCAGGTTTTCTGCTGGATGGAACAATGTTCGATAGTTCGGTTGAAAGAGATGAACCAATAATGTTTGTTGTCGGACAAGGTCAGGTAATTCCTGGTTGGGATGAAGGTCTGCAGCTTCTAAAAAAAGGTGATAAAGCAAGATTCATTATCCCACCTCAGCTAGGTTATGGTGAAATGGTTCTTGAAAAAATTCCTGTCAACTCTACTCTGATTTTTGATACTGAAGTGATTGATATTAAGTAATCTATAACACGGCATTCAGTGAATTTCATACAATCATACATTCATACAATCTAGCTAGATTTTTTGTATGGGTGTATGTTTGTATGGATGTATAAGATAGGTGAAGTAACTTTACTTTTTGTGCTGCAATTCCCACAGCTTAATGTAATTCATCATTGTGCTTACTGAATGGAGTAGTGAGATTATCAATCCATATACTCCATCTTTAAAACCCCGCCTGATAAAAAAGAAAGCAAAAAAAGCTGAAATTGTGTGAGAGAAAATCGTCCACGCGCTAACTCTTTTCTTCTTTTTGAAAAGCTCCTGAGCTTTTAAGCTGGTATAGCTGTTTATTTTGGAGAGATATTCCTCGAATGAAGAAAATGTGTAATGAAGCATTGGGTTTTTTAGTATTCCAACTTTGCCTTCAGTCACAAATTTTTCGTGGACGAGTCGGTCATTCAGGTTAGTTTTATCTTTTCTAAAAAGTCTTAGCTGATAATCCTTCTCCCAGCCGCAGCTTGTTATTTCTTTTTTGAGTAGAAAATTTTTTCTTCTGATTTTGAAACCAGAATAATCACCGGGTGAAAGATTGATTATTTCATCTTTTAGTTCTGGAGTTATTCTTTCATCTGCATCGAGACTTAAAACCCATTCATTGGATGCAAGACTTAATGCATATCGTTTTTGAGGAACATAACCTTCCCACTTTCTAATGAAGATTTTATCAGTGAACTGCTTTGCTAATTCAACTGTTCTATCAGTCCTTTCAGAATCAACAACAATTATTTCATCAGCCCAAGCTACACTTTTCAGGCACTCAGAAATATTTTTCTTCTTCATTCTTGGTGATTACTGTTACGGATATTTTATGCATATCAAATATGTTATCGCGAAATGTGTATCTCAAATATAAAACTTTATCAGGTCAAAGCTTGAGTTGGATAGAGCCAAATTCATAACCCATAGCTTCAGCTATGGGGTTTAGTAAAGAAAATCTTATATTAAAACTGTTTTAACAGTTTAAAATTTTAGGCTCAATGACTCACTTACTAAATATGGATATGATCATATTTCGAACTAAAAACAGTTATTAATTACAAAAATATTAAGAAATTATTAATATTTAATTGATTTATTCACGAATCAGTTGTGTTGTAAGAATAATTAATGGGACGAGTAACCATATCCATATTTTATTTTTTATTAAATCCTAATTTTGTTAAAAAATAATGCACAGGATAAAGGAAGTCATCTCATTGGATAAATAAAATGATCACGACCCCCCCCATAATTTTGCAATAGGTTATGGGCTTTTTTTATGAATAAATTAAATTGTGGACATACATCTGAAAAAGAACATCATAAAAATTATTTTATAAATTTGAACATTTTAAAATGGGTTAGATTTTGGAAAAACGGTTAAAACCTTATAAATGTTTTGTAATATTTTATTCCCACAGACCCCCCCCCCCGACACAAAATAAATCGTGGGCTATTCATACATAAAACTTTATCAGACTCAAAGCCTGCGAATAATAACCACCGCCAAAAAGATTTAAGTGATTAAGCACGTGATAAAGCTTATAGATATTCTCCCTGTACTCATAACCATCTTCAAGCGGGAATGTTTCATTATACGCTCTATAAAATTCTGAACTGAACCGCCGAAAAGTTTTGTCATTCCAAGATCGGCTTCACGATGGCCATAATAAACTGCGGGATCAATCAATACTGCATTCCCATTTTCATCAACCATATAATTGCCGCCCCACAAATCACCGTGCAATAAGGATGGTTTTTCTTGTATGTCGCCGATAATTTCCTGGATTTTATTTTCAAGTTTCGAAATTCCCTTTCTTAATTCCGATGTGGAATTACCAAGCTTCTCCGCCAGTTGGAGTTGGTATAATATTCTTTTGTTAAAATAAAATATCGCCCAACTTGATTTTTCTTTTTCATCATGAATATTTTTCTGTGGGTTGGAACCAATGTAGTTATCCTCATAAAATCCAAAGCTTTCGGAATTGAATTTGTGCATCTCAGCAAAACTTCGCCCAAACTCCTCGAAAAAATTTTTCTTCCTGCCGAGGCTTGGGGGGGGGAGGGTTTTATTCCAGTTGAAATAAATTCGAGTAAAATAAAATCATCATTAAAACTTAGGACTTCTGGAATTCTGACTGCATTAGCTTTTGCTAATTCCTTCAATCCATTTGCTTCTTTGATGAACATATCGTTTGAGGCAGATGGATTATGCTTCAAAAAGAAATTTGAACCATTATCCGTGGTAACTTTAAACGCATCACTAATGCATCCACCGGAAAGGGAAGAGAAACTTTTAATTTTGCTGTTGAGCTTTTTCTCAATTCTCGCTTTTATTTTCTCTTCTGATATCATCTTCTACTTTTGTTAAGTAATCCCTCAATTGAATCCTCGAGAATATCCAGAACATATTCAAATCCATCACTGCCGGTGTAATAAGGATCAGGAACTTCATCGACTATCAGCTTAGACCCAAAACTAACCATCTTAAAAACTTTGTTATTGTATTTATTGTTTTTGTCAAGGGAAGTTATCTCACTGAAATTATCATCGTCCATTGTTACGATGTAATCGAAATATTCAAAATCTTTTTCAGGATTGAATTGTCTTGCAAGACTATCCAACCGATATCCTCTTTTCGAGGCGTGCCTGATCATTCTTTCATCAGGTGATTCTCCAGTGTGGTAATCAAGAGTTCCGGCAGAATGTATTTCAACAGTTCCATCCAATCTTCTTTTCTTCGATCATCATTTTTGCGATTCCTTCAGCGGCGGGTGAGCGGCAGATATTTCCCATACAGACGAACAGGATTTTCTTTTAACGTTTAGGCATAGTTGTTCGGGCTGTAATTTAGTTATAATCTCATTGTTATAAAATTTTAAGCAAAATGTGAATGAAATTCCAAAAGACAAAAAAACAAATTTCAAATAAATTTCAAGTTCGAAATTCAAAATTCAAAAATTTTGGGAATTGATTATTGTTCATTGAATATTATTTGTTATTTATGACTTGGATTTTGTGATTTCAGTCGAGTCTTCGCAACAAACCTTATTCCCATATACCTCTACACCCTTACACCTTCCAATCAATTCAGCATTCATCTTTCATCTCCGAAAATGGTTATAACAATTTTTCTGTTTCCAGCCTGGTTACGATGCTCACATAAGATAAATTCCCTGCCAGGTTCCGAGATTCAACTTTCCGTTTGTGATAGGGATGGTCAATGAATTGCCGATCAAAGTTGATTTTATGTGCGCTGGCATATCGTCGGAGCCTTCCGAGTTGTGGTCATACCACGGTTCATTTTCTTTTACGGTACGACTAAAATATTTTTCCATATCAGAGCGAACATCAGGATCGTAATTTTCGTTCAACGTGATTGATGCTGAAGTATGCTTGATGAAAATGTGCATCAAACCAGTTTTGATTTTTTGGATTTCAAGTATTTGTCCCAGGATTTCATCCGTGACAAGATGGAATCCTCTCTTCTTTGTTCTAATGATATTTCTTTTTGATACCAACTCATTTTATTTGTTCAGCTTCAATATAAATACTATTTGGAAACTTATAATTTTTTATGCCTAAACATTTACCGAGGACTGTAACTGTTGTCCCTGTGGTGAGTGATAAAGCTTTCTCTTCGGTTTCTTTATTCATCAACAGACAAAAAAGTTGAAGTTCGCTATTCCCGGTTTCCAGTTCAAGCAAACTTTTTTCTACTTCAAATTGAAAGAATGATTTTACTTTTTCCTGAAAGCTCAATTTCCTTATTCAAAAAATTTGCATCCGCTGCTTTGATATCTGATATGTAACTTTTTACAATTTGCTCAGAAGTTACTTTGAAACTTCTATCCTTTAAAACAATAAAGAAAAGAACGAACAGGATAAGCAGCAGCATAATAACATTTGCGTATTTCTTTTT
>JAXHLB010000022.1:0-82943 GCA_034522695.1 Ignavibacteriaceae bacterium | reverse complement strand
TAAACTTAATCTTAATAAGAATAAAAAACAACACAATAGTTGCTATTGCCCAACAATCACCGTCTTAAATTGATTTTATAAGTTCTTAATGATAATTTTGAACAGCAAATTTCAACTTACAAAAACGACATTTCTAAAATTGTTGACATTCTATAATATAATCTCTCCGTCAGCTTATGAACTAAATAAATTCTTTGTGTGTTCAATAATTAAGTTCATTAATTAACGGTGAAGAAGGAGTCTGCTTATGAGTTCATTTACTAAGTTTCTTAATTCATCAATTGGCAAGAAGCTAATGATGGCAGTAACAGGAAGTTTTTTGCTAATTTTTCTGATCGTTCATTTGATTGGAAACATAACTCTGTTCTTTGGAGCTGATGCTTTCAATGGCTATGTAGGAGCTCTCGATGTTGTTAAGCCGCTCATCCGTGTAATTGAAGTTGTGCTTCTTGCCGCTTTTGTATTGCACATTTTCAATGGTTTGAAATTATGGCTTGAAAATAAAAGAGCCCGCGGTGTTAACTACAAAGTTAACGGCTCACCTGAAAACGCTGACTTGTATTCCAGAACAATGGTTCTGTCAGGTTCGATTATTTTCATTTTTCTTGTATCACATCTTGGAACTTTCTTCTGGAGATTTAATGTCTATGATCCAATGGGACTTGCAAACATTCATCAGTACTTTGACATAGTTGTTTACTTTTTTGGAATCTGGTGGTATGTATTACTTTACGTTATTGCGATGGTGCTTCTTGGTTTCCATCTTAATCATGGATTTCAAAGTGCTTTCCAAACTTTTGGCTGGAATCACAAAAAATATTTTCCTCTAATCCAAAAAATTGGGACTATCTACGCAGTATTTATGGCTATCGGGTTTGCTTCAATGCCGATTTATTTCTTTTTCTTTTACGGAGGTAACCAATGACAAAGCTTGATTCAAAAATTCCAGCCGGACACATTTCAGAAAAGTGGACTAATCATAAATTCAATATGAAACTGGTTAATCCTTCAAATAAAAGAAAGTATACAATTATAGTTGTTGGGACAGGATTAGCCGGTGCCTCCGCCGCAGCTTCACTTGGTGAACTCGGTTACAATGTTTTAAACTTCACTTTTCATGATAGTGCAAGAAGAGCTCACAGCATTTCTGCACAAGGTGGAATTAATGCTTCAAAGAATTATCAGAATGATGGTGATTCAACATACAGACTATTTTATGACACTGTGAAAGGCGGTGACTTCCGTGCTCGTGAGGCAAATGTTCATCGTCTCGCAGAAGTAAGCAGCAATATTATTGATCAATGCGTTGCCCAGGGAGTTCCGTTTGCAAGAGAGTATGGAGGTTTGCTTGATAACCGTTCTTTTGGTGGTGCACAAGTTTCCAGAACTTTTTATGCAAGAGGACAAACGGGACAGCAATTATTACTCGGCGCCATAAGCGCATTAAACCGTCAGGTTGATAAAGGCTCTGTTAAACTATACTTAAGAAGAGAAATGCTTGATGTTGTAATTGTTGATGGTGCCGCAAAAGGAATTATTGTAAGAAATCTTTTAACAGGTGAGATTGAAAAATATTCTGCTCATGCTGTTGTTCTTGCAACCGGTGGATACTCAAATGTTTTCTTCCTTTCTACGAATGCTATGAACTGTAATGCAACAGCAATCTGGCGCGCACATAAACGAGGAGCTTATTTCGCAAATCCGTGCTTTACACAAATTCATCCAACCTGTTTGCCATTGCACGGAGAATCGCAATCAAAATTAACCTTAATGAGTGAATCATTACGAAACGATGGAAGAGTTTGGGTATCAAAGAAAAAAGGAGATATGAGAAATCCGGGTGATATTCCTGAAGATGAACGAGATTATTATCTTGAAAGAAAATATCCTTCATTTGGAAATCTTGCCCCAAGAGATATCTCATCCCGTGCAGCAAAAGAAGTTTGCGATGAAGGAAGAGGAGTAAAAGGCGGAGATGCTGTTTATCTTGACTTCAAAGATGCAATAAACAGACTCGGTCAACACGTAATTGAAGAACGTTACGGAAACTTATTTGAGATTTATGAAACTATCACTGGAGAAAATCCTTACAAATCTCCAATGATGATCTATCCTGCACCGCACTATACAATGGGCGGCTTGTGGGTAGATTATAATCTGATGAGTAATGTTCCTGGATTATTTGTACTTGGAGAAGCAAACTTCTCAGATCATGGTGCAAACCGATTGGGTGCTTCTGCACTTATGCAAGGTCTAGCTGATGGTTATTTTGTTATTCCTTATACAATGGGAAATTATCTTGCAGGAGATAAACCAACATTAGTAAAAACAGATCATCCCGAATTTGAAAAAGTTGCTAAGGAAGTTAAAGATCTTACCAATAAACTACTTTCTATAAAAGGGAAGAGAACAGTTGATGATTTACACAAACAACTCGGCAGAATTATGTGGGATAATGTTGGTATGGGAAGAAACGAAGCAGGATTGAAAAAAACTATCGAGCAGGTCAGACAAGTAAAAGAAGAATTCTGGAAAAATGTTACAATTCCCGGCAGCGGTGATGATGTTAACCAAACTCTTGAACGTGCAGGAAGATTGGTTGATTATTTTGAACTTGGTGAATTAATGGCGCTCGATGCTCTTGATAGAAATGAATCCTGTGGCGGGCACTTCAGAACTGAATATCAGTTTGAAGATGGTGAAGCAAAACGTGATGATGAAAAATACTCTTATGTTTCAGCCTGGGAATTTGCAGGCGAGAATAAATGGAACCTTCACAAAGAACCTCTCGAATTTGAATATGTAAAACCGGCAATAAGGAGTTACAAATAATGGAAGCAAAAAAACTTAATATTAAGCTTAAAATCTGGAGACAGAAAAACACCAACACGGTAGGTAGTTTTGTTGACTATGATGTCCAGGTTTCTCCTGATGCTTCTTTCCTTGAAATGCTTGATGAGTTAAATAATACCCTTGAATTAAAAGGAGAAGAAGCTGTTCATTTTGAAAGTGATTGCCGTGAAGGAATTTGCGGGACCTGTGGATTAGTAATTAATGGAAGGCCACATGGACCATTAGCCAAAATTGCAACCTGTCAGCTTCATATGAGAAACTTCAAAGATGGCGATACACTATGGGTAGAACCATTCAGGGCAAAAGCATTTTCTGTTATTAAAGATTTAATGGTAGATCGTTCAGGATTTGATAAAATTCTCCAGGCTGGCGGATACATTTCAGTAAACACAGGCGGAGTTCCTGACGCAAATGCAATTCCAATTCCAAAAGAGATTTCAAGCTTAGCAATGGATGCTGCAGCCTGTATTGGTTGTGGTGCCTGTGTAGCTGCCTGTAAGAACGCGTCTGCTATGTTATTTGTTTCAGCAAAAGTTTCGCAATACGCTCTTCTTCCTCAAGGTCAACCAGAGCGGTACCAGAGAGTTGAAAAAATGGTCAAAGTAATGGACGAACTTGGCTTCGGTAGTTGCACTAACACTTATGCGTGTGAAGCTGAATGTCCCAAGGGAATATCAGTAACCAACATTGCAAGGCTGAACAGAGATTTTATGATGGCGAAGATTAAAAATAAAGAAGTAGAAGTGTAAAAAATCAAGTATTATTGGAAAATTAAAAATCCCGGTTTAGTTTAATCGGGATTTTTTATTAGTTTCGATGAGACTTAATTGAAATAGAAATTTGTCAATAGTTATTCTGTTTCTTAATTTGAGACCGCAAAATTAAAGAGAATAGTGATGTTTGAAAAAGAAATTAAATTTATCGGTGATTTCTGCCTCAACCAGGTTAAGAATCTTGGTCCTGTATTCACCTTTGAAAAAATCACAACCACCAATCTTCATCCAGCAGTCTTGTGCTACATTTCTGCAGAACTGGATTTTATGATCTATGCTGATAGACGCAAGCTTCTACAGCAATCCTATTTTGATTATTCAGGTAAAGAAATATCGGATCATTTTCAAAGAATCTCAGGTGAAATTAAGAGAAATAAAAAAATTTCATTTGATGACTTAAAGAAATTAATTATACAGGCAGTTTCCTTTAATGCTAATTACCTTGTTAGACCTCGGTGGTCCTTAACAAAATTAATTTTTAATGAGCAGCCTATCATCTCTGTTGAAGAGCTTCAGATGATGTTGAACTATTTGTATTACTACGAATATTTCAGAAAGGTTCTCTCCGCATATCTGTCTAAACGAAAACTTGTACAGATATCTCTAACCGAATTTGATCTTATTCTAAATAAAATAGATAGTGAATTATTCAGTTCAAGCCAGGAACAATTAGTCGAAAACGCTCTTAAATCTATGGGAGACTTTTTTAACATAGGTGGACTGGAAAAGAATCTGGTTTCATCCAGTGCTATTGAAATCTTCCTTAAAGAAAAAAATATGCTCGAGTTGGTATTCAGGCTTCGTAAAGAAGTTCCCGAAGGACAGAAAAAACGATATGATAAAAATGACCTGAAACGGATTTTATACTCAACAGCTAACGAGGAAAAGAGTGAAAAGATTACGATTACAGATTCGGAAATTGTAATTGATGGGCAGGAAAGTTTAAAGGAAGAATCAGAAAAAACTAACCTGGAAGAACTAGCGGGTAAATATGCCGAAGAAATGGATAAAACAGATGTTGAATCATTCCTGAGCCCGGAAGAAGAAGAAACCCTGCTTTCATTATATGATGAAGAACTAAAGGAGCTTATTGGAGAAACCGATAGTGAAATTCCTGAAAATGAAATTGGAATGACTAAATCCAATATCGAAGTTGAAGACGAACCACTGTTTGAGCAGGACTCAGAAGAATCGGAGTTTTTAGCAGGAGAGGACTTAACATCGACTAAATCTATTGAGAGTGAATCATTATCTGAAGAAATTCCTGAACTGGAAACAGATGAGTTTCCCGATCAAATAGAAATTGAGTCAGAATCTGTAAATGAAGGCATTGAAAAAGAGATTGTGGATGAAATGATCAGGGATTTTATTGGTGAAGAAAAACCCGGTGAATCATTTGACGAAACTACAGAAAATGTTTTGGAAAAAGATAAACAAACTTCAGATGCAGAGCTTCCTGAAATTGAAACTCTCGAAAACGAATTGCTGAATATATTTGAAGACGTGGACAAGTATAACGCCGGTGTTCCTTCAGAAGAGATATCCTTTGAGGAAGTAAAAGAAATTCCTGACGATAATGTGAATCAAGCCAAGGATTTATTTTCACCCTTCCTTGAGGAAGATGGTCTGGATGATTATATAAATAGTCTTGATGAAATTGTGTCCTCTGATAAAAAAAACAAACCAATTGTTGATGAAATTAAAAAAGAGATAATTGAAGAAAAACCAGAACCACCAAAGCCAGTTGCAGTTGAAGAAAGAGTGGTAATTGAAAAAAAGGTTAATGAGGAGAAAGAAAAAGTTAGCAGAGTGATTCGGCCCAAAGATCTCTTCAGTTATCTAAGAAGAAAAGAAGTCAAAAAAATCGTTTCCTTCATTTTTGCAAATGATGAAGAAGATTTTACAAATACAATAGAAAGGCTGATGGATTGTCATTCTTATAAAGAAGCCTCAGAGATTTTGAAAGCAGTTTTCACTTCATACAAAATCAGTCCTTATTCAAAAGAAGCCATAACATTCACAAACGCAGTATCTAATTACTTCAGGCAAGCCTGATGTTTGTCGATTATTCCGTAATTGAAGCGTACGCCGGAAAAGGTGGAGATGGAGCCGTAACTTTTCGTCGAGAAAAATATGTTCCCAAAGGTGGTCCTTCAGGTGGTGACGGCGGAAACGGTGGAAATGTTATAATCAAAGCCAGCACAAATCTTCACACTCTTCTCGATTTCAGATACAAAAAAAAATACAATGCAGGTGACGGAGATAAAGGCGGTAATTCACTGAAAGATGGAAAGAATGGAAGTGATGTTCTAATTAGGGTGCCTGTCGGAACTGTTGTCAAAGATGCGGAGACAGAAAAATTACTTTTTGATCTTGATGCTGATGGAAAAGAAATAATTCTGGCAAAAGGTGGAAAGGGAGGAAAGGGCAATAGTAAGTTTGCTACTCCTACAAATCAGACTCCCCGTTTCGCAGAAGATGGAAAACCTGGTGAGCAAATAAAAGTAATTCTCGAATTAAAATTAATCGCAGATGTCGGGCTGGTAGGTTTTCCGAATTCAGGAAAATCTACTTTGATTTCAAAAATATCTGCTGCTAAACCAAAAATTGCTGATTATCCCTTCACCACACTCGAACCGAATCTTGGCATTGTTAAGTATAAAGATTTTCAAAGCTTCACTGTTGCAGATATCCCAGGTATCATTGAAGGTGCATCGGAAGGCAAAGGATTGGGTCATCAATTCCTTCGTCATATCGAAAGAACGAGAATAATTCTTTTTCTCATTGACATAACTTCAGAAAATTATCAGAATGATTTTAATATTCTTATGAATGAATTAAAGAGCTATAGCCCTAAATTAATTCAGAAGAAAATTTTTGTCTCCCTGTCAAAAGCAGATTTGATTGATTCCGATAAAATGAAGGAAGTTTCTCGTTTTAAGTTTAAGGGAATAAAAGATAAACCATTAATATTCTCATCAATCTCTGGCCATGGATTGGATAAAATGATGGATATTTTGTGGAATAGTCTCGAAAAAGAAAAGAATTCTTGATAGACCTTCTGCATTGTCATAGTAATGTAATTCTCCCATATTTTTGAAAATATTAAGCTTTGTGGCTATATTTGCGTCCCGATTTTAGTGGGATCAAACAGGGCGGGGTAGCTCAGTCGGTTAGAGCAGTGGAATCATAATCCACGTGTCGGGGGTTCGAATCCCTCCCCCGCTACAAACAAAGAGAAAAATTTTAGATTATATAGAACAAAGGAAAAATTATGTATAGTATTTTAGTTTTAATTGCTTCTATTGCAGCTGTACTTCTGATTATAGTTGTATTGATGCAAGCCAGCAAAGGTGGCGGATTATCCGGAACATTTGGTGGTGCAGGTAATATGAGTTCGATGTTTGGGACAAGAAGAACTGCTGATTTTCTGAGTCAGGCAACATGGTGGTTGGCTGGAGTAGTTGCTGTTCTTGCAATTGTAGCTAACCTTTTCTTTTTGCCCGGCAAAGTAACACAGGAGCAAAGAAGTATTATTCAGGAAACAGGCAGACAAAATATTCCTCAAACACCATCATTACCGCAGCAGCTTCCTGAGCAAGAGTAAAAGTACCTAACTAAACTTTTTAATGAAGCCCTGAATGAAATTCAATCAGGGCTTTAATTTTTCCATCCTGCGAGAATTTCAATTATTCTATCCTGAATATTTTTGTATTTATTCGCTCCTCCAGTAGTAAACTCAAACATCATACAGACAATCAAATCATCATCATCAGCAGTTGTAACATAACCCGCAAGAGATGATACGCCATTAAGAGTTCCCGTTTTTCCTCTGAAATTATTTTCTGCAGGAGTTCCTATCATTCTTTTTTTTAATGTTCCATCTACTCCTGCAATACTCAATGAATTAAAAAAATCATCAAATTGCTTAATGTTGAAATAAACCTTTTCAAGCAATCCGACTAAAGCTCCTGCTGTAACCTGATCAAACCTGGATATACCTGAGCCATCAACTATTTTTGTCCCTGCCGAATAAATACTATTATCTTCAATGTAGTTTAGAATTGCTTGCGTTGAGAAAAACGAATTTCCTTGCTGTCCACTATAAACTGATCCTAAAGTTTTAAATAAACATTCAGCATAAAAATTATCGCTGCTTTTATTTGTTTCTTTGAGCAGTTCACGAAGTTCGATTGATGACTCAACCAATGGCTTAGCATCATCAACAGTCTGGCCAGAAATGGATTGGCCCTCTACTTCCACACCATAAGCAATTAATTTTTCTCTAAGTTTTTTTGCTGCGAACAGGGGAGGGTTTTCAACGTTAACAAAATAATTCCTGTATCTGCCTTTGCGTTTCTTTGTGACTATCGTTCTATTCCTGTCGATAACTAACGCTGAAATTGGAGGAAGCTTAACATTTGCACGTTCTTCGCTTATCCAATCGTCTCTTGAGTAAACATCGTCGAAGTAAGTATCATCGCCAACAACATTCCCGGTTACTTTTCGAAGTCCAAATTGATATAATTGACTTACTAATTTATCCAAATCCTCAGAGCTGAAGTTTGGATTCCCAAATCCTTTGATGTATATATTTCCTTCAATAATGCCATCCGATATTTCATCATCATCTGCCAATATTCTTGTTGATAGTAGATGATCGCCACCCATTAATTCAAGTGCCGTTGCTGTGGTAAATAACTTCGTATTGGATGCTGGAATCATTGATTCAGTATGATTGATACAAACTATAGTATCCTGCGTTAAGGGGTCATATATCATAATTGCCATTTTTGTGCTGGCAGGTATTCCTGAAATAATATCATCAATTTCTTTAATAATTTTTTCTGGTGCTTCAGCAAGAAGATTGTTGAGTGAAAAAATTATTAAAAAAAGTGTAGCCAGAATTTTCATTGAGTAATTTTAATTTTTAAATCTAAATTGAAATGAGAATCACCAGCAATATATTTATATTACTTATGTGAAAAATAGATATAATTATTCCCTACAAATAAAACATTCTATTCCTAAACATTCAACAGATATCATAAAATAAAATTTTAAAGGTTAAATGAAAAAGCCGGTCAAAGCTTATCAGGATGATGATTTTCTTAATTCATCCGATGGTAGAACAATAAGAATAATTACTGAATACCTTCAGCCCAAGAGTAAGTTTAAAAAATACAAAGTGATGGATACCATTGTCTTCTTTGGTTCCGCGAGACTCAAAGCACGAAGAGATGCTCTTAGAGAATACAACACAATTAAATCTTCTAATCCAAAACAAACTGAAAATTTTGCCAGGAAGCTTCGTGAGGCACAGCTCTATCTTGATATGTCAAGATATTACGAAGATGCAGTTGAACTCTCGAAAAGATTAACGGAGTGGTCGATGAATCTTGAAACTAGCGCTAACAGGTTTATCGTTTGTACTGGAGGAGGTCCGGGCATAATGGAAGCGGCAAATAAAGGAGCAAAGAAAGCTGGTGGTTATTCGATAGGATTGAATATTAGTATACCATTTGAGCAGTTTGTCAACAATTATGTTACACCTGACTTGAGCTTCGAGTTTCACTATTTCTTCATGCGTAAATTCTGGTTTGCATATCTCTCAAAAGCATTAGTAGTTTTTCCTGGTGGATTTGGTACAATGGATGAGATGTTTGAAATAATGACTCTTATTCAAACGGCAAAATTGAGAAAAAAACTTGCAGTGATTATTTATGACAAGAAGTACTGGAGTAAAATAATTAACTTCGATGCGTTGGTTGAATTAGGTATGATTAGCAAATCAGATCTGAGTTTATTCACTATGTGTGATACGATTGATGAAGCTTATGATGCAATAATAAGACATCTAAAAAAATATTATTCAAAAGAAAAAGAACCAAAAGTTATAGAACCGGTTTTACATCTCAAATAATTAGGACGTGAGATAATGTTGATTAAAGTATTTCTCTTTGACCTTTACTATTATCTCACGTCCTAAAAAACCCCTCAAGAGAGGGGCTTATAAAATTAAAATTCATCGGATCGCTGAGCGCGCCGGGTGGCCTTAATTTTTTCCATTCGTTTTTTAACTGAAGGTTTTACAAAGAAAGTTCGCTTTTTATATTCCTTAAGAATTCCTGATCTCTCATATTTCTTCTTGAAACGTCTTAAAGCTTTATCAATGGATTCATTTTCACCGACTGATATGCCAACCAAATTATTTCACCTCGCTTCTTGGTTATTTAATGATTCGATAAGTTTTTTTAAACCTGATTTTTGAAAATCAACTGAAATTGAGCTTTTACCATTTGTAAGAGTTTCTTTTGAAACTACTCTCCCAAAATCATCCCAATTTTCGTGATATATTGTTTCTCCAATTTCAAAAGTGCTTAAAGGCGAATACTTTTTACACTCTTCATTTTCAATTCCCTCTAATGTGGCGCTGTTGCTTTTTATAATATCGCTGATATCCACAAGCATCACCTGTTTACAGGATTTACATTTCGCCCACTTTTTATATTCTGATTCTTCGCCGGTCACGCTGCTAGTAATTTCCATTTTCTGTACCGTACCGCACGAGTTACAAAACGCTTCTATATTTTTTATCCTTGCCATAACTAACTCTTTTTTAATTCAGGATACTAATTTAACGCTAACCTCTCCTAGAGTCAAATTTTTCGTAGTTAGTAATTCAGGTTCAGTTAAAATGTTTGATTTATTATTAAAAATCAGCGTTCGTAAGAGAATAGCTGTTTATGAGTGGGGTCCGGGAAATTGTTGAACTAATCTTGTTTCCCGAATCTTTTAGTAGCTTTTCTTTCGATTTTGGCTCTCATTCTTCCTATTGCCTTATCATCGGGAGAAATAGTGCTGAAAAGCTTTTTAATTTCGCCCTGAATCAAAGTCTCGGCTTTAACCAAATTACTATTAGTGGTTGATTCATTAAAAGCAGCTTTTTGTTCTAAACTTAATTCGTCATCAACTAATTGTGCAGATTGCCGAAGTTCAAAGATTAGTTTTGATGAACCTTGCTGGATTCCAGTTCTTTTCTGCTCTTCATAATCAAAATTATCTCTAAGAAAGAGATATAGTAATTTTCTTGCTCTGTATATTCTTGTTGCGATTACTCCGACAGGAACATCTATCAAGTCCGAAATGATTTCGTAATTAAGTGAATGTATTTCTTTCATCATCATTGGTATTCGTAGCACAGCAGGCAGCTTTTCGAGAGATTTAATTAATTTATCATCTGGTAATTTTGAGTTAAAGAAATTCTCCACAGCATTTAAGTTTACTTCTGCGTGATCGATAAAATCAAAGACAGTTTGCTTGTCATTTTCTTTCTCTGAATAGAACTCAAGAATTTCCCTCATCCAGATTCTGTGGATCCAGCTATTCCAATCAGCATAATTTTTTGTTATATCACAATTTTCAATTGCTTCAAAGAATGTTTGTTTGATTATTTTTTTTGCAGCTCTTTTATTCAACAAAATCCAGAAGGTAGTAACGTATAGTTTTTCCAGGAGTGGAAGAGCTTCAGAATTAAATTCTAAACCAAGCTTAGCCAATTCTTCTTTGCTTGTATTAAATCTTTCTCTTAATGATTGAGGGGTCATTGAGAAATTACCTACTTCCCATAAACCATTGAATTACCATTCCAACTCTCAACTTTCCCAATATCTATAAGAAAGCCATTGACCACAACGAATTTAACTTCATTATTTTTTGTTATTATAAAATTGGGAGCTTCATCTGGTTTGATTTTACCTTCAGGAATAGTTTTACCGTTAAAAATTATGTTGAATGGAAGATGAGAATATTCACCCTGAAAATCATTATTGCTAAGTATGACATTTGTATATCCTTCACTGTAAAGTTGAGCCGGATTTATTTTTTCTAATTCTTCGAGCGAATGATATTGTTCAGGTTTTGTTTTTCCAGGTTCGACAGTGTATCCTGATAAATCAAATTCCTCATAACCAGCGAAAACAGAGAGATCACCGACGTCTTCGATTGCAGCTTTGAGATAAAAATCCTTTGCTTTGTCTACATTTACTTCATCGTAGTTTATACCTATATCAATTACATACTCGATATTATCTCTCTTAACTTTTAAATTTCGTAGAATTAAATCCATCATAAACTTTTCATTTTGAGGGATGGATTCGTAAACACTTATATCTGTATTTGCATAACTTCCACTTGCGATGCTGTTTAATGCAGAAAGAATAGTAATGTAATTTATTTTACGAAGGAATTGTTTCTCACGATCTCCGCGCCAGCCGCCGCTTTCAAGAAGAACAACACCTGTTCCCCATTTAGTGAAATTATCTCCGAATGCCCGCGGCTCATAGTCATCAGAATATTTAGCAATATGTCCGGGAATGAATTCATTTAAAACTGTTACCATATTGCCAATAAGTTTCATGGCTTTTTCTCTTGGAGGCGTGAGACTTTTCTCATAATCTGGTGCTGGTGCAAGAAATGAAATGGAAGCAGGATTGAACGAATTTCCTGCAGAATAATCTCTTCCCTGATCGTGGAGGTTAAAACCAAAATCGGCTTTCAAGCTATCAAAAACTTCTTTCAAAATTTTTGCTTCGGGAGTTTGCTGCCTTAAAACATCTCGATTCAAATCAATCTCAACAATATTTCTTCGCTGGAATTCCTCTGCACCATCGGGATTTACCATTGGAATTATGTAAATGCTCAGGTTTGATAGAAGAAATTTCTTAAGCTCAGGGAAAGCATTATCATCTGAGAAAAAGTTGAACATATCGAATAACGCTGCAGTGGCTGTTGGTTCATCGCCATGCATTTGTGACCAGAGAAAAACTTTTGTCTTACCGCTTCCCATAGAAATTAAATAAATATCTCTTCCCTCAACGGATTTACCGACTTTATCCACCTTGAAATTCTTTTTATTTTGTAACTGTTCGATTAATGGAACAATATCAGAATGCTTAAATCGTCGGTTGGTTAAACTTTTTTCTTTAAAGTTTTCGTATGAGTGATAGAGATCCCAGGCAATTTGTTTTTCCTGTGCCATTATGTTTCCTGATAATAAGATTGTAAAAAGTAGTATTCGAAGCGAATTCCAGCTATAGTTGAAAAGAGATTTTTTCATAACGATTTTAATTTAATTATTAGATGTGTTATTTACTAAAAAATAGAAGGGAGATTTTAACTTGGCTACAAATAATTTGAAGATTGGTTCACCTGCACCTGATTTTAACCTGCCGGGTGTTGATGGGAAAAAGTATACACTAAGTTCCTTCGCTGAGGCAAAAGCACTCATCATAATTTTTAGCTGCAACCACTGTCCTTACGTTCAGGCTTATGAAGACCGGATTAAACAGATACAGTCTGACTATGCAGGTAAAGGAGTTTCAGTTGTTGCAATCAATTCCAATGAAGATAAAGGCTATCCTGAAGACAGTTTTGAAAATATGAAGAAGCGATCCGCTGAGCAGAAATTTAATTTTCCGTATTTGAGAGATGAAGACCAATCTGTTGCCCGTGCTTATGATGCAACACACACACCGGAAATTTTTCTTTTTGACAAAGAAAGAAAATTAGCTTTTCATGGAAAGATTGATGATAACTGGCAGGAACCGAACAAAGTGCAGAATCATTATTTAAGAAATGCACTCGATGAACTTCTTGCAGGAAAAGAAATCTCTGTTCCTGAAACTTTTACGATTGGATGTACGATTAAGTGGAAGAAGTAAAGATGGAATTTAAAGTTGCTTTGGATTTTGGTTTAATACATAAACCCAAAATTCAGGGTAATGAAGAATCCGCTGAGATGATCTTTGAATCTATCTTTTAGTATCTCAACGCCTTCATCAAGAAACTGTGTGTAATAATAGCGAACATTTATCCCAATAAGATTATTTTGATCAAGTCCGAAGTTTGCTCCAAAGCCCGCATATCCACCGACTGCATAATGTGTTTGTGAATAGGAAAAAGCTCTGAAAAATTCTTCGGCATAAGGCGTCGTTAATGCAATGGTTGGTCCAACGCCAGCATTTATATAAGGACGAAGATTATCAGTAAGCTCATTTTCAAATAGACGGAATTGTGCACCGAAAGTAACGGGAATCTGGAAAACACGGTTTTGTTTCCCGACAGTGAATGTTTGTCCATAGATATCAATGTATTCAATCTCTCTTTCATCTTTAGCCTCAGAGATTGAAACATCTCCAAATAGAGTGAACTTTGTGCTTAGTTGTTTCCTGTAGAATCCACCGAATCCGAACCCGCTTTCACCAATCATTAAATCAAAACCCCAGGCATTGGAAGGGAAAACCAATGGTGGTTTAGGAGGTACAAGTTCGCCAATTTCCTGTGCAAACAGGAAAGAAGTTGGAATAATGAACAATATTAAAAATATTAATCGTCGCATATTATCTTTAAATTTCTATGTCTAAAATAATCAACCTTTTATCAGAATCAATAGCATAAATGCTGGGCTTAAAGCTGAAATATTTTCTTAAATCAAAACAATTTATTTCCTAAAGATTGGAATAAAGATCGGAATGATTCTTACAAAGCAAAAAATTGACAGGATTGATATTGATTTTCTTATTAACGATAAGCTCAGTAAAAATAAAATTAGTGAAGTTCTCTTCATCGTTCCCACAAAAAGAAAAATCCGGTATCTTACTCGCGAACTTATTTCACTTAGTCCGGGTAAATCTCTCTCAGGATTAAAAATAGAAACTATTGGTTCGTTTGCTGAAAAGCTCCTTACAGAAATAGAAGGAAGAGTAAACCTGATAAGTGAAGAAGCAGCAGTTCTTCTCCTCAATCATAGTTTTAACAGAGTAAAGCTAAAATATTTTTCTCAGTACAAAAATCAGATCCCCTTCGGCACACTTGAGCGCGTAAAGAATGTTATCTCGGAATATAAACGACACGGTATCACTCCGGAACGATTGAAAGAGGAAGCTGAAAATTTATCCGGCAGTGAAAAGTTGAAAGCGTTTGATATTGCTGATGTGTATGATGATTATCAAAAGACTCTTATCGGAAATAACTTCAGGGAAACAGGTGATATCTATTCATCGCTTAACAGGAAAGAGAAAAAATTATTTAATGAAGCTTTCAATTTTATTTACCCGGACGCTCAATTTGTTTTGGTAAATGGTTTTGACGAGTTCACAACTCCTGAAGTTGAAATAATCAACTCTGCGTCTGAAATAATTGGAGTTGAGCTTTTCGTAGCATTCGACTACTACAAATACAACCCGGCAGTTTTTTCTCACCTGAATTCCTGTCACGATCGTTTGGAAGCAAAGGGTTTTAAGGAAGTAAAAGATATTTCGCCAAGTACTCAATCTAAATTTCTAAACATCATCAGAGAAAAACTTTCATTAAAATCTCAGGAGAAAAAGGAAACTTCTTTTCAGGATTTCATTACGCAGATAGATTCTTCAAGCAGAGAAGTAGAAATTGAACTTATAGCAAAGCAAATAAAAAAACTTTTATTAAATGATAAAGTTGAGCCAGAAAAAATTTGCATTGTGTTTAACCTGATTGGAAACTATTCAGCGATAATCAGGGATAGATTTAACGTATATGGAATTCCTTTCAATCTTACTGACAGATTTTCGCTAAGCACCTCACCTCCGGTAAAAACTCTGCTTGGTCTTCTGGAAATTCTTGAAAACGATTTTTACTTCAAAAATATTTTCCGGGCCTTCAGCGGCGGTTTTCTGGGTAAAATGGGAATTGATATCTCAAACCTGCTCAAGACTTCTGTTGAACTGAAAATTGTTTCCGGTTATGATAACTGGCTGAATAAACTAAAGGCTAAGATTTCTGAACTCTCATCACCGGATGAACATTCAAATCATAATCAACAAAATATTCAATTATATGAAACAGCAATAACTGATTTAAAAAAGATAAATTCCCATCTCAAACCATTTTCTCAAAAACTTACTCCCGATGAATTCAGAGAAAATATTTTATCGCTGGTTTATAAACTTGAATTTCCTGCGAATCTGCTCAAGGCTCCTTCAGAAGTTGTTGAGAATGATGCGATTGCTTTTAATACTTTTATTAATGTGATTGATGAAGTAACTAATCTTATCAAGCTTGAATATGGCAGTGAGGAAAAGTTTCCGCTTCACTTTTATCTTAATCAATTAAGAACTACTGCTGCTTTTACGAGATATAACATTCCCGAAAAGCCCGGATATGGAGTGCAGATCACAACCTTGAATGAAATTCGCGGACTTAGTTTCGATTATCTTTTCATCGGCGGATTGAATGATGGTGATTTGCCAACACGATTTACTCCTGAAATTTTCTTCTCGGGTTCATTCGCAAGAGAAGAAGTGCAGCATCAGGTGGAACAAAGATATTTGTTCTATCAAGCTTTATGTACCTGGAAGAAAAAATTATATCTCTCTTATCCTCAAACTGATGGTAAGCGAGATCTTGTTCAATCAAGCTTTTTGCAGGATTTTAACTTACTCTTCGACACAAAGAAGATTAATAAAGATGATTTTAAGGATGAAATATATTCAAAGGAAGAACTGCTTGAACTGCTCGGCAGGCTTTCTTCAGAACAAAGAAAAGAGTTAAAATTTTCGGAAGAAATTAATATTGATATTGAGGGAATCAACCGTGCAATTGAGATTGACAAAAAGAGAATGGAAGAACCTTTCGGTGAGTCGGAGTTTACAGGTTTTGTTTCGAAGGATATTTCAGATGAATTAAAAAATAAGCTGAGTGAAATTTCGGAAGGGGAGTTTTCAGCAACTCAGCTTGAAAATTATGCAAAGTGTCCATACAAATATTTTGTTGAGAATGTGCTCAGACTCGAAACTATTGCTGAACCGGTAGAAGAACTTGAAGCATTTGAGTACGGCAGTCTCATTCACTCAATACTTTATGAGTTCTACACAAACCTGCCTGCCGGACAGGCAGGGCTGAAAGAGAAGGGGATTGTTCTTTCTAATTGTAGTGATGAAGATTTTAAATCAGCGGAAATTTTGCTCTTTAAAATTGCTGAGAGAAGATTTGATGAACTGAATCTCAATCCCGAATTTTCATTTTACGAACGAGAGAAACTTCTTGGCATAAATGGAAAAAGAACACAATCGCTTCTGTACAAATTTCTTGAAGAGGAAAGAAAGAGTAACGATGGTTACGTACCTGAATTTTTTGAACTGAGTTTCGGCAAGGTGAAGCACGATGAAAAATTCTCTAATAAATTTAAAGAAGGAGTAAATGCAGGCGGAGTTAAGCTCAAAGGCAAGATTGACAGGATTGATATAAACGAAGCTGAGAAAACTCTGAAGGTAATTGACTACAAGCTTGGTGGAACAAAACCCACTGCTGAAGAACTTGCAACAGGAATTTCTTTGCAATTGCCACTATATCTTTTTGCAGCAAAGGAATTAATTAAAAAGGAATTAGGAGGAGAATATCGACCTGCCGGTGCTCAGATTTTTTCTCTGAAATTCAACGAGAAAGATTTTGGCAAAAAGAGTATCAGCTTAAAAGCCCGAAAATCTAAAACTGAAAATATTGAAGAAGAAATTGTTGCTGCTGAAGAGATGATAAAAATTTGTCTGGAGATGGTTGCAAAATTCACCACAGAAATTTCACAAGGAAAATTTCATCTTTCAACTTTGAAGAACCGCGAAACAAAAGTCTGCCGGTTCTGCGACTTCAAGAAAATCTGCAGAATACAGGAGGTGGAATGAGATAATATTTCGGCAAAAGATCAAGGGCTCAAATGAGCCCATTTATTTATTATACCTCTTCTTCGTTAACAAGAATGCCATCAATTCCATTTGCTCTCTTTTCTTCCGTTTTCCTACCTCCATTAAACCCTCCCTCTCTTCTCCTTCCCCTCTCCCAACTCCCCCCTCCATCCTCTCTTCTACTTTTATTTTTCTCTCTTTTCCCCAATCCTCTTCCCTATGTTCCTTTTCCCTTATTCCTTTTACAAAGACCATTTCTACCTTATCAAAATTATTCCCCATATTTCTTTTTTAAATAAATATATACTGTATTTATATTCTTAAAATACATCTAGTATCTCTTATCTCTTACTTTATTCTTTCAATAATTTTTATCTCATTCCACTCCATTCCATTCAACAACTCTAAAGTAATAAAGTTTATCAGGCAGAGGTAAGCTTACAAATGTGATTTTTACACATTTATTTTCGTCGACTTTCAACTAATGATAAATTCAATCAATTCAAGCGTGCTAAGATTGAGGAATTATTATCGTGTGCCCTCTCAATCCTTTTCTAACATCATCCACAATCAAATTTCTACATTAATAAGTTTAAATAAAAAACAACATTAAAAAGTATAGAAGCTCTAAAAAATTACTCTCACCCTTATGTGTTATTTTATTAAAACCGGCAAATACTCAGTAAAGGAATTTGTCAATTAGCAATTAAAGATAGTTGATTGACTTAATTAACTATGGCACATATTCAGTGTTTGTTTTATCTAAATATAGCCTATTTTTACTCCCAATAATTTTTATAAAATGCGGGAATAAAATGCTCAAGCAAATCTTCACTGTTGTTCTTCTATTATCTTCTCTTCTGATTGCTCAGGATGAATACAAACCCTGGATTAAAGGTGAACGTGAAAGACACTCAAGACAAATTCAAATGTCAAAGGTTCTGTACCCAGGTGATTCTAAGATTGACATCACTTATTATGGTTTGGATCTAAAGGTCACTTACAATCCAAACTATATTTCTGGTAATGTTACTATTGGTGTCAAGTCGGATACTTCTTCTCTCAACACGTGCTTCCTGGATTTAAGAAGCTTCCTAATAGTTGACTCTGTTTTGCTGAATGGCACTACTGCACAGTACACACATTCTAACAATAAAATTAATATTACATTAGATCATACTTATTCTCAGGGAGAACCTTTTACACTAAAAGTTTATTATCGCGGCGTTCCGAGCGGTACTGGTTTCGGCGGATTCTTTTTTGGGACGCATGCCGGAACTCCGGTAATTGGTTCTTTAAGTGAATCTTACAGCGGACCTTATTGGTGGCCTCAGAAAGATACACCTGCGGATAAAGCTGATTCTTCAGATGTTTGGATTACTGTTGCTGATAATTTAGTTCCGGTTTCTAACGGATCTCTTGAAAGCATTACGCCGAATGGAAATGGAACTCATACTTATCACTGGAAAAATCATTATACAATTGCTAACTACCTGATTTCTCTCGCAATCACAAACTACACACAGTACGATACTTATTATCATTACGGACAATCAGACTCGATGGTGATAATGAATTTTATCTATCCTGAAAATTTTAATTATGTAAAACCATTCGTTGATGAAACTGATGAGATGATAACGGTATTTGCCAATCGTTACGGTGAATATCCTTTCATACAGGAAAAGTATGGACACGCTGAGTTTCAATGGGGCGGGGCAATGGAACATCAAACCTGTACTTCAATGGGATTTTGGGGACCTGGCGTAATTTCTCACGAACTTGCTCATCAGTGGTACGGTGATATGATAACCTGTGCTGACTGGCATAACATCTGGCTTAATGAAGGTTTCGCTACATATTCTGAAGCAGTTTACATTGAAGCGAAAAGTGGAAAGGCAGCATACAATTCCCAAATTATCGGTGAAATGAATGCAGCAAGAAATGCACAGGGAACTCTTTGGGTTCAGAATATTGAAGATGAATGGGAAATTTTTAATGGCAATCGTTCTTATGCAAAAGGCGCTTGTGTTCTGCATATGCTCAGGGGAGTTGTTGGTGATTCCACTTACTTTGATATTATGAGAACTTATAGTGCACATCCTTCTGTTTCCTATGGCGTTGCAACTACTGAAGACTTCCAGGCAATTGCTGAAAGTGTTTATGGTCAAAGTTTAAATTATTTCTTCCAGGAATGGGTTTACGGTGTGAACGAACCAACTTATACAGTAGGCTGGGATAAATCCTTTGTAAGCGGAGACATTTATAATGTAACACTAACTATTTATCAAAACGTGAATTCTAATCCGTCTTTCTTCACAATGCCTGTGCAGATAAGACTGAATACCACTCTGGGAGATACACTTGTTACTCTGTTTAACGACGCACAAATTCAAAACTATCAGTTTGATGTAATTGGCGATCCTCAGTCTGTAGTATTTGATCCCGGAAACTGGATTCTGAAAAACAATACGATCATCACTTCGTTGGAAGATTTAACTTTTCCTACACAGTTCAGTCTCGAACAAAACTATCCCAACCCGTTCAATCCTTCAACCACAATTGAGTACAGCATTCCGCAAAACGGATTTGTTACAATAAAAGTATTTAATGTTCTCGGAAAAGAAGTTGCAACACTGGTAAATGAACAAGTTATGCTGGCAAACACAAAGTGGATTCGACGCAACAGGATTGACAGCGGAGTTTATTTCTATAAATTGAGGGGGGGTTTTTTTTCTTTTTTTTCCCCTTCTCCTTCTTTCTTTTTTTTTAAATCACCTTATAACCAAAAATATTCACACATAAACAGCGAGTTATTTTTATAGTTGCTCCTGAACTAAGAAGATGATACTTCTCAAATAATCAAGCCTTGACAAGGTAAGTTCAAATCCTTAATTTTGTTCTGCCACTGTCTCTTTAATCGGGACGGTGGCAATTTTTTTTATCAAATCAAAAGGATAGAAATGGCAGAAGGAAACTTTGTATATCTCACAAGAGAAAGAATAGTTGAGATAGAAAAAGAGCTTTTGGAAATGAAAACCCACGGCAGGAAATCTATGGCTGAAAAAATTGCCGAAGCGCGTTCTCACGGCGATCTTTCAGAAAATGCTGAGTACGATGCTGCAAAAGAAGAACAGGGTTTGTTTGAGCTTAAGATTGCTAAAATGGAAGATGTTCTTTCGCGTGCCCGCGTGATTGACACTTCTCATTTTGAAGAAGGCAAAGTTCATATTCTGTCAAAAGTCAAAATCAAAAACCTGAAGAACGGTAAAACCTTTCGATTACCTTCTCGTTTCTCCCGAGGAAGCAGATTTTCAGGAAGGAAAAATTTCCATCACTTCTCCGGTTGGAAAAGGTTTGCTGAATACTCAGGTTGGCGACAAAGTTAAGGTGCAGGCTCCTGCTGGAATTCTGGATTATGAAATTTTAGAGATCAGTTAGATTATTTATTCCAGCTGTCATCCCGAACTTGTTTCGGGATCTATTTCTCCTTGAGATTCTGAAATGAATTCAGAATGACTTATCCATTTTTAATTGAATTATCAGCACTACTCAAGTTCTTATAGATAAGAGAAGTTTTCTTTAATTTTGAAGTGGATAATTCGTGCCTGTATTTACGGGCAACTAAACTTTCATCCCTATTCAAATGACAAAAACCATCGAACAAAAGGCGCTTAAGTTTATTGATGAATATCATCTTATTGAAAAAGGTGATAAGGTTCTTGTTGCTCTCAGCGGTGGTGCCGATTCGATATTCCTTTTATCCTTCCTGATAAAGTTCAAAAAAAGATTTGGGATTGAAGTTGCTGCTTTCCATTTGAACCATAATCTTCGTGGAAAATCAGCGGATACAGATGAAAAGTTTTGTTCCGACTTCTGCTCACAAAACAAAATTAAATTTATCTATGTTAAAAAAGATGTGAAGTCTTATGCAAAGAAGTTGAAAGTTTCGGTTGAAGAAGCTGGCAGAGAAATCCGTTACCTTGAACTGAATAAAGCAGCAGATAAAATCGGCAGCACTAAAATTGCAACGGCACACAATGCAAGCGATAATGTTGAAACTATTCTGCTCAATTTTGTAAAAGGTGCTGGTATTAAAGGTTTATCAGGAATTCCTGTTAGAAGAGATAATATCATTCGACCAATTCTCTGTCTTACTTCTGAGGAGATCAGGAAATATCTTAAAAAAAATAAAATCTCTTTCCGTGTTGATGAAAGCAATCTTGATTCTGATTATGAAAGAAACTTTTTAAGAAATGAAATCATCCCAAAACTTAAAGCAAGATTAAATCCACGACTAGAAGAAAAGATCAGCAATACATCGAAGATTATTTCAGAAATTAATTCCTTTGTTGAAAAGCAGGTAGAACAACTTAGTGGTGAGGCTGTTAAGTTCGATGGAAAAGATTTACGAATAAAAACAAAAACAATCTCAAAACTTGATAGAAGTTTCCTGAGCATCTTCCTGAAATCAGTAGTTGAGAATAATTTTAATATTGAGCTTTCCTCAGAAAATATTTATGCTTTAGTTGAATTGGTGAATTCACAGGTCGGCAAAGCAGTTCATCTCAAAGAAAATATTATCGCATCAAAAGAAAGAAATGAATTAATTATCGGAAGAAAATCTACCGTTAAATCTGAAAAAGCCTTCCACAAAATTAAAGTTGGTCAAAAGATCAAAGTTGATGGCAAGATTATTTCCATTAGTGAAGTCAACCAAAAAATGTTTAAGTTCACTTCAAACAAATCCGTTGAGTTTATTTCGGCTGATGGACTAAGCAACGTATTTGAAATAAGAAGATGGAAGGATGGCGACAAGTTCCAGCCAATCGGAATGAAGGGCACAAAAAAGATTTCTGATTTTCTTTCAGACGAGAAAATTTCTTCTATCAAAAAAAAAGAGCATCTAATTCTCACTAATGGCGGAAAAATTGTTTGGGTAATCGGACTTAGGATTGATGAAAGATTCAAAGTGACATCAGAAACAAAAAAGATTTTAAAACTAACTCTATCTGAAAATTGAATTCACCTGAAAAACTAACAATCGGAAATGATGAATTTGTTCCTCTGCTTACCGAGGATCAGATCCAAAAAAGAATTAAAGAGCTTGCTGAACAAATATCCTCTGATTACAAATCCAGCTTACCGGTTTTCATCGGGGTATTGAATGGTTCATTTCTTTTTATGTCAGATCTCATTAGATATCTCGACATAAATTGTGAAATTGACTTCTTCAAGCTCTCAAGCTATGGTGATGCAAAAATTTCTACCGGAAATGTGACATTGCTCAAGGAACTTAACTGCGAGGTGAACGATAGAGATATTATTATTGTTGAAGATATCGTTGATACGGGACTTTCGATAAAGTATATCGAGGAACTTTTTGCCGAGAAAAGTCCGAATAGTATGAAGGTTGTATCGCTTCTGGTGAAGCCCGGAAGCCTTAAATATAATGTGAAAATTGATTATATTGGTTTCAAAATTCCCAACAAATTCGTTATTGGCTATGGTCTGGATTTTGCTCAAAAATATCGAAATTTGAGAGGAATTTACGTATTGAAGCACGTGAGATATTGCTTATGAGAAATGATGATCATATACCTTTAATTATCTCATGTGTTAAAAATGAAAAAGGGAGAATAAACTTTTTAATGAATTTAGATATTAGAAATTTTTTTATGGCAGATAATAACGACAACGAAAAAAAACCACCTAGAAATCCCAAAGGACAGGGTCCAAATAAACCGGATGATTTTGATTGGTCGAAAGTTTTACGGATGGTGTTTGGATGGGGTGCTGTAATTGTTGCAGCAGTAATTGTTATGCAGGTCTTCAGAACCAGCCAGGAAACTTATATTGATATTCCTTTTGCTGAATACCGAAGACTAGTAAACGAAACAGATAAAATTAAAGAAGCCACCATTACCAAGTCGGATATCAATGATTATTTCTTTCGTGCTGATTTAACTTCAGAGACTTCAATTAATATCAATGGTACTCCCACAAACGTAAAAGCGATTTCCGTTTACATTCCCGAACCGATTATAAGAGATGAAGAAACGCTCTGGAAAGAAAAAGGAATAACTTACTCATTTGATAAACAATCCAGTGAATGGTTAAACATTCTGCTCGGCTTTTTACCATGGCTTTTGATCATTGCAGTCTGGATAATAATAATGCGACGTATGCAGGGGCAGGGCGGCGGTTCACGTGGAATATTTTCATTCGGAAAAAGTAAAGCAAAACTTATCAGCCAATCAGGTCAAAAGATAACTTTCCGTGATGTAGCTGGTACTGATGAAGCAAAAGTTGAACTTCAGGAGATAATTGAATTTTTAAAAGAACCAACCAAGTTTCAAAAGCTTGGTGGAAAAATTCCTCGCGGCGTACTTTTATTGGGACCTCCCGGAACGGGTAAAACTCTTCTCGCACGTGCAGTTGCCGGAGAAGCAGGTGTTCCGTTCTTTTCGATAAGTGGTGCAGACTTTGTTGAAATGTTTGTTGGAGTTGGAGCCAGTCGTGTAAGAGATCTTTTTGAACAAGGAAAGAAGAATGCGCCTTGCATAATTTTTATTGATGAAATTGATGCTGTTGGAAGACATCGCGGTGCTGGACTCGGCGGCGGACATGATGAAAGAGAACAAACTCTAAATCAGTTGCTGGTTGAGATGGATGGTTTTGAACAGAACAGCGGAGTGATAATAATTGCTGCAACCAATCGTCCCGATGTTCTCGATCCTGCTTTGATGAGACCGGGCAGATTTGATCGCCAGGTAGTTGTTGACAGACCTGACGTAAAAGGACGAGAAGGAATTCTTAAAGTTCACACAAGAAATATTCCTCTTGAGGAAAAGGTAAATCTTGAAGTGCTTGCAAAAGGTACACCTGGTTTAGCAGGTGCTGACCTTGCGAATCTGGTTAACGAAGCTGCTCTTCTTGCTGCGAGAAAAAATAAGAAAAAAGTCGAGATGCTTGATTTTGAAGAAGCAAAAGATAAAGTTATGATGGGAATGGAAAGAAAGAGCATGATTATTTCTGAAGAGGAAAAGAAGACTACTTCCTACCACGAAATTGGACACGTTCTTGTTGCCAGGATGATTCCTGAAGCTGATCCTGTTCACAAAGTAACTATTATTCCAAGAGGTCGTGCGCTGGGTGTTACAAGCTATCTTCCGATAGATGAAAAACATACTTACTCAAAAGAATATCTTGAAGCTGTGATAACTTATGCTCTTGGCGGAAGAGCTGCAGAGAAGATTGTGTTTGGTCATTACACAACCGGTGCTGGAAACGATATTGAAAAATCTACCAACATCGCACGCAAAATGGTTTGTGAATGGGGAATGAGTGAAAAGCTTGGACCAATGAGCTACGGTGCAAAAGAAGAAGAGATATTCCTTGGCAGGGAAATTCAAAAGCACAGAGATTACAGCGAAAAAACTGCAATCGAAATTGATGAGGAAATTCGGGGCATTATAAATAGTGCGATGAATCGTGCTGAGAAAATTTTAAGAGACAATATTGATTTGCTTCATAAACTTTCAATGGAGCTGCTTGAACGTGAAATTCTGGACTCTGAGGAGATAGATAGAATCATTAAAGGTGAGAAACTTCCGCCGATGCCTGTCATTGAAGTTGATAAGAAGCAGGATGAGGTACCCGATCATGTTAAAGTTATGATGCAGCAGCGCAAGCACAAGGATGCGCCAGTAAAAGATGACGCAAATTGATAATGGTACGATTCAATACAAAGATGAGTTATTCAGGAAATTAATTCATCTTACTTCGCTCTCCATTCCCATTGTTTATTATTTTATTACGACGGAGACTGCTGCAATTATTCTGGGAATACTTGCAGGTTTAGCTCTCATTATTGATTTGGGTAGATATCTTCACCCGGAGACAGGAAAAGTCTTTTATAAATTTTTTGGCTTTCTTCTCCGTGAGCACGAACTTGATCACAAAAAGAAAAATCTTAACGGTGCCACTTACGTCTTAATATCAGCACTTATCAGTGTCCTGATTTTTCCCAAAGTAATTTTTATCTCTGCATTTTCAATTCTAATAATCAGTGATTCACTTGCGGCTCTCATTGGCAGAAAATTCGGTAAACATAAATTTCTCTCTAAAAGTCTGGAGGGAACTTTAACCTTTTTTGTTAGTGCATGTATTGTGATTTTATTTACACCTAAAGTCGGCGGATTTTCTGAAGAATACTTAATAGGATTTATTTCTGCATTCGTGGGTGCAATTGTAGAAAATATTTCATTCAAACTTGTTGATGATAATTTATCTATTCCGCTTTCTGTTGGATTTGCTATGTGGGGATTATATCTGGCATTGCTGCCAAATCTGGAATTAACACTATCAAACGTACCGAGGTAGTTATGAAAAATTTATTATTTATACTAATTCTTTTAATCTCAACTTTCGTTATTTCCTGTGATTCAACGAACAAGCCTGCAAAAGGTTTTGAAGATGAAATAATTGTTGTGGCAGATTCACTTGAATATGAACAGATAGTTGCATCACTTCAATTAGTATTTGAGAAAGAAATATTCACACCCCAGCCTGAAAAACTTTTCACACTGAAAAGAATGAGTGTCTCCCAGCTTGAAAAAAATCAAAGAACAAAAAATATTATCATTGCTGCTCCATTGAGTTCGGGAAGCAGAACATCTCAGTACATTCAGGCTATAGTGGATTCTTCGGTAGAAAACAAAATGGTCTCTGACTCAAATTTCGTTGCATATAAATATGACCTCTGGGCAAAAAACCAGATTGTTGCAGTTCTATCAGCAAATACAATGCAGGAGCTTAACCAAAAAATCCTGAATAACTCCGATGATCTTCTTTATGCTTTTCAAAAAAAATCTGATGAAAGATTATTCAGCAATCTTTATAACCCTACTTATGAGAAGAAAGATATTGAAGGAAAATTTTTAAAGGATTACGGCTGGGTGATGTATGTTCAGGCTGACTTTGTTGTTGCTCTCGATAAGCCCGAAGATAAATTTGTTTGGCTTCGAAGATCACCGGGCAGCGAGATGGAACGATGGATTTTTATTCACTGGATCGATAACGCAACTCCCGATTATCTAACACAGGATTCAATAAAGGTTATTCGTGACAGGCTCACAAAAGAATTCTATCAAACTTCTGATGATGCTTCATACGTAGTAGTTGCATCAGATAACTTTGTGGTAAAGGAAGTTAATTTTAACGGCAGGTATGCTTTGTTTACTCAGGGTTTGTGGGAGCTTAATATTAAAGGTATGGGCGGACCTTTCGTTAATTATTTTTTCTATGACGAAGACCTGCGAAGAATTTATATGATTGATGGATCTGTTTATGCACCAAGATATTACAAACGAAATCTAATTCAGCAGATGGATGTAACACTTCAATCCTTCAGAACAAAGGCTGAACTTCCTGAAGAAAGAATTGAAGAACTTCTTGAAGCAATTAAAGATTAATAATTTACTCAATGAGAGACTTTATGTATAATAAATTTTAATTCTAAGCTTCTGTAATGCCGGATGTAATTTGAATCCCGGCAGATCATTAAGAATTTTCTTGAGATAAATTTTTGCTCTGTCTGATCTTCCATGCTGAACTTCATAATATGCCCTGTTAGAAAGCATCCTTCCGACCATATTCTCGATGGTGTCAATGTAAACATTTCTGTTTGAAGCAATCCTGATTGAAAAATCCGGATCGGGTGCAGGCACATATTCATTTCCAGCAACTACTTTATAGAAGAATAAATGAGGAACAAGATTATATCCCTCGGGAAGTTTGAACTCACCTCTTTTCATTTCCTGCTCAACTAATTCAGGTGCGATGAAGTAGTCTCGTTCGCTGACATTGGTTTTAATGAGATTAGTCATAATTGTTCTGAATAAAGCTTCTAGCCTGTTGGCATCAAAATTTTCATCACGCTCAAATGGCTGAAGTGCAATCAGAAACTGGTCAAGTTCATTTCGTACGCCATCAAGAACTTTCGGATCGTGATTATCAATCTGCTTGTAATACCACGATCTTCTCAATAACTCTTTATCAATAACAGTTACATCTCTTCTATAATCTTCCACAAACTGATAGTAATAAGATGCAGAAATAAAATAATCCCACTGATAGCTGAAGATGATGGAATTTTTGGGAACAGTATTCAGAACCGATTTTGTATAATCTTCAAAAGTGTAAACACCGCTCTGATTTACTTTTATGAAATTGAAGTAGAGTTGAATTGCTATCACGACAGCCAGAATGATAATTGCTAAATTTTGCTTAAGACTTTTCATCTCCAGTATTTTCAAGGCACCGAATGCGGCAAAGAAAGACAACATTATAAATGCAAGAAGGAAGTACGAATCAATATCGTGAATATCATAGTTGATTGAATAGAGAACTGTGAACACGAAAGTAATCAGGATAAACCAGGCAAGTTTTCTTGATTTGAAAATCGAAACAAACAGTCCAATGACAGCAAGAAGTAAACCGAGATAAAACTCAAATGGCAGGATGCTCCAGAAGTGACTGAATTGTTTTCCGGCAGAATCAAATGAGCTAAATAACCAAACCTGGTACTGTTTGCCGCTTACGTGCCGTAGAATTTTTTCCCAGTCAACCGGATTTCCCCAGTTCAAAATTGGATTTTGTGAAGCTCTAAACGGCAGATAGGAATAAATAGCAGCAAGAACAATGGCAAAAAGCAAAATCATCAAAGCTAATTTTTTGAAGCTGGTTGAATTGAATTTATATCTTGAAAAATATAAATAAGCCGTACCGGGAAGTATCATCAATGTAGTCAAATGGTTTGTAAATCCGAGCGCCAGAAAAAACGCAAACAACAACCAGTGAGTTAGCTTATCATTCTCGAATGAATTCACATAAGCTTTTAATAGAAAAAGTATGATAAGATTAATTAAAAGTAAATGAAGCGAATAAACTTCCACCGATGTGCTTTGAAACCAGAACGTTCCGCTGAAAGCAAGTATTAACCCTCCAAATATTGCGGCGATTAATTTTATATTTTCAGAAGGCTCATCCTGCTTATCACTTTTTTCTATCTGATATTTACCCTTTTTCTTTTCTTTTTTTGAAGATTCTTTTTGGACAGAGCTTTTCGTTTTGAAAGATGATAAATTATCCAGGCAATATTTTATTGTGTAAGTGAACACTCCAACTGCAGCGCTGCAGTAAATTGCAGCCAGAATGTTCAACTGAAATATTTTTGTGAATGGAAGCGGTATCAACGAAAATAAATAACCAAGAATAGTAAAAAGCGGATAACCTGTCGGATGTGCAATTCCAAGTTTAGCCTGCACAGCCGCTAATTCTCCTGAATCAATTTGCACAACTGAAGGTGCAAGCGTGAACATATAAACGATGAATACAATTATTGAGGTCAGAAGGGGGTAGTATTTTTTTATCCGATGCATTCTGTGATTTTAGTTATTAGTTTTTAGTTGATGGTTTTGGTTATCCGGTTATCGGTTATAGTTCTAGTTCAATTTCTTTCACTCTGTATAAATTTAAGTAATTAGTTGTCTAATATTCTTGGTTAGAGATTATCACTCTTAAACTGAAAACTAAAACTAAGGACTGCTGAACTAAAACTAAAAACGAACCAACCAAGAACTAATTTTATTCGTTTAAAGCTATAATTCACTTTAATGGCTTACAAAAGTTTCCCGATTTATTTTTAGAACAGAATTCAATTTTTTCTTTAACACTGATCCGCTTTCAAATTCCATCAAACGAGCTAACTTTTCAAATTTCATTTCATCGCCTGATAATTTTGATGAACTGCTGCTGAAAGCAATTTGGTTAAAAATTTCTAAATTCTTAATGAAAATGTAATTATCGGCGAGCTCATTTAAAACTTTTTTGTGCTTTGTTTGCGTTGTAAGTTCTTTCAAAATCTCAGGAATAGCTTTTCCGATGAGCACGAATGCAGATTCAGGGTTTGAAAGGAGAAAATAATGAGCAACATACTCAACATCGCTCAAACCTCCGGAATTTTTTTTCAAATCAATCAAATTCATTTCAGCAGGAAAGCTTGATATTGACTTTGCTCTGATTTCATTTATACCAGCTAAGATTTCTTTCACGGATAATTTCGATACTCTCTGAATAAATGTTTCAGTGAGCTTCACAAATAATTTTTCATTTCCGCTAACGAAACTAGCTTTCAGAAATGACTGCATTTCCCAAATTCGTGCACGGTTGTTCAGGTACTCAATATATTTTTCAAAATCCCAGACTAGCTGACTGCTTGCTCCTTCCGGTCTCAAACGGCAGTCAACAGTAAAAGGCGAAAGTTCTTTCTTCAAACTTCCCAGCAGTTCCTGGAAATCCTTTTGAATATTCTGATACTTGCCTGAATTCTTAACCGCAAAAATCAAATCTACATCCGAAGCAAAAGTCATTGTTCCTGTTCCTGTGCTTCCGAGAACGATAATCAAATAATCCTTCTGCCACTTTTTCTTTTTACTGAATTCTTCAGCCAGCAACTGAATTTTTTCTCTTACTGCATCGCTTAAAATTCTTGAAGCTGTTTCAGGCTCAATCAATTTGAGTGATAATTGCACCGCAAGTTTGAACAAAACATTTTTCAATCTTGTCTTATTCATTGTCTCACTAAGAAACTCCCTGCTTAAAAAACTCTCTCTGAGAATTTTATCTTCCGCAAAAAGATCAATCACAAGCTGTGAAGTTTCACAAAGCTGCATAAATATTTTCAGGAAGTTCTCATCATTGAATTCATTATACCAGATGGAAGGGAAGTCTGCCTGCTTTATCACCCGAACAAAATTGGAAAGACAGAGATCGGGATCGTCAGCATTTAATAAATATTCAAAAACTTTCTCTTCGATTTTGCTGAAAGCTTCAAGTGCGGTTTTATCAAACTTTCTGCTGACAGTTAATCCTTTCCCTTCTCTTAAAAATGAAATGTCACTCCCCGCCCGCTGAGGGTTGGTAAACTTAATCTGCGAAAATAGTTTACTTTTATCAGTGTCTTTTTTACTTTCACCAACTACTGAGTTGTAAATATCTCTGACCTTCTTGCGATATTCTTTTACTTTCTCTTTGAACTCATTCAATGATTTGAATCCGAGATACAAGCTCAGCTTTTCTGCTATCTCTCCACTTTCTGGAATTGTGTGTGTCTGTGTGTTGTTCATTAATTGAAGGAAGTGTTCAATCCTTCTGTAAAAAATGTATGCATCCTGTAAAGATTTAGTTTCATTCTTTGTGAGAAGTTTTACCCGACTAAGTTTTTCTAATGCAGAAAGAGTATTGCCGGTTTTAATTGATTCATCCTTACCGCCGTTAAGAAGCTGCAAAGCCTGGACAACAAATTCAATATCTCTTATTCCGCCGGGAATTAGTTTTATATTGGAATCCTCAACTTCACGTTCAATAATCTTTCTCAATTTTTTCATTTGTTCGATTGGAGAAGCGAAATGAACAGCCGGATAAATAAATCTGTCAATGTATTTTATAAATTGTGAATAAAGCTTTTCGCTTCCGCCGAGAAATCCTGCTTTGATGAGCATTTGTCTTTCCCAATCGCTTCCTCTGCTTTCGTAGTAATCGAGATATTCCTGCAGACTTCTGCAAGCTGATGAGCTTTTACCGTCAGGTCTCAGTCGAAGATCAATCCGGTACAGACTTCCTGCTTCTGATGAAGTACATTTTTCAAGAAATAATTGAATAGTTTCCGATAAGAATTTCACTGTAATATTTTGATATCTCCATATTTTAGCTTTCTTCTGTCATAAAAAATAATTATATCAATATCCGAACTGTAATTCAACTCACCGCCGCCGAGCTTGCCGAGTGAAATTATGCAATACGACTGGCTGACTTTTTTGATCTTGTATTTATTGAGAATGAACTGGTAACAGCTTTCAAATAATTTTTCAGTTAAAGTATTTGCAAGTATGGAAAGCTCTGCAGTAGTTTCCGCAACTTCTGCTTTGTTCCAAATATCCTTCAGTCCAATCCTGAGAATTTCTCTTCTCTTAAGTGAATTTAGTGCGTGAGTTTTTGCATCGAGTGAATTGTAACGGGAAATTCTTTCTTCAACTTCTTCTGAAAAAGATTTTTGATCCAGCTTCGAATCCAGAATTGATGAATCAGTCATCATATAAAAAAACTCCGGGTTGATGACGAGTATATCACTTAAATAATTGCTGTTGGATGCAATGCTTACAAGCATTTCGACATAATGAGGATAACGCAGACATTCACTGAGGAAAAAGAATTTATCAAACATCCCGTTAATTATTCTCAGCAGGTTTGATTCGGATGAATGAGTGAAGTAATGCTTTTTAATTTCTGATGAGAAAAGTTTTATCAGGCGTTCAAAATCCTGCGGCGGAAGTGAACCTGCAGAAAAGCCGGCAAGCTTGTTTATGAAATCATCTGATAAAGTTTTTAATCGCAAAGGGATTGAACTCTTAAATTCAAATAATCAATTATTACTCAAATTTAAGGATAAATGGGATTGTTAGCACTTTGAGTTGGAAGGAAGTTGGTTGAGATATTGTTACTAATTGAGTAGATATTGATGAATGGTAGATCATTAAAATTAAATTCACTTCCAATCTGATAGAGAAGTTTTATTTGCCTCTCAATTAAGGTTGAAATTTGGATAAATAAAATGATTATTATGTACATAATGATCAAGTTAACCCAATCTTCTTAAATGACTCCATTAAAAAGGTTTGATCGATTATGAATATGATTTTATTGTGTATTTCCATTTATGAAAATTGGCTAAATCGCTTTATTTTCTTTACACCTTATTATTTATTTCCCAATTATTTCCAATAATATGTTATTATACTCAGAATAATAATGATACCAATGGTTGACAAAACAAATCATAATTTATTTTCATCATATAATTTAAACTATTTTTTCTTGAAAATTAGCTCATACTGTTTACTTTTATCTCTTGTATATTTATTATTTTTACAAAATTGTACTGAACCAATCAAACAATCTTCATGTTGTATTCGTAATTGACAAAGAAAATACAATTTGTTATTTATATTGGTTGGAAAAATATTATAAAAAATTTTACCAAAAATAGTTGACTCTAAAATATCTTTCAATTTTTTAAAAAATTTACACCGAAATAATCTTATTATAAATTTTACTTCTAAATTCAACTTATCCTATCGATACTTATAATCTCCATTGAATGTTTTATAAATCATACAATTAGTGTCAATCTACCAATTATTTAATATATTGAGACCTAACCTAATTCGTTTACCTCTTGTAAATTTTTTTATAATTGATTTGTAAAATGAATAATACCAATTTTCAATTGATAATGTTTATTTATTGTTACTTTAACTTTAATAAAAGGTTATATCTGTATTAGAATAAGAAGAGAAAAAAATACGTGGAAAAACAAATAACAAACATACTTTAATTTCATATTCCAAACTTCCTCATCTCACAAAACAATCAACAAAAGTTTTCAAACTAAAAAAATGAAACATTTACGAAATTGAAATATTTATTCTCTTTTTCAACCCAACTTCAATTATCCTGTATTTGAAAGCTGAATATCACTTTTGCCAGCTTCAATTCTGGAGATATAACTTTTTTTTGTGCCCGTTTTTTCAGCAAGCTGTTCCTGCGTTAGATTGGCTTTCCTTCTTTCCTCTTTTAACATTTCTCCCAATCTGAATGCAAGCGATTCAGCCTCGAACTTCTCTCTGCGAGGAGTTCCTTTCTTTGTATGTTTGTTTAAATTTCCTCGAATGATGTTATTTTTTCATTAAAAATTCCTTTTGTTTTTATAAAAATTCTCTTCAGTTTTATTTTTAATTTCATTTTTGTTTTATTTTCTTCGTAAAATTTATTAAGATTATTGCTTCCTTATCAAAAAATTAAATTTCTGATACTCCTATAGACAGTAACTCTGATTTCATACAGTATCCGTTCCTTTTCAAGATTTACTTTCTTCATTCTCTTTTTTACGGTTATTTCCATCAATCTATCAAATTAAATAATTATTAACTTATTTATAAATGATATTCCAATAAGCCTCTTCGAACAAAATCAATATTCCAAGTTCAAAGTACATTCTTGATTCCCATTGGGGGCCGCCGGGGGGCTTCTCGTTTTCGCTTCATTTTGCGTTAGATGTTTATAATACCCTCGTCCCATCAATACTTGTCTTTCTCTATAAAATTCAATTCATTTTTAGGAACATATTTGAATTTCATAGAATTCACACCAAAACGGAATACAAATATTAAAATCAAACGCCATCAGTATTCAATTCCGCCTACAATTCTTTCAAGTAAAATTTCTTAAATTGCATTTCAAAACTTACATAAGTATGTTAATCGCACTTTAATAAAGGAGTTAGGCACTGGATGTTAAATATTGTAAAGAAAATATTCGGCGATAAGCACGAGAAGAATCTTAAGCTGCTCTGGCCTGTTGTTGATGAAATAAACCAGGAATATGAGAAGCTGAAACAGCTTTCCGATGATGAATTACGAGCTAAAACACAGGAATTCAGAGATAAAATAAACGAATTCACCGCTGAAACAAAAAAGCAGATTGATGAGCTGAAAGAAAAGCTGCAAAGCGATGAAGATTTTGACAGAGCTGCTGCATACGATGAACTGGATGCCTTGGATGAAAAGTTAATCGAAGAATACGAAGAGATACTAAGTCAAATTTTGCCTGAAGCTTTTGCAGTTGTTAAATCAACCTGTGAAAGATTGGTTGGAAAAACGTGGACGGTTGTAGGGAATAAAATTCACTGGGATATGGTGCCGTATGATGTTCAGCTTATCGGCGGAATGGTTTTGCACCAGGGAAAGATTGCTGAAATGGCAACAGGTGAAGGTAAAACTCTCGTTGCAACTCTTCCTGTTTATTTAAATGCACTTACCGGCAGAGGAGTTCATCTGGTAACCGTGAACGATTATCTTGCTCAACGTGACAGCGAATGGATGGGTGAGATTTATAAATTTCACGGGCTCACCGTTGGATGTATACTCAATACAATGAGTCCACAGCAAAGAAAAGAAATCTATAACCGTGATATCACTTTCGGAACGAACAATGAATTTGGTTTCGATTACCTTCGTGATAATATGGCAGTTGACAAAGAAGGACAAGTTCAGCGTGGACATAATTATGTAATCGTGGATGAGGTGGATTCTGTTCTGGTTGATGAAGCAAGAACTCCGCTTATCATTTCCGGTCCGGTTGATGTCGATGATCATAAATACAACGAAATGAAACCCAGGATCGAAAGAATTTACAGGAAGCAGAAAAATTTTGTTGCAAACATTTTACAGGAAGCGGAAAAAATAATTGAGGAGAATGGTCAGACTCCCGAAGCAGGTGCTCTTATTTTCAGAGCTTTCAGAGGATTGCCGAAAAGTAATAAACTCGCAAAAATTTTAAGTGAGGCATCCAACAAAAAACTTATGCAGGAAACTGAGCTTGAGTATCTTCGTGAAAAAGCTAAGAATATGTACATCATTGATGATGAGCTTTACTTTGTAATTGATGAAAAGAATAACAGCATTGACTTAACAGAAAAAGGACGTGAAGAGCTTGCACAGGGAAGCGGAATGGAAAAGGACTATTTCGTACTTATTGACCTGGGAACTGAAATAAGCAAATTTGAGAATGATCCAAATCTTTCTGATCAGGAAAAAATCCAGATGAAGGATAAACTTTATTCCAAATATTCAGAGGCAAGCGAAAGAATCCACACACTTAATCAACTTCTTAAAGCTTACACCTTATTTGATAAAGATGTTGAGTATGTAATTACAGAAGATGGAAAGATTGCAATTGTTGATGAGTTCACCGGTCGAGTTTTACCCGGCAGAAGATATAGTGATGGACTGCATCAGGCAATCGAGGCAAAAGAAAACGTAAAGGTTCAAAGAGATTCACAAACACTTGCTACAATTACACTCCAAAATTATTTCAGAATGTACAACAAGCTTGCCGGTATGACCGGAACGGCTGAAACTGAAGAGAATGAGTTCTTCTCAATTTATAAGCTTGAAGTGGTTGTAATTCCAACTCATAGAGATTGTGTAAGAGACGATACGGATGATGCAATCTATAAAACAAAAAGAGAAAAGTACAATGCGGTTATAGAAAAAATTGATGAATTGAAAAAAGAGGGAAGACCGGTTCTTGTAGGTACAACCTCTGTGGAAGTTTCGGAAACAATAAGCAGGATGTTGAAGAGAAAAGGAATTCAGCACAATGTGTTAAATGCAAAGCAGCATCAAAAGGAAGCAGATGTTGTAGCACACGCTGGTGAAATAAGTGCTGTTACCATTGCAACAAATATGGCAGGCAGAGGAACTGATATTAAGCTTGGTACAGGTGTGGTTGATAGAGGCGGTTTGTACATCCTCGGAACAGAACGGCATGAATCGCGGCGAATTGATAGACAGTTAAGAGGTCGTGCAGGAAGACAGGGAGATCCCGGTACTTCAAAATTCTTTCTGTCTCTTGAAGATGACCTGATGAGATTATTTGGCTCGGATAGAATTTCATCTGTAATGGAAAAAATGGGATTGAAGGAAGGTGAAGTTATTCAGCATCCTTTGATAAGCAAGTCAGTTGAAAGAGCTCAGAAAAAAGTTGAAGAGAATAACTTCTCGATAAGAAAACGTTTGCTCGAATATGACAACACGATGAACTCACAGAGAGAAGTCATTTATACAAAACGAAATCGTGCTTTGAAGGGTGACAGACTGAAAAGTGAAATCTTTGACCTGCTGGAAGAGTTTATTGACCAATTAGTCGAAGCGCACTTCGATAATGCTGAAGCAGATCAGATAAAAGAAGAAATGCTGTTGAAGCTGCTCGTCGAAGTTAAAATTGAACCTGAAGAATTTGAAAAGCTTGGTAAGGATGGATTAAAAGATAAACTTCTTGATGCTTCAAAAGAATTCTACCGAAGAAAAGAAGAAATGCTTAGTGCTGAACTGATGGCACGACTTGAGCGCTACGCAATGCTGAGTGTGATTGATACCAAATGGAAAGAACATCTGAGAGAAATGGACGATTTGAAAGAAGGAATCGGTCTTCGTGCTTATGGACAGAAAGATCCTCTGGTTGAATACAAAGCAGAATCTTTCAAGCTGTTTGTATCACTCCTTGAAGAAATAAGAAATGATGTTGTGTCATTTGCATTTAAATTTTTCCCGCACGCTCCGGGTGAAGTTCAGCAGCAAAGACGACAACCTGCAACAAGGCTCACTGAAAGCAAACAGGTGGCAACAAATATCGGTTTGCAGCAAAGATCGGGCTCTCCTCAGGTTGCAGGAAAATTGCAGCCAATTCAGGCTGCTGAAAAAGTTGGAAGGAATGATCCCTGTCCTTGCGGAAGCGGTAAAAAGTATAAACAGTGTCACGGTAAATAGGAGGCTCTGTGAAAAAAATAGAAGCGATAATCCGACCATTCAAACTTGAAGAAGTAAAAGAAGCTTTAGTTGAAGAAGGAATCCGTGGGCTTACAATTTCTGAAGTACGTGGTTACGGACGGCAGAAAGGTCACACTGAAACTTACCGCGGAAGTGAATACAGGATTGAATTCGTTCCAAAAATAAAAATTGAAGTTGTTATTGAGGATTCAAAAGTGGAAAAAGTTGTTGATGCTATATTAAAAACGGCAAAAACCGGTCAGGTAGGAGATGGCAAAATATTCATTTATAATGTTGAGGACGTAGTAAGGATAAGAACCGGGGAATCGGGCAAAGACGCTTTGTAGTGGAGAGGTGTAAGGGAATAAAAGTATAAAGGTATATGGTATATAGGTATAATGGTGTAAGGATTATTTTCAATTGTAAGTAAGAAATTCAAATTTTCCAGTTTATTTTATGACCGCCAGAATTTAATAGACTCTATACCCTATACCGGTAACCTCACTTTTACCTTTTTGTTTTATTTTTTCTTTAATAGCTTCAAGCATCATGATTGCCATTCTTTTTAAAGATAGAATTTTTCTTTTGCTGCCTTTGCTGATTTTTCTATCCGGCTGCAGTGTTTGGGAGAACTTTACTACCTACTTTAATCTGTATTATAATGCAGATGAACTTTACACAAAAATTGAAAAGCAAATCCTCGATCAGAAAAAAGATTTATTCTCAATTGAAACACCAACCATTCCTCCTGCAGCAAATGCAGATGTTCAGAAATTAATTGAAAAGTGTTCTGCCATCCTTCAATTCAGTCCTAATTCGTCTTACGTTGATGATGCACTGATGATGCTTGGTAAAGCCTTTTACTATCAAAAAAACTATCTCAAGTCACAACAAAAATTTAATGAGCTGCTCGCATCTGATCCTGAAGGAGATTATGCTCTCGAATCGAGGCTCTGGATCGGCAAGTGTGATATGCGGTTAAGAAATTATTCAGATGGATTGATAACTTTAAAAGAAGTAAGAGATGTTGCTATTGAAGAAGATGAAGAAGAAATTATGGAGGAAGCTTTCATTGAGGAGATCGTCTATCGTAAAACGATTGACGATATTCCAGCGGCAATACTAGCAGCTAATGAGTTCCTTGAAATATCAGATAATGATGAGATAAATGCAGAGCTTTGGTATGAAGTAGGAAATCTGAACATGGAAATTGAGGACATCGGGAATGCCGTGATTGCCTATGAAAATGTTTTTGAATATTCACCAGATTACGATCTCGAAGTTGCTGCAAAACTAAAACTTGGCGTAGCTTTAAGAGAATCGGGTGAACCAGAAGAAGCTCTTTCAATATTTACAGATATGCGTTCCGAAGATAAGTACACAGAAAAATATTCTGACATTGAACTTGAAATGGGAATTACACAGTCTGCTCTTGGCAAATATGATGAGGCCCTTGGGCTTTTCGTTATAGTGGATACAACTTATAAAAACACACCAAACTCCGGTGCAGCTAAATTTGAAATTGGTTCTGTGTATGAATACGGTCTAAAACTTCTTGACAGTGCTGCTGTATATTATCAAAAGGCTTCTACAGCATCCTTACCAAAGGAATATCTGATCCCGGCAAAAGATAAAAACAGACTTTTCAGCAGATACGTTTTACTAAAGAAAGATTTGAAAAAGAATGGCAAGGAGTTATTCTATCTGCAGAATCCTGAAGAGTTTAAAAAAGATTCAGCTCAGTACGTTCAGGATTCATTAGCAATTGCAGAAGAGATTTCCAATGTTAAAGAATTGCAGGAAAGCTGGGCAGGGCTTGGAGATTTATTGGCAGGCACTGAGGATACAACAGGATATTATCAGGATTCGGTTAAAGTAGCTGACACGCTCATTACGAGGTACATAGATTCGCTTGAGTACATAAACAGAGATACAATTTTCAGTAAAGTCAGAAATCCCCAGCCGCAGGATTCACTTTTGGTTGCACAGTTTGACAGTATGTTTACCAATAAAATTTTTGATCCGAATGCTAAAATGAAACTTGAGCAGGAAAAACGGGAACGTGAGAATCTGAGAAATCAGTTAGTTGCATCATTACCTGATACTCTTAAGTTCAGGAACAATCCACCCAGACGACCGAAGATAACTGAGGATTCACTGAAAACCCTGCTTTCAAAAAACCAGCTTGAGCTTGGCAATTTGTTTCTGTCAGAATTTGACATGCCTGATTCAGCGTACAAATATTATTACAGCAATCTTACAGAATATCCGAACAACGCTTATTATGCTACTTCGATGTTTGCAATGGGCAGTTATTATCTTACAGTAGAAAATCAAAAAAGTGCTGATAGTCTTTTTAATATTATTTATGATAACTATAAGAATGAGAGTGTGGTTAATGCTGCGGCTGCAAAGCTTAATAAACCTTTTATAGATTTGAATTATGATCCCGCGATGGAAGAGTATAAATTGGCTGAAGAATATTTACTCGCGGACGATTATTATGCAGCAATAGATAAATTAAAAGAAATCCCTGCACTCTATCCTAAATCTTCAATTGCACCAAAAGCAATTTATGCCTCAGGCTGGATTGAAGAAAACAAGCTGAATGATTATACAGCAGCCGTTGAATCTTATGATACACTTATTGCAAAATATCCCGCATCGGAATATGTACGGGTTATTGCACCGAAAGTTACATTTTACAAACAGGAAAAAAGAAAGCAGGAGAGTGCTTTGCTGGATTCATTAAATGCACTTGCTCAATCAGATTCGCTTGTTGCAGATACTTCACTGGTGCTTGAGACAATAATTCCAATAGAAGATACAGTACAGGTTGCAGTGTCGGAAGATGAGCTGTCACCTGTTGAGCAGGAAAATGAAGCACTGTTTGAAGCGAAAAAATCACCTGTAATTAAAGAACCTGTTTGGAATCCGCGTAAGCGAAGATAAAAGATCAAAGTCAAAAGGAAAAAGTTTTTCAAAGATTGTTTTAATCTTTTTACTTTTTTCTTTTATCTTAAAAAATGAAACACTTTGCTTAGATATCTACAGAATTAAAACATGAACCGTCGACATCTTTTAGAATTGATTGAAGAAGGGGAGAATATTCAATGCGAATTTAAAAGACATTTCACCACGCCTGAAAAAATCGCCAGAGAAATGATTGCATTTGCCAATACTAAAGGCGGTTATATGATCTTTGGAGTGGATGATGATCGTGAAGTAGTTGGAGTTGACAGCGAAAAATCAGAATCGGAAATGATTAAAGATGCTGCGGAAAATTACTGTGAACCTCCGCTTGTTTATTCAATTGATTTCATTGAACTTTATGGCAAAGAAGTTGTCGTAGCCAGTATTCCTGAATCTGATAACAAACCACATCGTTTGCAGGATTATGAAAATGAATTTGACATAAACAAAGCGATAGTTATTGTGCGGGTTAATGATAAAAGCGTGCAGGCAAGTAAAGAAATGGTGAGAATACTTCGTGCAAACTCTGCAGATCTTTCTTTGAAGAAATATACAATTGGTCAAACTGAAAAAATGGTGTTTGAATATCTCGGAAAGTATGAAAGAATTTCAGTCAAAGAGTTGAGCAATCTTGTTAATATTTCTGAAAGAAGAGCATCACGAACATTGGTTAAAATGGTTCGTGCAAATCTACTTTTAATTCATACCAAAGATAACGGGGAAGAGTTTTTTACTGCTGCAGCTTAGTGGAAATTTCAAAATAAAAAATCCAAAACTCAAATAAATATCAAATCACAAAGTAAAAATTTCTCTTAACCTAAAGATCGTTACTCCATACGCAACTGCAACATTCAAAGATTGTTTAATTCCAAACTGAGGAATTTCAATTGAGAAATCACACATATCCAAAATTTCCTGAGAGACTCCTGTGATTTCATTTCCAACAACAAGGCAAAGTGGAAAAATATCTTTCTTCAATTCATAATAAGGAGAACTTTTATCTGTTAACTCAAGTGCACAAACTTTTATTCCATCATCTTTCATTTTCTTAATGACATCTTTTGGATCTTTTACGTATTCCCATTTTACACTTTCTGTCGAACCGAGAGATGTTTTTAAAACATCTTTTTTACCTGAAGGTAATTCGGGATGAGGTGGATATGGAGTGTAACCACAAAGAAAAAGTTTTTCAATCATTGCACCGTCAGATGTTCTGAATATTGAACCAACATTGTATGAACTTCTGATGCTGTTTAACAAAACATAAACAGGAAGCTTTTTTACTTTGTGAAGTGAATCGAGAGTGCTTCTGTTTTTTGCTATTTCATCGTGTGTAAGTTTTTTCATTCTCTTAAGCCCCTTTCCTTGGGAAAGGGGTTTGGGGATAGGCAAGTTGTCCGCAAGCAGCAGCAATATCATCACCCTGAGTGTTTCGCAACATAACGGTAATATTTTTTTCTCTCAGCTTATCAGCAAACATCTGAATTCTCTCCATCGGAGTTGATCTTAATTTTCCGGCTAATCCTGATGGATTCATATGCTCAAGCGAATTGAAAGGAATTATATTCAACTTGCTGGGAATTGTGCTCATCAATCTGGCAAGAGCTTTAATATCTTCATCGCGATCATTTATTCCTTCAAGCATCACGTATTCAAAAGTAATCCTGGTTTTAGTTTTCATCGCATAACTTTTTAATTCTTCAATATTTTCTTTTAGGGAATACTTTTTATTTATCGGCATTATTTTATTTCTTATTTCCTCAAAACACGAGTGAAGAGAAAACGCAAGCTTAACTTTTAATCCTGTTTCTTCCAGCTCTTTTATTTTTGGTGCAATGCCGGCAGTTGAAACAGTTATTTTTTTCAGACTTATTCCGGTGGTCAATTCTTCTGCAAAAATTTCAAGTGACTTAACAGTTTCTTTGAAGTTCAGAAGAGGTTCGCCCATCCCCATATAAACAATGTTTGTTATTTCACTTTCTATATAATCTTTGCTTGCAAGTTTGAATTGATCAAATATTTCTCCAGCAGTAAGATTTTTTTTATAGCCCATCAATCCTGTTGCACAAAATTTACAATCGAGCGGACAACCAACTTGTGTGGAAATACAAAGTGTTGTCCTTTTCTTTTCAGGAATAACGACAGATTCAATTTTATTTCCATCACTCGTTTCAAAAATATATTTCTTCGTTCTTGTAGCAGGTGAAAGTTCACTGGTTGAATATGAGAGTGTATCAATATTAAAAGTTTCTGACAGTTTGGTTCGGAGTGCTTTTGGAAGATTGCTCATCTCATTAAAATCATCAACCATATCACCGTACATCCACTTAAAAACCTGCTCGGCTCTGAAAGGTGGTTCACCTTCAGAGATAAAATAGTCTCTTATTTCTTAAAGTGTAAATCCCTTTATAGTCTTTATTTCTTTTTCTTTAATCACAATCCAAAAATAGTCTATCCGCCTTCGTTTGACAAGAAAAGCTTGAAGCGCTATGATAGATGGCAGATTTAAATCTCCATATTTATATAATCCGTTGTCTTAGATTTTATATTACAGTATTTTTGAAGTGGAAATTAATTCATCTCCATAATGCGTCTATCTTGTCAAATAAAAATTAACGGGGTAAAAAATGAACTTTGATTTTACAGAAGAACAATTGATGATCCAGGAATCTGCAAGGGATTTCGCTCAGAACGAAATAGCTCCTACTGCAGTTGACCGCGATATAAAAGCGGAATTCCCGACAGATATAATAAAAAAAATGGGTGAACTTGGATTTATGGGAATGATGGTTTCACCAGAATATGGCGGCGCCGGTATGGATACTATAAGCTATGTGCTTGCAATGATCGAGATTTCAAAAGTTGATGCAAGTGTTGGTGTTATTATGTCTGTAAATAATTCTCTTGTAACGTGGGGATTAGAAGAGTACGGTTCTGATTTTATAAAGCAAAAATATTTAGTGCCACTTGCAAAAGGTGAAAAACTGGGTGCATTTGCTCTCTCGGAACCCGAAGCAGGCAGTGATGCAACTCAGCAGCACACGATGGCTGATAGAGATGGTGAATTTTTCTTGCTGAACGGAATGAAGAACTGGATAACAAACGGTACAACTGCGGACTATCATATTGTGATGGCAACTACAGATAAGGAAAAAAAGCACAAAGGAATTTCAACTTTTCTGGTCGAAAAAGGAACTCCTGGTTTTGGTCACGGAAAAAAAGAAGATAAGCTTGGTATAAGAAGCTCTGATACATGTTCTTTGACATTTGAGAATTGCAGAGTTCCAAAAGAAAATATTGTTTGGGAAGAAGGTAAAGGATTTAATTTTGCAATGAACACACTTAACGGCGGCAGGATAGGAATTGCTGCTCAAGCTTTGGGTATTGCAGAAGCTTCCCTGGAGGCATCTCTCAAATATTCAAAAGAGAGAAAAGCATTTGGTAAAGAAATTGCCGTTCTCCAGGCAATTCAATTTAAGCTTGCGGATATGGCGATGAAACTTGATGCTGCAAAATTACTAACATTCAAAGCTGCAGCATTGAAAGACGCACACAAAAAATATTTTGCTGAAGCTGCTATGGCAAAATTGTATGCTTCAAAGATTGCAGTAGAGTGTGCACTCGAAGCAATTCAAATCCACGGAGGATATGGTTATGTAAGAGAATATCTTGTTGAAAGATATCTCCGCGATGCAAAGATTACAGAAATTTATGAAGGCACATCAGAGATTCAGAGAATAGTGATAGCAAGGTCACTACTTGATGCAAAGTAAGTATTTGTAAAAATTAATAACTCTTGAATTATATGAAGAAAAACATTTTAGCCGAACTTGTCAAAAAAGCTGTTCGTAAAATTGAACCGGATGCTGAAATATATCTTTATGGTTCAAGATCACGTGGTGATTATAATCCTGGTTCGGATTGGGATTTCCTGATACTTGTTGATGGCGTACTGAATGATGAACGAATAGATAGAATTCGTCATCAACTTTATGAATTGGAGTGGGAGTATGGTGAAGTGATTTCATCTATCATTCGTACGCGTAATCAATGGAATAGCCCTTTATTTAAAGCGATGCCTTTTTATAATAATATTGAGCGGGATGGAATCAGGCTTTGATAAAATGGAATAAAGATTTAATTGCTTACAGATTATCTCGGGCAGATGAAACTTTAAAAGATGCTCGCGTCCTTGCAAAATCAGGTCGTTGGGATGCATGTGTTAACAGACTTTACTATGCTTGTTTTTACGCCGTAACAGCTTTGTTGATGCTCGATGGATTATCCTCATCAAAACATTCAGGCATTCGCAGCTTGTTCAATAAGCACTTCGTTAAATCTGAAAAGGTTCCTAAAAAATTAGCTGCCATTTATAACGATCTCTTTGAAAGACGCCAGGAAGTTGATTATATAGATTTCATAAATTTCAGCGAAGAACAGGTAATGCCCTGGATTTCCAAAGCGGAAGAGTTCATAAATTTTATTTCAGGCTTAATTAAAGATAATGAGTGAATGAATTCACTAAAATCTCTGCTTAGCATTCTCATCTTATTATCCTCAACCCTGCAATGCCAGCCTGAAATTCTCAAATGGCAGAAAGCAGATTTTTCTTATGAAAAACAAATTCACAGCAGCAAAAGAGATTATTCTTTTGATTCAGAAAATGCTGGTGAGTTTTTAACTAAATCATTGACGAATGCTTACTGGTTTTTTATTTCTGATGTTGACGGAGATAATTGTCCGTTCAGACCTACCTGCTCTGCTTTCCTTCTTCAGTCGGCAAAGGAGACAAATATTTTTCAGGCTTCTTTGATGTTCTTTGATCGATTTACACGTGATATGAACATTGCTAAAGGACACGATCATTATCCAAGAGTGAGTGCTGGTTACTATTACGATCCACCGCAGAATTACACTTTAAATCAGGGAAGAATTAAATATCTGCCACCTGCATTTATTGTTGATGATGAATGAGAAAAATTATACCAATATTTTTTCTTGTTTCCCATTTCGCTTTATCACAGTCAGCCTTATTTGATTTCCACTCGCCTGAAAACATAAAGAAATTTGCTGATCATCTTTTTTGTGAAGGAGATTATCTTCGGGCTATTGAGCAATATGAACTCATTAACCAGAAGCTCAATAATGATACAATTAAATTTAAAGTGATGTTTGGCTATTCAGAGCTTGGGTTCTTTTCAGAATCGAATGAAATTTTTAGAGGAATTAATGATAAATCAATTTTCTATCCCGATGCTTATTTACTTTCCTTAAAGAATCAACTAATAAGTGAACCCGGATTGATTAATGCCCCAAGCATTCATTCATTCAACTCTCTTCAAATGAAAAGTTTCAGCAAGCTAACCAATATCTCGATGCTTTATGAAGATGAGTTTAATATTTCCAGAGAAAACTTCATCTCTCCATTTGATGCAGAAGAGCTAAATTCTGTCTCGACATTCTATGATTATAAAGTTGAGCCTCCCTATAAAAGTCCAGCACTTGCCGGATTGCTTTCTGCAGTCATTCCCGGCAGCGGCAAAATGTATGTCGGTGAGTGGGGTGATGGTATTACCGCTCTTGTAGTAACAAGTCTGTTTACTTTTCTTGCTTACGATAATTTTCGTGCAGATCACAAAACTCGTGCGTGGATATTTACAGGACTCGGCGCTTTCTTCTATGCAGGAAATATTTATGGTTCAATAGCATCAGCACAGATTTTTAATGCCAGAATAGACTTTGAGTTTAATGACGGATTAAAATTATTTCTCAATCAACAAAATTATTTTTTACCCGAGTATGACTTTTGTAAATAGCTTGTTATATAGTGTCAAAATGTGTAGGGGGTATATGAGTATGAGGTATAAAGGTATATGTTTTATTTCTCACAAAACTAATTTTCAATTTGTTATACCGTATACCTTTATACCATTATACCTTTATCTTGTTTGCTTAATAATGATCTCATCAACAGAAATACATAGCCAGGATGGAACTGAAGAACAATTTCTGTACGCCAAACAACTTTATGATGAAGAAAAGTATTTTGATGCGGTTACAGAATTTAAGCGCCTCTTATTTTTTGATGAGGCTAAGTCATATAATTATGAAGGTAATTTGTTAATTGGATTAAGCTATAAAGAAGGTGCAAAGTTTTCAGATGCGATTCAACACTTTACGATAGCTGAATTAAATTCAAGAAATACAGATGAAGTTTTTATTGCAAGGTTGGAAATAATTAAAGTAAACATCTTGAGAAGAACAACTGGAAGAGCTTTTACTTTACTGGATTCATTTGACAATGATTCAAGATTCAGCAATCAAATTGATGAAATAAATTACTGGCGAGGCTGGACTTACATATTTTCAGATGATTGGGAAAATGCATCTTCATCTTTTTCAGCTATACAAGCAAATCACCAGCTTGCAGTTTTTTGTGATTCACTTGATAATGATCTTTATAGTCCTCAACTTGCAAAAATTTTGTCAATCGTTCCAGGCGCCGGACAATTTTATACGGGAGAATATGTTAGCGGTCTAATCTCTATCGGCTGGAATGTGCTTTGGGGCTATCTAACTATTAATGCTTTTATGGAAGACAGAGTATTTGATGGCTTGATGGTTGGATCTCTTTTGTGGTGGAGATTTTACTCTGGTAATATTCAGAATGCAGAAAAATTTGCACTTGAGAAAAATTTGGAGAAATCAAACTCAGCTTTGCGTTATCTTCAAAATTATTATATTGGAAAAAAACCATAACAAACTGTTAAACTGAAATGAAAAAACTTTTTGAAAACAAATTTATTTACCTTTCAATCATTGCGATTGTTTCTCTTTATGTACTTGTCGCATTTGTTAAGCTGCCCAATATAAACGGATATAAAAGAGCGATGTTTTCAGAAATGGTTTACGGCACTGCCTGGAAACCTTTTGTCTATCGAACGCTTCTGCCAACAACTGTCAGAATCTTAAGTGAAGTAATACCGGAAAGTGTTCATAGTTCAGTTACTCAAAAGGTTGAGAGTAATAAATCAGCCATGCTGGTTCTGGAAAAATTCAAATGGGAAAGTGAGTTTATAACTGAATATCTTGTTGCAATGGTGCTGATGTATTTTGCTTTGCTTGGATTTGTATTTGCCTTCCGAAAATTATTTGATGAAGTTTATTCTTCACCTCTCTGGTTCAAAAATTTAATTTCGATTATACTTCTCTTCTCAATCCCGGCAATGTTTCAGCCGCAGTACGCCAATTATGTTTATGATTTCCCGGCTTTGTTTTTGTTTACACTTGGTTTGGTCTTAATCAGGCAACGGAATTGGAATTACTTTTTAGTTCTCTTCTTCATTGCATGCTTCAACAAAGAAACCATTATTCTTTTAACTCTGATCTTCGCAATACATTTTTATAAAGATAATGAGGTCAGTAAAAAATTATATTATCAACTAATTGCAATTCAATTAATACTATTCGGTGCTGTTAAGATCTTACTTCACTTTTTATTTATAAACAATCCAGGCGGATTTGTTGAATTTCATCTTATTGACAGGAATTATCTTTTATTCAATGGATATTCCCTGGCGACGTTTGTAGTCTTGCTCATCATCATTCTCTCAATCTTTAGCAATTGGAAAGAGAAACCAAAATTTCTTAAAGATAGTATGTGGATAGCAGTTCCGCTTTTAATTTTAACTCTTTTCCTTGGTTTCTTTGATGAATTAAGAGATTATTATGAAGTTTTACCCGTGGCAGTTCTTTTAATTTCTTTCAATATAGCTAAGATTCTTGGTGTTGAGTTAGTGCAAAAAGTCACGACCGGAAAATAAAATGCCAATCTGGTCTTATTTTAGCTTGATGAGGAGAGTATTTTTTATAAATTTCCGTTGAACTTTTCAGAAAATTATCCTGTTCTTTAAAGCAATGGGAATTAAAATAGATTTAAATCTTAAAGGAGTAATATTATGGCGATAATGATAACTGAGGAATGCATCAACTGTGGTGCTTGCGAACCTGAATGTCCAAATACTGCAATTTATGAAGGTGGTGTTAATTGGGAATTAACCGGAAAATCTTATGGTGATGGTGATGCAGCTCCATCCGGGGCAACTGGATTTTATTCTTCCGAGTTTTTTTACATTGTTCCTGATAAATGTACCGAGTGTAAAGGATTTCACGATGAACCTCAGTGTGCTGCTGTTTGTCCTGTTGACTGCTGCGTTCCCGATCCGAAACACGTTGAAACAGAAGAAGCAGCTTCTTGCCAGGAAAGATTATCTCGATGGTTTAGGAAGGTAATAAATTTGTATTTGATAAACCCCGGCAATGTCGGGGTTTTTCATTTTAAATAATTTCTGTTTTGTGAATTGAAACCTTTCTTTTTTAACTTGCCGAAGTAAAGATTTTATTGTAATCATTTTAATTTTATATGCAAATAGGCAAATACAAACTGAGCATTATCGAATCCGGATTATTCGGCCTTGACGGGGGAGCGATGTTCGGAATAATTCCAAAAGTTCTCTGGCAAAAGACAAATCCACCTGATGAAGTTAACCGGGTAAAACTGTCAACACGTCATCTGCTTCTTGTCGAAGATGCCCGTGGCAAAAGTGATTCAAAAAAAATATTAATTGATACAGGAATGGGTAATAAGTGGGATGATAAATCAAAAAATATCTATGCGATTGATGAAAGCAGCTCGATGAATTCTGCTCTTGCTGAAAAAGGATTGAAACCTGAAGACATCACTGATGTAATACTTACTCATCTCCATTTTGATCATACCGGCGGTTCTACAATAATAAAAGATGGCAAACTTGAACCTGCATTTCCGAATGCAAACTACTTTGTGCAAAAACAGAACTTTGATTGGGCAAGAAATTCTTCTGATAGAGATAAAGGAAGTTACATCAAAGAAAATTTTATTCCATTGTTTGAAGAAGGAGTTTTGAACTTCATAATTGGAAATGCAAAGTTCGATGATGAAATTGAATTCATTGTAATTAATGGTCACACATTTGGTCAGCAGATGGTGAAAATTTCTGATGGAACTAATACCTTTTTATTTTGTGCGGACTTGATGCCGTTTGTTTCACACATTCCACTGCCGTACATAATGGGTTATGACCTTCAGCCGCTTGTTACTCTTGAAGAAAAGAAAAAGTATTTGAAGATGGCAGTCGATGAAAACTGGAAATTGTTTTTTGGGCACGATCCGGAAATTGCTTTTGCAACCGTTAAAAAATTTGGTGAAGGATATATCGCTGATGAAAAGTTCAGATCATTTGAAGAAACTTGAAGAAGAAGGATTTACTTTCATTTGCTCAATGGATGAGCTAAAGGAGAGTATCGGCAGAAAGTTTTTAGTAAATGATGTTGAAATTGCTGTATTCAAAATCAATTCAGAGGTTTTTGCTGTTAGTAATATTTGTCCGCATCAGCAAACACATTTAATATATGATGGATTCGTTGAAGATGAATTTGTTGTTTGTCCCGCCCACGGTTGGAAGTTTAATTTGAAAACAGGGAAGAAAGATTCGGGAAGTAATGGATTGCAGGTCTATCCGGTTGAAATTGTTGATGATAAAATTTTTGTAAAAGTTATGCCAAAAGAATTGAAATGGTAGAGGCCCTCACCCTAACCCTCCCCAAAGGGGAGGACTTTTAGAGCAAGCACAAATGAAGCTCACTAACGAAATAGTTATTCAAAAAGCAAAAGCTGTTGGTTTTGATTTAGTTGGATTTGCCAAAGCGGAAACTTTGGACAAAGAATCTGAGCATCTTCAGCAATGGCTGGATAAGAATTATCAAGGCTGGAATGGATTATATGGAAAGGAATTTTGAAAAGCGTAAAGATGTAAAACAAATTCTTCCCAAAGCTAAATCTGTTATTTCACTTGGACTCAACTATTACACACCTGATTCGTATTCAAATGAAAAAACAAAAGGCAAGGTTTCCCGTTATGCCTGGGGAAAAGATTATCATCTAATAATTTGGGCAATGCTGGATGAACTTGAAGCTGAATTAAAAAAAGTTGATCCTTCATTTGAATCTATTTCTTATATCGATACGGGACCTGTAATGGATAAAGCCTGGGCTGTTCGCTGCAGGAATTGGCTGGCTTGGCAAGCATACTAATGTTATCAATCGCGAAATAGGAAGCTGGTTTTTTATTGCTAACATTATTACTAATTATGATTTCGATTACTCCGAACCGATTCCAGATTTTTGTGGTACTTGCACAGCTTGCATTGATGCTTGTCCAACAAGTGCAATTGTTCAGGAATATGTCGTTGATGCGAACAAGTGTATTTCTTATTTGACTATTGAAAACAAGGGTGAAATATCTGAAGAGTTTAAAGGCAAGTTTGATAACTGGCTTTTCGGCTGCGATATCTGTCAGGATGTTTGTCCCTGGAATCAAAAATTTCCTGTTGAAACTCTGATAAAAGATTTTCATCCACAAAACAAAGAGTTGACATTGGATGAGGTCATAGAAATGAATGAAGAAGAGTTTAAAGAAAAATTTAAGACCTCACCTGTTAAGAGAGCAAAGCTTAGTGGATTGAAGCGTAATGCTTCACACATCAAATTTAATTGACTTAAAGAGTGAAATATTTTACTTATTGGCAAATCTGACGCTTAAATCAATGATACGTTTGCATGAATGCATGATTGCATGCATCCATTCAATCATGCAGCCGTGCTTCCGCCGTGAATCTTTTGTAAATTTGTGCCATCAAATCTTCAGAAATTAATTTTTAACTATAATTCATTTAAGGATACGAAATGGCAGATAATCATCACAAAATAATAATAATTGGTTCTGGCCCGGCGGGATTTACAGCGGCACTTTATAATGCAAGAGCAAATTTAAAACCTGTGATATTTGAAGGAATGCAGCCGGGTGGACAATTAACAATCACTACAGAAGTAGAAAACTATCCTGGATTCGAACATGGCATTCAAGGTCCGGCTTTGATGGATGTAATGAGAAAGCAGGCTCACAGATTCGGTGCAGAAAGTATTTACAAAGAAATTACCGAAGTTGATTTTTCAAAAAGACCATTTTTACTAAAATCATACGATGAAGTTTACACTGCAGATGCAGTTATTGTTGCGACTGGTGCTTCCGCAAAACTGCTCGGTTTGGAAAGTGAAAAAAAATATATGGGATATGGTGTTTCAGCTTGTGCGACTTGTGACGGATTCTTTTTCAAAAATCAAAAAGTTTTGGTAATTGGTGGCGGTGACACAGCAATGGAAGAAGCAACCTATTTAACAAATCACGCTTCGGAAGTTAATATAATTCATAGGCGAGATGGTTTCCGGGCATCAAGTATTATGCTGAACCGTGCACAAAAAAATCCAAAAATTAAATTCCTTCTGAACAAAACTATTAAAGAGGTTCTTGGTGTTGAGCAAAATGGAATAAAAAGAATGACAGGAGTTTTGCTTGAAGATACACGCGATCACTCAACTGAAGAGTTAAAAGCAGATGGATTGTTTATTGGAATTGGACATCAACCGAATACAGCGATATTCAAAGGTCAGCTTGATATGGATGAAGTTGGTTACCTGAAAGTAAAACACGGTTCAACTTATACAAATATTGAAGGTGTGTTTGCTGCAGGTGATGTGAGTGACAGTAAGTATCGTCAGGCTGTTACTGCTGCAGGTACCGGTTGTATGGCTGCACTTGATGCTGAACGATGGCTTGAGGCACAAGAGGCATAATAGATAATTCGTAGCACAGATTAATAATCTGTGCTACAGTTGATTATAGAATTAATTCAGATTAGCAGCCTTTTTTTCTAAATCATAGTTTCGTCTTAGTTTATTACCGTATAAGTTGGCAATAACGAAACCAATTCCCGTGAAGATAAATATTGAAGTTGGTGTAACTATTTCCTGTGTTTCCTCTGCTCCGGACATCAAACCAATACCCAGTCCAATTCCAAAGAAAATACAAATTATACCGACCTTTAATAACCAGAATGGATCTCTCTTTTGCTCAAAGAATTTCCTCATATCTTCGGCTGAAAGTCCTTTGTCAATCAGCATCTGTCTTTCTCTTGATCTGTAGTAGATAGCTGTAACCGCTATCAATCCTAATATTAAGAACATTACTATCGGGATAAATACAGCTATTGTTCCTTCCATTTTAGTATCCTTTCTTTTTGTTTAATAGTTCAGACACCAGTTACTGGTAGGAGGTTACAGTTTGGAGCCAGACAAATTTATTTCGCTGACTACTTTATTGCTTTTTTTAATCCCACCCCCTATTTTTCAACAGAGATTAACCACTTGTAACTTATATCACAGATACTTAGTCTAAGAGTTGAATGAGAAATCTTTCTGATCAGGAAATAATTGATTCGGTTAGGAAAGGCAACGAGTCCGATTACTCAATTATTATAAATAGATATAAAAACAAAGCATTTTCTATGCTAAAGAGAATGCTAAAAAATGAATTTGATGCAGAGGAAGTTTTGCAGGATTGTTTTTTGAAAGCTTATAATTCGCTAAGCAGCTTTAAAGGTGAAGCTAAATTTTCAACCTGGTTTTACAGGATAGTTTATAATAGTGCATTGACAAAATTATCATCACAGAAGCGCAAGATTGAAGCTGAGATGACTTCGGTGGAAGATCATTTTAATCTTGTTAGTGAATACAATTCTAATGATATTGAAAAGAAAGATATTAATGAATTTGTTCATGCAACATTATCAATAAATTACCGGAAAGATATTCAGCAATTATTACTATGTTTTATTTGAATGAAATGAGTATTGAAGAAATTAGTGAAGTGATGCAAATTACTGTTTCTAATGTGAAAGTGATGCTCCATCGTTCCCGAAATTCATTGCGTGATTTAGTTTTAAATAGCAGATTAGCAGAAGAATTAATATGATCCAGATTACAGACGAAATATTAAATAAATATCTTGATGGCGAATTAAGCAGAGAAGAAGCCGAGCAGGTAAAAGCCGGACTTCATACATCTGAAGAATTGCAGAGGAAGTACAACGCATTGAAACTGGTTCACGAAAAATTATTTGATATGAAGGAAGATGAAGTCAGTCCAGCCTTCACAGATAAAATTATGAATCAGATCGTAAGAAGGAAATTTGCAATACCGAAGCAGCAAAAATATTTCATAGTTTCAATAGCTACATTCATTACACTACTTTGCCTGGTAATTTTTGGTTTCGCAATTTCTGCAATAATTTCTTCGGCCCCATCCTCAATTGGTGAATCTAAGTCTGTTCTCGATTCAGTAAGTAATCTGACTGATGGTTTGGTTACAACTCTGAAACATCTGTTCAGCGGAAGTGGATTATCAATTATTGGCTCAATCTTCTCTTTATTGATTATCATCTCTGGTTATTTCTTTTTCGAAATGCAAAAAAGATCTAAAGCCAATCTGGGTAATGGACAGCAACTGTAATATTTAACCTTTCCTTTTGTACCTTTAACCAATCAAATAAATATTTTTGTTAAATGACTGAACACAAAACCGGTTATGTGGCAATACTTGGTTTGCCTAATTCCGGAAAATCTACGCTGCTAAATGCTTTGCTTGGGCAAAAACTTTCAATCACAACAGCCAAGCCGCAGACAACAAGAAAAAGAATTCTTGGAATCTTAAGTGAAGAAAATTATCAAATAATTTTTCTTGACACACCGGGCATACTTTCGCCATCATATCTTCTCCAGGAAAAAATGATGGAAGATGTGAAGACTTCGCTTGATGATGCTGATGTAATTGTTCTTATTATTGATGTGAAGGAAGATCCTCAGGCTGAAACCTTGTTCAACCAGGAATTTGTGAAAGCAAATGTCTTTAAATCAAAGAAACCCAAAATGTTGATTCTTAACAAAGTCGATTTGCTAACACAAGAGAAAGTAACTGAACTGATCAATAATTTTGAGTCGAAAAAAATATTTGAAGAAGTCATCCCAATCTCAGCATCACTCAATTTTAATATCCAACGAGTGAGAGAAGAAATTTTGCGTTTTCTTCCTGAAGGACCAAAGCTTTTCCCCGATGATCAAGCAACAGATGCTAGTGAAAGATTTTTTGTCTCTGAAATTATCCGTGAAAAAATTCTTGAGATTTATCGTGATGAAGTACCATATAGCTGCGAAGTTTTAATTATTGATTTCAAAGAACGGGAAACCAGTAAGCACTTTATCAGTGCGGAAATTGTTGTTGAAAGAGATTCGCAGAAAGCGATAATTATTGGCAAAGGTGGAGCGGCGATTAAAAAGCTTGGTGAAGTTGCAAGAAAATCTATCGAAGAGTTTTTACAGCGTGAAGTTTTTCTTGAGTTGAGAGTAAAGGTCAGAAAGAAATGGCGGAGTGATGAAAACCTGCTTAAGAGTTTTGGGTATACAAAGAAAGAGTAAATCTCTTTGTACTATTACAAAAAATCTCTAATTTAAGAGGGCGTAGTTTCTAACGACTCGTCTTGGCGAAGCGTCAAGCCGTAGCCAGAAGCCCCTTTGAATATCAATTTTCAAAAAAATATTTTATAGATGGAAGTTCGTGCGGAAATTGTTGTTAACGGTTTGGTGCAGGGAGTTGGATACAGGTATTTTGTTGTTCGAGAAGCACAAAAGCTTGGATTAAAAGGTTTCACTCAAAACCTTTACACTGGTGAAGTGCTTACAGTTGTAGAAGGAGAGAAAGTTATTGTCGAAGAGATGATAAAGAAATTGAAAGTGGGACCAATCCACGCTTCAGTTAAATCCTGCAGAGTAGATTGGCAGGAACCAAAAAATGAATTCACATATTTTGAGGTGAGATTTTGATTATAGATTTAAGAACTGGAATCGGATTTGACGTCCATGCATTTGCCGAAGGTAGAAAATTAATCCTCGGCGGAATTGAAATTCCTTCAGCGAAAGGTTTAGCCGGACATTCTGATGCAGATGCACTTTTGCATGCAGTTACCGATGCATTGCTTGGTTCACTTTCACTTGGCGATATCGGTACTCACTTTCCTGATGATGATCCAAGATATAAAAATGCTGACAGCACAGTCTTCCTGAAAAAAGCAAACGAACTTTTAAGGAACAGAGGATTTTTTGTTAATAATATTGATGTGGTAGTGATGCTTCAGCAGCCCAAAATTTCTCCATACGCTCAAAAGATTAAAGATAAAATTTCTAAAATTCTTGATATCGGCTCCGAAAGAATTTCTATCAAAGCAACCACCACTGAGAAACTTGGTTTTGTGGGAAGGGAAGAAGGCATATCTGTAATGGCTGTTGTCACAGTAGTAAGAAAATAATGTTCGAAGATATACTCACTCAAATTTCTACCTTCTCTCCTGTTTGGATTTATCTTACTCTGTTTTTCTTTGCATTTATTGAAAATGTTTTTCCGCCATCACCGAGTGATGTCCTATTAGTTGTTGGCGGCACTCTTATCGGGACAGGTGCTATTAATTTTATTCTTGCACTGGCATGTGCAACTATTGGAAGCATAACTGGCTTTATGCTGATGTTCTATATCGGATCAACAGTTGATAAAAAAGTAATTCAATCCGGCAGGTTCAGGTTTATCCCACTAAATACAATTGAAAAGGTTGAAACGTGGTTCAGGAAGTACGGTTATTTTATAATTGTTGCAAACCGTTTTATGCCTGGTACTAGAGCAGTAATTTCTTTCTTTGCAGGAATTAGTAACCTTGATCCGAAACGAACAATTACTCTCTGCTTTGTTTCTGCACTTCTATGGAATGCTATTTTACTTTATCTTGGATTTGTATTTGGTGATAACGTTGCTATTGTTGATGAATACTTAACTACTTACAGTAACATTGTTATTGCTGTGACTGCTGTTGTTATTCTATTTTTTATCATCAGATTATTTTTCAGAAAAAGGAAATCAGCATCTTGAAGTTTTTATCAAAATACAGAATACCAGTAACACCTGAAGAGAGAAAACAGAGAAGAAAAGAATGGATATTGTTAATCTTTAGTGGAATTATACTTGGAATATCATTCCCGCCATTTCCTTTCCCGTTTACGCTTTTTATTTTCGTTGGACTGATTCCTTACTTCATTGTAATAAATAGAAGAACTACTCTTGCTTCAATTAGCAAAGCAACATTTCTGTTTTCTTTCTTCTTCAGCATAACAACTATTTACTGGGTTGGGAGCTGGTCAGCAGATGCCGATCCATATTTAATGTTGGCCGGCGCAGCACTTCTGCTTGCTTATCCTTGCGTAATGCTTATACCATCCACTCTTTTTTATCTTGCCAGAAAAGTTTTTCCAAAATTTGATGCACTCTGGCTCTTTCCAATATTTTGGGTAACACTTGAATATCTTTTATCTCTTACTGATTTAAGATTTCCCTGGCTGCTTCTTGGTCACGGATTGGCGAAGTTTAATTTATTCATTCAGGGTGCTGATATTATCGGGACAAATGGTTTGTCACTTGCTGTTGCATACATCAACGTGCTTCTTTACAAATCATTCTTCGAAAAGAAGGTTGAAGAAAAATTTAGATTGAAGCCTGCTCTAGTCGCATTACTTATTTTTCTTTGCCTGATGATTTATGGAATTTATAAAGTATCATCATTTAAAATCTCAGACAGAAAAGTTACTGTTGGAGTTGTTCAGCCTGATTTGAATCCCTGGGACAAATGGGAAACAGGAAATCTTGGTCAGCTTACAAACCAATATCTTGATCTATCTCAACAATGTGTTGATGAGGGAGCAGAAATTATTTTATGGCCGGAAACTGCTTTGCCTGTTTATGCTTTTGGAGGCACCTATAGAATTGTCGAAGATTCTATTTTCAGTTTTCTTGATCGAAATAAAGTCTCATTACTCACAGGAATGCCCGACATAATTTATGATTTTGATCAGAATAATATTCCTGAAGATTCAAAATTTTCCGAGCAAGGAAATTATTATTACAGAACTTACAATGCGGTAATAGGACTGAATTCTGGTTCAAGAGAAATCCAACGATATGGAAAAATGAAACTTGTTCCGCTGGGAGAAAAAGTTCCTTTTGCAGATCAATTTACTTTTCTTGGAGACATTTTTAAGTGGGGAGTAGGAATCACAGGTTGGAATATTGGAAAGGATACGACTGTCTTTCAAATTTATAATGATGGAATTGATACAATAAAAGTTGGCGGGCTTGTTTGTTATGAATCTGTCGACCCTGTTTTTGTTACCGCTTTCGTTCAGAAAGGTGCAGAGATGATTACGGTTGTTACTAATGATAGCTGGTACGGAAAATCGAGCGGACCATATCAGCATAAAGATTTTGCGATGCTGCGTGCAGTTGAAAACAGAAGATCAGTGGTTCGTTGCGCTAACGGTGGAGTAAGCTGTATAATAAATGCAAAAGGTGAAATACTTTCTGAGACTGAGTTGTATACAAAAACAACTTTAGTTGGTGAAGTTCCTCTTCAAACTGAAAAAACATTTTATTCTGAGAATCCATTGATTGTTCCGGTGCTAACCTCAGTATTTTCTTTCTGGATTTTTGGAATGAATATTTTAATTTGGCTTAAGAAAAAGTTTAATTTATAGTAATTGAAGAAGAGTGGTATATTATTTATTTTGAATATAGAAAAAATCAAATAAAAGGAGTCTAAAATGATTATTACTTTGCCTCGTGAATCATTGAAATATCTTGATAATAAGGTAGTTCAAGTTGAAATAGATGAGCAAATTTTGAAAAAAGAAATAGATCTTGATGCAATCAAGAAAGCAAAAGGTCTGTTGAAAAAATACAATGTTGATGGATTAGAATATCAAAAGCATATAAGAAAAGAGTGGGAGAGAAATCTTGCAGTCAGATAGTTTCGTTTATGATACTAATTTGTTTATTTACTATCTTAATGCTAATCCAGTGGTTGAAAATTATTTTAATGGTGAATTCTTAAAGAAGAATAATATTTACTATTCTATTATAACTGAGATAGAACTGCTTTCCTTCCCAAAGCTTGATGGCAGTGAAATTAATTCGATTAAATCTTTGCTTAACAGATTTCTCAAAATAAATTTAACTGAAGATATAAAAGAGAGAACCATTGAGATTAGAAAAAATTATAAGGCAGGTTTGGGTGATGCAATAATTGCTGCTTCATCGATCGTTTACAATGCTAAGCTAATAACTCGTAATGTTGATGACTTTATTAAAATTTCCAATTTGTCCTTGACAAATCCTTTCGAGTAGAAATTGATTGACCTGCGTAGCGATACCGTAACAAAACCATCACCTGAAATGCGAAAGGCAATGTATGAAGCCGAAGTGGGTGATGATGTTTTTAAAGAAGATCCAACCGTTAACAAGCTTGAAGAATACGTTGCTGAACTTCTCGGGAAAGAAGCAGCGCTTTATGTTCCAAGTGGTGTGATGGGAAATCAGCTTTGTCTAAATGTGCTTACAGATCCCGGTGATGAAGTTATTTGTGATCGTGAAGCGCATATTTTTAATTATGAATCAGCTTCTCCTGCAAGACTTAGTGGAATTCAACTTTATCCTCTCGATGGAAAGCTTGGAATTCTCACTGCTGAACAGGTCGAACCATACATTCGCACAACTGCTTATCATATGCCTCGCACAAAAGTTATCGAAGTTGAGAACACACACAACCGTGCAGGCGGAACAATTTGGCCCTTGGAAAATATTATCGCTCTAAAAAATCTTGCGAAGAAACATAACTTATTCTATCATCTTGATGGAGCAAGAATCTGGAATGCTTGTGCTGAAACAGGAATTTCTCCAACAGATTATGCTCAACACTTCGATACTGTTTCCTGCTGTTTTTCAAAAGGACTTGGTGCACCTATTGGTTCAGCAATTGCAGGATCAAAGGAATTTATTCAGGAAGCTTATCGTGTTAGAAAAGCCTGGGGCGGGGGAATGAGACAAGTTGGAATTCTTGCAGCAGCGGCATTGTACGCGGTTCAGAATAATAGAGAAAGACTTCGGGAGGATCATTGGAGAGCAAAGCATCTTGCTGAAAGAATTAAATTAAATCTTAACCTTGAAATAAATATGGAAGCGGTGCAAACGAATATTATTCTTTTCAAACCTTTAAAGATTACGCCGGTAGAAGGAATAAAAAGATGCAAAGAAAAAGGACTGATCCTTACACCGGGGACAATTGATTCAATCCGTGCAGTTACTCATCTTGATGTTAATGATGATGATATTGAAAATGCTGCGAACATTCTTGATGAAGTCTTCGTATAACTGTTAAATTGTTTTATTGCTATATTGTTGTGGGAGAAGATTTGGTTTTAACAATATAACAATAGAGCAATAGAACAATATTCATAAACTAAAATTGAAATGATCAATTCGATTTTGACCCCAGAAGATTTCAACCACAAATACATTGTCACTGTCCGTTTCCACGAAGTTGATATGCTTGGTGTTTGCAACAATGCTGTTTATATTAATTTTTTTGAAACTGCCAGACTCGAATATATAAAAGCCGCTGGCTTAATGCCTGAGAAAGGAATTTTTTCTGACGGTAAAATATTCTTTATGGTTAGGAATGAAATAAATTATCGCAGCCATGCTTACTATGATGATGTGCTGGAAGTTTATTCAAAGATTTCATACATAAAAAATTCTTCCTTTGGTTACGATCATCTGATTATTAAACAAAATACTGGTGAAATAATTGTTGACGGAAAAGGCGTTGTGGTTTATGTTGATCCGAAAACAAGAAAATCAGCTTCACTGCCAGATCATTTTATTCAAAAAGTAAAAGCATTTGAACCGTCAGTAAAAATTTTAAGAGATTAATTTTATCTTGTCATTGCGAATCCCGAGTGATCGGGATGAAGCAATCTTCACATTGTAATAAGATTGCTTCGCGGAGTTTATCCTGGTGAAGACCAGGATTCGCAATGACTTATTCGTAAATAAATCAGGAGGCAAAATGAGAAGAATAGTTTTCGATATCGAAACCTGCGCATATCCATTCGAATCCCTTGCTGAAAACCAAAGAGAATACCTGCTTCGCTATGCTGACAAAGAACCTGACCCTGAAAAACGACAGATGATGATTGATGATGCTGTTCGCTATACAAGTCTTTATCCATATACTTCAAAATGTATTGTCATCGGAATTTACGATGTTGAAAAAGGAAAGTCTTATGTTTATTACGAAAGTGAGAAGAAAGAAGAATGGAAAAGTGAGGATGAGAAAGTTTATTATAAAGGATTATCTGAAAAAGAAATGCTCGAATCATTCTGGCGTGTAGCGAAACAAGTTGACCAATTCATCACATTCAACGGTAGAAATTTTGATATACCGTTTATTATGATGCGCTCTGCTATGCTGGGAGTAAAGGTATCCAAAAATTTAATGGGTTACCGCTATGGTGATGAGCACATTGACTTGCTCGAACAATTTACTTTTTATGGTTTGACCAGAAAATTTAATCTGGATTTTTATTGTCAGTCATTTGGAATTGAATCACCAAAGTCAAAAGATATTTCCGGAATGGAAGTAAAAAATCTTTATGAAGCAGGAAGGATAAAAGATATTGCTGTTTATTGTTCGAAGGATATTTATGCTACTTATAGATTATATCAAATTTGGAATGAGTATCTAAATCTGAAATAGCGTTATCCTCTCCCATTTTGGGAGAGGGCGAGGGAGAGGGAAAATATGAAGAACTTAACACACTTAGCTCGAAAACTCAGAAAAGAATCCACAGATGCTGAGAGATTACTTTGGAGCTATTTATGATGGAGAAGTTTATTTGGCTTAAGTTTGAAGACAGAACACATAGGTGATTATCAGTTTGTTGGGATTTTGTTTGCTTATGAAAAGAAATTAATTATTGAATTAGATGGTGGTCATCATAATCAGGATGAAACTAAGGAGAACGATTTAAGAAGACAAAATTGGTTAGAGTCACAGAATTTTAAAGTGATTAGATTTTGGAACACTGATTTTGAAAAATATTAGTTCTTCAAATAATTAAAGCAAAAATTCCCTCCCCTTAATCCCCTCCCATAAAGGGAGGGGAACTTTTATTATATTTCCTACCTAAAAATTCACGCTTAAAATTAAAACTTTTATTAATGAAACAACCAGAAGTTACACTTGAACTTGCAATAGAGCATGGTCTCAACAATGAAGAATATGAAAGAATTTTAAAGATACTTGGCAGAACTCCAACCTTCACAGAACTTGGAATTTTTAGTGTGATGTGGAGCGAACATTGCAGCTATAAAAATTCAATTGCTCAATTAAAAACTCTTCCAAGAAGCGGTGGAAGATTACTTGTTGGTGCTGGAGAAGAAAATGCGGGACTTGTTGATATCGGCGATGGATTGGCAGTTGCATTTAAAATTGAAAGTCATAATCATCCTTCTGCAGTTGAACCATATCAGGGTGCTGCAACTGGTGTTGGTGGAATAATGAGAGATATTTTTACAATGGGCGCAAGACCAATTGCTTCCCTCAATTCACTCCGATTCGGAAATTTAGATGATGCAAGAACACGTTATCTTTTTGCCGGAGTTGTGAAAGGAATTGGTGATTATGGAAACAGTTTCGGTGTTCCAACAGTTGCCGGTGAAGTTTATTTTGATGAATCATATCAGCTCAATCCTTTAGTAAATGCAATGGCAGTTGGAATTGTAAAGACAAATACATTCGCAAGTGCTGTTGCAAAAGGTGAAGGTAATCCAGTAATGATTGTCGGTTCTTCAACGGGAAGGGATGGAATTCACGGAGCTACTTTTGCCTCAGAAGAACTTTCGGAAAAATCTGAATCGAGACGACCTTCAGTTCAGGTTGGGGATCCATTTACAGAAAAACTTTTACTCGAAGCATCACTTGAAATTATTCGTAAAGGATATTTGATTGGAATCCAGGATATGGGTGCCGCGGGAATTTCCTGCTCAACAACTGAGATGAGTGCGAAAGGAAATTCCGGAATGAAGATAGATCTTGATAAAGTACCTTTGCGTGAAGAGGGAATGAGCGCTTATGAAATTATGCTTTCCGAAAGTCAGGAAAGAATGTTGTGTGTCGTTAAAAAAGGTTATGAAGACAGAGTCAGAGAAGTTTTTGAAAAATGGGATCTTCATTGTGAAATTATTGGCGAAGTAATTAATGAAGATAAACTCTTTATCAACTACAAAGGAAAACTTAGAAGCAGAACTTCCTCCATTTGATTTAGTACTTGGAGGTGGAGCACCGGTTTACATTCGCGAACAAAAAGAACCATCTTACATCAAAGAAAAAAGAGCATTCAATTTTAATTCGTTACCTGAACCAAAAGATATGCAAGAGACTTTTCTAAAAGTTTTTTCTTCTCCAAACATTGCTTCTAAGAGATGGGTTTATGAGCAATATGATTCAATGGTGAGAACGAATACTATTGTTGGACCTGGTTGTGACTCTGCAGTAATTTTGATTAAAGGCACAAATAAAGCACTCGCAATGAAAACGGATTGCAATGCCCGATATGTTTATCTTAATCCAAGAGAAGGGGCAAAAATTGCTGTTGCTGAATCTGCGAGAAATATTGTTTGCTCAGGTGGAATTCCATTAGCCATTACAAATTGTTTGAATTTCGGCAATCCTTACAAACCCGAAGTCTACTGGCAATTCACTGAAGCAATTGCTGGTATGGGTGAAGCCTGCAGATTTTTTGATACTCCTGTTACGGGTGGCAATGTCAGCTTTTACAACGAATCTCCTGACAGAGCAGTTTATCCAACTCCAACTATTGGTATGTTAGGATTAGTTGAGGATCTTTCACACGTAATGACTTCTTACTTCAAAAATGAAGGAGACTTGATTTATGTTTTAGGTGAAGACAAAGACGAACTTGGTGGCAGCGAATATCTGAAAGTCATTCATAAAAAAGTTGAAGGAAACTGTCCACAGATTGATCTTTCAATTGAAAAGAAATTACAGGATACAGTACTTGATCTAATCAGAAAAAATCTTATTAATTCTGCTCACGATATTTCAGAAGGTGGAATTGTTTGTGCACTTGCTGAATGCTGCATAATTAATGAAGAGAAAAAACTCGGAGCTGAAGTTACCGTTCCAATTATATCCAGAAAGGATTTTTCTTATTTCTCTGAAACACAATCGAGAATAATCGTTTCAGTATCGAAAGATAAGAAGGATGAATTTCAAAATATCCTTCATGCAGCCATGCAACCATGCATTCACTTAGGAGTAGTTGGTGGCTCGACTTTAAAAATTAATGAAGAAATAATCGTTTCGGTTGATGAACTTGCAGATTTATATTATAACACTATCCCGCGGATAATGTCTGGTGAAAAATAAGATTTTAAAAAAAATCCGAAATTCCAAAACGTATGCATTATTCAGAAGAGTGCGTTATTTCCTTCATCTGATTCCTGCATGGAATTGGTTCGTTGGTTTTGTGAAACATTACTTCGGAGGTTTGTACGATAGGACTGACCGCCACCATCTATTTCTTGCTTTCCGGTGGATTAGCATTTTCACTTGTTTGTATGCATCATTCCGATGACTTTGATCATCTTCTGGCTGCTCGGTAAATTCCTAAACTCTGTTGAAGTTGAAATGCAGATAAATACGCTCATTGATACTGTAATACCTTACGGCGTATATGCTAATTTTACCAAAGGATGTAATTTTTGATCGTGTTCAGGAGGTGGTTGAGTACAGGAACATTGCCGGCTGGGTTGGAATCGTAGGCCTCTTTTTTGCAGCGAGCGGCTTTGCCAGCAGCCTGAGAACTGTTATGAATAAAGCTTACGGAAGAGATCTTGATATAAATATTTTTCTCGGCAAGCTGCGAGACTTCCTTGTGATTATTGTTATCGTTCTTATATTCCTTGTGCTAATACTGATCCTACCACTACTGGACTTTTTTGTATCATTTGCTCAATCAACACCTTACCTGCAGATTTTTAATCAACCAATATTTCAAAGAGTTTTTACTGCATCGTTTTCATTCTTTCTGATGTTTTTAATTTTTGCTGCTCTTTACAAATTTATGCCTGTTGTTAAAATTCATAAGAGATCAGTTGCAATTGGTGCAATGTGGGCTTCAATATTCTGGGTAGCAGCCAAAATACTTTTCGGAATTTATCTTTCAAGATTTACAACCTTCAGCAGAATATACGGAGCTTATGCTCTGGGAATTGTTGTCGCTTTCTGGATTTATTACTCAGCTGCTGTTTTTATTCTCGGTGCAGAAATAGCTAAATTATTTGACGAAAGACTTGAAGAAAGAATAAAAAGAAAAAAGCAAAGTATTGAAGAAAAACCCATCGCTGATTCCACCGTATAAATTTTGAATTAAAACTAAAACCACTATTGACTCGTATTAGAACTTTTACTATTTTTAATCAGACAAAATAATCCGATTATAAAAATCAAGGAGTTAGCAATGTTCAATTACAAATCAAACTGGTTAAAAAACAGCATTTACCTTCTACTCATTTCAATCTCGTCTCTTGCTCTGATTACAGCTTGCGGAGGCGATTCAAGTGAAAGTGACACATCAAATCAAAACCAAACAATGAAAACCAATCCATCAGGACTTTCAGATTGGGAATTAGAAAATGGTTTTGGCCCTGTAAAGAAGAAACTTAATCTTGGTCCGATTGATAAAACAATGGCGACAGAAGGTGAGAAAATATTCGAATCAAAATGTGCATCCTGCCATAAGCTTGATGAGAGATATACAGGTCCCGCACAGAGAGATGTACTACAGAGGGTCACGCCGGAATTTTTTATGAACACTGTTTTGAATCCTGATGAAAATCTTGAAAAACATCCTCACAGCAAAAAAATGCTTGCAGAGTATATGACCAAGATGACAAATCAAAACGTAAATCTTAAAGATGCTCGTGCTTTACTTGAGTATTTCAGAGTTCTAGATGAAGAACTAAAAAATCAAAATAAATCAAACTAAAAAATCGGGAGGAAGTTATATGAACCGCAGATACTTAAAAGCATTTCTGATAGCAACTGCTGTAGTTGCAGCATTTGTGATTTTACATTACGGCTGCCAGGAATCAAAAGATCTTACTTCTGGGGACGAAGCGGGGAGAGTCTATGTTGCACCGGGGACTTATGATGAATTTTATCTTTTCACATCCGGTGGGTTCAGCGGACAAATTGGTGTTTACGGTTTACCAAGCGGAAGGATGTTCAGAGTTATTCCTGTTTTCGCTCAGGATCCTGAAAAAGCCTGGGGATATTCGGAAGAATCAAAACCAATGTTTATGACTTCACACGGATTTGTTCCGTGGGATGATGCTCACCATCCGAAACTTTCACAAACTGAAGGTATTGCTGATGGCAGATGGATTTTCATCAATGCAAATAATACTCCTCGTGTTGCAAGAGTTGACCTTTCAACTTTTAAAACAGCAGAAATAATTGAAATACCAAACTCAGGCGGAAATCATGGTTCTCCATTCCTCACTGAAAATACTGAGTATGTAGTTGCCTCAACAAGATTCAGCATTCCAATTCCAAATGAAGATGTTCCAATCAGCTCATACAAAGAGAACTTTAAGGGAACAATCAGCTTTATAAGTGTCAATAAAGAAGGTGCGATGGATGTTGCTTTTCAGATTCTTGTTCCGGGATTCAACTATGATCTTGCACATGCCGGAAAAGGACCATCACATGGCTGGGCATTCTTTACAAGTTATAATACTGAGCAAGCAAACACTTTGCTTGAAGTAAACGCTTCACAGAATGATAAAGATTTTATTGCCGCAGTCAATTGGAAAAAAGCTGAAGAATATGTTGCTCAGGGGAAGGCAAAAACATTTAACACAAGCTATTTCAGAAATTATTTTGATGAAAAGAAACATATGGGTTTTGCAGAAGAGAAGAAAACGGTGAAAGTTCTTCTACCTGAAGATTGTCCCGGACTAATTTACTATCTGCCAACACCAAAATCTCCACATGGAGTTGATGTTGATCCAACAGGCGAATACATTGCTGCCGGTGGTAAACTTGCTTCAGTAATTCCTGTTCACTCATTCAGTAAAATGTTAAAAGCAATTGAGAACAAAGAATTTGAAACAACGGTTGACGGTATTCCGGTTTTAAAATATGAATCAGTAATTGCCGGTGAAGTGAATAATCCCGGTTTAGGTCCATTGCATACGGAGTTTGATGGAAACGGATATGGCTATACTTCTTCATTCATTTCATCCGAAATTGTAAAATGGAAAATCGGAACCTGGGAAGTTGTTGATAGAATTCCAGCTTACTATTCAATCGGTCATCTTTGTGTTCCCGGTGGTGATACCAGAAAACCGTGGGGCAAATATGTTATCGCATTAAATAAAATAACAAAGGACAGATATCTGCCAACCGGTCCGGAGTTAACTCAGTCAGCTCAATTGATTGATATCTCCGGTGATAAGATGAAACTCCTTCTGGATTTCCCAACAATCGGTGAACCGCATTATGCTCAGGCAATTCCTGCAGATATTCTTATGAAAAATTCCGAAAAGATTTATCCGATTGAAGAGAATGAACATCCGTACGGAATAAAAGCTGAAAAAGATGCAAGAGTAGTTAGAGAAGGAAATGTTGTTCATGTTTATATGTCAACAATCAGAACTCACTTTGCACCGGATAATATTGAAGGAATAAGAGTCGGCGATGTTGTTTATTTCCACGTTACTAATCTTGAACAAGATTGGGATATTCCTCATGGTTTCGCTGTGAAAGGAATGCAGAATTCTGAATTGCTGGTTATGCCGGGAGCTACTGAATCGATAGTTTGGACTCCGCTTAAGGAAGGCATCTATCCATTTTATTGCACAGATTTCTGTTCAGCACTTCACCAGGAAATGTCCGGTTACATAAGAGTATCAGCGAAAGGTTCGAATGTTGCAATAACGTATGGAACAGGTAAGTAAATTTTAATGGTAGCACAGATTATGACTGTGCTACAAATATTTTATCTAATGAAAACTCAATCAAAAATAATAATCATCTTTGCTTCTTTGCTTTTAATCATCAGTTTCTTTTTTCCGATCTGGTATATTGATCTCGAAGCTCCGCAGTATCCGGAAGGAATTGGATTGGAAATCTGGCTGAATAAAATTACAGGACAGAAACCTCACGATTTAAATAATATCAACGGATTGAATCATTACATCGGGATGAAAGAAATTGTACCGGATGCTATTCCCGAATTAAAGATCATGCCTTTCATAATAATCTTTCTCATAGTCTTCGGATTGATTTCCGGGATTTCAGGAAAAAGGAGTTTAGTATATATTTGGATTGTTCTGTTCTTTGTGATCGCTGCTGTTGGAATGTATGATTTCTATATGTGGGAATATGATTATGGACATAATTTAAATCCGCATGCTGCAATAAAAATTCCGGGTATGGCATATCAGCCGCCGTTGATCGGTTCTAAAATGCTGTTGAACTTTAATGCCATTTCAATGCCTCACATTGGATCGTATATTTTAGTCGCTGCAGTTGTTCTGGCTGCGGTTGCTTTGTATCTTGATAAGAAAAATAAAACTATTGAGGTATCAAATGCTTAACTAAAGAATTAAAACTGTCTTACTCTTTCACTTAATCTTACTCTTCATGTTATCCGGTTGCAAAGGTGGTCCAGAACCAATCAATTATGGACACGATGAATGTGATTTCTGCAGAATGCTGATAACTGATAATCGATACGGTTCTGAACTGGTTACGGACAAAGGAAAGGTATTTAAGTTCGATGAAGCTGGATGCATGATTGAATATGCGATGGTTAAAAATTTAATAGGTGATACGAATCAGAAATTTTTAGTAACAGATTTTGCTACTCCTGAAACTTTAATCGATGCAGCAAAAGCTTTTTATGTTCAAAATGAAAATTTCAGAAGTCCGATGGGCTCAAATGTTATGGCATTTGACAGTGAAATATCCAGACAAAAGTTTGTTGCTGAAAGTGGTGGCAGCTTATTAAACTGGGTTGATGTGATTGAGCTTGTTAAGCAAAGAGGTATGTGATTTTTTCTCCGTGGTTCTCTGAGGTTCTCAGTGAACTCTGTGTCACTTTTTTTCTTACACGGAGAACACAGAGGAGACACAGAGCTACACCGAGTTAATCAGGACACATGAGCGAATATTTTATTATTACATAATATGAAAACTCTTCTCTTAATAGCCTTCATTCTGAACCCGGTACTGTTAAACTCTGCACAAACAAAAACAATTCAAGTTTCTCCGAATGGTTCAATCAGAACAATTATAGAAGCAATAAGTCTTGCAAATGACTATGATACAATTCTAATCAAACCCGGTGAATATGCAGAAGGAAATATTATTGTTGATAAAAAAGTAAAAATAATCGGTGAAAATTTTCCTGTCATTGATGGAAGAGGAGATGGAGAAATATTTACTGTAACTTCAAATGATGTTCATATCTCAGGTTTGATTATCAAAAACTCCGGAATCAGTTATCTCGAAGAGAATGCAGGAATAAGACTGAAAGAAGTACGGAACTGCTCAATTATCAACAACAAATTCATCAACAATTTTTTTGCTGTTTATCTTGCCAAGTCTGCTGACTGCGTAATAGCAAACAATTACATTGAAGGCGAAAGAAAAAGAGAAGCAAACTCCGGCAATGGGATCCATCTCTGGTATTGCAGAGATATCACTATTGAAAACAATAAAATCTTCAATCACCGTGATGGAATTTATTTTGAGTTTGTCAGGAACGGAAAAATCTTTAACAATCACAGTGAAAGAAATCTTCGATACGGACTTCACTTTATGTTTTCTGATAGCTGCGAATACACAAACAACACTTTTGAAAATAACGGTGCCGGTGTTGCAGTTATGTACACAAAAAATGTATTGATGTTTGAAAATAATTTCCTGAAAAACTGGGGTGCTGCTTCTTATGGTATTTTGCTCAAAGATATTTCTGATAGCAGAATCGAAAAAAATATTTTTGATGAAAACTCAATCGGGCTTTATATGGAAGGCTGCAGCAGGGTAACGATCGAAAAAAATAATTTCACTAAAAACGGCTGGGCATTAAAGCTAATGGCTAACTCGATGGATAATTATTTTTACGATAACAACTTCGTAGCAAACTCATTTGATATTTCAACAAACAGCCGACAGAACTTCAACACATTCGAAAAAAATTATTGGGCTGAATATGATGGTTATGATCTTGACAAAAACGGATTCGGTGATGTTCCATTCAGACCTGTAACAATGTTTTCGATGATGATTGAATCGCATCCGACTTCACTTGTTCTTCTTCACAGCTTGTTTATTGATATTCTGAATATTGCTGAAAGTATTATTCCGGCAATTACTCCCGAAGCATTGACTGATCCGAAACCAAGAATGAGGATGGTGAATTGATAACCGTTAAAAGCCTGGTTAAAGAATTTCGGGAAGAATGCTGTGCTGAAAAACATTGATCTGACAATCGATGCAGGAAAAGTTACAGCTATCGTTGGTCCGAATGGTTCAGGAAAGACCACATTAATAAAAACAATTCTAGGACTTGTCAGACCAACGTCAGGAATAATTGAAGTTGACGGAAAGCATATTAAAGATGATTATCTATATAGAAATAAAATCGGTTATATGCCGCAGATTGCAAGATATCCTGAAAACCTGACAGGCAATGAAATAATAGCTTTGATCAAATCAATTCGGAACTCTGATGAATTCTCAGATAGTGAAATACTTTCTTCTCTCAAGCTTGAATCAGAGATGGAAAAGCCTTTCAAGAATTTATCCGGCGGCACGAAACAGAAAATCTCTGCCTTAATTGCTTTTGCTTTCAACGCTAAAATTATAATTCTCGATGAACCAACAGCAGGACTTGATCCAATTTCAAGCAGTTATTTCAAAGATCTTGTGCAGAAACAGAAAGAACAAAAGAAAACAATCATTCTCACTTCTCACTTGATGAATGAAGTGCAGGAACTTTCAGATGAAATAGTTTTTCTGCTTGAAGGCGAAATAAAATTTAAAGGAAGTGTTCAGTCGTTGCTTGAAGATAAAAAAGAAACAAAGCTCGAAAGAGCAATCGCAGAGTTGATGAACCAGAAGTGAACTCATCCTAATCCTTCTCTTAAGAAGAGAAGGACTTATTTGAGGCATAACTTTAAATATTAAACGCTGACAGAAATACAAATGAAATAGTTTTATAATGAAAACAATTCTCTCTCTTTTAAGAGAGAGATATAGAGAGAGTTAGTGAGCTTAACAACAAAAAGAAATTAGTTGAAATAGCCAAAGTTATTTGCCGTGAGCTTCGTCAGAATTTGACTGAATCCGAAAAAAAATTATGGGAGGCTGTTCGCAATAGAAAATTGGGAGGGAAAAAATTTTATAGACAATATCCTTTCTTTCACGATATGACTGGAAAGGAAACATTCTTTGTAGCTGACTTTTACTCTCACGAAGAAAAACTAATTTTAGAACTTGATGGGAAATATCATCAATACCGATTGAAAGAAGACAAGGAGAGGACACGAATTCTAAACTATCTGGGGTTGAGAGTCATAAGATTTAAAAATGAAGAAGTAATAAACGATATAAATGGTGTAGTTATGAAAATCAAAAAAATGGGATTAAATATAGCTATAAGGATCATCCTAATCCTTCTCTTAAAAAGAAAGGACTTGTTTGACAATACTGTATAATATATGCTGTCGAACAAAGCGATAGCTCTATATTCAATAATTCTCTCTCTTCCTAAGAGAGATACAGAGAGATTCAAATAAATTAAACTCAGATGAAACTCGTTAAAAAAATATTACTTTACGAAATCCATAACACAATAAGAAGCAAGTGGGTTATTCTTTATACTTTCTTCTTTTTTCTTGTTGGTTACGGTTTGTTCACATTCAGCGGTGATGTGAACAAAGCATACATAAGTCTGATGAATATAATTATCATCGTCATTCCGCTTGTGTCGATCATTTTCGGATCAATTTATTTTTATAACTCGAGGGAATTTATTGAGATGATGTTGAGCCAGCCGATTGACAGAAAATCTCTTTTCCTCGGAATATTTTTAGGAACCGCAATTCCTCTTTCTGCCGGATTCGCATTGGGCTTTTCAGTTCCTTTTATTCTGTTTGGAAAAGTAACAGAGCAGATTGATGGATTTATTTTACTGCTTCTCATCGGTGTGCTGCTGACTTTCATTTTCATCGCACTTTCATTTTTAATTTCTGTTAAGCAGGATGACAAATCAAAAGGACTCGGTCTTGCAATTTTAATCTGGCTGGTTCTTGCGGTTGTTTATGATGGAATTGTTCTTCTGATAATTTATAACTTCCAGGATTACCCGCTTGAAAATGCAATGATAATTCTCAGCGCATTAAATCCTATCGATCTTGGACGGATTTTATTTTTGATGAAGTTTGATATTGCTGCATTGATGGGTTACACCGGTGCAGTCTTCCAAAGATTTTTTGGGAGTTCATTTGGTGTAATAATTTCTTTTGTTTGCTTGTTCATCTGGATTATCATTCCATTCTTTCTAAGCAGCAGGTTTTTTAAGAAGAAGGATTTTTAGAGAAGTGTATTATATATCTTGTTTTCAATTGATTTAGTTTATTAACTTTAAATAAGAAAATTAAAATTCTCAATAAAGATTGGAGTTGTAAATGGATAGCCAAAATATCAGACTTAACAGTGAACGAATTAAAAGAGTTGATTGCCAGCACAGTTCAGGAAACGATAGAGGATTATCTGGAGGATCTAAAAGCTCTGACAAGCAAGGACTACATTAATTCCATTCGTGAAGCAAGAGAAGAATATAAGGTGGGTCATTATAAAGATCATAATGAAGTACTTTGATGTACCGAATTCTTTTCACAAAACGTGCAGTAAAGGATTTAGAAAAACTTAATGAAGATGTTAAACTCAGAATAAAAGAAAAATTCAACCTGCTTCTTAATGATCCCACCGGTATCAGCAAAAAGTTATCAAGTCCGTCGATTGGCACATACAGATTAAGAGTAGGAGATTACAGAGTTATCTTTGATATTGATGATGACAAAGTCGTCATTCTGCGTATCGGACATAGAAAGGATATTTATAAATAGATTTCCAATCATTCAAATTACAAACTGATCTGAAAAAGATACTTCCTTCAATAATTGATTAATCAGGGTATATCATTTCCGCCTCTTGCATCTTTCATTTTAAAGCCATATCTTTAATCAGATAAAAATATCTGATTTTATAAATGACAGTAATTTTCTCTAAAAAGTGCGAATACGGAATGCAGGCAGTACTTTACCTTGCTGCGCGGGAAAAGGGAACTTTGGTTTCCGCTGAAGAGATATCAAAGGTTCTGAAAATTCCACGTGAGTTCGTTTCCAAAATTCTTCAAAGCTTAAGAGACAGCGGACTCATTTCATCAAGCAAAGGAAAGTCCGGCGGATTTTCACTTGCCAAACCTGCTTCGCGAATTAAGCTGATAGATGTCGTTTCTGCAATTGACGGACTAGATATGTTTGATAGCTGTGTGCTTGGTTTTCCGGAATGTTCACCGACTCATCCTTGTCCAGTTCATAATACCTGGGGATCATTGCGTACTCAGACTTACGATATGCTTACTTCAGAAACCATTGATAAACTGAAAGAGAAAACGCTGCATAAGATCAGCAGTCTTTGATATTTTTTTATGTTATAATCAGACTAATATATCCGATATGAAAAATATAATAGAAGAAAAAGAAAAATCATCACCTGTCATTCTGAACTTGGTTCAGAATCCAGAAAGCGATAAAAGATCCCGAAACAAGTTCGGGATACAATGGAAGAAAGTAATTCGGAACAAAGAAAAGGGAATTCAGAAAATCAGATTCATTGTGCAGACATTGTTTGCACTTCTTTGCATCTGGATCGGTGTTGAGTTTTATCAGTTCCTACAATATTTGGAAACAAATGGTTCAGCAGCATTTACATCTCGTCCTCCGGGAGTAGATGGTTTTCTGCCAATCAGTTCGTTTATGAGTTTTTATTTGTTTCTGATGACCGGCGAAGTTCACTCAGCACATCCGGCTGGATTTTTTATTTTCTTTGCGATTGTTCTTGTCTCGATTGTTTTCGGAAAAGCATTCTGCAGCTGGCTTATGTCCGGTTGGATTTTTATCAGAACTGATTGGTGATTTCGGAAAGAAAATTTTCAAGAAAGATCTTAAGCTTCCGAAGTTTCTGGATTATCCGCTTCGCAGTCTGAAATATTTATTGCTCGCATTTTTGTTCTACTCAGTTTTCTTTTTGATGAGCACAACTGCACTTCAGGCTTTTCTTGACAGTCCGTATAATCTTGTTTCCGATGTAAAGATGTTTTACTTCTTTGCTGACATTTCAAGATTCTCTTTGATCGTGATTGGAATATTATTTCTTCTTTCGATTGTTCTGCGCGGATTCTGGTGCAGATATCTTTGTCCTTATGGTGCACTTCTTGGAATTACATCATTACTCAGTCCAGCTAAAATAAAACGAAATCCAGTAAGCTGTATTGATTGCGGACTTTGCAATAAAGCTTGCCCGTCATTCATAAAAGTTGATAAAGTAAAAACCGTAATATCAGATGAATGCACAACCTGTTTGAACTGCGTTGATGCTTGTCCTGTTGCAGATACTCTTCAGCTCGAAACTATTACAGGAAAGAAAAAGATAAATAAAAAATTAGTAGCAATCGGAGTCGTATCAATTTTTATGCTTGTTACCGGTTTCGGAATGATAACAGGGAAATGGCAAAACAATATTTCGAAGGAAGAACATCTTGAGCTTTACAAGGATATGGATTCATTCGGTCATCCAACGGGAACAGAAGCAGTTAAGAAGTTTAATGAAGATGCGTTGAAAAATAAAGTTAATGAAAAACTTGAATTGAGTAATCAAAATAATACCGAATGAGCAATCAGTACGAGAAGTCATTCCAGCCCTGCCTGTCCGGCAGGCAGGTTGTCCGGAATCAGACTTCGTAGATTCTGGAGTCGCTTCGCTCCCCAGAATGACTAAAGTAGAAAATTAATTATTAAAATAATAAGAGGTAAACAAAATGAATGACGTAAAATTAAAAGATGCAACAGTTGATAATCTGATTGAAAAAACTCTGGCAGAAATTGTAACAGATAATATCCGATCTGCAATAGTGTTCGAGGAATATGGTTTGGACTTTTGCTGTAAGGGGAATCGCGGATTAAAAAATGCCTGTGCAGAAAAGAATATTGATTTGCAGAAAGTTGTGAATGAGTTAACAAATCTTTCACACAATGGTAACGGCAAAGAAAATCCAGATGATTGGCAGCTTGACTTCCTTGTGGATTACATTATAAATAATCATCATCAATATGTAAGAAGAATGATCCCGGTTATTTCTTTGCACGCAGATAAGGTTGCATCGGTACATGGCAAAAATCATCCGGAGACTTTACGGATTGCAGATCTGTTCCTTGCTGTTCGTGAAGAGCTTGAAATGCATATGATGAAAGAGGAGAGAATTTTATTCCCTCAGATAAAACAAATGGTTCAGACTCAAAAGGAAAACAGTCAATTTTTTCCACCGCCGTTTGGAACCATTCAGAATCCGATAAGGATGATGGAATACGAACACACAAGTGCAGGAGATGCTTTATATCAGATAAGGGAGCTAAGCAGTAATTATACTCATCCCGAAGATGCCTGCAATACTTTCAAAGCACTTTATTCTGAATTGAAAGAGTTTGAAGAAGATCTGCACAAGCATATCCATCTTGAGAATAATATACTGTTTCCGAAGTCAATAACACTTGAAGCTGAATTAGTTGGTAAAGGAGAATAAAATGTCAGAAATTATTAATAAAGAAATGCTTATTGATGCAATCAGTTATCAAAATGGTTCGATAGTAAGCAAACAAATAATTAAAAAGCCGAATGGAAATATTACTTTATTTGCATTCGATAAAGATGAATCGCTAACAGAACACACATCACCGTTTGAAGCGGTTGTTTACATGGTTGATGGCGAAATGGAAATAAAGATTGGCGGGGCATCTTACAATGTGAAAGAGGGAGAAATTATTGTTATGCCGGCGAATATTCCTCACGGATTAAAAGCTACGATGAAGTCTAAAATGCTATTGACTATGATCAAATAGTTCAATCGGTTTTAAAACAATTCAGTTGAATAAATAGTCATGATGTTTTAGTTTAGAATTAAAATAATTTTATCAATTTCTACTCGCAAATTTTTTTAATATGAAAAGACATACTGCACTTTATACATTGTCTCACGACCATCATCAGGGACTTATTCTTGCACAGCAATTAAAAAAAGGTGCACCTCAGTACAAAGGAATGCCTTCTACCTTAGATGGTAAGAAGGAATATACTATCTCATTTTATAAAGCTGATCTTAAAAAACATTTTTTGGATGAAGAAGAAATTCTATTCCCGGCAGTTAAAAATAAAAATGCTGTAGTTGACAAATTGATTGCAGAAGTAATTTCAGAGCATCGGAAAATGGAAACACTAATTCGGGATCTGGAAAAAACTGATCAGCTTGAAAATGTGCTCGATGAATTAGGTCATCTTCTTGAAAAACATATCAGGAAAGAAGAGCGTGAATTGTTTATGGAAATAGAAAAAGTTTTGTCTGAAGATGAGCTGAGAGTTATTTCCGAAAGAATAAGCCAATCACGAAAAGAGAATTAGTGCTTAATGGGTCCAATTAAATTTCTAAAAGCATTTGCACCTCCCGCAACCTGGAGATTTGTTGTATTAATTCTGCTTGGAATATTTTTTGGGCTGGTTCTACTAACACTTCACGTCGGAAGAGCAACATCTTATCTATCGGATAAACCAGAAGCTTGTGTAAACTGTCATGTAATGGCTCCGTATTTCGCAACCTGGCAGAACAGCAGTCACGGCAAGATTCACAGTTTGTAATGATTGTCATGTTCCGCAGAACAATGTTTTTGAAAAATATTTCTTTAAAGCTTCAGATGGATTGAGGCATTCATATATGTTTACATTCAGACTTGAGCCGCAGGTAATCAGGATTCACGAAGCAGGAAGAAATGCTGTTCAGAACAATTGTATCAGATGTCATTCAAACCAGATACATCCGATATCAGTAAGAGCGATAACGGCACAATCAATCCAGGAACACGGAGAAGGATATTGCTGGGATTGCCATCGCGAAACTCCGCACGGAAGAGTGAACAGTTTGACTTCAACACCGTTTGCACGAACACCGCAGTTATCTGCACCATATCCGGAATGGATGAAGAATATTGTAAGATGAAAAAATTTTTTAAAAAGAAAGAACTCTCTCTTATCAAGTCTCTATAAAAAATAGATTGTGATTTATTGTGACAAAATTGATTATTAAAATTTCTGTCAGGAAATCAGTATTGAACTCCTATGAAGTTCAGTTTTATTGTTTCTTATTCTATAAATTTCTCTCTACGGAGCAAAAGGGTAGGGATTGAGTTCGAGTTTGAAGCAATAAATAAAAATATTTTAAGGAATAATTATGAAATCAATCAATGAAATAATAAAAGAGAAACCCTGGGTTGCATGGATAATATTTTTGGCAACAATTGTTGTTGTATTTCTGTTAGGACTTCTTGCCTCGACGATAATAGAAAGAAGAGGTGAAGCACTTTATACTTTGCAAATGCTGAAACCAATCAACGAATGGGAGCCAAGAAATGAGGTCTGGGGAGAAAATTTTCCGCGCGAGTATGAATCATATCTGAATACTCTCAAAACAGATTTTGCTAGCAAGCACGGCGGTTCAAAGATGATTGATTATCTTGAAAAATATCCTGAACTGGTTGTTATGTGGGCTGGCTATGCTTTTTCGAGAGAGTATAACCAGGGACGTGGACATGCACACGCAATAGAAGACATCCGAAATGTATTAAGAACGGGTGATAATGAATTTTCTCCTCAGCCTGCAACCTGCTGGACTTGTAAAAGCACGGATGTTCCCAGACTATTACGAGAAATGGGAACTGAAAATTTCTATAAGGGGAAATGGACTGATCTTGGTTCGCAAGTTGTAAATCCTATTGGCTGCCAGGACTGCCACGATCCAAAAACTATGAACCTGCACATTACCCGTCCTGCTTTGATTGAAGCTTTTCAACGGCAGGGAAAAGATATCGAGAGTTTTAGCAGACAGGAAATGCGTTCGCTTGTCTGTGCACAGTGTCATGTTGAATACTACTTTAAAGGAGAAGGGAAATATTTGACATTTCCATGGGATAAAGGTTTCACTGCTGATAATATGGAAGAATATTTTGATGAGATTGAATTCACTGATTGGACACACGCTTTATCAAAAGCTCCAATGTTAAAAGCTCAGCATCCGGATTATGAATTATTTATGACAGGTATTCATGCAATACGTGGAGTTTCTTGTTCTGATTGTCATATGCCGTACAAGAGTGAAGGCGGAGTTAAGTTCACTGATCATCATATTCAATCACCGTTGAACAATGTTGCGAACACTTGCCAGGTTTGCCACCGGGAGGATACAGAAAGATTAATGCTGGATGTTTACGACAGGCAGGATAGAATTGAAGAGATAAGAAGGATTGCAGAAAAAACTTTAGCTGCTGCTCACATCGAAGCGAAGATTGCATGGGACAACGGTGCAACCGAAACCCAAATGAAATCAATTCTTACTTTAATTCGTCATGCACAATGGAGATGGGATTGGGTTGCTGCTGCGAATGCACTTGGATTCCATGCACCGGTTGAAGCACTCAGAGTTCTTGGAACTTCAATTCAAAAGGGTGAACAGGCAAGAAGAGAACTTGCAGCTTTATTTGTTAAACAGGGTTGGAAATATCCGGTTGATCTTCCTGATATTTCAACAAAGGAAAAAGCACAAAGTTTATCGGACTTAATCCTGAAAAAATGAAAGCGGATAAAGAAGAATTTCTGAAAACCACCACCGTTAAGTGGGATAAGGAAGCAAAGGAAAGACAAGGCTATTTGTTTGAATATAAATTGAGCAAATAGCGTAGATACCTGACTCATCACATATGGTTAATAGAACTACGTCATTCAGTGTAAAATATTCTGTCGTAAACCATTGATTTATAATTATTAATGTATGAAATTGAGTCTGAAATTTTTGGAGCATTTATTATGGAATCATTGGATCATTTAGCAAAGAAGGCAATAGAACTTAAACCTGTAGAACGCATTCGGTTAGTCGAGGCGATATTATACAGCCTTGATAAGCCCGACTCCGAAGTTGAAAAAAGCTGGATTGCTGAATCTGAAGCCAGATATGAAGCTTATAAGCGTGGTGAACTTGAGATTAAAGACTGGGATGAAATAAAAAAGAAATATGACCTTTGAAAATCAGATTTCTATCTCCTGCCAACATTGAGTTGAATGAGGCTATCGACTATTATGATCATCAACTTCCTGGATTAGGATTTCGGTTTCTTCAGGAAGTCTCATCTTCCATTGAACGAATAAAAATAATGCCCGAAGCCTGGACAAAAATTGGAATACATACCAGGCGCTGTATTATTAAAGGATTTCCTTACGCAGTACTTTTTGTTAAGGAAGAGAATACATGTATAGTAACTGCAATCGCGCATCTTCATAGAAATCCAGAGCACTTCAAAAAAAGGATTTTTTAGAATTAAAAATTGATGAACTTCCCGTTTTCAATTCATTTAGGTATTATTCTGTAATTCTTGGCCGTAAATTTTCCTTGCGGCTTGACAACTAATTTTATATGTTTGCTTACAGATGATGAAGAAAAGATTTTCAATATTGACGCTAACTTTACTTTTCCTGGTTTCCACTACAGGATTACCTATTTGGTCGCATTATTGTGAAATGATAGGAAAAAAATCTTTGAGTGAATGCGGTGACTGTAAAATTGAGGAAGTGGAAATTTCAGCCTGCTGTTCCGAAACAGTCCCAGAGGATCAGTTGAAGTATTCTATAGCAAACTCAACCTGCTGTATTGATGAATTCGATTATAAAAAGATTGAGGATGATTTTTTCCAGACTATAACTTCGAATCTAATTCCGATAACCTCAGTTATTACAGAGCTTCAACTGTCTTCACTAGATTCTCAAAGCGAAAATAAATTTTCAGAGCAAACGAATTACAATCTTCCCCCGCCGAAATTCGGTAAAGAACTTCTTAATATAATCCACCAGCTTAAACTCGATCTACCTGTCTGCTGATCTTCTTCATTAATTGAAGAATTTCTCTGAGCAGCTTTTATCTGCTGCAAAAATCAGTATAAAACAAAGGACAGGAAAAAATGAAATCATTAATAATTATGATTCTCACTTTTCTCGTGATTGATGCCGGAATAGCACAGACGTTAAAAGGAATAGTTTACGAGACAGATGAGGATCAAAACAAAATACCGCTCGTTGGGACAAACGTTTTCTGGGAAGGAACTCAGATAGGAACAACGACCAATGAGGAGGGATTCTTTGAACTTGAAAAAATCGAATCTGATCATCCTCATTTAATAGTAAGTTATATCGGCTACCAACAGGATACAGTCGAAGTTTCACCTGAACAGGATAATATTGAAATTATTTTATCAGTGAACAGGGAATTAAAAGAGGTTATTGTAACCGGGACATCACTATCAAAATACATAAACGATCTGGATGCCAGACCCACTGAAATAATTACGAGCAAAGAATTGCTGAAAGCTGCTTGCTGTAACCTTTCAGAAAGTTTCACTACCAATGCGAGCGTTGATGTTCAGTTTCAGGATGCTGTGACCGGGGCAAAGCAAATCCAGTTGCTTGGTCTTGCAGGAATATACACACAGATTATGCTTGAAAACATACCAACACTTAAAGGAGTTACTAACACATTCGGGTTGGGTTATGTACCCTGGACCCTGGATGACATCAATTAGTGTTTCAAAAGGTGCTGGCTCAGTTGTGAATGGATATGAATCAATAACGGGTCAGATTAATCTCGATTATAAAAAACCTGATGATATTGAAAGATATTACTTTAATGCATTTCAAAGCTCGCACTTTAAGACTGACCTGAACGCAAATGCTGCTGTTCAGTTATCAGAAAATCTTTCAACGCTTTTGTTAGCGCATACAGATTTTGTTACTAAAACTTTTGATGATAATATGGATTCGTTTGCAGATCAACCCGAAGTGAAGCAGTTTAATTTTATGAATAGATGGCACTATCAGTCTTTTACCGGATATGAATCGCAATTCGGAGTTCAGATAATAAATGAAGAAAGAAATGCCGGGCAAATTTCCGAATCACATTCAAGTAGTCACTCAGGACACTTGTATGATATCAATGTTGATACAAAGCGATACGAGGTGTATGCGAAAAACGGTTATGTATTCAATTCTGAACCTTATACTAGTATGGGTTTAATTCTTAATGGACAATATCAGGATCAAAACTCCTTATTTGGGTTACGGCCATATGACTCGAAGTTGAGATCTTTTTATGCAAAGCTAATCTTTGAAACGAAAACTGTAGACGAAGTTCACGCTTTAACAATAGGCGGAAGCTACGTTTTTGACCAGTATGAAGAAGAATACAATGGAATTGATTTTTTCAGAAAAGAATCTCGTCCAGGAATATTTGCTGAATATAATTACTCACCACTTCCGCAGCTTTCTATCGTTCCGGGTACACGCATTGATTTTCATAATTTATATGGAACATTCTTTACTCCACGAATGCATGTCAAATATGGACTTGATGATAACACAACTTTACGGATAAGCGGAGGAAAAGGTTATCGTTCAGTAAATCTGCTTGCTGAAAATATGAACTACCTTGCGAGCTCACGTCAATTCGTGGTAATTAATAATCCAACTTATGAAGAAGGCTGGAATTATGGATTTAATCTTACCAGATATTTTTCAATCAATAATCGAGATCTGAGGATAACTGCTGACTACTACAGAACTGATTTCATCAAACAGACGGTAGTTGATATTGATAGCGATGTAAGACAGGTTAGATTTTATGATCTTGATGGAAAATCATATTCAAATAATTACCAGGTTGAACTTGCTTATGAATTATTCCAGAGGTTGGATATGTCTGCTGCCTTCAGATATTCAGATGTTAAAACACAGTACGGTGATAAGCTTTTAATAAAACCGCTCGTCAGCAGATATAAGGCACTGTTGACGGTCTCATACGCAACCGAGGAAAGAGATTGGCTGTTAGATACATCATTCTTATTGAATGGAAATGGAAGAGTTCCATCGACTCAAGAAAATCCTGATCAGTATCAGAGATCAGAAACATTTTCTGAATTTGTAAATATCAATGCACAACTTACAAAGAGAATTGATATTGTTGATTTGTATTTTGGTGTAGAAAATCTTTTAGATTTCAAACAAGATAATCCAATCATTGCATCGGATGATCCATTCGGTGAGTACTTTGATGCTTCACTTGTTTGGGGTCCGATTGACGGAAGGAAGTTTTATCTTGGTTTACGATTAAGTGTTCTTTAGTGTCAACCTGAACTTGTCTTCAGGCGAGCCTTGCTTAAGCGGTTTCAAATTAAACATAGATTCCGAAATAAATTCGGAATGACAACAACAAGTTTTCTAGTTTAATAAAGGATTAACAAAATGTTAAATCGAATAATAGTCATATTTACATTCACAATATTTTTAAACGTGTTATCGTTTGCTCAGGAAAATCCAAATGAACAAACTGAAGCAACTCAGCAGGATTCACTAGTTAAGACAGAAGTACCTGAAGATTCCAGCTCAAGCATTGAAGCATCTGACTTAACAATCTGGAATAAAGTATGTCCGGTAATGGGAAATAAAGTTGATGTTGACGGACCAACTGTTGAATACCACGGAAAGCTTTATGGTTTTTGCTGTCCCGGCTGCGATGCTAAATTCGAAAAGAATCCAGAAAAGTATTCAAAGAACCTGAGTGAAGACGGCACAAGGCTCATTGGTAGAAAATAAAATAGAATTAGAACTCGTATCAAATTAATCACTAAACAAAAGGAGTAACACAATGTTCAAGCAACTCATATTCATTTTTTCATTAGTTTCAATTCTGACAGCATTCACAGTTGCACAGGAAAAACCTGAAACTGAAAAGAAGGAAAAGAAAGAATGTTCAGATAAATCAAGCTGCTGTTCCGGAATGAAGGAATCTTCAACTGGAGTTAATATGGAAAAGAGCAGTGAGACTGCATCCCTGCAGATATGGAATAAAGTATGTCCAGTAAAAGGTGAGGAAGGTTAAATGCGGATGCACCGACAGTCGAATACAATGGAAAGACTATTGGTTTCTGCTGTCCAGGATGTGAATCGAAATTTGAGAAAGATCCTGAAACCTATCTGAAAAATCTCAATGACGATGGCTCAGAGTTTATAAAGAAAAGTTAACTCAAACTGAGGGATGCATTTTTGTGCATCCCTTTTTTTATTTTTACGCGAATGAAAAAATTAATCAGAACAGCTTTTGCACTTAGCTTAATAACTATCTTCTACAACATCGCTGAAGGTATAATCTCAGTTTACTTCGGTGCTTCGGATGATGCGCTTGCACTGCTCGGTTTTGGTGTGGATAGTTTTGTGGAAGTTATTTCAGGTATTGGTATCGCTCATATGATTTTGAGAATGAAGTATTCCAAAGTAGAAACTCGTGACAAATTTGAAAAAACAGCTTTGAGAATTACCGGAACTGCATTTTATCTTTTAACTGCTGGTTTGATAGTTGGTGCTGTGCTGAATATAATTAATGATGTAAAGCCAGAAACAACTCTTCCCGGAATTATTATCGCTTCTATTTCAATTTTAACAATGTACTGGCTGATGACTTCAAAACTTAAAGTTGGCAAAGCTCTAAACTCTGATGCAATCATTGCTGATGCAAACTGTACCAAGACCTGTTTCTATCTTTCATTTATTCTGTTAGCTGCCAGCGGACTTTACGAGTTATTTAATATTGCATACTTTGATATTTTAGGATCATTAGGTATAGCATATTTTGCTTTTAAAGAAGGTAGGGAAGCATTTGAAAAAGCAAAGAGTGGAAATCTTCTTTGTAATTGTGAAGATCATACTGAAATGCATGCTCATCAGCAGAAATAATTTACTATATTCGTTTAGAGAATTAATATGAATCTGAAATTTATTATCAAAATATTACCAATAATT
>JAXHLB010000021.1:0-77810 GCA_034522695.1 Ignavibacteriaceae bacterium | reverse complement strand
CTGCGACAGCATTTCCTAAATCGTTTTCAGAGAAGTCAGACTATAGAAAAAAAAGACTTATAAAACCTGCAAGACTCAAAAAGGGCGATTTAATCGCTTTAGTCACTCCCGGAAGTTATATAACACAGCAAGAGAAAGAAGAATCAATCAACAACCTGCGTGGCCTTGGATTTAATGTTACATACTCTGACAGACTAATGCAGAAGAATGGTTACTTCTCTGCGAATGATAAAGAACGTGCTGCAGATCTTAATGAAATGTTTGAACGAAAAGATGTTCAAGGAATCATGTGCGCCCGCGGAGGTTACGGTTGTGCAAGAATTCTTCCATATCTTGATTATGATTTGATAGAAAATAATCCTAAACCATTTATTGGTTTCAGTGATGCAACAGCACTTCAGTATGCAATTTTTAAAAACAGCAGCCTGATAACGTTTCATGGTCCGGTTTCGATTTCAACCTTTAGTAGTTTCAGTATTAAGAATTTCAAAAATGTTCTGCTGAATCCAACCTTCGAATTGGAGTTGAATAATTCTAATACAGGAAATAATTATAATCCATATGGTATTACAGTTATTGCAGATGGGAAAGCAGAGGGAGAATTAGTTGGAGGAAATTTATCAATCGTTGTTTCTCTGATAGGAACCGAATATGATATTGACTTTTCCGACAAAATAGTTTTCCTGGAAGAATTTCTAGAAGAGCCCTACCGGGTGGATAGAATGCTCACTCAAATGATTCAAGCAGGGAAGTTTGAAAATGCAGCAGGGATAGCTTTGGGAGTTTTCAAAATGTGTGAGCCAAATAAAAGCAATCCTGCTTTCAGCGGATCTTTTTCACTGATGGAAGTTTTAAAAGATAGACTTGGAAACCTTGGAATACCTGTTATTTATGGTTTATCGTTCGGACACATTGCTGATAAATTTACACTCCCGTTTGGAGGTAAAGCAGAATTAAACTCAGAGACAAAGCGATTAAAGTTACTCGAATCCGCTGTCTTATAATTTTTGCTTTTCATATCCTCTATTCACGAAAGAAATTTATTCAACTTTATTTTTAATTATTACTGATTTAGCTTTACAACAGAACTTAAATGATTTAATAAGGAATAGAAAAAATGTTAATTAAAAAATTCTTAATACTATTCTCATTGATAATTTTATTGCAGGGTTGTCTTGTCTTTCATTCCGTTTCTTATGAAATAAATCTTGATGATGAAAAGTCTGGAACAGTTAATATGAGCGTATCTGATATACGTTCCGATGCATTGAATACAACAGAGCTTGAAGAAGATAAGCAGCAATTATTTCAAGAATTACTTAAGAGTGATGATTTTGTTAGACAGATGCGTGATGAAGGCAAATTTATTCTTGACAGAAAATTATTTATCTCCGAAGGCAAGCTTAACGGAACAATTAAATATTCTTTTGATGATGTTTCAAAAGTTGAAAGTATTGTTTATCAGGAGCCTTTCTATTTCATCACAATTCCGCTGGAAGACAGCATTATTTCAACAAATGGAGAAATAATTGTTTCCGATAACCATAAAAGAATAATGTGGGATAATTCAATCAGGACATTGAAGTTTACAATGTTCAGTGCAGATGTTGAGAGTGGGAGTCTCATTGAACTAACAAAATATCTCGAAGAATGAATTTAGTTATTGGTTTGCCTGCCTACCGTCAGGCAGGTTGGTTTTTGCCAAAGGCATGGCTGTGCCATTGTTTTTGTTTATTAGTCTTCGGTTACTATTGATTATTTTAGGTAGTGATTATAGAAATTCTATCCAATGAATTGCTATAATTATTTTTGGTATAAAACTTATTGTAAATCGTAACTAAGAACTGATTAACTAAAACCAGCAACTTAAAACTAAGAACTAAAAGAATGTATGTTGAAATAGTATTCCCATTACCATTCAGAAAAGCATTCACTTACCTCGTCCCAAAAGAACTTGAAAAACAGGCTAAGGTTGGAGTAAGAGCTGTTGCTCCTTTCGGTAAAAGGACACTCACCGGTTTTATCATCAATAAGCTTAAAACAGCTTCTCTCAAAGAAACAATAAAACCTATTATTGATATCATTGATGAACAACCGATTATTGATAAAGATGGTTTCAAATTTTATGAGTGGCTGGCTGATTATTATCTCTGCTCATTTGGTGAAGCTTTAAAGCTCGCTGTTCCGTATGGTTCTGAAGTTGAATCTAAAAGAAAAATCGTTTCCGATCAAAAAGCTTGTGCTCATCTTCTAATAAAAGAAAAAAATAAATCTTCGACCAGAGGGAAAATTCTAAAAGTACTTTCTGAACGCGAAGAAATCAGTCTTCAGCAGCTTCAGAAAATAGTAAAGAAAAAAAATATTTATTCGATTCTCAGAACCTTGCAGGAACACGGAGTAGTAACTTTGTTAGATACACTTCAGCAGGCCAAGGTTAAAGCAAAGACAGTTAATTATGTTAAGCTGAATAAAACAGTCGGAGAGGTTTATTCAATATTTCCTGAGATCGAAAGACGATCACCAAAGCAAATCAAATTACTACTTGAATTAGTTAATGCAAAAGGAAAAGGTCTTCCTGTTGCCGAGCTTCTTCATAAAACATCTTCGTCCAAATCTTCGCTTGATTCATTAGCTGCAAAAGGAATTGTAAAATTATACGAACAGGAAATTGACAGAAGGTATGTTGAGCAATACAAAGAAGAACAGACAAAGTTTGCTCTTTCAGAAAAGCAAATAGAAGTAATTGGTGAAGTATCAAAAACCATTGATGATGAAAGCTTCAAAACTTATTTACTTCACGGAGTCACAGGAAGCGGGAAAACTCAGGTTTATATCGAGCTTGCAAAAAAAGCAATCGATCAAAAAAAAACCGTACTGATACTTGTTCCTGAAATATCTCTCACCCCACAAATCACATCAAGATTCTTTAATGTGTTTGGAGATGAAGTAACTGTAATTCACAGCCGGATGTCTCCCGGTGAACGATACGATTCCTGGCGAAGAATTTCTAAAGGAAAATCGAGTGTGGTAATCGGTGCGAGGTCAGCACTGTTTGCTCCGCTAAAAAACATTGGACTGATTGTAATCGATGAAGAGCACGATGCGAGTTACAAGCAGTCAGATATGGTCCCGAAGTATAATGCACGCGATTCAGCAATTATGCTTGGAAGTATTGTTAACTGTCCTGTTTTATTGGGTTCGGCAACACCTTCCATTGAAAGTATGTACAATGCTAAAACCGGAAAGTTTAAACTTCTTGAACTTCCTGAGAGAATAGATAATGCAAAACTTCCTGTGATAACTCTGGTTGATGTGAACAGGGAAAGAAAAAAGCAGCGGATGGAAAATATTTTTTCCAAAACACTTCTGGATAAAATTGAAGAAAGAATTAAGCGAAGTGAAGGCGTTATCATCTTACAGAATAGAAGGGGATTTTCAACACAAATTTATTGCACAGATTGCGGTGAAGTTGAGCTTTGCGATAATTGTTCAGTCCCGATGGTTTATCACATCAATAAAAATATTATCGAATGTCATTATTGCGGATTAGTGAAAGATGTCCCCGGTGCCTGCACACACTGTGGTTCAATTCAAATAAAATATTTTGGAACCGGAACTGAAAGAGTTGAAGATGAACTTGAGTTTTATTTCCCGAATGTTAAAATGAGCAGGATAGATTCTGATTCAATCACAAAAAAATCAGCGTTGAGCAGAATACTTTTATCTTTTGGAAGTGGTGAGATTGATGTCTTGGTTGGAACACAAATGGTTTCAAAAGGATTAGATTTTTCTCGTGTCACTTTGGTAGGAGTTATTTCTGCTGAAACAACATTGTGGCTTCCTGATTTCCGTGCTGATGAAAGAACTTTTCAGTTGCTGACACAGGTTTCAGGAAGAGCAGGTAGAAGCAAAAATCCTGGTGAGGTGATAATTCAAACTCAAAATGAAAAACACTTCGCTTTACAGATGGTTCTAAATAATAACTACAAATTTTTTTACGAGAAAGAAATTCTTGACAGAGAAAAAATGGGTTTTCCTCCATTTACCCGAATCGCCTTAATTGAAGCCAAAGATCAGTCAAATGAAAAAGCAAAAGGTGCAATAACAGGATTCCACTCTGAACTGAAAAAATTTAGTAAGTGGTTAAAAATATCATCTCCAACTCCTGCTATAATTTCGAGACTTAAAGGACAGTATCGGTATCAGATATTAATTAAATCTCCCAAAGAAACCGATCCCGGTGGAAAGATATTACGAAAGGCAATTCTTGATTCTTATGTTGAGTTTAATCGCAAATCAAGATACAAAGATGTGCGGTTGATTTACGATGTTGATCCACAGAGTGTGATTTGAATTTAAATGTGAGACTCACCTCAGAGGTGAGTCTCACATATCTAGTTTCTAATAGTAAATTAAATACAAAAAAAGCATGGCTAAAAGAAATGTTAAATTTTTGAAGGGGAAATATTTTCACATCTATAATCGTGGTGCCAATAAAAAGAAAATCTTTTTTGAGGAGGAGAATTACTTTTATTTATTAAAGAAACTCAAACATTATTCAAAGAAATATGAATTTTCAGTTATAGCTTATTGTCTTATGCCAAATCATTATCATTTTGTATTTAGGCAGGATGGTGATACTCCATTAAATATCCCTATCGCATTTCTATTTAATGGTTATACGAAAGCCGTTAATAAAAGGTATAACAGAACCGGAACTTTGTTTGAAGGTCCGTTTAAATCAATAGAAGTTGAGGATATTAATTATTTATTAGAATTATGCAGGTATATTCACAGAAATCCGGTTGACGATGGATTAGTAGAAAAATTAGAGGATTGGAAGTTCTCCAACTATCTGGAATGGATTGGAAAAAGAAATGGGAGTTTAGTTGATTTGAAGTTAAGGAATAAATATTTCTCTAACTCGGACAAATATAAGTCGTATGTTGAAAATTATAAATCAATTAAACGGGCGGTTAAAGGGTTGCGAAAATATTTATTGGAATTAAATAATAAGAAAAAAGTATAAGCAAAAGTGAGACTCACCTCAAAGGTGAGTCTCACTTAAATTACACTTACTGTAAGAATACCTCAAGGAAAGGAAGTGCCTGCGCTAATTGAAATATTATGAACCCTCCAATCAGCCACAAACCTATTACCAGAGCATAATATTTACCTGTTGATTCAGATTTAAACATCTTAGCAAATCCAATTGCAAGAATGATGTATGCCCATATACTTATTGGATCAACTTTAGCCAGCAGCCAGCCAGTTAATGTTGTTTTATCACTACCCATCAACGATGCAAGACTAGTATCCATAGTAGCTTTACCCAATATCATTGTTAGAATTCCTGCAAGAATAATCTGGAGTATATTTATATAAGTTGTTAGTCCGCTTGCAACAAGTGCGGATGTAAAAGTTCCTTCTCCTTTAAACAGGAATTTTATGAATAGATAATAAATACCAACCAGGATAAAGAAAATTATGAATCCAAAGATTAGTGTTGACACAATTGAAATAACCCAGCCGATAGGACCTTGCATAAATTCCATTTGCTGATCAATTGCATCAATAGCTTCATCGCCTTGTTCTCTTGTCATCGTTCCACTTTCTACCATTTTTTCAATTCGTTCAATACCTTGTTTCTTTGCTTCGAAGTAAACTTCTTTGTTTGTCATTGCTAAAATTCTAATCAGAGCAATAACGATGAAAAATATAACTACAGGGATTACCCAGTCTTTATGCTTGGGTGCAAACCTTGAAGTCTGATAGAACATATTGGCTGGTTCAGTAAATACTCCGATCATTTTATCGGAGTGACTTAATTCCCCGGCTTCCTGTTCTGATGAATTGGTTGTTTCGTTAAGATCCATTATTTGCCTCACTAATTGTTAAAATTCTTTTGAGAAAAATATCCTTACTTATTGTCAAAGGCAATAATTATTTGGTAATCGGTTATTGGGGATGGCTGAAGGTACCAAATAACTAATTTCTAAGGGAAATCAGTTTTTTAATCAATCAAGGATGAAAATTAAGCAAAGTCTATTTTCATTTTGTAAATTTGGGCTGTAAATAATCACCAACCTTTTTGAGAAATGCAATGAAACCCAAAACGATCATCGAACCGTTCAAAATAAAATCAGTTGAACCTATTCGATTCACTACACGTGACGAAAGAGAAAAAATTTTAATCAATGCAGGATATAATCCTTTTATGATCCATGCCGATGATGTGCTGATCGATCTGCTAACAGACAGCGGAACATCAGCAATGAGTGCAAAACAGTGGGCAGGAATTATGGAGGGAGATGAATCTTATGCCGGTTCAAAAAGTTTTTATCGTTTTGAAGATGCTGTAACAAAAATAACTCACATGAAGTACATCATACCAACCCATCAGGGAAGAGCAGCTGAAAAAATTTTATTCTCAATTGTTGGTGGTACGGGAAAATATTTCCCTAACAATACACACTTCGATACAACAAGAGCAAATATTGAATTCACCGGAGCTGAAGCAGAAGATCTTCTGAATGAAATCGGAAAACATCCCGAGCAAAGAGCTGACTTCAAAGGAAATATGGACGTAGAAAAGTTAGAATCTTTTATTAAAGAAAAAGGAGTTGAGAATATTCCTCTTTGTATGATAACAGTAACTAATAACTCAGGCGGAGGTCAGCCGGTTTCAATGCAGAACATTCGTGACGTAAAAGCTATCTGCAAAAAGTATGGCCTCCCACTTTCCTTGATGCCTGCAGGTTTGCTGAGAACGCTTACTTCATCAAGAAAAGAGAAAAGGGTTATGCTGACAAATCTGTTTTGGAAATTGCTCAGGAAATGTTTTCTTATGCAGATGGTGCAACAATGAGTGCAAAGAAAGATGCACTTGTCAACATCGGTGGATTTCTTGCATTGAATGATGAAGACCTTGCAATGAAATGTAGAAACCTTCTCATTGTTACTGAAGGATTTCCTACATACGGCGGACTGGCTGGAAGAGATTTGGAAGCTGTTGCTCAAGGACTTGAAGAAGTTGTAGATGAACATTATCTGGAATACAGAATTCGTAGTGTTGAATATCTCGGCGAAAGACTTGTTGCTGCTGGTGTTCCGATTATTGAACCTCCGGGAGGACACGCAATTTATATTGATGCAAAAAGATTTGTGCCCAATCTTCCTCCTGATCAATATCCAGGTCAATCGATTGTATGCGAACTTTATCTTGAAGGAGGAGTTCGTGCAGTAGAAATCGGAAGTGTGATGTTTGGTAAGTATGATAATAATGGAAAACTAATTCCTGCAATGATGGAACTGGTTCGACTTGCAATACCAAGAAGAGTTTACACCCAAAGTCACATTGATTATCTGATTGAAATAATCCTTGAAGTGTTCAACAACAGGAATAAGCTCAAAGGGTATAAAATAGTTTACGAAGCACCAATGCTCAGACATTTTACGGCAAAGTTTCAACCGATCGGTGGTTAAAAATAATTCTTCGTGGTTCTCTAAGGATATTTGTGATCTCTGTGCTCTTTCAAGGAAATTTGTTACACAGAGAGCCACAGAGATTTCACAGAGAACCACGGAGAAAATATTCCAGAAATCTTTGACAGGTGAAAAATGGATATAAATGAACTGAATGATTTGACTCGTAAGATTATCGGTTGTGCTATAGAAGTTCATAAACAACTTGGACCGGGTTTGTTAGAGTCCGCTTATGAAGAATGTTTGTGTTATGAATTATCTCTCAATGGTTTGAGTTATGAGAGACAGGTCCCTGTGCCAGTTGTTTATAAAGAAATAAAACTCAATACAGGTTACAGAATTGATGTCCTTGTAGAGAAAGTAATAATAGTAGAACTTAAAGCAATTGAAGCTCTCACTCCAGTTCACGAAGCGCAAATTCTGACTCACCTAAAATTTGCGAATAAAAAGATTGGTCTATTAATGAACTTTAACACTTTAAAATTAACTGATCAATTGAGACGATTTATAAAATAATTCTTTGTGGTTCTCTGAGGTTCTTTGTGACCTCTGTGTTCCCCTAAAAAAAAGGTTGTTACAAAGAGAACCACAGAGAAAAAACAAAGAGCCGCAGAGATAAACTATAATTATGAAGCTCAAAAAAAAATATTATATAGATAACAAACGGCAGATCTGGAGAATCATCCCCACCAATACGGGCAAGCTGATTATTGAAGAGCGCGAACCTGACAAGAAACAGGTTTACTTTCATTGCCTTGAACTTGATTTAGGTAAAAAAATATTAAGTAACTTTCAAATGGAAGATACGTTCTGGGTTGGGATTGAAGCTGTTCAGGATGACATAATCTTCTTTCACAAGTTTGCCAAGCCCGATATGCCCAAGCATAGAGGTATCTTCGCTTATGATTTAACTAAGAAAGAATTCCTTTGGCAAAATCCAGAATTGATTTTTCTTTTTCTTCTCCACAATAAACTATATACATACAAAGAAAAATTTGAAGGAAGAGATTATTATGCAATCAATCCTTCGACCGGCGAAATAGTTGAGGATGTCGGCGCGAATTATGAATTGATCAACAGGCTCCGTGATGAATCAAATAAAGAGGAAGAAAGCAAAGGTTATTTATTTCCCGAAGTATTTGAAGCAGATTCTATTGCTGATAACAGGGCAAACGAGTTTATAAAATCGCTGAGAAATGACTTTGTAATTTCCGGAAAGATTGAATTTATTTGGAAAGATAACCTTTTAATGTTGAGCTTTCACGAAGCGAATTCCAAAGGAACTCTTAATAATCTTTTTAAAGCTGTTGATTTATCCAAAGGAAAGTATATTTTAGAAGAAGTAATCAATAAAGAAACAGGTCTGTTTTTAACAGATTCTTTCTTTGTTAAAGATGACTTGCTGTTTCTTTTGTTTGGTAAAACAAGACTTGAAGTTTATAAGATTATTTATTGATGGTGAAGAGATGGAATTATCACAGGAAGAAAAAGAAATATTATTGAAAGCTGCCAGAGAATCAATCCTTGAAGAGTTCAGCGAATGTGATGTGTCGAAGATAGATTATAAAGCTTACCCAAAACTTAAAATGGAATTAGGTGCTTTTGTTACATTACACATTAACAATGAGCTTAGAGGATGCATTGGTTACATCATTGCACAGAAGCCATTGTTTGAAACTATTGTTGAAGCAGCAAAACATTCTGCTTTTGGTGATCCTCGCTTTCCAGAAATGAGCAGAGATGAATTTGATGAAGTTGAAATTGAGATATCGGTTCTCTCGCAATTTGAACCGATAAAAAGTTATGATGAAATTGAAGTCGGCAAGCACGGACTTCTTCTCGAAGAAGGGGGAAGAGCGGTTCTTTTACCGCAGGTTGCAACTGAGCAAAACTATAACCGTGCGCAATTCCTAACAGCACTTTGTCACAAAGCAGGATTATATGGTAATTATTGGAAAGAGAGAATGTTGAACATAAAAGTTTTCACCGCTTTAGTTTTTTCTGAAAAAGAAAAAGGAGGTTGAATATGAATTACGTAAGACCGGCACAAGTAGCCGGACATTTTTATCCTTCAAATCCTGATAAACTCAGGAAAGATATTAATTTGTTATTAGATGTAACTAAACCAAAAGAAAAATTTGAAAGAGTTTTCGGAATAGTTGCTCCTCACGCCGGATATGTTTATTCAGGTAAAACAGCAGCGCACGCTTACAATCTTCTTGTCGGAAAAAAATATAAAAGAGTTGTTGTAATTTCTCCAAGCCATTCAGAATACTTTCCGGGCATCAGTATTTTTGAAGGCGATGCTTATGAAACCCCGCTTGGATTATTAAAAGTTGATAAAGATTTTCGTGAAAAACTTTTAACTGATGATGAAATAATTTTTAAAGGCTATGAAGGACATAGGAGAGAACACGCACTTGAGGTTCAGCTTCCTTTTCTCCAATCGGTTCTGCAGGATTTTAAGATTGTTCCTGTTGTGATGGGAGATCAGTCGAAAAGAAATGTTGATATGCTGGCAAAAAAACTTGCTGAAGTTTCTGATGATGAAACTTTGATTGTTGCCAGTTCAGATTTATCACATTTTTATTCTAAATCACAGGCTGATAAGCTTGATTCTGTAGTTGAGAAAAGAGTAAGAGAATTTGATTTTGATTCACTTCAGTATGATCTTGATAATCATACTTGTGAAGCCTGCGGCGGTGGTCCCATTGTAGCTTTGATGAAAGCTGCAAATCTAAAAAACATCCGGCATTCGATGGTGCTTAGCAGAACTGATTCAGGCGATGTAACAGGAGATAATTCGGAAGTGGTTGGTTATTTGTCAGCAGTTTTTTACGGGGATTAATTCAATTTGACAAAACATAAAATTGCGATACTTGGTGCTGGTAAGCTTGCGTTCTCTCTGACTTCTGCACTTAAAAAATCTGGTTACGATGTTCAGATAATTATTAGCAGAAAGTTGTCTTCAGCAAAAACGCTTGCAAAGAAATTTTCGATTCCACATCATTCAAACTCTGCTAAAGAAAATTCCTGCAGAAGTAAATGTCTTCTTTCTCACAGTTCCAGATGGAGAAATAAAAACGGCTGCTGATGCATTATCCGGAATAAAAAAGGATTTCAACAATTCAATCTGTATTCACTTTTCCGGAGTCGAAAATATTAATGCATTAAATTCTTTGAAGAAAAAAGGTTGTGCAACTGGCTCACTTCATATCATCAGACCATTTCCATCAAAAAATATCGTTGATATTAAAAATTCTCCCGCATCAATTGAAGCAGAAGATAAGCGAGCAAAATTATTTTTAGTTCAGTTGTGCAGGAAACTAAAATTGAAACCTCATATAATTGCATCTGATGAAAAAGTATTTCATCACCTTGCGGCGGTTCACAGTTCAAATTTTCTTGTCGGAAATCTTTTTAACGCTTTCTATTTGATATCTTCAAAAAATAATCTGCCAAAAAATATTCTCAGGCAGACAACTCAATCAGCTCTCAATAATGTTTTTAAGTTATCACCGGCAAAAGCACTTTCCGGACCAATTGACCGTGGTGATATTTATACGATCAAAAAACATTTAAATGCATTAGATGATGAAATAAGAAAATCAAAAAGCAGTCATTTAAAACTTTTAAGGAAGAATTATATCATCCAGTCACTTTCACTTCTTGAAGTTGTAAAAGCAAAGTATGGCAGGCTTGATAAAAAACATTTAGAGATAAAAAAAATTTTATTAAAGTTATTGAAATAATAATTTTAACTTGGTCGATGAATATCCTGTTTTAATAAAATAAGCCCATAGCTTCAGCTATGGGTGTAAAAATATGTATCTCATTGACTAATAACCGTTTCAACGGTTTAAAAGGAGGAAATAATGTCTCATTCATTATTAAAAATATGGATACACGGAGTATTCAGTACAAAAGATAGAATAGCTCTTATTACATCAGAATTTGAAAAAGAATTATATAATCATATAAAGCAAAAACTGGAAAATGATCTGGACTGCATAGTGAAAATTATTAATGGAATGAGCGATCATATTCACATCCTCTTTTTATTATCACCCAAATTCAGTATTGGTGATATTTTCAAGAATGTGAAGGGAGAATCATCTCACTGGATTAATCAATCATCACTTACAAAATATAAATTCGCCTGGCAGACTGGATACGGGGCTTTTTCTGTTAGTGAATCAATGGTGAATGAGGTTGAAAAATATATAGCCAATCAGAAAGAGCATCATAGAAAAATGACATTTGAAGAAGAGATAAATTTATTTGTTAACAAATACGGACTTAAAATTGTAAACCGTTAAAACGGTTATGATTTGGTTTTATGTATTATTAACCCACGACTGAAGTCGTGGGTTATTTTAATAACAGTTAAAAGATGCTGTTAACGTAAATCACAATTTCATAAGTTATCATTGCAATAACTGCTGAGAGTGGAATCGTTAGTACCCATGCCCATAAAATATTTTTAGCAACTCCCCATCTTACTGCTGATAAACCCTTTATAGAACCGACACCAATTATGGCACCCGTAATTGTGTGAGTCGTGCTTACAGGAATTCCGAAAATTGTTGCACCGATAATTGTTAAACCAGCGGAAGTTTCAGCGCTAAATCCACCGAATGGAGTGAGCTTGGTAACTCTCATCCCCAAAGTTCTTATTACTTTCCAGCCGCCTAATAAAGTGCCGAGTGCAATTACAGCATGGCTCATAATAATAATATAGAATGGAACATAGAAAGTGCTTCCAAGTAATCCGTTTGTGAAGAGAAGAATTGTAATAATTCCAATTGTTTTTTGTGCATCATTTGAACCATGACTGAGGCTGTAAAGAGCTGCAGATATAAGCTGAAGACGGCGAAAGTATTTGTCAACTTTTCTTGGCTGCTTGTTCCTTACAATCCACAAAGTTATAATTGAAAATATGTAAGCCATGACCAATCCAATTAAAGGCGCAGCGAAAATAAAAATTGCAATTTTTGTGTAACCAGAAAGTATTAAAGAGTCAAAACCGGCTTTTGCAACAGCAGCACCTCCAAAACCCCCAATTATTGAGTGAGATACGCTTATAGGAAGTCCGAAATAAGTGGCGGTAGCTGTTAAGATAATTGCACCAACAATTCCTGATAGGATTACATAATTATCAACGATCGAAACATCAACTATCCCTTTACCAATTGTTGTTGCCACACTAACACCAAACGCAAACGCAGCCACAAAATTAAAAAATGCTGCCCACGATACAGCCTGAATAGGGGTTAATACTCTGGTTGCAACTACTGTAGCAATCGAGTTCGCTGCATCATTCATTCCATTGTAGAAATCAAATACGAGTGCTAATAAGATTATGAAGATTACAAATTCCATTAAAGATTAGGCGTTTTTAATAAAGATAGAAAGAATAACATTTGCAACAGATTGGCAGCGATCGGATATTCTTTCCAGCAAGTCGAGTATCTCCTTTTTCTTTATCAGTTCGATAGCATCTTTCTCATTAGCAAATAAATCCTGTATTGCAGTACGGTAAACCTGGTCAGCTTCCGACTCGAGATCCTTTACTGCTTTGGCTTCATTAATTTTCCTTGCCTTTAAATCCTGTATAGCTACACCCAGTTCCTGAACCTGCTTGTTAATAATTGACGCGAGCTTGTCAGCGTAAGATATTTTTTTCGTGATGTTAAATGTTTCTATGCGTGCAGAAGCACCGAGCAACATATCGCTTATATCATCTAATTTTTTTATGAGCGCAAAAATATCCTCCCGGTCAAATGGAGTAATGAAAGTTTTATTTAATCTTTTAACAATTCTTGAAGTAATTTCATCACACCTAAGTTCGAGAGGTTTAATGTTGAGGTAGTGGTTTTTATCAATCAGTTCATCAGCAAAAAGCTGCTCGGTGTATTTTGCCATTTGCTGGATGTGGGAAATCATCTCCCTGAAGTCGTCAAAATATTTTTCTTCTTTAGGTAGGAGTGCTTTGATCATAATAAATCCATTTTTTTGATATGACTAAAATATTTTCTTTCTTACATCAATTGCTAATGGATATTATATAATCTGAAAAAATTATTTATTATTTCTCTCGCTATTCTTTGCTATATTTCTACCCAAATTTTTCAATTTAATCAAGGATTTTACAATTTCTAATAAAAATAACAATCAGGACAATCTATTAGAAAAAATCGTTTCCCTCGCAAAAAGAAGGGGATTTGTTTTCCAATCAAGTGAAATTTACGGCGGACTTAACGGCTGCTGGGATTACGGTCCGCTCGGAGTTGAGCTTCTCAATAACATCAAAAGCGAGTGGTGGAAAACAATGACTTACCGCGAGGATGTTGAAGGAATTGATGCTTCGATTTTGATGCATCCGAGAGTTTGGGAAGCTTCGGGACACGTTGAGAATTTCACAGACCCGATGATTGACTGCAAACAATGTAAAGCAAGATTCAGACTTGATGTGCTTGGTGATTCTTATGCTGATAAAAAGAAAGACAAAGCTATCCAGGAATTGAAGGAAACCCTGAAATCGGATGAAAGACTTTTAAAATGAATTGATGAAAAGATTAATAACGCCGGTAAGGAAAATCCTTTCACACTTTTACTTGAAGATGCAGAAATTTCAAAACTGCTTCTTGCACAATTGAATTGTCCTCAATGCGGAAACAAGGGAACGTTTACCGACGCAAGAAAATTTAATTTGATGTTTAAAACTTTTATCGGTCCTGTTGAAGATACAGGCTCAGTTGTTTATTTGCGACCTGAAACTGCACAGGGAATCTTCGTTAACTTTTTGAATGTGCAGGGTTCATCAAGACAAAAGCTTCCTTTCGGAATTGCACAAGTAGGCAAAGCTTTCCGAAACGAAATAAACACGAAAAACTTTTTATTCCGTACACGTGAATTTGAGCAGATGGAAATGCAGTTCTTCGTAATCCCAAAAGATGATAAGCAATGGTATGATTACTGGAAAGCTGAAAGACTCGACTGGTTTAAAAGAATGGGAATGACTCCAACCAAACTTCGTTACCATGATCATCCAGCAGACAAGCTTGCACATTATGCAAAAGAAGCTGTTGATATTGAATATGAATTTCCATTCGGATGGGGAGAAATTGAAGGAATACACAACAGAACGAATTACGATTTAAGCAGACACGAAGAGTTCTCCGGCAAATCATTAAAATATTTTGATGAGCAGTCAAAAGAAAAATTTATTCCTTTTATAATTGAAACATCTGCAGGTGCAAGCAGATCTTTTATGGCATTTTTAGTTGATGCTTATTATGAAGAAGAAGTAAATGGTGAACTGAGATCTGTTCTCAAGTTCCATCCGAGACTTGCACCAATAAAAGCTGCCATCTTTCCTTTGGTTAACAAAGACGGTATGCCCGAAATTGCAAGAAAGATTGAAACCGATTTGAGAAAATCTTTCAGAGTTTTTTATGATGATAAAGGTGCTGTCGGCAGAAGATACCGCAGACAGGATGAAGCCGGAACACCATATTGCATTACAGTTGATACGCAAACTCTCGAAGACCAAACTGTAACTGTTCGTGAAAGAGATACAATGGTGCAGGACAGAGTTGGGATTGATAATCTTTCCACTTATTTGTTGAACAAACTTACATTCAGCTTGAAAATGAAATCAATTAGTTTTTTCATATTTACTCTTTTATTTATTCTTCAGGTTCGTGGTTTTGCGCAAAAACCAGATTACGATTCACTCGTCAAAGCTGGGATCAATCAAATCTACAGCATAAAATTTACTGAAGCGGAAAAGACCTTTCTTACTTTACAAAAAGAATATCCAAAGCATCCTGCCGGAAAATTCTTTTTTGCGATGATTGACTGGTGGAGAATAATTCTTACGGAAGAAGATGAAGAAAAAGATGAACGCTTCTACGAAAAAATTGAAGAGACGGTTGATTTCTGCGATGAAATTCTCGATAAAGATCCGAACAACGTTGATGCACTTTTCTTCAAAGGCGGTGCAATTGGTTTCAGAGGAAGATTGAGGGTAATGCGCGAAAGCTGGTTCGGTGCTGCAGATGACGGACGGGAAGCTTTGCCATTAGTTGAACTTGCACACAAGCTCGATCCGGATAATGTTGATGTAAAGTTAGGTTTTGGAATTTACAATTATCTCGCTGCTGTAATTCCTGATAAGTATCCAATTGTTAAACCTGTGATGATGTTCTTTCCATCAGGCAACAAGGAACTTGGATTGAAGCAATTAAAAGAAGCAGCAAGTATCGGAAAGTATTCAAGCTACGAAGCAAAGTATATACTCGTTACATTCTTCTATTATTTTGAAAATGATATGAACTCTGCTGAACTTTATGCGAGACAACTCTATGATCTTTTTCCGGATAATCCTGTATTCGAAAGATGGCGCGGCAGAATTGCAGCCCGAAAAGCAGAGTGGGCTACAGCTGAGACGGTATTTAAAAATGTATTAAAGAAATCTGAAAAAAATCTTGAAGGCTACAACACTCCGATGGTTAGAAGAGAAGCTAATTATTATATAGGACAGAACCTTAAGAACAATGGAGATATTGCAGGAGCTTTTTCTTATTATAAAAAATGTATCGAAGATTCTAAGATAATTGATGGGAATAAAGCATCAGGCTTCCGGATTAATGCAACGCTTTACTCAGGTACGATAATGGAAACCTGGGAAAAGTATGACGAAGCAAAAAAATACTACAAAGCAGTTTTGGATATGAGGGAGTTTCAAAACTCACATAAACTTGCCGAAACCTATCTCGACAGGATAAAAAACTTAGAGAAGCAGGGAAGTAAATAATCTTTGTAAAGTTGGTGTTGTCATTCTGGCGATCCCGCTTTGGTGTCAACTTAATTTTATTTGCTATCACTGTTATTCATTTTATAAAAATAAATTACTATTGTAACAATGTTATTAGTTCTTAAAATTAATGAATATTGAACTCCTACGGAGTTCTGTTTTATGTGGGGCTATTCTTTTCTACAAACATTTAACTCCTAACGGAGTTAAGAGCTAAAACAATATTTAGTGCATTGCTCCAGAGGAGCTAAATGTTTATAGAAATATGAAATCCATAAAAATAACAGCACTCCGTAGGAGTGCAAGATTTCCCCTATTCATATAAGATTTTAAGACAATACAAGCACAAATAAAATGAGTTCTCCTGTTTCTTAAGTTGACGCCTATGCGCTTTGGCGGGAGAGTCGAGAATCTCTAAGCAATAATATTGTTCAGATTCCGGACCCGTCTTCACTACGTTACGACGAGGCAAGCAAACCGGAATGATATCTGAATGAATCAATTAAATGGAGGTTGATAAACCAATCCTGTGCATTGCGCCAATTGTACCGAGCGAAGAATATCCATAGTTGAAAACGTATTCTGAAATTTTAACACCAAGCCCGCCATTAAACCCGGCAATTCCTGATGATGAACCAACTTTTAGATCCGAGCGCTTTTCGTTATCGTAACCAAATCGTAAAGTGAAAACTTCACTGAGATAAAACTCTGCACCAAGACTGAAACCTTTTAGATGCTGGTAGAGTTCATCTCGTTCTTTATTTAGTTGATGAAAATCGAGTGAAAGTCGGACTGGAAGATTCTCAAGTCTTTTTGAAATACCGATTGCAACATCAAGCGGCAGATCTTCTTTTGTGTCAATGTATGATGAAAGTTGTGTGCCGAGGTTTAATACTGAGGCAGCAAGATTCAATTTCTGATTTGGGATTTCGTAATTGATTCCAAGATCAAGTGCTATTGCGCTCGATGATTCATCTGCAATGCTTGAGTAGATGACTTTAGCATTTGCACCGTAATAAAAATTCTCACTGAATTCATTTGTATACCCGAGAATAAATGCAAGCTCGCCCGCATTGAACTCTCCTGTTCTGTTTCCAAACTCATCAGCCTGATCGAATGAGCCGTAGTTGATATATTTAATTGCGGTACCAAATCTTCCAATGTTTTCAAATTCTGTTGAGTAAGCTAAGCTGAAAAGGTTAATATCCATCAAGTGTTTAACAAAAGAAAATGAGACGGGATCTTTTTCAAGGAAGCTCATACCGGCGGGATTGTAGAAAAGAACATCAACATCATCGTTATTTGTAGAAAAGCTTCCGCCCAGAGCTGCTGCTCGCGCACTCATATCAACATTCAGGAAATCATAAGTGTTTTGCCCGAAAGTGAATGATGCTGCAAAAATAAAAACTATGAATAAAGATGAAAGTACGGTTCTCATTTAAACTCCTTGAAAATTGCTGCATCTATTTAAGGATTATAGTAAATAAAGGCAAGGGGAAGATGGTGGGATAATTTAGGATGGCGGATTGCGGATTCAGGAGAACTGTGCAACAAGTAAATTGTTAGCCAAGCGTAAATCAGGTCTCCAGACCTGAGGTTTTGTGGTGCTGGAGTGGAATTTAATCGAGCACTAAATTTATCGGCGGAAGTAGCTGAAATAAATAAAACATTACAGATAAATAAAAGGGCTATATAGCGGTACCTTAAACAAACTATCGAAACCAACTTCAATCTTAGTCATCCCACTTTAACTTGAAACGAAACTTTTCACGACTTAGATTTGTTCCCAAATTAAAAAGGAGATAAAAATTGAACGCGGTTAAAACAGTATTCTTAATGACTTTAATGATGGCTCTGTTCCTTCTAATTGGTTACCTTCTTGGCGGTAACACAGGAATGACCATCGCGCTTGTATTTTCATTGATAATGAATTTTGGCTCTTTCTGGTTTTCTGATAAAATCGTTCTGAAAATGTACAGAGCAAAAGAAGTTAACCGGGAAACTGCACCAAAGTTTTATGATATGGTTGAAAGACTGGCACGACAGGCAAACCTTCCAATGCCAAAAGTTTATTTAATAAATGATCCTACTCCAAATGCATTTGCTACAGGAAGAAGTCCGAAAAAAGCAGCAGTTGCGGCAACAACAGGAATCCTTCAGGGATTAAGCAATGATGAACTCGCCGGAGTAATGGCTCACGAACTTTCACACGTTAAAAACAGAGATACTTTGATCAGTACAATTGCAGCAACGTTGGTTGGTTCTATTTCATACATTGCACATATGGCTGGATGGGCTATGATGTTTGGCAGAAGTGATGACAGGGAAGGCGGAGGAATCGGAGGATTAGTCCTATTAATTCTTTCACCAATACTTGCAATGCTAATTCAAATGGCAATTTCCCGTTCACGTGAATTTGCTGCTGATAAAGGCGGTGCAGAAATTTCAGGAAATCCATTAGGATTAGCTTCTGCATTGCAGAAAATATCCCGAGGTAGTCAAATGAAACCCCTCAATCATTCTGATCCTGCAACTGCGCATATGTTTATTATCAATCCACTGGCTGGTGGTGGAATTTCAAAACTGTTTTCAACTCATCCTCCAACAGAAGAGAGGATTAAAAGATTCAGGCAATGGCGAGATAAAGGTCAATGATAAAAGCTTGTCCCGAACTTGTTTCGGGATCTAAAGTAAGAAGTTGAAAGCTGTTATCCTGACCCCGTCTTCACTACGCTACGACGAGGCAAGCAAACCGGGATGACAGCTTTTTTGTTTAGAATACTTATCCGAGTATCTTCAGAATCCAGTGTATCTGGTATCCAGCATCCAGAACGTCTTGAAACTCTAAGCCATTCTTCTGATATTAGCAGTGCAATGCTAGTGAAGTTTGTAAGTAAATATTTATTCTATTACCGGAAAATTTCTTTTCTACTTTTTGTAATTATTCTTCTCTTATCTTCAGAAGTTGAATGCTCAAACAAAAACCAACCTCGATATTTTTTATTCATTAACAGATTCACTTGTTGATCAAATAAATTATGAAATACCTTCATCTGAAAAGAAAATTCTTCTCACACTAAATCTTGGTCAAAGCTATTCTCTCTTTTCAAACAGTATAAAAGAAAGATTCAGACAAAGTGGAAAAGAAATTTTTGAACAGCCGCCGGATGAACTCAAAATTCCTCACGTTGATATTGTTATGGAAGGTGCAGGAGTTGAATATGGCGAGATGTTCAGAGATGGTTGGTTCGGAACTCACTACATTCAGCGTTACTCAACAATATTTGGCAACTACCTGCAAACTTTTTCTGAAAGCGGCAAGAAGGAATTTGAATTTACAAAGGTCGACACAGTAAAAGTTGATGACATAAAATTTCTCGAGAATGATTCATTTCCATTCACTAAAGGAACAACTCCATCAGAACCATTTCTTTCAGCATTTGCTGAACCCCTGATTGCTATTGGAACCGCAGCAGCAGTGATTGTGATATTCTTCACTGTAAGAAGCGAGTGATTGATTTTACCTTTGAAGCAACTGCATTTTTAACTAATATTGTCTGTTATTTTTATGAAATTAAAGCATTTATGAGCAAATATTTTTTAATATCAAGTGCGTTCCTGCTGCTGATTTTGGGCTGTAGTTCATCGCGTGATTTGAGTGATCTGTCCGTCGATGAAAGGTTAGCCAGTGCAATAAAACTTTTTGAGGATGAAGATTTTGAGGATGCTTCAATAGAGTTTGAAGCTTTATTACTTCAGTATCCCGGCAGCAGCATAGTTGATGACGCACAATATTATCTTGGAAGGTGCAAATTCGAGCGTGAAGAGTTTATTCTTTCTGCTTTTGAATTTAGCAAGCTCATCAAGAATATGCCGGCAAGTGAATTTGTTGCAGACGCTCAGTTCATGCTTGCTGAAAGTTATTATGAACTTTCACCCGATTATACATTGGATCAGAAATACAGCAAGAAAGCAATTGAAGAGTACCAGGCATTCGTGGATTTCTTTCCGTTGAATGAAAGAGTTGCTGAAGCAGAAAGAAAAATTTCAGAATTGAACGATAAGCTGGCACAAAAAGAATATTCGATTGCAGTCATTTATGAAAAAATGGATTATTATACAGCATCTTTAAAATATTATGATGCTGTTGTTGAAATTTATCACGATACTCAATACGCACCAATGTCAATGTATCGAAAAATAAAATTGTTAATGGATAGAGAAAGAGAAGATGAAGCTCTTAAAGAGATGACTAAATTCGTCCGTATGTATCCCGAAGATAAAAATTTTAATGAAATTGAAGGCCTGAAGAATTCGCTTGAAGCAAAATTAAAAGGGGGATTTTCTTCTAACTAATGACTGCCCGGAAAGTAAGCGAATCACAAATAACAATGACCGAACTGGTATTTCCAAACCATACGAACCAGCTTGGAACCCTTTTCGGCGGACAACTGATGTACTGGATAGATATTTGTGCTTCTCTCAGCGCTGAAAAACTTACCGGCAGAGTTTGTGTTACAGCTTCAGTAGATAAAATAGATTTTCATCACCCGGTGAAACTCGGAGATGCAGTTATTCTTCTATCCTCAGTTAACAGGGTGTTTAATACTTCACTGGAAGTTGGCGTTAAAGTTTTTGCACAATCCTTCAAAGAGGGCACAGAGACGCATACTAATTCGGCTTACCTTACATTCGTTTGTGTTGATTCGCAAGGAAAACCGGTTAAGGCGATTGAATCTGTACCAGAAACAAATGAACAGAAAAGAAGATTTAATGAAGCGCTTATCAGGAGAGAAAACCGACTCAAAAATCGGTCAATTGAAAAATAGTTTCATTTTTTTCGTTCTGTTTTTTCCCTCACTATCCTATAGCCAGATTCCTATCAATGGTTTTTGCTTCCAGAAAAATTACTCACTGCCGAAAGATTATCAAGGTATAATCTCCGCTGATTTAAATTCTAACAGGAATGACGAACTGATTTTATATTCCGCTCTTTCAAAACGGATTGGAATATACGCTGGTATTCCTGGCGACAGTGTGGAGTTAAAAGAGTTTCAATTGAATTCAGAAATTTCACAACTTAAACAGCTAAAGGACAAAACAGGAAATAATAATTTATTTGCTGCAGTTGAACGCAGATTAAGAAAAGTTTCCTTAATGTATATCTCCCTTGATTCAATTGATGCCGGCAAAAGTACTATTGAGTTTGACTCCTATCCTGAAAATATTTTTACAGGAGATATTGACTTAAATGGGACTGAAGAAATACTTGTCTCAGGCAGTGGTTTTGATGGCTTGTCAATTCTCTTTAGATCTAATGGCGGAATTGGTGAAAGAAAGATTATTACCGGTACAAGTTTCAGCGAAGCCATTTTTGTGGATTTAAATGATGATGGATACCTGGATGTGTTGGCATTTAATATACTTGAGAACTCACTCCAGTTTTTTATCAATAATACAAATGGAATATTCAGACTTTCACGATCAATTCAGTATTCTGAAAAAATAAATTTGCTTAAAAGTCTTGATCTAAATAAAAATGGCATTCAGGATATTATTTATGCTGTTGGCAATAGTATAGAAATATTATCAGGTGATGCCCAGGGTTCTTACAAAAGCAAATATTCAATTAAGCTGGATGATCGTCCATTCGCTATTCAATTTGGAGATTTTAACGGAGATAAATTATTTGATATTGCTGTTGGTGTATCGAAAGATTTGCTGAACATTTTATTTGGAAAGAATGGTACCGAGTTCCACGAAACAATTCCTTACTTAAAAAATTCTTCATTGGTTGCATTCACCACTTTGAAATATAAAAATACAGATAACATTTCCTGCTTGCTCGAATCCGGTGAGCTTATTGTCCTCAACTCAGAAAAAGAACTTGGGACAGATATGAAAATTACACTTGGAATTCAAGCCGGGGCAGTAAAGAAATTTGATTATCCCAATGACGGCATTCCTGACATAAGCTTTATTGATGAACATGACAATTCGCTAAAAATATTATTAAACAATAAAGCCGGCATTCCCTCACGTTTGTATAATTTTCCTCTGGCTGATGATCATAAAGAAATTCTGGTTGATGAATTCTTCAGCTTCAGGAAAATTTTTTACTGCTATACAAAAGGTGCCCCGCTTTTAGAAATTTTCAGATATAATTTTGATATAGGAAGACTCAACCGGAAACAGCTTTATGCACCGGGAGAAATTCTGGATGTTGCCTTGCAAAGGATTGATAGTACGTTTGTAAATATTTTTCTCGTATACAATAAACACTCAAAACTTTATCTTGGTAAGTTCGAAAACCGGGAGCTTAGCGTAACGTTCAGGGAGTACCCATTTATTGACAGAAATGTAATTTCTGCTCAACTTTTTATTGAGGACGAACCGGTTGTTTACTACTGGAGATCAGAAGATGACACTTTACAATTTAAGTCGGCGCAAATAAAATCCGGTCCAAATGACTATAATACTTTTTTTGAAATTTCTAAAACCAAAGCTACCGAGGTAAATCTATTTGGTGCAGATAACTACATCAATGAATATCCGACAGTTGTAAGCATCTTACAGAACGAAACTGAGAAAAAATTGCTTGTCATGGTAGGTGATAAATTTAGTATCTCAAATCAGTTGTTCAGATCAGTGGATAAAAATAACATAGAATTTGGCAGGGGATTTTTTGGAGAAACATCAATAAAAGGGATAATTAATTTCACGTTATTTAGCTCTGATGATAATTATATTAACAAACTTGTTTACCGCGAAAAAGAAAGAACTTTTTCTCTTAATCAGATGTTTGCTGCTGAAAATGTTTCTGATTATTTTTTCGCCAGACTAGACAGAAAAAATTATTATTTGGTTTATTCGAATAAGAAGGAAGGTTATCTATCAATTACATCGCTAAAAAAATAGTTTATACATTTTCAGGAATATTCCTGACACTTTTATTTTCAGTGCAGACATATTCTCAGGAACTTAGTCCATCACAGCTTGATTCGCTTTATAATAAATTCATTCAGTTGAGAGCACCTGAATTACTTTCGCAACCTCTTGATGCACTTGATCAAACACTTGAGGAAAGAAAATGTGGGTTTTTAATTGTAAACGATATCAAATCTAACCTTGAATTTTTCTCGTCTGAAAAACAGGATTTATTAAAATCTTTATTAGGCAGACCAACATTACAAACCAGCATTGTTTCTCCTTCCGGATTTTTCAGAATTCATTATGATGCTAGTGGAAGCAATCGTCCAGCTTATGAATCCAGCTGGACCGTTGATCAGAATGTTGCCGAGGTTGCAAAAACACTTAGATTCAGTTTATAGATTTGAAGTTACTTATCTTGGTTTTCTTGCACCTCCTTCAGATGGCACAGGTGGTGGTGATGATAAATATGATGTCTACATTCAAAATCAAGGTGGTGGTGTTTATGGTTACACTGAATGGGAAAGCAAAATTGGTTCTGTAAACTGGACTTCGTTTATGGTTCTTGATAACGATTATACAGGCTATTATACTACCGGTCTTAATGGAATGAGAGTAACTGCTGCACACGAGTTTCATCACGGAATTCAATTAGGTAACTACTCTGTTTTTGATGGTAATTCTCCATACAGAAACTCTGACTCATTTTTTTATGAACTTACTTCAACATCAATGGAAGAATTCGTTTACGATGATGTGAATGATTATTACGCTTATATGAATTCATATTTCAATAATACTGATCTTGCTTTTCCAAGACAGAATGGATACAACATTGCTATCTGGAATATCTTTTTAAAAGACAATTTTGGATTTGGACTCTTGAAGAGACAATGGGAGTTGATTCCGAGTATAGCAGCTATTCTTGCTATTAATCAAAGTCTGAATGAATTAAGTACATCTTTCCCGAGAGAGCTAAATAAGTTTGGCATCTGGACATACTTCACTAGTTTCAGAAGAATTCCAGGAAAATATTTTGAAGAAGCAGCGAATTATCCATTAGTGATCACCAACATTCACTGTTCAGTATCCTTCAGCCTCCACCTGTGAAATGAGGTCGCTAGACCTACAGCCAATAATTTTGTAAGGTTTAACATTCCTTCTAACAGTGATACTCTGGTGGCAATAGTTACAAACGCCGATGCATTTGCTGCTAATGATAATCCGAACCAGCTATTTGATTTTCAGTACATACTTTATTCTGATCCCAATGCTGGTCAACGAGAATTAACTGACGATTACTCTTCAACTTTTTCTACAAGCAATCCGACCTTCTGGTCTGTATCTGAAATTCTAAATAATCTTTTAATACGAGAGGATAGTCTACAATTACCTACTGCCGGTACTATTGAATATGCCTATCCGAATCCGTTCTATTATTCCAGGGGCTATGTTACAGGATCATTAATCTTCTTTCCCTTATGATGCTAATGTGGGTGAGACAGTTGATTTTAATGTTTACTCAGTTGGAATGCAGATTATGTATGAAAATCAAATGAACGTCCAGATTCTTCCTGGTGATCAACGAGGTGTGAGTTGGGATGGAAAAGATGATAGCGGAAGTAAGCTTGCTTCCGGTGTTTACATTTATGTTATTAAAAAGGGTGACGAAGTTGTAAAAGGCAAAGTTGTGATATTCAATGAGTAGTTACTCAATCCAATCACAAAATCTTTCCAAACTCTTCGGAAGAAGATTAATCTTTAAGGATATAAATTTTAACTGGACGGAAAAAGGAATCTTTGGTATCTCTGGTCCAAACGGCTCCGGCAAATCTACTCTCGTTAAAATTGTTGCAGGACTGATCGCTCCATCCTCAGGAAAAATTATTCATAAAAATTCCGGTGGCGAAATAATTCCTGAAAAGCTTCACAACCATATTGGGTTTGTTTCTCCTTATCTCGTTTTGTACGAAGAATTTTCTGCGTGGGAGAATCTAAAAATATTTGCGAAAATCCGAGGAGTGGTTTTTAACGAAGAGAAAGTAACTCATTACTTAACTCAATTCCTTCTTGAAAACAGAAAGACTGATCTCGTTAAAACTTATTCATCGGGAATGAAGCAGAGATTAAAATTTATATTTGCACTTATGCATTCACCTGAAGTTTTAATTTTTGATGAACCAACTTCAAATCTTGATGAAGAAGGGAAAAAAGTAGTTTATAATATTATTGAATGATGAAGTCGAAGAAGCAGTATTGTAATTATTGCTTCAAATGAAGTAAGAGATTTAGAATTATGCAGCGAAGTTTTATTATTGGAAAAATTTAAAATAATGGAATTCAGATGACGAGATTATAGATCAGCGATATCAGTTCACATAAATATTGGCTTTATCAAAATTCTTAGATTGATTTAACATTGAAACCATACGCACTATTTAAAAAAGATTTTCATTCTGAACTAAGAACACGTTACGCAATTAACTCACTGGCGATGTTCATCATTGTTGCAATCAGCGTTATTCTTTTTTCTATCGGCAACGAAACAATAACCGAAAGTTTAACCGCCGGACTTTTCTGGGTTGTTATCTTTTTCACAGCAATGTCCGGACTTGCAAGAGCATTCGTTTCCGAAGAAGAAAGAGGAACAACTCTAACTCTTCAACTGATTGCATCTCCAACAACTGTATTTTCAGGTAAGCTGTTTTTTAACCTGATTCTTGTTTTCTGTATGAACCTCGTTATTGCTCTTCTATATTCTGCATTATTCGAAAAATTTGTTGTACAAAACTTCCCTCTCTTTTTATTGACGTTTATTTTGGGAAATATCGGGTTGGCTGTTGCATCAACAATAATCGCTGCAATTATCGCAAAAGCAGGCGCAAAAGGAACGCTTTATCCGGTGCTTTCCTTTCCGATTTTATTACCTTTGATTCTTACCTGTGTTCAATTAACTTTGTTCTCATTCGATGGTACAAGCTTTGAAGAAGCTCAGTTTGAACTGGCAATAGTTGTTGGTTACGACGTAATTATGATTACCGCATCTTATATGCTGTTCGATTTTATCTGGAAAGATTAGTCAATTTCAAAGGTTTTTTTCAATTAAAATTATATGATCTGGAAAATTCTATTATTTCTTCTTTTAGCATTCGTATCAATAGCAGGAATTGCGTTTCCAATTGTTGAGAAACCAAGTGCCTGGTACGAATTTCCTTTCATTCCCGGACTTGAGGAAAATGCTAAAATTATTTTCTTCCACGTTCCGACTGCCTGGCTTACAGTAATCGCATTTTTGATGTCAACAATTTTCAGCTTCAGGTATTTAAAAAACAAAAATCTTGATGATGATGCCAAAGCATATTCTGCAGCACAGCTTGGAATGGTTTTCTGCATTCTTGCGACAGTAACCGGTGCAGTTTGGGCAAAGTTTGCTTGGGGACAATTCTGGAGCTGGGATCCAAGACAGACAAGCATCTTTGCGATACTATTAATTTATGGCGCACTCTTCGCTCTTCGTTCATCAATTGAATCAGAAGATAAACGTGCAACACTTTCAGCAGTTTATTCATTGATAGCATTTGTAACGGTTCCGTTTTTTATTTTTATTATGCCAAGAATTATGAAAGGACTTCACCCAGGTTCTGCCGATGATGCGAATTCCGGACCGGTTATAGATTTTCAGATGAATTCAAATATGCAGCTTATCTTTTTCCTTTCACTGATAGGATTTACAGTATTATATTTCTGGATGTGGAGAGTTGGTTATAAATCAATTATCATAAAAGATAAACTTGATAAACAGTTAATGATCCCGACTTCGGGACAGGGAGGATAATTTTGGACGGTCTTTACAACTTCTTGCAGAGTAATGCAATTTACATTGTGATGATAATTGTTCTTATTGTTTGGGTTGGAATATTTTTATATATGTTCGCCCTTGATAAAAGATTAAAGAGTATTGAAAAAGAAATAACAGGAGATAAAAAATGAAAAATAAATATATATTCGGGGGAATTATTATTGCGGTCTTTCTTGTTTTGATGGGATATTTATTTACTCAAAGTAATATTGAGTACGTTGATGACTTCAACAAAGTGATGTCAACGGAAAAGACTGTTAAAGCCACCGGAAGCTGGGTAAAGGAAAAGAACTATCAGATCGATAATCAAAATAAAACCTTCTCTTTCTTCATGGCTGATGATCATGGTAAGCAGATGAAAGTAATTTACGAAGGTGCAATTCCAAATAACTTCGAAAGTGCTACAAGCGTTGTAGTTACAGGTAAATACCAAGACGGTTATTTCCACGCAAAAGACATTCTGACTAAGTGTCCAAGCAAATATGAAGAGCAAACTGCAAACTCTTCATTATAATTAGCATTTAAAAATTTACAATCAGCAATAAGTCTTTAAAAGATTTAATATGGAAAACTCAAAGTTCGTTTTTACCGGAGTTGTATTAAAGGAAGGTTCATCTTTCAGCTCATTATGTCTTGAGTTGGATGTTGCATCAGAAGGTGAGACTATCTCTGAAGCAAAACAAAACCTGATGGAAGCAGTATCATTATATATTGAATCAGCGATTGAAAATAATCTGCCAGTATTGAGACAAATTCCTGAAGAAGAAAATCCAGTACAGCAGTATCCAGAAAAAATTATAGAAAAATTTCCGCTAAAGATTAACTTTTCAGTTAAAGCTTATGCCTAAGCTGCCAGTTGTTAAACCTGAGCGATTGGTTAAGGCATTAAAAAAGATTGATTTTATTGAAGTTCGACAAAAGGGTAGTCACATACAATTGAAACGAGGAAATTTATTGGTGACAGTTCCATTTCATAATAAAGATTTGAACCCGACTACACTAAAGTCAATTTTACGTCAGGCAAAGATTAGTACGGAAGAATTGCTTGAAATACTATAGGATAAGAAAATCCTGCATACCGAAATAAAAATTCGTTTGCTGCTACAAATATTACTAAAAAGACAATGAGGAATAAATGATAGGAAGTATTATACTCACACTTGCACTTGCGTTCAGCATTATCTCCATGATAATGTACTTTCTGAATTATCGTGGATATAAGAATACACTTAACTATGGTAGAATTGCCTATCACGGAATGGCAGTTCTGGTTATTGCTGCTTCGGTTTTTCTTTGGTATGCAATTTTAACACACCAATATCAGTATAATTATATCTACAGTTACAGCAATAATGATTTAAGAAATCTCGGAGTATTCCAGCTTGCATCTTCATTCTGGGGAGGTCAGGAAGGAAGTTTTATGCTGTGGCTTCTGCTTACTGCAATTGTTGGAATTATACTTCAATCATATACTTCAAAAAGAGGTGATCTTGAACCGCGTGTGATGGCTGTCTTCACACTTGCAACTACGTTTTTGCTGGTGATGGTTTCACCATGGTTTAAAAATCCTTTTGAATATATATGGGTTCAGCCGGTGTTTGTAAAAATTGAACATCTTAATTCTCAGTTTTTTAATCTTCCATTTATTCAGCAATTCTTCTTTACTGATCAAAGCAGTAATCAGGGATTCATCCAGATAAATTCAGAGCTTGCTTCACTGCTTTCACAAGCCGGTGTTGCGATGAATGATTTTATTATTGATGGAAGAGGATTAAATCCTCAACTGCTTAATTTCTGGATGCAGATTCACCCGCCAATTTTATTCACTGGATTTGCTATGGCAACAGTACCTTTTGCATTTGCAATTGCTGCATTAATGAAAAACGATTACAGGGATTGGGTTAAACAAGCCTTTCCATGGATGCTTGCCGGAATGGGAGTACTTGGTTTGGGAATTATGCTCGGCGGATATTGGGCTTATGAAATGCTTGGTTGGGGCGGATACTGGGCCTGGGATCCTGTTGAAAATTCCAGTTTAATTCCGTGGCTGGTTGGAGTTGCTGGAATCCACACATTGCTTGTACAAAAGAAAACTCAGGGAAAAGGTGGAATTGGTAAATATGCCAAAACAAATTTGATGTTGTGTGTACTTACTTATGTTTTTGTTCTGTATAGTACTTTCTTAACAAGAAGCGGCGTTCTTGGTGATGCATCTGTTCATTCATTTGTTGATCCCGGAATGATTATTTATCTATTTCTTCTTTTATTCATAGGAACTTTCACTTTACTCGGTTTTGGAATGATTGCATTCAGATGGAAAACTTTAAATGAAAATATAAAGGATGATGAAAGTCTGCTCTCACGTGAATTAGGCTTATTCACAGCAATGATTGTATTAATTGCTTCTGCAATAATTGTTCTTGTTGGAACATCAGCACCGATATTCGGTAAGGCAGTAGATACTTATTTTTATAACGAGATGCATCTTCCCCTTGCAATAATCATAATGTTCTTAAACGGAATAAGTCTTCTTATCAAATGGCAAAAGTCTGATACGAATGAGCTGATTAAGAAATCAACTTACTCTGCTGTTGGAGCAGTTCTATTCACAATTTTACTTGTGATCTTTGGTGAAGTCCGTGATATAATGATAATCATTCTTTCGCTAACAACTGCTTTTTCTCTTTTTGTTAATCTTGATATCGCAATAAAAATTGTTAGAGGTAATTTCAAAATGCTCGGTGCGTATGTTGCCCATATTGGAATTGCGTTGTTCATACTTGGTGTGATAGGTTCTGCAGTTTATAGTGAAGAGGTGACAGTTGATCTTGTAAAAGGAAAACCTGTAACAGCCTTTGGTTATGATCTTACATTTACCGGAGGATATCCGATTGAAAATAACACAAAGTTTGCTTTTAATGTTAACGTTAAAAAAGGAAACTCAGAGTATCAAATTGCACCCGTTATGTACAGAAGTGAATTTAATAACAGCATAGTTCGTGAACCTGCAATACTTACTCTTCTTACCAGAGATATTTATTTTGCTCCTTTAGGTTATGATGAAGGTGGGCAGACTCAGAGCCAACATTCACATAATCATATTTCACTTGAAAAGGGAGCTTCAACTGAATTTGAAGGAACGAAGATTACATTTATCAAATTTAATATGGCTGCAGAAACAATGCAGGCTATGAGTGATGGAAAAGATTTTCAAATGGGTGCTGTACTTGAGATTGAAAAAGATGGAAAGAAAACTGAAACAGAACTGCTAAGGAAGCAAACCGATGGAAAAGTGGAATTCACTTCATTCGAGTCGAAAGAAATGAATTTGAAAATTGAAATGGAAAATCTCTCCGCCGGTATTATTGATATTGCATTATCAGCATTAGATGGCAGCGAAACTCAAACCACGACAACTCAGACAGAAACCAACGAAGTCTTAAGTGTTAATGCAAGCATAAAGCCCTTTGTAAATCTTGTTTGGGCTGGTGTTGCAATAATGGTAATCGGTTTCTTTATTGCAATGACAAGAAGGCTGAAAGAATCGAAGATTATATCCTGAAATTTTTATTGATAAAATTTAAAAGATACAATGCCCGTGTAATGCGGGCATTTTTTATTTCAAAAATTCCAATCAATTTTACAAATAAAAAAACCGGCTTCAGGCGAAGCCGGTATATGGTGGTTGTGGTTGAGTCGAGATAGGAAGAGTGTAAATGCTTTTTAAAATTCCCCTGTTGTGTGGTCCCTATTTTTTAACTTTTAATAATCAACTTATATGTATGCCCATGATTATTCAATTGATATACCATCATCCGGCTTAATAAAGTTATGTCTCAAATAGAAATTATTAAAAGTCAACTTTGTCGGAAGGAATGAATACTATTTTAGTATGAAATATTTTTATGAAATTTCTTTATCTATATGCTAAACAAAAATTGTCGTCTCGAAATATCTTCCTGTAAATATTACTCAAAAGAATTTTTGTGCAGTGAGTTTTATTATGAAAATTAATTGAAGTGAATTCTCTCGTCGAAATTGGCGTTGATAATTCTTAAGCTTTAAGTAGAAATGATATCATTAAAAATCTCTTTTAAGACTAAGCAATGTGGCCACACAAGTCATCAATAAAAGGTGAGAATTACGAAGTAAAAGTTTTGAATTCTTCAATAAATCTAATGAAAAGAATTCTTGACACGTGTCCACTGAGTCGTTAAATTTGACCCTCAATTTCAACAAATTCCGCAGTAGCTCAGTTGGTTAGAGCACCTGACTGTTAATCAGGGTGTCGTAGGTTCAAGTCCTACCTGCGGAGCCGAGACCGTCAGATGTGCGAACTGGTGTTACTGGTTCGCATTTTTGATTTTCAAGCCATCTTTCTTAATTTATTTTTAGGTATTTCATATTTATATTTTAATTGTAAAATTTTAATATTGGATAGTAAAATTAATATGTTTTATTGTATTTTATTTATTGGGTATAATGTATTCTTCTGGATAAAAACTATTAAGGATAATATTATTACCAATATTATATAAAGTTCATTGTATAAAAATAAATATGTATATAGTTTATAGTGTGTCAAAAAACTTTAATATTGGGATTATATCAAATAATTTAATTAGAAAAAAGTATCATTCATTTTCCCCAATTGAATATATTGTTACTTATTTGAGAATTTTGGAGAATTATGAAATAATAGATGGAATCATTGAAGTAAATGATATTTTATTATATAGGAATTTTTATTGGATACTCATAAATATAAGATCAGCATTACAAGATTTTAGTGATGCCTTTTTTCACCTAAGCCTAGGATCTATCTTTCTGTCATGAATAGCAAAATTTACGTATTTAGATGTACACTGGTAAATTCGTTTTTTATTCAGCAGGATACACTATTTCAATTTAGCTCCTCTTGGTCTCGAGACAACAATATAATATTTTTTGATCAACGACCATTTGGTAATTCCAATAGTTATCTATGTAGAATAAATGTTGATGGAGGTGATTTTTCAGCTTACTGATGGATCTGAGAATGATTGGAATCCACGTCTGTATAAATAAATATCATTCTCGAATTATTTTTGTGGTTAAATTAATTTTTAATTTTCTTAAGAATGAAATGCAAACAGGCATCACTTTCGATCCAATATTTTTAAAACACGATCAATCAGGTCATCCTGAGAATGCAAAGAGACTTGAGTCAATTGTCAGCAGGTTGAAGGAGAAAAGTTTATTTGAAAAAGTTACTCAGTTAAAATCACGTCTTGCTGAGATTGATGAAATAACAATCTGTCACACGAAAGAATATATCGAATATGTGAAAGCATTTTGTGAGAAGGGTGGCGGTTACTTCGATCCGGATACATATTCAAACAAAAATTCTTTTCTGGCGGCGGCCACTGCAGTTGGTAGTTCGGTTGATTTAACAAAGGCCGTAATTAAGGGAGAACTCAAAAACGGATTTGCGTTACTTCGACCACCCGGGCATCATGCACTGGCTAACAGGTCAATGGGATTTTGTTTATTTGGCAACATAGCAATCGCAGCAAAGATAGCTTTGACTCAACCCGGAATTAATAAAGTTGCAATTGTTGATTTTGATGTTCATCATGGTAATGGAACACAGGCTTTGGTCGGTGATGATCCAAACATACTTTTTATTTCTACTCATCAGTATCCGTTTTATCCGGGTACAGGCAGCATCAGAGAAATCGGACAGGGAGATTCTGAAGGAACAGTAGTAAACATTCCTCTGCAAGCTGGTGTTGGTGATAATGGATTCAAAATGGTTTATGAAACAGTTGTGATTCCTTCCTTGGAAAGATTCAAGCCCGATTTAATTTTAGTCTCTGCTGGATATGATGCACATTGGGATGATCCGCTTGCCAATCTGAATTTAAGCTTAACAGGTTATGATTGGATATCAAGAGAGCTGATTAAATCTGCGGAAAGAATTTGTGCTGGTAAAATTATTTTCTTCCTTGAAGGAGGATACAACCTGGATGTTTTAAGTTATGGTGTTGCAAATGCGATTAGCAGGCTATTAGGCATTGATGAGTTTGAAGATCCGATCGGCAAATCAAATCAAACTGAGCCGGAGATCACTCAGCTTTTAAATGAACTCAAAAAGATTCATAGCTTATAGTTTTTTCGTTCAGATGAGTGAAGAGGATAGAAGATCATTTTCATCAAAATAGCAGTGGATAAATGCAGAGTTTACATTGTCGATTGCACAAGCGCTATAGAGCATTTCGTTTAACCTGCATACTTCAATTAATAAATCTGCAGATCGTTTTTTTAGATTTACTTTATATATGCAGGACTCACCGGGATTCAAAGCTTTCAATTCCACATCAAATTCCTTTAAAGGGAATGAAAGACCTTCGCCGGATAATTTGATTACAGCTTCTTTTGCTGTCCAGCAGGAATAAAATCCGTCAAGTATTTTATCGGCAGGAAATGAAAATAACTGTTCAACTTCAGAAGCTGAAAAAAATCGTTTCGCAATTTCCACATGATCTTTTAATGGTTTCATCAGTTCAACATCAATACCGATATGGTTATCATTAGTAAAACCGATACTCATAAAGTTTTTACTGTGCGATAAATTAAAATGAAGCCGTGTACTTTTATCAGCAATTGATAATGATGGTTTCCCGAAACTATTTGTGATGAATTTAATTTCCGCGGCTGGGATTGCCGAGTAGAAGTTCACAAAAACTCTTAATAAACCTCTGCTGATGATAAACCAGTTTTTATCTCTGTCAAAATGGAATTTACTTGCCCGGATCAACTCTTCGCTTGATAAAATATCTACAAACTCATCAATCTGATTGAGATGCTTATTCAGATCAAAGTTCCAGATGTGAACTTCATCTTCCGGGAGTTCAATAGGCTCTTCCCTTAGGTAATAAATTCTTTTCCTCATTTATACTAATCTAATAAATATTGAACTCATCTTTTCAATTGTAATACTTAAGTTCAAAACCGATAAGTAATTCTAACGAATGTTATTTATTTTTACCTGGTTAATTATTTAATTTAGAGTGAAAAGACAGGTAAAATGAAAATCCGTTTTTTGTTTTTTATATCAGTTAGTTTGTTGTTTGTGTTTTTTTCCTGCGGTGGTGAGAAAACTCCTTCTGCAAACAATTTGAAATATGAATTAGTAAAATTTGAGAAGCAGTCAGAAGGATGCGACAGTCTGCGGGATGATAATTGTGCAAAAATAAAAATTGAATTCCCGCAAATAACTTCCTTTGAGAATGAGATTGTTAAAAACAAGATCAATAATACTATCGCAAAACTTTTTTCAATGAATGAAAGTATTAACACAGAAGAGATTGATTTTGATGCAGAAATGAATGGCTTCATCGAGGAGTACGAATCATTCATCACCGAATTTCCAGATTCATACCAGGCCTGGTTTATTGAGAGAACAGCTGAGGTTAAACTGAATATGGGAAATATTTTCTCGATCGATTACCTCGATTATTCATTTACCGGTGGAGCTCATCCAAACACTTTTGTAACATTTAAAAATTTTGACTTATCAGACGGTGAAGAAATTGTGCTTGATAAAATTATTTCTGAAGACAAACAGAATGAGCTCACCAAAATAGCTGAAGAAGAATTCAGAAAAATTAAAGAACTGGCACCTGACGCTGATCTTGGGCAGGCTGGATTCTGGTTCGAAAATAATAAGTTTTATCTGAATGAAAATTTTTTAATTGGGGACAGCAGTCTGGTCTTCTATTACAACAATTATGAAATAACTGCATATGCATTCGGACCGACAGAATTGGAAATTCCCTATTCAAAAATTAAAAATCTGATTAATGAAAATAGTCTAATTGCAAACCTCGTAGACTAAAATTCAACTACTATGCAATTCATTTAATAAATAAAAAATAAGGAACACAAATGAGATCAATTCTAACTTTCTGCTTATTAGCTTTATTCACAATTGCAACTTTTGCTCAGGAAGCAACGGAAGAAAAGAAAGATACCCTCTGGACACCAAGAGGAGTTGTTGGTATTAACCTTTCACAGGTTGCCTTTGCTAACTGGCAGCAAGGTGGACAAAACTCACTCTCTTTTACTTTCTTTTCTTTACTTGGGCTTGATTATATCGGTGACCCATGGAAATGGAGTAACGGTTTAAAGTTCGCCTATGGTAGAACTAAATTCGGCGATGAAGAATATAGAACGAATGATAACGAAATATTTTTCGAAAGTACTTTGATTTATCATATTGGCTGGGCAGTTAGTCCGTATGCGGGTTAACAGCAAGAACGGCTGTAACCAAAGGATTTAATTACGATAGTATTCCTCCATATTGATTTTAGGATCCCTTTTATCTAACGGAAGCTCTTGGTTTGGTTTACGATCAAATTCCTAATTTCTCAACCAGACTTGGTATTGGTATGAAGCAGACGTTTACAAAAGAGTTCACATCATATTCAGATGATATTGAAACTTTAACTGAAGTTGAAACATTCAAAAATGAAACCGGTATTGAATCAGTTACTGAATACAAGTTGGAATTCCTGGAGAACATGTCTTACCTGACGAGTCTCAGGCTGTTTGGAACATTTGATGATCTTAGTGTATGGGACGTAAGATGGGATAACATGATAGTAGCCAAAGTTAATGATTACATTTCTGTTTCATTTAATGTGCTCTTGATTTATGATGAAGATGAATCAATACAGAGACAACTTAAAGAAGCATTTCAGTTGGGAATATCTTATAACTTATTTTAATTAGAAAAAATGAATTGCCCTGTCTGCAAAGAACCACTAGTAGTGCTCGAGCTTGAGCAGGTGGAAGTTGATTACTGCACAAGCTGCGCCGGAGTCTGGCTTGATTCAGGTGAGCTTGAATTGCTTCTTGAAACCGATGAAGATAGAAACAGACTGATCAATTTGTTCAAAGAAGCAGCAGACGTAAAAGAAAAAAGTCACGACTGTCCCATCTGCGGAAAGCAAATGAAAAAGTTTGAGATTGGCGAGAAGGGGAAAGTTGTAGTCGACAAGTGCAAAAAGAATCACGGAATCTGGTTTGATAAAGGAGAACTTCAAAAAGTTGTTGAGTTCGGTTCCGTGAATAAAGAGAATAAAATAATTAATCTTTTAAAAGAAATGTTTTGGAAATCCATGCCTTTGGCAGAAAATAATATCTCATCTCAAAATAATGGAGGAAACAAATGAGCGGTTTAATAATTGTACTGGTTGTAGTTGCTGTTGTGGTCTTGTTTGTGATTTCAATGTACAACTCGCTGATTCAATTAAGGAACAGGGTAAAGAATGCCTGGTCCCAGATTGATGTTCAGTTAAAAAGAAGACACGACCTTATCCCGAACCTGCTTGAAACCGTAAAAGGTTATATGAAGCACGAACGGGAAATAATGGAAAACATCACGAAGTACCGAAGCCAGGCAATGGATGCCGGAACTGTCGGTGAAAAAGCACAGGCAGAAGGTTTGTTGAGCGGTGCACTTGGACAGCTTCGTGTTCAGGTTGAAAATTATCCTGACCTGAAAGCAAACCAGAACTTCCTTGCATTGCAGGAAGAGCTGACATCAACTGAAAATAAAATTTCTTTTGCAAGACAGAGCTATAACGATCAGGTGCTCTTCTATAATAACAAAATCCAGATGTTCCCTTCGAACATCATTGCTGGAATGTTCAAGTTTTTACAGGAAGAATTCTTCCAGGTTGAAGATGCAAAGGAAAGAGAAGTTCCGAAAGTTAGTTTCTAGTTAGTCATTGGTTTTGGTTTTTAGTTTTGGTTTGAAAGTTTTCAGTTTTAGTCTATTTGTTCTTTAGTTCTGACAACTATAAACTCGAACCAGTGACTAATAAACTATAACCATTAACAAATAACTTATAACTAAATAAAACCTGACCAAACTTGACAAAATATTTTTAGTTTATTATTCAATCATGCAATCATCCATTCATACCCGCGAAGCGAGGTCTCGCCAAAGGCGGACATCCATGCAAACGAAAGAAGATAGGGGTAGCTAATTGATGTGGGAATTAATTGAAGCAAACAGGCGTAAATCCTTAGTGCTCTTCATTTCTATGGGTATTACTTTACTGCTTCTCGGATATTTTTTCGGAAGTGCATATTATCCCGATGGCGGCGGCTTCATCGGGATTTTCTTTGCGTTTGTTATCTGGGGAATTTTATCACTCATCAGTTACTTCAGCGGAAGCAAAATTCTTTTAGCTGTGAGTGGTGCAAAAGAAGTAACGAAAGAAGTTCATCCACAGCTTATTCAATATTGTTGAAGAGATGAAAATATCTGCGAGCCTTCCTGCAATGCCTAAAGTTTATATCATCAATGAAGCCGCACCAAATGCATTTGCAACTGGAATCAAACCTGAGAATAGTGCTGTTGCAGTTACTGCAGGTCTTCTTGCAAGATTAAACAGAGATGAGCTTCAGGGAGTTGTTGCTCACGAAGTTTCACACATCGTTAACCGTGATGTTATGTTTATGACTTTTTCTGGAATTATGCTCGGCAGTATTGTTCTTATCTCAGAAGTGTTTCTCAGAAGTCTTTGGTTTGGTGGTGGAAGATACAGTTCAAAATCTTCAAAGAGCAGCGGACAGGGACAGATGATAATTATGATCGTTGCAATCGTGTTTGCAATACTTGCACCGATACTCGCACAGCTTCTTTACTTTGCTATTTCACGAAAGCGGGAATATCTGGCTGATGCGAGTGCAGTTCGCTACACAAGATATCCGGAAGGACTTGCTTCTGCATTGGAAAAAATTTCAGATAGTTCAATTGATCTGAAAACTGCAAACAAAGTCACTGCACCGATGTATATCGTTAATCCACTTAAACCGAAAGGACAGAAACTTACTAATCTTTCCAGCACTCATCCTCCAATTTCTGAAAGAGTAAGAATTCTCAGAAGTATGTCCGGTGGAGCTAATTATGTTGATTATCAGAACGCATTCAATAAAGTAAAGAAAGGAACTGTTCCAATTATCCCTTCATCGGGATTGGCCGATCAAACAACAGTTGGATTGAAAGAAGCAGCAGTTACACCAGTAGCATTAGGTTTAAACAAACAGACTAAGAGAGATACCGGAGACATAATGATGAAAGTAAACAACTACTCATTCATCAATTGTTCCTGCGGATTAAAAATTAAAATTCCCCCCGACTACAAGAAGACAGAGCTTTTCTGCCCCCGCTGCGGAACAAAACATATTTTGTAGGTCGAATCTCTGATTCGACACAACAGCAACTTGAGATGAAAAATTTCAAAACTTACTACAAAAGAAATCTGCCTCATTACCAGCCGCCTGGTTACACTTATTTTGTAACTTACAGATTAAGTGGCTCTCTGCCTGTTGAAGTAATTAAAAAATTGAAAGGTGAAAGAAAAAAACAACTCAAAGAAATTGCTGGCATTTCAAATAAATCATTACAGCAGGAGAAATACAAAAAAATGCAATCAATTTATTTTGGGAAATTTGATAAGCTGCTGGATGCTTCAGACTATGGCCCAACCTGGCTTAAGGAAAAAGAAATTGCTCAAATTGTAAAGGATGCTATTCATTTTTATGATAATAAAAAGTATGATCTGATTTGTTATACAATTATGTCAAATCATGTTCATCAGGTTTTCACACCAATTGTAGATCGAATCTCTGATTCGACAGATCAGCAAACTAAAGCAGAGACTTCCCGAAACAGAGTTTCGGGCTACATCGTAACAAAAATACTACAAGACTTAAAGCGATTTACTGCAAGAGAGTGTAATAAAACTTTAGGTCTATCAGGCTCTTTTTGGCAGCACGAAAGTTATGACCACGTTGTAAGAGATTATAATGAATTGCAAAGAATTGTTAAGTATGTTTTAAACAATCCCGTCAAAGCAGGACTGTGCGAGAAATGGGAAGATTGGAAGTGGAGTTACTGTAATATTAGTTACTTGTAAATCGAACTTCAGTTCGATTCTATACTTTAACATTGTAACCCAGCGGAATGTAGATCGAATCTCTGATTCGACAAATTAGCAGATTGAAGCACTGTCTTCCCGAAACAGAGTTTCGAGTTACATCCTTAGCATCACAAATCAATTCGAGATAAATCTCGAACTACAATGTCTCAACAAATCATTCCTTAATAATTGCCATGCATAATTCTCAATATTGCCAACCCGCATATATTGAATTATCACAAATAAGAGATGATTAACATTTGTCAATCAATCTCACATTCTTATTCCTTCAAAAACGATAACTTTTTAACGATTTTCAGTAAGTCCTAAGATTTATTGAGAGTATAATATTGGTACGATTTTGCTGTGGAGGAAGAAAATCCACTGAACAAATCCAAACAAAAATGGTGATATTATGGGAGAATTGAACCGCCGAAACTTTCTAAAAACTCTGGGAGTTGCGGGTGCAACTATTTCGGGCATTCCAGCCAATAAATTACTAGCACAATCCAAATCAGATTTATCCGAAGACAGAATGGGTGTTCTTGTTGATACTACTGTTTGTATCGGCTGCCGGAGGTGTGAGTGGGCTTGTAAAACAGCTCACGATATTCCCGCAGGTAATCTTGAAGATTACAGTGATGAATCGGTCTTTGAAAAAATGAGAAGACCTGCAAATGATGCTTACACTGTTGTTAATAGATATGAGAATCCTGCAGATCCAAGAAGTCCATTGAATGTAAAAGTGCAGTGTATGCATTGTGATCATCCCGCCTGTGTTTCAGCTTGTATCGTTGGTGCTTTTTCAAAACAAGAAAATGGAGCAGTAATCTGGGACACAGATATGTGTATTGGCTGTCGTTACTGTATGGTTGCTTGTCCTTTCCAGGTACCTACATTTGATTATGATAAAGCAATCCAGCCGAATATTCACAAATGCGATTTTTGTTTTGAGAGAACAAAGGAAGGTTTGCTTCCGGCTTGCGTTGAAATCTGTCCAGTGGAAGCTATTACATATGGAAGAAGGAGGAATCTAATTGAAGTTGCAGAAAAAAGAATTGAGCTTTATCCCGATAGGTATGTAAACAAGATTTATGGTTTCACTGAAGTTGGTGGTACTTCGTGGATGTATCTTGCCAGCAGAGATTTTGAAGAATTGGATTTTCCGAAATTAGGCGAGAAGCCTGCACCGGGTGTTTCTGAATCAATTCAGCATGGAATTTTTGCATATTTCGTTCCTCCTATTGCACTTTACGCTTTGCTCGGTGGGATAATGTGGATATCAAAAAATAAGGATAATAAAGTGGAGGGTAAAGAGTAATGGAACATGAATTTCAACCGGAACAAATTAAACATAAATTCTTTACTCCCTGGGTAGTTGTAATTTCTTTAATCGCATTAGCAGGTTTAGCTTTTTTAGCTGTAAGATATTTATTTGGTCTTGGTGCTGTAACCAATTTAACTCAGTTTTTTCCCTGGGGAATCTGGATAGGCTTAGATGTTGCAGCCGGTGTTGCACTAGCTGCCGGTGGATTTACTACCGCTGCATTAGGTCATATCTGGCACAGAGATAAATATGAAGTGCTGGTCAGGCCTGCGCTTTTAACTGCATTACTCGGCTATACTTTTGTTGCTCTTGGTGTTGTAACCGATATCGGCAGGTGGTATTATGTTTGGCACCCGCTTGTAATGTGGAATGGTAATTCTGCTTTATTTGAAGTGGGCATTTGTGTTATGGTATACTTAAGTGTACTCTATATTGAATTTTTGCCAATTGTGACTGAAAGATTTATCGGAAGAGTTAACCTTCCTGGTTTTCTTTCGATGTTCAATAAAATTATTGATAGTTTACTCAGATTGTTGGATCGAACATTAAATAAATTCATGTTCGTATTTATCATTGCAGGTGTAGTGTTATCCTGCCTGCATCAATCATCGCTCGGTACTCTAATGATTATTGCCGGAGAGAAAATGCATCCACTTTGGCAGACACCTGTTTTACCTCTTTTGTTTTTGTTATCAGCTTTCTCTGTTGGTTTCCCGATGGTAATTATGGAATCAATTACTGCTTCAAAATCTTTTGGGCTTAAACCTGAAAAAGATGTTTTAACCAGCCTTTCAAGATTTGTCGGACCTATTCTGGGAATTTACCTTGCGGCTAAGATTGGTGATATGTTCATAAGGGAATCATTTGTTTATCTTACCGAACTTGACTCTTGCGAGCATAATGTTCACGATTGAAATTGTAGTTGGTGTTGTGATACCTCTTCGAATGTTTCTTTCATCATCAGTCCGGCAATCAACTACGGGATTATATATTGCATCGATGCTTGTAATATTTGGTGTTGTTCTCAATCGGTTCAATAATTTCGTTATTGCTTACAATCCTCCTTATACAGAAACTTCATATTTCCCGTCGATTGGTGAAATATCGGTAACGATTGGTTTTGTAGCACTTGAAATATTGATTTACCGCGCATTCGTAATGATATTCCCGATTATCAGTCTGCCTGTTAAAAGTGCATTGAGAAAAACTAAATATGCAATTAAAGGTGTATGATGAAAACTTTAATCAAAATAACTATTAGCCTTTTTACAGTTGTGTTATTATCTATTCCTGTAATTGCACAGGACCATTCACAATTAAAATTTAACTGCAGCCTATGCCATGCGTGCGAAACACCAACCAAATCAAATCCCTGCTTGATAGTTTGCCCGCGTGAGAAAATGATGACAGTTTATATGTCACCGGCAAAGTCACCTGCAGTTATAAAAATGGATAAGCTGAAAAGTGTTCAGGATTTATATGAGCCAGTTATTTTTTCGCACAGGATTCATGCAGAAATGTCTGAAATGTCAGGTGGATGCGAAATGTGTCACCACTATAATCCGCCGGGTGATGTTGTTGGTTGTGATAACTGTCATGAAACTGGAAGGCAAAGAACAGATATAAGCAAGCCAGATTTGAAAGGTGCCTATCACAGGCAGTGTATAGATTGCCATCAGGAGTGGAGCAATAATGTTGCTTGTGAAAGCTGTCACGAAACAAACGAAAGCGGTAAATCTGCATATACAGGAAAAGATTATCAGCAGACTCGTGTTCATCCGGAAATAAAAGTTCCTACAAAACTGGTTTATAATACTACGTATGAAAAAGGAAAGCTTGTTACTTTTTATCATAACGAGCATACAGATATTTATGGACTGGATTGTAAAAGTTGTCATCAACAGGAAAGCTGCGCTAAATGTCATTCTGAAGAACCAGAAAAGAAACTTGAAAAAGTTTCGCTTGAAGTAAAACACAAAAACTGTTCAAGCTGTCACGACACAAAAGTTAAAACAGGTTGCGAATACTGTCATTCATCAAAAGAAATGGCTCCATTTAATCACCTGGCAAGAACCGGGTTTGCATTGAAGAGCTATCATTCAAAATTAAACTGCACAAGCTGTCATCAGACTAAAACAGTATTTACAGGTTTGAATAGTTCATGCCAGACTTGTCACTCAGAGTGGAATTCATCAAATTTCAATCATAAAGTCACAGGATTAATATTGGATGAAATGCACGTTGAATTTGATTGTGGTGATTGTCATGAGAATGAAGATTATTCAAAGAAACCTTCCTGCGAAGGTTGCCATGATGATATGACTTATCCAGCTTATAAACCTGGGAAACTAGTAAAATAATTTTTATAATTGATTTGGAATGAAACTCAAACAGGCATTTACAAAAATAAGTATTAAGCTGATATTCACAGTAGGTTTAGTTACTATGGGTATTATCAGTGTCTATTCTTTCTTGAGCATTCAGGCACAACGGAATGAATTGCTTTCCCAGGCGGAGATTTATGCCAATAAATTAAGTGAGACTATACGGAACAGCACTCATTTAAGCATGCTTGAAAACAGAAGTGATCAGACACATAATATTATAAACACAATTGCGCAGGAACCCGGATTACAGGAAATAAGGATTTTTAATAAAGAAGGAAGAATTATTTTTTCTTCGCAAAAGGAATACATTGGGCAGATGGTGGATCAAAATGCTGAAGCCTGTTATGGATGTCATACAGCCAACGAACCTCTTGAGCGATTACCTATGGAAGACAGAATGCGGATTTATGATTCACCTCAGGATTCATCCAGAATTCTTGGAATAATTAATCCGATTTATAATGAACAATCCTGCTGGGAAGCAGATTGCCATGTTCATCCTCCAGATCAAAAAGTGCTTGGTGTGCTGGATGTAAAATTGAGCTTAAAGGATGTTGATGCTCAAATTGCAAGCAGCGAGTTTCGGTCAATTGTTTTTGCTGTGATTGCAATTGCTCTGTTAAGTCTTATCATCGGAATTTTTGTTAGGAGATGGATTGAAAAACCAGTCAATGAATTAGTTAATGCAACTGAACAAGTTGGAACCGGGAATTTGAATTATATAATTAAAGATTTAGGATCTGATGAGCTGGGTTTGCTTGGTAAGTCTTTCAACAATATGACTCAGAAACTTGCTGATGCACGTTTGCAGCTTTTTCAATCAGATAAGATGGCTTCAATGGGAAGGCTTGCCGCAGGAGTAGCCCACGAAATAAATAATCCACTAACAGCAGTACTAACCTATAGCAGTTTCCTTTTGAAAAGAGTAAACAATCCGGAACTTGAAGAAGATTTGAAAGTGATTGTAAGAGAAACAAAACGCAGCAGAGAGATAGTTAAAAGTCTTCTGGATTTTGCACGTCAGTCTGTTCCAAAGAAAAGTAATGCTAACATTAATGAAATAATCAGCAACGCCGTAGCTGTGGTTGATAATCAACTATCTATGAAGCACATAAAGCTTGATAAAAATCTTGAAGAAAATATTCCTCTGTTCAAAATTGATTCTAACCAGATGCAGCAGGTGTTCATAAATTTACTTGTCAATGCTTCAGATGCAGTGCAGGAGAGAAGCGGAGCAATTTCGGTTTCTTCAAGAATTCTGAGCCTTACACCTTATGGAACATTGCAGATAAAAAATGCTGTTTGCTCTAAAAGACATTCACTGATGAATGAAGAATTTAAAATTGATGGGAAGCCAAGTATTAAATTAAAGCTTGTTCAAAATGGTAAGGAAGGCTTTGTAAATCTTGATCCAACTTATGGAAAGAACAGAGATAAATATGGCATTGAGATAAAACCTTCCGAACAGCTTCAGATATCCTGTCCCAAATGCAACATATCGGTCGTTGATAAAGAATCAAGCTGTCCTAAGTGTAAATCTGCTGTTTATACTTTCGAAGTTCCTCCACGGGGAATTTTTGAAGGCTGTATTAATCCACAGTGTGACTGGCAGCGATGGGCATTTGTTGATGAAGCAGGTGTAAGAGATTATGTTGAAATAAAAATATCTGATAACGGATCCGGTATTGCTAAAGAAGATCTTCCCAGGATATTTGAACCTTTTTACAGCACAAAAGGTCAGAAAGGAACAGGCCTTGGCCTGGCTGTAATTTGGGGAATAATTGATAATCACGACGGAACAATAAACGTTGAAAGCGAAACTGGAAAAGGAACTACCTTTACAATTCTTTTACCGATAAGTCAGAGTGCATAGAAACTCAATGACGAAAGATGAAAAAATATTGGTTATTGATGATGAACAGGTAATACTTAATGCTGTTACAAGGATTGGTTCAGCAGAAGGACTAAACGTTGATTCTGACAATGATGCTACTTCAGCATTGAAAAAACTCTCACACAAAGAGTACTCGTTAATACTTTGCGATATAATGATGCCGCAAATGGATGGATTTACTTTTTTAGATGAGATGCAGAAAAGAAAAATTCTAACACCTGTTATTATGATAACCGGATACTCGACTGTTGAGAATGCAGTAAAGTCGCTTTACAAAGGAGCAATAGATTTTGTTCCGAAACCATTTACGTTTGAAGAGTTAAACAGTGCTATCAGTCGTGGTATTAAATTTTACAGAGTGCAAAAAGGAATTGAGGACGCAAAATCCAGAAATGACAAAACATCAATCTTATATGTTCCGGGACCGCCAAAATATAAACGCCTAGGTAACTTAAGCTGGATGAATCTTGAATCAGTTGGCACCGCTGTAATCGGAGCTACAGATTTATTCCTGGAGACAATAGAAAAGCTTGTTAATATTGAATTGATGGAAGTTGACGAGGAGATTATTCAGGGAGATTCCTGTGCGAGCCTGGTAACTGATGATGAACTAATCCATCGTCTTCTCTCGCCTGTGGGTGGGAGAATAATTGAACGGAATGAAAAAATATTGAAAGATATTAATTTGCTTGAAAAAGATCCTTATTTCGCGGGTTGGATTTACAAAGTGATACCATCCAATATGGAATATGATTTGAAATACCTTGTCCCGTTTGCATCTGATAGGATGTAGTGCGCTATTTTTGAGTATTGAAAAATTTTATATTTATAGAAATTAAATTTAATAGGGAGTTACAATGGCACTATTCGTACTTGCAGTAATTGTTTTCATCATTGCTGATATCACAATAAGATATATCGCAAAAAGAGTTAAAGAAAAGAAAGTGATACAGGAAAGGGAAGAAGCTTTGAAAGTAAGCCTTAACCTTGATTACAGCAGGGAGGCAAAAACCCTCAAACGTGCTGAAGTTGAAAATCCTAAAGCAAGAATTCTTTGTGTAGATGATGAGTCGGTTATACTCGATAGCTTCAGAAGAATTCTCGTGCTTGATGGCTATTGTGTTGATACAGTTGAGCAGGGAAGAGAAGCACTGGGTCTGATTCAAACTCATTCATACGATTTTGTATTTACCGATTTGAAAATGCCTGAGATGGATGGACTTGAAGTAACAAAATCAGTTAAACACCTGCGACCTGATATTGATGTAGTTATAATCACAGGTTTTGCTACCGTTGAAACCGCTGTTGACTGTATGAAGTTCGGTGCAATGGATTACGTGCAGAAACCTTTTACTGAAGATGAGCTTCTTGAGTTTGTTAAAAAATTGCTTATCAAGAGAGAAGACAGAATCAGCAAAATGCTTAAACCAAAAGTACATATCACTCAACTAAAGGAAGCGGTTGGCTCAAAAACTCCTGAATTTCAAATACCCGGCGGAGTTTTTATTTCTGAAGGACATTGCTGGGCTAATGTAAGTGAAGATGGCACAGCTAAAGTAGGATTGGATGATTTTGCGAAGAAGATTATTGGCAAAGTTGATTCAATTGGATTGCCTAACCTGGGTATGGTTGTGAAGAAAGGTCAATCATTGTTTACTGTTTCACAGGGACAGAGAAGCATTTCTTTTAAATCACCTGTTAGCGGAAAAGTTAAAGAGATAAATAAATTTATAAATCAAGAGCTTGACTCACTTAATTTTACACCTTATGACATGAACTGGGTTTGTGAAATAGATGCAGATGAACTTGATTCAGAGTTACCTACATTGAAAATTGGTAAGTCTGCTGTTTCATTTTATCAGGAAGATATTGAAAAGCTGCAGGCCTTAAAGAAGAAAACCCAAACAAGTAAAGAAGCGGAGCTTGAACCGGAAGGTGTAATATTCGCAGGCGAAATGGAAAAGCTTGATGACATTAGCTGGAAAAGGTTCGCCGAAGAATTTTTTGAGAAGTAAAGAGCCCCATCCCCAACCCTTCCCCGAAGGGGAAGGGAGTTTTAATTTACATTTTTGTAATTCGTTGATTTAAAGCCCGCGTTGTCATTCCGGCGATCCACCAAAGGTGGAGAGTCTGGAATCTAAGTTGCTTATTTCGGTTTCTTTGCGGTTGCGGTTATTTTAATTTCACCTGCCTGCTTGAAGTGAAGCACAAACTCTCCTTTATCTCCATCTTTAATATCCTTCTTTAGTTTCATCAGCATAATGTGATGAGCACCTGGCTTTAAGTTCAAATGAACTCTTCCCTTCAATCACAATAAAATCAACTTTACGCATTCCCATCATTTCACCTTCAGAGTATGTTTCGTGGATTTCAACTCTCTCAGCCAGATCTGAATCCACCTGAAATAGTGTGTCGGCTATTTCAGATTTATTCTCAATAACAAAATAAAGAGCCGTCGCCATTTTCTCTGAAGATGGTCTCATCCAGGCTTCATTAATTTTTATGTTATCATCGGAGGGGAAGAGAACAAATAAAATTGCAAATAAAATATTCATAGTTTAATCCTTTAATGTTTTTATGTCGTTTACTAATTCTTCAATATTTATTGTGCTGCCTTTATAATTTTTTCGCAGTCTGCCGTTTTCATCGATTAGCGAAATCCTGTCAGTGTGCATCATAGAATATTCAGAATTACCATCTTCATCAATACTTTCATCCGTCTTTATTGCTTTTACGTCAAACCTTTTCAACAACTCATTAACTGTGCTTATTTCACCGGTTAATAAAGTCCAGCTTTTAAAATCAAGTTCTCTCACTTCAGCAAACTTTTTCAGAACTTCGGGAGTGTCTCTGTCAGGATCAAAACTTAGTGCAACAAACTTCACATCCACGAATCCATTTTCTTTAAGTTCTTTCTCCGTTAAATACATATTGTGAGTGGTCATTGGGCAAATGTCCGGGCAGTGAGTGAATATGAATCCCATCACTGTTATTTGTCCTTTGATGATCTCAGGGAATATTACTTCTTCACCTTCCTGGTTTATAAGATTGTAACTTTTCTTCGTTAAGTCTTTATCAAGCGGGAGTTTTTCCTTGCAGGAAAGTGAAAGTAAAAAGTTAAACGTAATTAAAAATAATAACAGAACTTTATTCATAAATTGACTGAGAATTAATTAAAGATTATACAGGAGTAAACTTATTAAATTCTATCAAGTGAATAAAGACAAATTCATTTCTTATTTTTCGAATGACCTAATTAGTGAATTCGTGCATTCGTGGCTAAATTTTGTTGCCACGAATTGCACTAATTTTAAACACAAATGGGAAATACTATGTCAGATATGCCTTTAGAAGAATTCCGAAAAAACGGGCATCAGCTTGTTGATTGGATAGCCGATTACTTAAAAGATATTGAAAAATATCCTCCATTATCACAAGTAAATCCCGGTGATATTTTGAAAAGAATTCCATCATCACCTCCAAACAAGGGAGAAGATATTGAAAAAGTTCTGGGAGATGTGGATAAAATTTTAATGGACGGAATCACTCACTGGAATCATCCCGGATTTATGGCTTACTTCAACTCAACTTCAAGCGGGCCCGGAATATTGGCAGAGTTTCTAACAGCGGGATTGGGAATTAACGGGATGTTATGGAAAACTTCTCCCGCTTTCACCGAGCACGAAAGAGCTATGATGAATTGGTTCAGACAGATGGTTGGACTTCCGGAAAATTACTGGGGAATTATTTATGATACTGCTTCAACAAGTTCGATGCACGCAATTGCTTCCGCACGTGAGCAGCTTGAATCTTGGTTTCAGAGAAAAGGGAATGGCTGGAAGAAGTGATGTTCCAAGACTTCGACTTTATTGTTCAGAACACGCTCACTCATCAATTGAAAAAGGTGCGTTAACACTTGGAGTTGGTTTGGAAGGAATAAAAAAAATTCCTGTTAACGATAAGTTTGAAATGATTTCAGATAAACTGGAAGAAGCAATCGCAGACGATATTAAAAACGGCTGGAAACCTTTCTGTGTTGTGGCAACAGTTGGAACGACATCTACAACAAGTGTTGATCCTGTTGAAGAGATTGCAGCAATTTGTGAGAAACATAATCTCTGGCTTCACATTGATGCTGCTTATGCCGGAGTTACAGCGATGATTCCCGAAATGAAGTGGATTACAAAAGGGTGGGAGAGAGCAGACTCGATTGTTATCAATCCGCATAAATGGATGTTCACTCCAATGGATTTGAGTGTTTACTTTACACGCAAACCCGAAATACTTAAACAGGCATTCAGTCTTGTTCCGGAATATCTGAAAACAAAGCAGGATGATGAAGTAGAAAACTTGATGGATTATGGAATTCAGCTTGGAAGAAGATTTCGTTCACTAAAACTTTGGTTTATAATCAGATATTTTGGAGTTGAAGGATTAGCTTCAAGAATAAAAACTCACATCGAACTTGCTCAGGAATTTGCTAATTGGATTGATGATGAAAAAGATTTTGAACGAATGGCTCCGGTTCCTTTTTCGACTATTTGTTTCAGATATAATCCCGGTAATAAAACAGAAGAAGAACTGAATAGGCTAAACGAAAAATTACTGGAGGATATTAACTCCTCAGGAAAAATATTTTTATCCCATACAAAACTAAACGGTAAGTTTGTTATAAGATTGACAATTGGAAGCATCAGGCACGAAAGAAGACACATTGAAGAAGCTTGGAATTAATCAACAATAAAGTTTATTAATTTATTCGTGCACTGCCGTGAAAACAATCCCGGAGCCAATTATTATGAGTTATTGATCTCAACTCTTCTTATTCATATAATATATTAAATATTTTCTATCCCATTTCATTGGTGACAATCCCTCTTTTTATATTTTTAAACTATAAAGACACCTATAATTTCACATTTGTGCAATCTTCTCCTTATATTTTTAAGATGCATTTTTGCTTTTATTTCTATCTGCAATCTATATCATGTGGGTTGTTTAATAATATATTATATACTAAACTTTACTCGAGATTATCCCTGAGACTTATGAAAGACTTTTAACGATTTATAATACTTTTCTTTCTTATAATCTCCTGCCTTAATTGATAGAAATAAATTCCGCTTGTAATTTGCGCATTATTCATTTCATATTCACCGGTTGGTTTTTCTTCGTTAACTAGTGTCTTCATTTCTTCCTAATACATCAAAGTTTTAATTTGACTTGGATGATTGATTTTTCTGGAAGGGGATTCTTCTGCCTCAATTTCCGTCCGCATAACATATCCATTTATGAGTTATCCTACTTTGTTTGTTAACTCTCATTCAGCCCTAAACTCTTCTCAAATAATCTCCCATCTTATCCGATTATATTCCTTCAGAAACCTTACCAATACTCATCTTGGCCCCTGATTTAGAATCTTGTCCAATTACCAAATTTCATATTACCCTGGGGTCGCTCCCCTCCAATATTATTTTACCATTTGTACCTATTCGTTCGATACTAGCAGAGATCCTACATTCCAGTTTCCATATCCGATGATAATATATATAATGTCCCCATTGTGTCCTCTATTATAAAATTGCTCTGATCAATATGTTTCCCCTTAAATTCGCTGGTGTACCACTTAATCCATCTTCATATTCCAATTTATTCTAACAAATTTCCTTAGGTTGTGCTTTTGGGGTCAGTGGATGAACTATCCCATTATCTGGATGAGCTTCCCATTGTCCAACCAGATTCTTTATATAACCTTTCCTTTGTGTATTACTCACTCCTTACCTATATTTCCATTACCCCATAAGCGATAAATATGATATTTGTACACCTAATTTTCTCATTAACTTGCACCCACTTAAACATATTTGTGTCCATCAAAAAAATATCCTTTAAATTTTATTTTATTAATTTTCCTTTTATCTCCTCTTAGGCTCTCTGCCCGTTTGGGGAATACCGTGTTTGTTTTAATTCTATCTCTTCCCTTGATACTGTATCTCTTTTTATAACACATTTTATTTTTTTCTTAATGGTGGTTTTGAGCAATTTATTTATTTTTAATTTGTTTCCGGTTTAACAATAAAGAAATTATTTCCTTTTTTGATGGTAAGTCCATTTTCACTCTTACAAAGTATTTTTTATTTTATTGTTCCTTTTTATTTATTCCTCCCATTCTGAAATTATTTATAAGATTCTTATTTTATATTGATTTTCATCATTCTCCTTCTTTAATTTCTGTTTCTCTTATAAATTTTTATCTCTATCATCTGATTCAAGCTTATTTCTCTCCGTTCATATCCTTCATTATCTTCCTTCCCTTTTGTGTAAATCCTGGTATGATCTTCTTCTTTTTTGATTCATACTTAAATCCTCCATCTTCGTCTAACATCCTTACTATATCAGTTTTCTCATTGATTATTCCCTCTTCCCTCCTCTTAGATTTTCTCTTATTCATTTATTTTGTATATTCTTATCTGAATCTTCTATATAGATTATTTCTATATTACATAATGTTCCTTTATTTCCTCTCATAACGTTATTCCCTCCTCAACTTTCTTCCTTCATTCTTCTGGGTTAATTTTCCAGTGATCTGACTCTAAAAGTTGCCTTTTCCTTCTCCTTTCGCTTCTTTTTCCTCCTGTTTCTCTAACTCTTTTGTAATATACCAACCCTTCCTTCTGTTCTCTGTATGTTCCATCTACCTGGTAAAACGATCGAAGATTTTTGAATTTTTTCTTTTGGTATTCCACTGTATCACTTATGAATTTTCTTTCTTCCCTTTTGTCCCCTTGGGTACTTAAAGATTTGATAAATAACTTTTCAATTTACCTTATCTATATAAATTTCATTGTGAGACTTTTTATTCTATTTTTTCTTTATTCTTTTTATCTTTTTTTATACTTTATAATTTTAAATAATAATTAGATATATCATATTAAATGTTTCAATTTTCTTCTCCCATAATTATACTAACTATAATATATAATATACAATGTTATTCAATTTTTCTTATAAATAAATATATCTAATCATATCTTTCCATATATCTATCTATGGGTTCAATATTATATCCTATATACTCAACTATATTACCTCTATCTATATATATATATTTTGTTCCTATTTTATATATAATTTTCCTTTTATTCACATATTTAACCCTATCTCCAATAAAAATTCTATTTTCTCTATTTTATAATAGATTACTATTTTAAATATAAGGATTGATTACTTATTCTCTTTCAGTTATCTTTTTTCCCCTCTATTTCCTCCATAACACCTCTTCTTCCCATATTTCCATCATTTCCCCATTTCTAATATCTTAAAATCTTACTTACCCCATCATACCTATTCATCCATCTTTACCAATCCAAATAAATCTTTACATCCTAATCATACCCCCTAATTCTAAAACCATTCTTTATAATCTCTTATAATTTTTTCGGGATATTATTAAATGTCTGTCAAAAGAATAAAATCATAAAAAAAAATCAATATCATGGATCTTTCATTAGTAATGTTTATTTACTTCAAAAAGAAATTCTTAATAAATAATTAGATCAAGCAGAATAAAACTAAGATTCAAACTTTTGGCATCTCAATAAAAAACCCCGGGTCATCACTCCGGGGTCTCTTCATCATCCACATAGGGGGCTATTTAGTAGGAGGGAGTAAGACCGTGTCAATTACGTGTATAATTCCATTAGAAGCCTGCACATCTGCAGCAGTAACCTGAGCATCGTTAATCATAACTTTACCATCATCAGTCTTAATCTTAATATCTGAACCATTCAAAGTTGTTGCTTTATCAAGCTTCACTACATCTTTTGAAGAAACATTTCCTGATACAACGTGATATAAAAGCACATTCTTCAAAGCTTCTTTATCTTTTAGTAAACCTTCAAGAGCACCTTCTGGCAATTTCTTGAAAGCATCATCTGTTGGTGCAAATACTGTGAAAGGACCTTCGCCCTTCAATGCATCAACTAAACCGGCTTCAGTAAGCGCGGTTGCTAAAGTTGTAAAATTACCAGCACTAATTGCTGTCTGAACGATATCGTTTTTCACTGCTTTTGATACCATCTTTGTATCGTATTGTGCAAATATTGAAGTAGTAAATACTACTAAAGCGATCAATGATAATGATATATTTTTCATTTTATTCTCCGTTTTTAGTTAATTATTGAAAATACATTAATTAAAACATCACAGCTTAATAGATAGTTCCAAAACGGATGGAGAATTTAATAGATATTTTTATTTGACCCTGTCAGCGTATTCTACTTTCAAGTGTATTCGGTAATATAAAACTCAATCAAATATCAAACATTGTGCAATGAATCTAATTATCAGCACAAACATCATACTTTCTGTAAATTCAAACAAATATTCAAAAAAGGGAAAAATGGAAACAAAAAAAGTTTACCTAAAGCAAGTAAAGGGATTAACGCTCGCAGCAAAAGGGGAGTCAAATCATTGGATTACAATGGATGGTCCTGAAAAATTAGGTGGAAGTGACGCCGGTGTAAGACCAAAAGAACTTATTTTGATTGGACTAGCTGGATGCACAGCAAGTGATGTTGTTAGCATTCTTCAAAAGAAACGAATCAAATTAACAGACTTTGAAATCAACATAACAGCTCAGCAGACTATAGAACATCCAAAAGTTTTTGCTAATGTAGATCTTGAATACGTGTTTTATGGTAAGGGCATTCAACCTAAAGATGTAGAAAGAGCAATCGACCTTTCAACAAATACTTATTGCGGTGTTTCTGCAATGCTAAAAAAAGCGATGACAATAAATCATACTTATCGAATTGTTGAAACTGAAGAAGAGACTGTTCTCTTAACTTCCTAGTTCGATTCAAAATATTTTCGTAAGCTCACTTTAATTTTTTTGGTATAGACCGATACTGTTGCCATCGGTGTCGGTTATTACCGCGTACCAGCCCATTGCAGGGATTGTAGTTTTACCAACTTTAATATGTCCGCCAGCAGTTTTAGCTTTTTCTAATACCTGATCAAGCTGGTCAACTGTTACATGGAAAACAGTAGTGTTACCTTTTGCAACTGATTCAACTTTTCTAATTCCTGCCATAATCCCCTGGTGATTGTTGTAAAGCAAATAACCATTCCCAAAAGGTTTAAAATCCCAATCAAAAACTTTTTTGAAAAATTCAGACGAGCGATTAACATCTGTTGATGGAATCTCTATGTGTGAAATAAGTGGATTCGGCATAAAAACTTCCTTAATTTTCTTTTAGTATAAATTGAATTATTAACTTCCCTATGTGCAAAAATAAAAATATATCTGAGAACCCGGAAACATTATTTTAATGGAAAAAATTCTGCCTAATTCGTGTTTCTTTGATGAACTCGCACAAGACTATGATTAGATGCTTTCGTTTGAGAAAATTAAAGAAGTTCTAAAAGATATCAATTCTTTCAAATATCACGTATATCAATCTATGATGAAGTATGTAATAATAAATTTTTTCTGGCTCTGTCCGATTCAGTAATGGTAATGTAAAAGGTTATCCTACAAAGGAGATAATCATGATAAATCAATAGCTTTAATTATTTTACTAACGGATAACAGCAAAAGCGCAGGATGCAAAAGAATATACAAAAAGCTGATGAGTTGATGCGTTCAAATAGTAGCTACTCAGAGTTAAAGATGACAATTGAGAAACCTACTGGTCACGAACAATGGGAATGAAAATCTGGGCACTGGAACCTGATTATGCATTGATTTATATAACCGAACCTGCTCGTGATAAAGGAAGTGTTACACTTAAAAGAAAAAATGAAGTTTGGAACTGGCTTCCATCTGCACAACGAATTATTAAAATTCCGCCTTCAATGATGCTTCAATCCTGGATGGGATCTGATTTTACAAACGATGATCTTGTTCGTCAATCTTCTGTTGTAAATGATTACAATCACAAACTAATCGGTGAAGAAAAATTAAATAATTACGATTGCTACAAAATTGAAATGATTCCAAAACCTGAAGCTGGAGTCGTCTGGGGAAAAATCATAACATGGATTGCAAAAGGCAGTTACTTCCAGGTTCAGGCAGACTATTATGATGAAGATAACGTTCTCATCAAATCATTCATCGGAAGCAAAGAAAAAAAATGGGTGGAAGAAATATTTAAGCTATTGGGAGATGATTCCAAAAGATAAACCGGGTAATAAAACAATTATGGAATACACTGTAATTGAGTTCAACTATAAAGTTGATGAGAGCTATTTCTCAGAACAAAATATGAAACGGGTGAGGTAACGGGATTGGTGTCGTTGGTGGGTTGGGGTTTGGTTGGGTTGTTTGATTGGAGGGAGTTGGTTATAAGAGTGCAAGGAGACAAAGGTGACTGGTTAGACGGCATTATTGTTTTAAGTCATTTAAGGATTATTACAGTACGTCGTGTGTGTTTTCTTTGGGTGTGCCTCATGTCCATTACCAGCTACACTTGCTTATTAAAGGCATCTAATTACTTGAAACATATATTTACTTGCCTGGAGATCTCTGGCAAATAAAAGAAGAACTTTATTGCTTCTGCATCAGTTTTCTTCGCTGTGATTCTTGCTCTTCTTATGCGCTCATGCAGACAGGTTATTATGATTATATGATTGATTCCTCTGTCGAATTATACAGGTCATATTCAAATCCAGGGAAAAGATTATGGGAGAAAAGGTCTCTTGAAGAGATGATACTTGATGAGGAGAAGATCAGCCAGGTTAATAAATTGAAGGCGTAGATTTGACTTAAGCGACTGAAACATTCTCCTAATTTCTAGGATTGGTAACAAGAGTTTAAGATAGTGGCATTGACCCTGATGAAGAGGACCACTTACTTCACTAAAAAGATTATTAAAGGAGAATATTTAAGAATGAACGGGATTATATTGCAGAAGGTCTTGAATATTAAAAGTTGAGATGGGTGATTAATTCTAATTTATGGGCAGGGGTTATAGGAGTTACACAGCAGAACATTCCTGTGCAAGGTATTGCCAGATTTACGCTTCCTTCGCGAACAAATCTTTTGCTTATGTCAGATTCCATATGCACAGTGGGTTTATTCTGCACCTGAGAGACTAACTTCTCTGTCCATAATGATTGATAATCCAAAACAGCTTGATAAAATTCATCAGGAAATAAAAAACTTATTCGAACTACCTAACGGAGAGGGAAATGACACTTACGATATAATGACCTGCGTGAGCTTTCTCCTAACTCGTTCAGTCAATCCAGATTATAATCACAGGGAATAATAATGCTGGAATTCTTACATCGTTATTGCATTCGAATTTTTGGAACCATAATATGATGACTCTGAGCGAGTAAAGGAATTTGGAATTCTAATTCAGTCGGAATAAAAAATGGAAATTTATCTTGTTACTACTCTTGAAACAATTTCATTTCTTTTATTGGTGTACTCACAGGTGCATTGGTAAGTCTCCCTATATTATTTTATTTCGTCAATAATCCAATTCCTTTAACTGGCGAATACGCCGAAGCCATTCTTGCGTGGGGTTTTGAGCCGATTCTTCCGTTTGCAATTTATCCCGGGATGTTCGTTGCTCAGGTGTGGACAGTTCTTGCAATCGCTTTGGTTTCGGGATTGTATCCAATAAACTTTATTAAGAAAAATTAAACCTGTTGAGGCGATGAGAGGTTGATATGTTATTAAGTCTTGCATGGAGAAATATCTGGAGAAATAAAAGGCGCAGTCTCATCATTATTGCAGCATAGCTGTTGGACTTTTGTGTGGTCTGTTTGCAAGGCAGTTATGTTCGGAATGGGTGAATCGCTTATCAATTCAACTATTGACAGAGACATCGGACATATTCAGATTCACACTGAAAATTTTGAGGATGATAAACTTCTACTACACTATACCATCATCAATCAAAATTTTATCCGAAATAAAATCTCAGCCAAATGTAATTGGTGCTTCAGCCCGGTTGATTGTTGAGGGAATGATTTCTTCAGCAACATCCTCAGGCGGTGTTAGAATTACTGGAATTATTCCTGATGATGAATCAAAAGTAACTTCAGTGCATAATCAAATTGTTACAGGCAGCTACTTTGAAAGTGATGACGCCAATCAAATTCTTCTTGGAAATAAGCTTGCAGAAAATTTAGGCATAAGGGAAAGATCTAAAGTCGTTTTAAGTTTCCAGGGATTGGATGGAACAATTATTTATGGTGCTTTCAGAGTAACGGGAATATTCAGAACTGAATCAACAATGTTTGATCGCTCGACAGTCTTTATCCGGGAGAATGATATACTTTCTCTTCTCAACTCTGATCCTATTTATCATGAAATTTCTATACGAGCTAATTCAGTTCAAAGTGTCGATTCAATTTACGATAACCTGCAAAATAATTATTCTGATTTGTCTGTTCAGAGCTGGAAAGAACTTGCACCAGAAATAAAACTGATGGATGAAATGATCGGACTTCAGTTGAATATTTTTTTAGGGGTAATATTATTTGCTCTGATATTCGGAATAACAAACACAATGCTTATGTCGGTTCTTGAGAGAGTCAGAGAGTTTGGTGTTTTGATGGCCGTAGGAATGAAAAGAAGAAAAGTTTTCTCAATGATTATACTTGAGACAATTATTCTTTCTTTAGTTGGTGGAGTAGTTGGAATGATATTAGCTTCACTAACTATTGCATATTTTGGTTTTGCAGGAATAAATCTATCAGCATTTGCAGCAGGACTATCCGGGTGGGGATTGGGGACAATACTTTACCCTGTTCTTCCAATCAGTTTTTACCTGTCAATTACAGTTATGATTTTATTAACTGCGGTTTTCTCGGCAATATATCCTGCGATAAAAGCTATAAAGCTTAAGCCGGCAACTGCGATACGGACTTTTTAAGCGCAGAGCGCAAAGCGCTGAGTGCAAAGAGCAAAGCGCTGAGAGAACGATAAAATATTCAAAATTAAAATGGAGGAAATAATGGCGAAGTTTAGATTTCAGGATTTGGAAATCTGGAAACTGGCAATTGAAATTGGTGATGAGCTTCTTGATATTGCCGATGAACTGGAAAGAAAGCATTTATATAAATTTGCTGAACAATTAAGAGATGCTGCACTGAGTATTTCAAATAATATTGCTGAAGGTTCAGGTTCTGTCTTTAAAAAAGAATTTCAATATTTTTTAAATGTTGCACGAAGATCAACGTTTGAAGATGCTAACATTTTGATAGTTCTTAATAGAAGAAAATTAGTAAGTGATGAAAAATTAAATGAACTTTTAAATAAGCTGGATAAAGAATGCAGGATGATTACAAATTTCAAAAAAGCTTTATAAGCAGAACAGTGGACGTAGAGTGCATAACTAACCTCATTGGAGATCAATACGCTATGCTCTTTGCAATTTGCAGGATTCATTTAGAAGAATTAATTAGAGGTGAAAAATGCCACTTATTCAAATAAATAAAGTAACAAAAATCTATGACGGAACAGCAGTTCCCGTTACAGCATTAAAAGAAGTCGACATTAAAATTGAAAAAGGAGAATTCACTGCAATAGTTGGCCCTTCCGGTTCTGGTAAAACTACTCTGCTTAATATCGTTGGAGGACTCGATGTTCCGACTTCCGGAAATGTTATTATAGATAATGTTGATATTTCAACTTATAAACCTGATGAGCTGGTTAATTTCAGACTTCATCATATAGGATTTGTTTTTCAGGCATATAATCTAATTCCGGTTTTTACAGCTAAGGAAAATGTTGAGTTCATAATGCTGCTTCAGGGTTTAGTTAAAGCAGAAAGGGAAAAGCGGGCAATTGAATTGCTGAACGCAGTAGGATTAGGTGACAGAGTTAATAACAAGCCATCAGAACTTTCCGGTGGTCAGCAGCAAAGAATTGCAGTTGCCAGAGCTCTTGCATCAAAACCTTCTTTTGTTCTTGCCGATGAACCAACTGCTAATCTGGATTCAGCTACAGCAGATTCTTTACTTGATTTGATGGAAAAGCTCAATAAAGATTTTGATATGACTTTTGTATTTTCAACTCACGATCAGCGAGTAATAAATAGAGCCCATAGGATAATTACCTTACACGACGGAGCGGTTGAGAAGGATGAGTTAAGAGTCAGACTAACTAAAAATAATTGAATGAGGAATAAAGATTATCTAAGAAATGATTTAAGATTAATGATTAACGAATGGTGATTTGCGATTTTAAATACTTTCTAACTTCTTAAATCTAAAATCGTTAATCCTTGTTCTTAAATCCTATAAGTTTAGATGAGATGATGATTTAAAAGGCTGTAATCTGATAAGCAGAATTCTTTTTATGAAGACTAAACTGATTATAATTCTATTATTTACTGCGAAAATTTCCTTTGCACAGCTATCTCCATTTGAATATAATGGCTACGCAAAATATCTCTTCAGCACTTCTAAAATTCCCAGAGTTGATGACCGATTAAATGACAACTTAATTCATCTGCGTTTGAATTCTAAGTGGTATGCAACAGATTTTCTAACCGCTGCTTTGGAGATCAGATTCAGAGCATTCTATGGTGAATCGGTTGAAAAAATTCCTTCCTACAAACAACTTATTCAAACACCTCACGATTTTATGGAACTTGATGCAATTCTTTGGGATTCAGATAAATCTTTAGGCTACATTGAAGCCGACAGATTTTGGATCAATTATCATTCGGGTAATCTGGATGCTACTGTTGGCAGACAAAGAATTGCGTGGGGTACTTGCTGGGTTTGGAATCCGACAGATTTATTCAATCCCCAGAATGTTTTGAATTTTGATTATGAAGAACTTCCGGCTACTGATGCAGTCAGAGCCCAATATTATACAGGCGCAGTTACTAAAATTGATGTATCGTACAAACCAGCAAAGGATCCTAACAACCAGATCTTAGCCGGTCTTTGGAGTTTGAATGAATGGGACTATGACATCAACTTAATAGCAGGTATGCGATTTAAAAGATGGCTAACTGGTCTTAGCTGGGCAGGGGATATACTTGATGCTGGTTTTCGTGGTGAAGTTCTGGTTACTCAAGCACCGGATAAGCCCGATACAAATTCTATTTATCAACAAATTGGTGAATCGTCTCTTTCATCATGGGATACACCAATTGTTTCAGTTGCTTTATCTGGTGATTATACTTTCCCAAATACTTTTTACATTCACACTGAAATTTTATACAACAACAATGGAAAAACTTCTAACACTTTACTTTTTCAGGAAGAGGCACTTTCATTGGGAATGCTTTCAGCAGCAAGATGGTCTCTGTATCAGGAATTTTCATATGACATCACACCTTTGCTTAGAGGAACACTTTATGGAATATTTAATCCCGATGATAATTCTTTCGTAGTAGTTCCATCAATAAACTATTCAGTAATTACAAATCTTGATCTTTACCTAATAAGTTTATTTTTTGAGGGAGATACCCTGACACAATATGGTGAATATGGCACCGCATTTTATGCAAGAATAAAATTTTCTTTTTAAGAATTCACCAGCAGATAAAACTCAAAAAATTCAATAACTCTTGCTTTAAACTCCTATTTTCACTAAGTTTTCACGGGCTTAAATTAAAATGGATATTACTTTTGATTAAGGTACTATCCTGATAGTTAAAGTGAGGGCAGAACTTCTTGAACCCAACAAATAAATTTTATTTAAATAGGAGGCCAAGCAATGAGTAAAGTTATTTCCATTCTTCTATTATCTGCGATATTTATCTTTTTCGGTTGCGGTAAAGGTGGCGACCAACCAAATGAAAAACAAAAATCTGAAGAAAAAACCGGTATAAAGAGTCTGGATGATTTCGTTGATAAAGCGAAAGAAGTTCAGAAAAGCATGGAAGAAGGTAAGAAATATGAGGTTGTGGATTTCAGAGAGTTAAAAGCGTTGTTGCCGGAAAATTTGGGTGACTTGAAAAGAACAAATGCTGAGGGAGAAAAAAGTGGTGCGATGGGTTTCACCATTTCCAAAGCTGAAGCAGATTATAATAACGAAGATTATTCTCAACGCATAGATATTGAAATTACCGATATGACGGGTGCGAGCGGTTTTGCCGGTTTAGCAGCCTGGGGTTGGGCTATGGCAGATATCGATAAAGAAACTGAGAACGGTTATGAAAAAACCACCAAGTACAAAGGGCATAAAGCATTTGAGAAATATAACAACGAGTATCAGGACGGAAGTATTGAAGTATTAGTATCAGGCAGATTCATGGTTTCTGTAAATGGTAATAATGTTCCGATGGCAACGATTAAGTCGTCAATTGATGCAGTAGATATCGGCAAGCTTGAAGCAATGAAGGAAGCCGGTGCAATTTCTGAGTAAAAATTATTTTCTTTCATCATCATCAACATAAAAAGGAGTATTATATGAACCTTGTAGAACGGGCAAAAAACATCATCGTAACTCCTAAAACCGAGTGGGATGCTGTATCCGCTGAAGAGCCCAACATACAACAAATTCTTTTAGGTTATGTTCTTCCTCTTGCCTTGATACCGACAATTGCTGTTATAATCGGGTGGGGATTGATTGGAATTTTTGGATTCACCTCTTTTACCTATGGAATTGCTATGGGTTTAGTGCAGTTGATAAATGCCTTCCTTTCTGTACTTGTAGCTGGATTTGTAATTGACTTACTGGCACCAAGTTTTGGTTCTCAAAAGAATATGGGAAGAGCAGTTCAGTTAGTTGCATATTCGATGACACCAATTTGGATAGCTGGTATCCTTAATATACTTCCAACAATTGGATGGCTTGCCGGGTTGATTGGTTTGTATGGATTATATCTTATGTATCTGGGTCTTGCACCTCTGATGAAGACACCTGAGGATAAGAAGGTGGGTTACCTTGTTGTAAGCATTATAATACTCATTGTTGTTTACTTTGTCATTGCTGCAATTTTGACAGCAATCCTTATGGCTATATTCGGATTGAGCATACTTTCAGCTATGTCTTATTAAAAAATATATTAATCTTTTAGGGCCTGCCTGCTAACACGGGCAGGCTTTTTTTATCGGTATTTTTATTTTTTTAAGTTAAATTACAGCAATGAAATACTTGTCGGATGAAATAAATAGTGAAATTGTATCTATTGTAGAACAGAAATTCGAAACTGTTTTAATTGATAACATTGACAGATTTGTTAGTTTTTTTAATACACTTACAGATCTTAGAGAAGCGTTCCCCGATTATGATGAGAAAATGATGATTCTTAACACGGAAAACGCTAAGCAGATATGTGACAGTATTAAGATTCAAATCGATAATCATTTTCAGAGGAATGAATCTTTAACTTTTGAAAATCTATTTCCTGATTTAGAAGTTCAGCTGGATAATTTATTATCGCAGTTGGAACCATCAATTAAGGTTGAACAGTCTGAGGAAAGATTCAAACTCTTAGTCGATGATAAAAATATTATTCTATTCTTAAAAAAAATTAAAATCACCACTTTCAAATCTCAGCAATTAATTCTGAGATTGATAAATCCTCTCCTGACAAAAGTCAAAAAGAAACCTATCAAGCTTAAATATTGGGATCAAGAGATACCTTTAAGGAATGTTGGGTTTTATTTCCTTCGGAATAAACTTTTAAAAAATCTTTCTTCTGTTTATCACGACATATTCAAATTGCTGATTGAGAAATCAGTAGCTTTCTGGAAATACGATGAAAGTTACGATGAAGGATATATATTGAATTTTAGTAATGGAACTAGTTCTGAATTGGTGGTAAATGCGGTTGAAAATCCGGAAACAATTATAGCAGACCTTGAATTTTTAAAAGAAGAAATAAAAAGGAGAACTTTATCTGCAATTAAAGAGTGTATTCAGGAATTCTATAGTATTATTGAAAAAGTCGGTACAATTGAGATTAGTAAATCCAGATTCGATAATAAAAAAATTGTAAAACAGCTTGATGTTGAAAAAGCTGAATTTAATAAAACTATCAAAGAATGGGACAACACTCAATACGCACTTGGTGAAGATTGGGAACTTAACTATGATCTTCATTCAGCTCGTTATTCAGCCATTGAAGTTTTTTTCAAGTTTGAAAAATCACTCTCTATAAAAAACAAAATACAAGTATATCCTCAATTCAATGAAATTTCGGGCGCACTCAATTTTATTTTAGATAAGATAACTCAGCCCACTTCAAATTTGCAGGATTTAGAACGCTTAATTGCATACTCAAAGGAAAATTTGCAGAAAGTTCTACTCTCTTCTGTGATACCTAATTTAATCAATTCGATGTCCGATTTAAGATTAGCAGAAATGATCGATGAAGCAGCGTTGGAAGTTAAAAGTCAAATCGAATCTATTACTGAAAAGCGTGTATTTGTAAAAACTAATACCTATGATAAAAAAATTAAATCATCCGACATATTAGAAATTTATCCACGCGAACTTGTTTACTTTAATGCCTTACCAAAATTCTTAACATCTTTAGAGAAGATTAAAGAAAATAGTATTGTTGAGCTGAAAAATATTCAATCGGAACTTATCAACCTGGGTGATATGGCAGATTTTGGACTCGAATCAGCTATCACTGCTGCTAATACAGAAAACTTATCTGAATCAGATGTAAAAGAAATAGCCTTCGAAGGAATAAAGGTAAGTGTAGATAAGAAAGAGAAATTAAGGAACTCATTTGATCATCTATATAATAATTTAATTGAAACTTTACGAAGCGCAATTTCAGAATACAATACAGAGATGTATAGTTTCACACAAAATTCAAAAATTTCTGAAATCAGAATTCAGTTAGCCAAAGCCAAAGTTAAGTTAAAAGCCAGAAAAACCAGCGAAAAATTAATTTTGTCAGTAAATAATTTCATTCCGGTTGTCTTTGAAAGATCCAAAAAATACTACAGGGAAGGATCCAGGTTTTATATTAGAACGCGGAAACAGTTTGGACTTACAGAGTTTAAATGGTCAATAACGTCTGAAATTTCTGATTTCTTATCTAAAGCTAATAGTTCTGTTGAAAATCTGCCATATATTTATCGCAGATTATTCCAAATTGCCCCTCTGGAAAATGACAGGCTATATGTTTCGAGAGAAGCAGAGGAAAATCAACTGGAAATAGCTTATAAAAGCTGGTTGAATGGAGGATATTCGCCGGTAATTATTTCTGCTGAAAAGGGGGGAGGTATAACTTCTTTCCTGAATATGATTGTTAACAGATTAGAAAATAAACATAAAGTAAAGCGGTTAAGTATTAAACCTTCAATCTCAAAAGTGCAAGATTTGCTTAAGATATTTGAAGAAGTGTTTCGACCAGAAAAATTTTCAAGTTTCGAGGAGCTGATTAGTTATTTGAGCATCGATGAGAATAGACAGGTAATAGTGATTGAAAATTTACAACATATGTATTTGAGATTTGTGAAAGGACTTGATTGTTTAAAAATACTCACTGATATAATATCAAGAACAAGTAAAAATATTTTCTGGATTACATCAAGCACTTTATATGCAAATGAATTTTTGAACAAGACTATCAGGCTCAATGATATTTTCGGTTATCATATCTCTCTAAAACAACTTCAAAGAAACCAAATAATAGGTCTGATCACAAAGCGTAATTCAATCAGCGGCTATAAACTTGAATATGAAACCGATCCGAAGTTGCCGAGGAAAAAAGATTTCGAAAAGCTTACCTATGAGCAGAAACAAAATTTATTGGAAAAAGAATTTTTTAACTCACTTATTAAATTTGCCCAGAGCAATGTTAGTTTGGCACTGTTATTCTGGTTAAGATCTATCAGGGAGATACAGGAAAGGAGAGTATTTATTAATGCTGATTTTGAAATTTCTAAGACTATATTGAATTCACTCTCACCGGAGAAAATATTTGTGTTGCAATCACTTGTTCTGCATGATGGTTTAAGAGTTACTGATCTGGCAAGAACAATTAATTATTCTTTAAATGAAACCAGGCAGCTTGCACAAATTCTTTATGACGATGGAGTCCTTGTTAAGAATGATGACGTGTTTCTTATCAATCCATTACTTTACAGGCAAAGCATTACAATTTTAAAGACAAAAAATCTTTTATAATAAGCACCAATGAAGAAATTATTAATCGTACATACTTTAGCTCTCTTTTTTATTACATCTCTCGTTCTTAGTGAGTGCAATTTTGTTTTTGCTCAACAGGATAGTAGTTCTATAGTTCTTGAAATTAAGAGTTCTCAGGATACAACACAGAGCAACGGAGATGAAAAGGTAAAAACCAGTTTAAATATTACTGATGAAGTGGGTATAAACAGCATCAAAGATTTATTTAAATTGGAAAAAATTATAGCATCTCTTCTAGTTCTATTAGTTGGATTTTACCTACTTAAGATCATGACAAAAATCCTTCAGTATTTTGCAGAGAGAAGAGCCAGCTATAGAATATCCTATAAAGGAACTATACCAATTGTAAGACTATTAGGATGGTCATTCATTTTATACATAATAATCGTAATAATTATACAACCGCCCTTCGGTGCTTTGATTGCTGTTTCTGCGTCCCTGGGTATTGCCGTTGGATTAGCGGCACAGGATTTAATAAAAAATATTTTTGGTGGTATAATGATTCTCTTCGATAGACCGTTTCAGGTTGGTGATAAAATTCAGGTTGGTGATAATTATGGTGAAGTGTTGATTATTGGTTTGAGATCCACGCGAATTGTTACAGGTGACGATTCAGTAGTAAGTATTCCCAATTCTGATATAATGAACCAGGCTGTATCTAATTCAAATTCAGGAGAACCAAATTGCCAGGTTGTTGCGGAAATATTTTTACCGATTGATATAGATACTGTTGCTGTAAGAGATATTGCTCTTGAGGTTGCAAGAGTTTCAAAATATGTTTATCTGAATAAACCGATTAGTGTTCTATTCTTTAATGAAGTTAAAGAATACAGATCTTACTTAAAGATGAGACTTAAAGCTTATGTTTTGGATATAAGGTTTGAATTTGCTTTTGAGAGTGAAATGACAGAACTGATTATCAGAGAATTACTAAGTGAAGGAGTATTAAAAAAGGAAGATGTTACTTAATTGCTGATGCCGAAGTATTTTGAAAGATTTTGTATCAGACTAATTAGTAATTAGTTTTTCCAGCTCCTGAATATCCGCAACCGAATTTATTTTCCTAAAGTAACTAAGTGCTTCAGTAAAATATTGGTCACTCTTTTCCAAATCCCGTTTTTGTTTATATAGAATTCCCAGCTCCTGAGCGGTTTCTGCCAGATTAAGATTATTGCTCAGTTCTTTATTTAATCTATAACTCGTAAGAAGAGAATTTTCTGCAAGTTCATATTGTCTTCGGTTTCTGCTTATTATTCCCTTAACTTTATATACTTCAGCAATTGATAATTTATCATTCACTTTATGTGCAATCTCCATCGCTTTGTTTGAAAATGCTTCTGCAAGCTCAAAATCTTTGAGATGAGTATAAACATATGCCTTGCTGATATATGTGATACCGATATTCTGCAAATAATTTGATCTCACCGATGCATCGAGACTGTAATCAAATTCGCTGATCGCTGCCGGGTATTCTTTCTTCTTGGCATAGACCATTCCGAGATTATGTTTAACCTCAGAAATTCTCTTTAAATCTCCCAGCTTTTCAAAATTGAGCAATGCCCGCTTCAAATAAGATATAGCTTCGTTATAATTGCTCTGCATATTATTTATGATTGCAAGATTTATTTCAATTTTTCCAACTAACGCAATATCCTTTATTTTTTCAAGTGATGCTAAAGCGTTTTCGAAATGTTCTTTTGCTCTTTCAAGATTTCCCTGATCACCCTGAATTGTTCCGAAGATATTTTGACAGTGGATGCTTCCCTTAATGTCATTTTCTTCCTGGAAAATTTTTATAGCTTTGTCAAGATTGGTAACACTCATTTCCCACTGGGCCTGCCTACTATATATTTCTCCTATTGAAAGGAAAGCATTTGCGATTATGTCTGCTGTTCCTCGTTTCCCATCACACAGATTAATTATTCTCTCATAGATTTCTATTGCAATTTGATTTTCACCCGATGTGATGGTAAGCTGGCCAAGGTAAATGAAGAACTCAATTAATTTTTCCGTATCATATCTTGACTCAGCGAAAGTTATGATCTGATCTACCTGGTAGCGGGTTTGGGAACCCGAAGCAATCTCAAAATTTATTTGATCTTCGGCTTTGGCGTCTTTAATGACGGATTCAGTTTTGGCTTCCCCTGTTAAAATCCTCAAGAATTCTTTCTTTTCAGCTTTGTCAAAAAAATTCTTAAGAGTTTCTTCAATTATAGGATGAATATTTTGTGTTGAGTCACTCAAAAATGCTTAAATCAATTTCCTAAAGAGTACATAATTAATTATGTATCTCTTATGGCAAGCCTTATGCCATTACTGATTTTTTTAAGTATTTCAACGTATGAATTTTTAACTACCTGGTTTCGTAATAATTACATTGAGTAACAAGGAAAAATAGATGAATTGTAATTTTTTTTGCTGTTCCAAAATAGGATATGACTCAAAAGGTGATAGAGAAAGTGGCGGGAAATAATTGTGCAGAGTATATAGATTCTTTAGGCAGTTACTTGACTAATTTTGAGATTTCTTTAAACTGAGGTGTTCCGCACACATTTAACAGCTCAAAGAGGATTGATTCGGTTGTGGTAATTTCAGTTCCGTGATCTCTCATTCTTTCAACTGCTGTTCGGTAATCCATTTCTTTGCGGGAAGAAACAGCATCAGCAGCAAGGTTAACCTGAATGTTATTTTCAACTAAATCTAAAACAGTCTGCTGAACACACACGTGAGCTTCAATTCCACAGACAACAATCTGCGATAAATTTTTCTTTTTGAATTCATCAAATAACTCTCCGGCACCTGAACAACTGAATGACATTTTATCAAAAGGTTTTAACTCACCAAGCTCATCTAATATTGAACGTGTTGTTGGACCAAGTCCTTTTGGATACTGCTCGGTGAAATAAATTGGTAAGCCTAAAACTTTAAATCCTTTGATGAGCTTCACTGTGTTATCAACAACTAACTGATGGTTATTTATTACGGGAAGGATTCTTTCCTGGATATCTATTATTAGTAAGTGCTGTTTTTTCAGGCTTAAGCAGTTTGCTGAATCTTTTAACTTCGCTCATTTCTATCCTTAGATTTAACCGTAAATTTTTTCCATTCCATACTTACCGCAGGCGTACATCATCAGTAAACTGGTGATATCAACCAAAGCCTTTTTATGTTCATCAATGTAAATGATTAAATTGTAAACATCGGCAATGAACTTCATCTTATCTACTACTTTTCTTAATTCACTTGAAGAAGGAATGCCATGCCAGTACACCACTTCCTCAATTATCATCTTTTCATATCTCCTCAAAAATTCTCCAAATGAAATTGTATGAATTGATGTTGCTGTTCGTGGTTTACAAATAGAAATCAGGTCGTTGAAATAAGTATCCCAGTGCTTTGCGAGATCACTGTTTTTCTTTTGCATTACATATCTTGCTTTAGCAAGTGTGAACCTGGCTCTGGTTCTTGGTTTGAAGTTTGGAATTAAAGCATAACCATCAAAACTTTTAAATTCATCATCAGGATCAATATATTTCCACCTGCTGATAAGCTGTTTAGCAGAGTAAATATTAATTACTTTTGGTTTTGAACTATCTATGAAAATAAATTTTCCCTGCTGCCAGTTGATGACAGTTATCCAGTGTCCCCATTTATCTACACTTAAAATGCAGGGATATCCTCTTTTAAGATGTTGAACAAGAACCTTTATGGCATCTTCTCCGATTTCACGCCGGAAGTATTTTAAGCGGCAGTCATAATATTTAGCTGCTACTGATAATCCGATTTCATCAGTTCCATGCCACCACGAGCTGCCTGCTTTTCTTGCAATTGATTTTTCGCTTGCAAAAACTCCAAGCATCACGAGTGCATACTTTAATGCAAATGGTCCACACTGGTATTTATTTGGTTGAGGATAGAAACTCATGCTAAGAAATATTTAGGGCGTAAATGTAATTAATCGGATTGAATTAGTCATCATTTAATCTTCAATAACACAAAAAAAATCTTTAAATTTGAGACATGAGAAGACCAAAAATTAAAGTAGCGGTTGTCTATAACGAAGCTGAGCCTGAAATGTATAAAAAGACCTCGGAGACTGAGGTAAAGGATTTGGAATTCAAGACCTATTTTGAAGTTGATAAAACAACCCCGATGGAAGAGTATGATTATATTGCCAAAAAGCTCATATCTGTTGGGTTTAATGTGTATACGCTCAATATTAAGGATAATCTTGAGTTAATGCTTAAGAATTTGAAGGATGAAAAACCGGATGTAATTTTTAATTTTGTTGAGATTTACAAGGATAACCCAAGATTAGAGATGAATGTCGTTGGATTGTTCGAGCTAATGGAAATAGCTTATACCGGTGCCCCCGCAATGGGTTTAGCCAATTGTCAGAATAAAATACTTGCTAAAAGATTGCTTAGCTCGGCCGGAATCAGAATTCCACATTTTTTTATTGTTTATGCTAAATCAGCCAGATACTCCCATAAGCTTAACTATCCGCTTTTAGTTAAACCAGCCTTTGAGGACGCAAGCGTTGGGATTGAGAATGAATCAATTGTAAATAACGGCAAGCAACTCAAGAAGAGAATTGAACATGTTCTTAAACAATATAATCAGCCGGCACTTGTGGAGGAGTTCATTGAGGGCCGGGAGTTGAATGTTGCGGTTATGGGCGATAAAAGACTTCGGGTTCTGCCAATAAGTGAAATTGATTTTTCTACGATGCCTGATCATCTTCATAACATAGTAAGCTATCAGGCAAAATGGGATCCACATCATGAATCTTATCATAAAACTATTCCAATTTGTCCCGCTCCTCTTCCAAAGAACATTGAAAAAAGAGCCAAAGAACTTGCATTCAAAGCTTTCAAAGTGATGGGATGCCGGGATTATGCGCGGGTTGATATGAGACTATCAAAAGAAAATAAGCTTTATGTACTGGAAGTAAATCCAAATCCTGATATTACTGAAGGAGCCGGATTTATGAGATCTGCACAGCATGCAGGAATGACTTATGCTCAGGCTTTGAAAAGAATTGTTAAATATGCTCTGGGTCGAAGTAATGTTAAAAAGTCAGTTACAGTTACTGCCTGAGTATTGAAATCACTTCTTTAAGCGAGTGTGCTTCAAAATCCGGTTTTATATTTATGCTTTTATCAAGTGGAAATTTTGTTTTACCAGTGTAGATGAGAATTCCTTTCCCTCCAATATCCTGAGCAGCTTTAATATCGTTTTCAATGTCATCACCAATCATATAAAATCCATCCTCTATTTTAGCTTCGATGCTTTCAAGTGCAGCTTTGAAATAATGAGGTGAAGGTTTTCCAATTAGAATTGCTTCTTTGCCTGAAGCAAATTCAATCCCTGTTGTAAAAGCACCGGCATCAATCAGTAGTTCTCCGGCAGGATTCCAGTATTTATTTTTATGCATTGCAACAAGATCAGCACCAGCTAAAACTTTTTTGAATATGTCATTAACAATCTGATAATTCCACTTATCTTCAATATCGCCCACTACAATGGCTTCAGGATTCTCTTCATCAATCATTCCTTCGAAGTGATGGATTAAATAATCGCGGCAGTAAACCTGAACTTTTTTATAATTCTTTTTTACGAATGAAACTGTTGCATCGAAAGCAGTGATTGCAGGAATTGTAAGTTCAATTTTATGGGAAGTAAAAAATTCTTTTACTTGCTCACCAGTTCTTAAAGTAGAGTTGCTGAGTATACAGGCAGGAATATTATTTTCTTTAATGAAATCAAAAAACTCTTTTACATCAGGGGCAGGGGAGTTACCAAGTTTCAGAACACCATCAAGATCAATTAGAATAGGTTTATGTTTCATAAACATCTAAAAAGAAAGGCGGCTATGTGCCGCCTATGATTTAAACTTTTGATTTTGCTAATACCGGGAATTTCATTTTTACTAAATGATATAATCCAAAAAGAACTCCAACAAAAAATAAATCACTCAACAATGTCTGGTGAAAAAATGGAATTGCTGCAGTATAGCAGGCTGCTAGACCTATTCCCGTTTTCTCATAAAGCGGAGTGGATAGCCAAGTTCCGAAATTTGTGATGATAAAGAAACTTACAGAAGAAATGACGGATGCAAAAAAGATGTTTCCAATCTTTTTCTCCTTTAGCATCGTCATACCAAGCACAACTATCAATGCGAAACTTAAATATACTGCCCACATAGTTTCGTGGAATCCGAGAATTAAATCAGTAATAAACATTGCCGCAAGCGGGACTAGAAACGCTGCCCATTTTTTATTGAAGTAAGCGCCGCCAAATAAAGCCATTGCTGCTATTGGTGCAAAGTTTGGTGGATGAGGAAGTAATCGCACAAATGCCGCAGCAAAAACCATTAAGGTAACAACCCAAAAGTTTGGGCTAATTTTTTTCATTTGATCAGTCATCGTTTTTTCCTTTCAATAAAAATCTATAAAAGATATTTCTTGTAATAATTAGTTCAAAGATAAAGGTTTATTTACTAAAAATTCAAAGCATGTTCCGAATTTATTTTGAGATTAAAATTAAAAAACACTGAGATTTTCAAAAATAAAATAAATGTAAATCTAACAATTGCAAATATATTAGCACTTAATTGATGAATAATACTGAAGTACCTGTTTTTCTTTATAAAGTTGTTTCATTTTTATAAGACAATCTGCGCAAAGACAATCATCATAAATCTCTTTTATAAATACAGCTTCGTCTTTGGTTAGTGCCACAGCATAACACTGGCATTGAGTAATGTTCCCTGGTTTACACTCAAAAGTGCTGTCGCATCTCGGACAGCTTTTTATTTCGTGTTTTGTGTAAGAGTTCAAAACTTATTCATTTCGTATTTATTTTGTCAGACACAAACAATTCTTCTTTTGATTTTATAACTGCACCTTCAATACCATAGAAAAACTTAAGTTTGTTAATGTAAAAAATGTAATCCTTAAAGCAAACTTTACTTTCTGAAAACTTAAACACACTGTTTTCGAGAACAATGTTGTGTTTGTGAGATGTTTTGATGATGTCTTTGAGCATTTAATTTTATTTTGATTTTATTATTTCAAAACAGTCATTTTTTTAGATAAAGTCAGGTTCTTCTTCCCATCGTTTATGGTCAGGGAATAAATATAAATTCCGCTGGCTAAATTGTTTGCTGAAAAATCTATTGAATAATTTCCTGCTGAATTATATTCATCAACTAATGTTGCAACTTCATTACCAAGAATATCATAGACTTTTAATGTCTGCCAGCCGCTAACCGGAGATTGCCAATTTATTTTCGTGGTCGGGTTAAAAGGATTCGGATAATTCTGTTCAAGATTAAATGAATTAACAATATAGTTTTCATTCACATCTGTTGAACTGCCGTTGTACTTAAATAATAGTCTTCTTGGTGCAATACCTGTAGCATAGTTTGATAAGATAGTTGAGGTACTATCCACAATTAACATCGAACCTTCAACCGTAAAGTTTTTTGCGTCTAATACGTAATGTCTTTTCTTAGTATAATCAAAACCATAGCCATAGTAATAATTATTTGGAAATACTGATGAAAGAATTAGAGAGCTGTTCTGCGTAACTAAATTATATTTTACAATATCGTTTGTGTATCCGATTAGAAAAATATCATTGCTGTTTTTATCAACGGAAATATCTTTCCCTACTCCATAAGCAGGAATGCTGATTGATTCTACAATCTCAAGTGAAACTGGATTTATTTTAAATACTTTCCCACTGTTTTCATCACCCGGACATCCAACAAACAAGAAGTTATCATTTGAAACAGCAAAAGAAGATGGATCTTTTTTAACTATTATTGTTGCAACTACAGAATCCAAAACCGGATCTATAACTGATACGGTTGAGTCTGAAGCACCTCCGAAAAGACTATTATTTGCAACAAATATTTTATCATTAAATGAAATTATTTCCTGAGGATATACACCTACAGAAACATTTTTAATAAATGAAAAATCATTCAGATTTAATATTGTTACATTGCTTGCAGGTCCGTTTGTTAGATAAATTTTACTATTTGCAATCGTGAGAGAATAAGGGTTTGTCCCAACCACTGCAGAGTTTATAACATTACCGAGTGTATCAAGTTTATAAATTTTTCCGCTGCTTAAATAATTTCCTTGCTCGGTTAGATACAAATAGTTTTCGTGAAAGATTAATCCGTCCGGATATAAACCAATGTTACCGGGAGAAAAAATACTTTGTGTAAAATTATTTGTCTGAACATCAAGCACCGAGAGTTTTGAACTGCCGGCGCTAAAACCGCCTTCACTTAAAGCGTAAACCTTACTAAGCTGCTGAGCATAAAGCGCAACAGAAATTGTAAGCACAAAAACAATTGTTAGAAGTTTTTTCATATAGATCTCCTTTGATTAATAATTGATGGTTAGTGTTAGCATAAAATTTCCTAATGGCATAGGGTAACCCGAAATAGTTTCATAACTGGTATTTGTGATGTTATTTAATTCAAACTTTATCACAGAATTAACCTCCCATATTTTTGTGTAAATAGAAATATTTCCATCTAATATGTTGTATGGATTTAAGGATTTTTTATTTTCAAAATCAGAAAATCTTTTTCCGGTGTGAATGTAAAAGAGATTGAATCCAATAAATCTGTACTCAAGCATTAACCCGGATTTTATTGTTTGCAGAGGTAAATAAGGAAAATATTTTCCGTTAGTTGGATCATTTTGGAAAGATTCGCTTGTCTTTTTTGAGGTTGTAAAATTAATACCAGACTCGAATCCTATTGTAATATCTTCATTAACTTCTTTTGTTAAAGATAAGTTAACCAAATAATTGTTGGATTCGGATTGAGCAATGTTTATTGGTGTCCAGATAAAATTTCTTTGCGGAGTCCAGACAATCTTATCTTTTGCCAGGATGTAAGTGTAGGTAAATTCAAATTGGGCTGTAAAAAACAGATTGAAGAAATAAATAATTCCGGCTTCAGCATTAAAAGAACTTTCTGATTTTAAATCTTTGTTGCCGGATTCTTTCCAGTATAAATCATTAAATGTGGGCGCTCTAAAATTATTGCCGGCATTAGCTTTAAAGCTCAAATCAACTTTACTGAACGGCTGATAATTTATTCCAATCTTATAAGTGAGAACATCTTCATTCAAATCTGAATAGTGATCATATCTTGCTGAAGGATAAACTCTAAACCCATATGCTGCAAGTAAACCTGTAGAAAGATAAACCGAATGAATATTTCTGATTGCACCACTATCAACCTCATTGCTTGCAAGACTTCCGTATGAATAGTTATAACCCAAAACAATATTATTGTCTTCATTCTTCCATCTTAGTTCTGGTGAAACAGAATAAACAATATTTTTATAGAAGCTGTGCGTTAGTGGTTCAACATCATAATTCATCAAATTATTCTGGAAATTAAAACTGGTGATAAATGAATAATTAGTTGAAACAATATTTTCTGAAATGAGTATGTTGTTCCAGTTCTTATCTGTTTGGGTTGTTTTTGCTGGCGGAGTTCCGGTTTCAATACCTGGTACTTGCTTATCCTGATCAGAATATGTTGAAATAAATTTTAATCTGTTATAGTCATCAAAAATATATTGTGAGTTCAGTCCGATATCATATATAGAATAGGCGGCATTCTGCCTTTCTTTTTCTGTTATGTTTATTCCATCATCATAATAGTAATTAAAGCTGCCGTCAGATTTTTCTTTATTGTAAAAAATCCGCGCGTCAAACGAATTAATCTTTTGGTATAAACCTAAAGAGTAACGAAAAGTATTATATGAACCACCTGAAAGTCCAACTTTAAGTTGTAAATCATTGTCAGAATTGTTAGAGAGTTTATTGCTGGTAATAATATTAATTACTCCGCCAATAGCTTCACTGCCGTAAATAGAACTTGCCCCATTGTTCAAGACTTCTATCCTGCTAATATTTTCAATTGGTATTAATGATAAATCAACAACAGAATTTTGAAATGAATTTAGCTTAACTCCATCTAAAAGTATTAAAGTATGTTCAGCCCCTAATCCATTTATTGAAATAGTTTGAAGCGAAGGAGTAGATCCGTAGGATTTGACAAATACAGAACTTGAGTTTTTAATTATATCTGGTAAGCGATTGCCATTCAGCTTTTGAATTTTCTTTTCTGAAATTACTTCAACTTTTGTTGAAATATCCCTGACATTATTCTCAAATCTGTTTGCAACAATTACCACATCAGAAAGAGAATAAGTTTTTACAGAATCACTTTCCTGAGCAATTAGAAAGTGAGTAGAATTAATAACTGCAAATAGAAGCAGGATAATAATTCTTTTTATCACTGAAGTTACTCCTATAATATAAAATAGCGTACGGCTTTTATAAGCTATTGGCTAAAAAGTAACTTCGCGTATAAAAAAGTTGAGATAAAACGAATGGAGATTTTGAAAGACCATCGTAAATCTTACCTTTCTCGCGAAGGTTGATTAAATTTTATTTACGGCAGGTCTCCTGGCTTGTTCAGTAGGCAATGCACCAATCGTGCAACAATATGCAGTATGCAAATAATTGCCTACTGCTTACTGCCTGGTGCATACTGATTTTCACAGTTGCGCGACAGCGCCGGATTTGATGGTAATCATCCTGAACTTGTTTCAGGATCTTTGGAGATTCCGAAATAAATTCGGAATGACATCGCACCGGACTTCCCTATAATTTCCCTTACTCAATTTATTGAGCGGGAACACCGTAAACATTTGAAAGAACTGCATAAAAGTAAGAGAGAACTCACTAATTTCAAAATCAGAAATTTTTAAAATTATTTTATTGAACCTTTCCAAGGTTTTAATCTCAAAATTGAATAAGTTTAAATAGTTAATTTAATTACACAAGGTTAGGGGATTGAAAGACATTAAGTCTGATAGATTTATTTGCAATAAAAATGCAATCCTAACAGAATCTCGCTTTAAGATACTTACCTGGTTCTGCTACTTTAGAGAACTACAACATTTTCACAACTCACCAAAATTCATTCATTCTATAATTTTTAATCATAAGAGGTTAATATGAAAAAACTTATTTCGGTTTTTACGTGGTTACTATTATTTATTTTCTATTCCACAATTACTGCTCAAACTCCACCTCCCACTTTTGATTTGAGAAACGTTGGTGGCGTAAACTATGTAACGTCTGTCAAATCACAGCAGGGAGGAACTTGCTGGACTCACGGCACAATGGCTGCAATGGAAGGAAATCTTTTAATGACAGGTGCCTGGGCAAATAACGGAGAAACAGGCGAACCAAATTTAGCAGAATATCATCTGGACTGGTGGAATGGTTTTAATCAGTATTATAATGGTGATTTAACTCCTCCTACAGGCAATGGATTGGTAGTTCACGAAGGAGGAGATTACAGAGTATCTTCAGCTTACTTATCAAGAGGTGAGGGAGCAGTGAGAGATATTGATGGACAATCCTATAGTACACCTCCACCGAGATCCGATACGAGTTGGCATTATTATTATCCACGTGAGATTTATTGGTTGAATACATACTCAGATTTGAGCAACATAAATACTCTCAAACAAATGATAATGGATTACGGAGTTATGGGAACCTGTATGTGTTATGCAAGTTCGTTCATACAGAATTACATTCACTATCAACCTCCAACATCAACACAAGATCCGAATCATGCTGTATCAATAATCGGCTGGGATGATAACAAAGTAACACAAGCTCCATTGCCGGGTGCCTGGTTAGTTAAGAACAGTTGGGGAGCGGGCTGGGGACTGAGCGGATATTTCTGGATATCTTATTATGACAAACATTGCGGAAAAAATATTGAGATGGGTGCGGTTACATTTAAAGATGTTGAACCTCAGCAGTATGATCACATTTACTATCACGATTATCATGGATGGCGGGCTACCAAAACAGATTGCAATGAAGGCTTTAATGCTTTCACTGCCGGATCAGATGAGTATTTGAAGGCTGTGAGTTTTTTCACCGCCGCTGATAGTGTTAATTATACATTCAAAGTATATGATACATTTCAAAGTGGTCAGCTTCAAAATGAATTACTCTCACAATCCGGTTACAGCCAGTATTCCGGTTTTTATACAATAGATATCACAAATCCTCTTTTTCTTGAAGCAGGAAATGATTTCTATGTTTACCTTAATCTTTCCAGAGGTGGTCAACCATTTGACAGGACTTCGGAAGTTCCTGTTCTTTTGATTGGTGATTCATATCTGACTATCGTAAACTCAACCTCAAATCCCAATGAAAGCTTTTACTGGGATGGTTCTCAATGGCAGGATATGTATTATTATGCGGACCCTCCCTGGCCGGCAGGCTCTGCAAATTTATGCATCAAAGCCTTAACGCTTGATGAAAGTAACATCCCGGTTGAACTTACTTCTTTTACTGCGACAAACAACGGCACAAAAATTTTGCTTGAGTGGGTAACATCAACTGAGACAAACAATCAGCAATTTGAAATTTACCGGAGAGATTTTGAGAACGAAATATTAAGTGATTGGACATTAGTCGGTTTCCGTGAAAGCAAAGGAACAACAACAGAACCGACGTACTATAATTTTGAGGATTATATCACAGGAATAAATGCAACTGCTCTTGAATATAGATTGAAACAGATTGATTACAACGGTAGTTATAGTTATAGTGATATCGTCGCTGTAGGTAATTTATCGCCAAACGGTTTTGTGCTTGAGCAGAATTATCCAAATCCGTTTAATCCTTCGACCACTATAAAATATGCAGTAGCGAATAAGCAGTTTGTTTCGATTAAAGTCTTTGATGTTATCGGAAATGAAATTGCAACTCTGGTTAATGAGGAAAAACCGGCGGGCACTTATGAAGTTGAGTTTAATGCAAATCAACTTTCAGCGGGAGTATATTACTATAGTATAGTTACTGAAGGTTTTGTTCAGACGAAGAAGATGATTTTACTCAAATAATAATTCTTAAGTGAGACTCACCTCAAAGGTGAGTCTCACATTAAAACGATT
>JAXHLB010000020.1:0-76377 GCA_034522695.1 Ignavibacteriaceae bacterium | reverse complement strand
CAAAAATAAAATGTTCCCATACTTTTTCTACAATGGCAGGAATTCCTTCCTCGACTTCGCCCGCGGCGTGCACGGAAACTTTAAATAAAGTTGAATCAGTTCCAACAGGTTCAAACTGATATGTGGTTACAATTTGAATTGCTTTTCCAGATAAACCAAGAGGTCCATCAAATCTTAATATTTTTCCCCTGTCTGCATAAATAACTCTTGCGTGAAGGACACCGTTTCCTTCATCATCAAATATTTCCCAAAAATCCTCCTCCGGGGAATGGTTCTATGTAAAATTCTTTTGGATTCTCAGACATATGAATGATCCCACCATCCGCTGATATCGCCTGTAACCGCATCGAAAATAACTTCGGGTGTTCCGGGAAGTGTAACTTCTTTTTCGAAAGAAAAGACATCATATTTTACTTTCGCTTCGCTTTCATTTTGTGCAAAGGACGAAAGACAAAACGAAGTAAAACAAATAATACTGTAATGATATAAATTCATATAAATCTCCTTTCCTAAAAATCTGTTTAATCAACAATAAATAACTTTGCACCGGTTTTGGTTGATGAACAATGTGGCAAATCATTATCTGCAACCTGGTAACTCATTCCGGGCTTTAGTATATGTTTTCGTCCATCTTTCGTTTCTGTGTTTAGTTCGCCTTCCAGACACAGCAGTATATGACCTTTCGAACACCAATGATCAGCTTGATATCCAGGTGAATAATTTACAATCCGTACTCTGATATTGTTAAACTCACGTGTTTTCCAGAATGAAGTTCCTGATTCTCCTTTGTGCTCTACTTTCTCGATTTTTTCCCAGTCTGTAATTCCAAACGGAATATCTTTCATTTCCATATTATTTTGCTCCGGTAATGATTTTACATTGCTGCTAAAATTAATCGCTCAACTTTCTTCCAAATATATACTGCCCGCAAATTACTCCATCAATCTCAGCGACATCAGGTAAGTGCCCCCATTTTTTAAAACCAAATTTTTCAAGGATGTGAATGCTTGGTTTGTTTAAATCCAGCAAAATGGAAATCAGATTTTTAAACCCAAGAGTTATTGCTGATTCAATTGTATAAGTAATTAATTTATTAGCAACTCCTTTTCTTCTGTGATCTTTATGAGTGTAGTAACTGATTTCCGCAACTGTTCTTAATGCTTTTCTTCCGGGTCTGTGTGGACTTAAAGAACACCAGCCGATTATCTCACCATTTTCTTCTGCAACATAAATAGGATAAGTGTCCGGTGAGTGCTGTGCAAACCAATCTTTCCTGGAATCAACTGAAACGTATTCAGTATCTGCCAGTTGCAAATTTTTCATCAACAGCGTGATTATAAATTTTTATTATTTCAGAAATAATCTTTTACGGATGATAGTCTGATATTCATTAAAATCTAAACTTAATTTTTCACTAAAATAAATGAGAATTCTTCCCTCCTTATTTTCCCTTCCACTTCACCTTCAACCACGGCCAATAGTTTTCCGTCTGATGAAAATTCGTAAATAATTCTTTGTGGGAAGTCATGTTCTTTATTTTCAAAAATGAATTTGTTATTTGAGTACTCAGTTAGTGCAAAGAGAGTAATGGTTTGACTTTTGGGAATGGCAACATAAGCCCATTGGTCAGCAAATTTTTTCAAATAGATATTTTCACTAATCATTTTTACTCCCTCTTTCATTCTATAACTTTTTCCAATTAACTCAGTTTCATTTACAAGCTCCCATTCTTCAAAGAATTCTGATTTATATCAGTATCCCATTTTCCACTTACCGGGGAATAATTCGGTGATTGAATCTTCCTGCGCAAGGATGCTTGAGAAAAACATAAGCAAAAGAATTGATGTTTTCATATTGTAAAATCTGTTATGATAAGAAAAAAGAGAACTTGATGAAAAATAGGAATTTGATTTGAAGTGGTCAACAATAAACAGGGACACTGCATGCTGTGTCCCTGTGTTATCACATATGCGAGAACAATTATTATTTACTTAGGCGGCTAGAATTTCTGTAGACTCTTTCAATTCCCTTCGTAAAATATAATCTCCTAAAAACTGCAGCTGGTCTTTTTCCTGTAATGGATGATATTTTGCACCCTGAACATCTCTGAATAATCTTTCCAGTCCAAAGCTGCGGTAAAATCCCTGTCCGCCGACAATCTCCATCGCCTTCTCTACAACTTTAATACAGGCATTTGCTGAGTTAGTTTTTCGCGTTAAAATATCCTGTCCATTCTGATCGATTGGTTTAAAGTCGAAATTATTCGCAATCCTGATCATATCTTTCACATTAAGCTCAGCAGTTGTAAGCTCATTGTGCATTGCCCCAATCAGTTCAGGAATATATGGTCTGCTCTTTTTCTGATTACTTGCATGAGTAATTGCAATCCTTGCAGCTTTCTGAGCAATTCCAAGATAGACTGACATTATCAATGGCATTGCAACAGTCAGAATTACATTCCATACAGGATGAAACTCACCTCTTGGTCTGCGTAAAGTGATTGCTGTTTCAGGAATAAAAACTTTGTCCAGCTTCACACTGTGTGAACCTGTTCCTCTCATTCCCATTGCCTGCCAGTTATTCAATAGGCTCAATCCCGGTGATTGAAAAGGAACAGAAAAATGTAAAACCTGCCAGCCTTGTTCAGGATCTTCAAACGCTGCACTTGAAACGAGAATATCACCAACGGCAGACTGACTTGCAAAATGTTTTACTGCATTCACAAGAAAACCGCCGTCAGTTTTTTTCATTTCACCACTCGATTCTAACCAGTCGTTTGCCCCGGTGCTAACAAGAACCGGTTGAGTGACTGCAACTTTCTTCAACATTTCTTCCATTCCTTGTCCGTGTTTGTATTTCCAAACATTTGCTGAAAGAAGATGCTGATGCATAGAAAGTGCTAATGCAGTTGAGCCGCAATATTGTGCAAGTATCTCGAAGAATATCACACAATTCTGAATGCGAAACTCCGCCTCCACCGAGTTCTTCTGGAATGATAGCTTTGAAAAAGCCATACTCTTTCAGATTCAGAATAATTTTCAGCGACAAACAAGTCATCGCGGTCATATTTCTCTGCCCTGGTTTCAAAATCTTTTCCAATTGTATGAACGAGTTCTATCCAATTTTTCATTGGTTTTACTGACATAAATAACCTCCTTAAATGTTTTTTGTTGATAATGAATAATAATGACGACAAAAAAAGCCTACTTTGCCGAGAAGTTCAAAAAATTGCTTTAAAAGTTCAGTCCTGTGCAACTGTCCGATTTCGGAACTGAGTTGGCGACACTCCGAACCTGCTCTTGAATACTCTGCTGAAATGAGATAGGTCTTCAAAGCCGGATTCGAAAACTATCTGGGAAATGTTTAAATGATTGTTGCGCAAAAGAACTGCTGAATAGTCAAGTCGTTTATTCAAAAGCCATTTTCCTGGTGTTTCGTTGTACTGCTGCTGAAAATCTCTTTTGAAAGATGATAGACTCCTGTGACACAGTTCCGCATAATTTTCAAGTGAAAGATTATATCTGAAATTGTTTTCCATAATTTCGCTAACCAACGGTGTTTCCCGGGTTGCAATCGAATTAAAGTAGTTGGAGAGTGATGGATTGTTTCGGCTTACCAGTATACTAAGGATCAATTCTTTTAGTTTCAATTTTAACAATGCCTCTGATGGTCTTTCAACTCCCGAAAAGTAAGTCATCATTGATTGAAAAAATACATTCAACGCAACATCATCATTTACACGAATAGTTGATTGCTTTGAAACATTCTTGTCGTCAGAATAATTTATCTCACCGGCATACTCGTTTACAACATTTCTTATAAAATCATCCGGCACAAAAAAGAGAAGCAGGCAAAACTCTTTATTAAAAAACTGTTCTACTATTGCTGCACCTTTTTTGAAGTATAATGACTGACCCGCTTCTGCAGTGAAACTTCCTTCAGTTGTGTGCCACGTTTTTTTTCCTGAAACTACATGAACAAGATAATCTGTGTGAGTCCAGATTCCGACAAACTTCTCCTCAAGCGGACATTTGTATTCTGCAAAGAGAAGTCCGCCAATTTCAAATTTGTTATAATGATTTTTTGATTTTATGTCTTCGTAAAGATTAATCATCGCTGCGCTGATAATGAATAATAACGGAATTTTTTCGGAGAGGTCGGATTTAGTTAAATCGAAAAGTCTTTTTGAATTCCAGACTAAAATAGAAATCAAAAAATTAGTGTGCAACAGATGTCGCAATCAATTTTATCTGATTTCAGATGAGCAATTCTACTTTTTATAAACGTCAGTGCTGAGATATTTCAAACCGGAATCCACCATCAACGTGACAATTTTTGCTTCAGGTCCCAATCTCTCTGCAACCTGAATAGAAGCAATCACATTGGCTGCCGACGATGTACCTGCGAACATTCCTTCTTCACGTGATAATCGCCTTGCCATTTCTTTAGCGTCTTCCGTTTTAACTGGAATAATTTCATCAACAAGTCCTTGTTCCCAGAGCGGTGGAGTGTAACCAATACCTATTCCTTCAATTTTATGCGGTCCAGGTTGACCACCCGACAAAACAGCTGACTCAGCAGGCTCAACTGCTACAATTTTTATTTTAGGATTTTTTTTCTTCAATACTGTTGCAACCCCCCGCAAAGAAGCACCTGTTCCAACGGAGTGAACAAACGCATCAACTTTTCCATTTGACTGGTTCCAGATTTCTTCCGCTAATGAATAGTAACCTGTAATACTATCTGTATTATAGAGTTGGTTTGTCCAGTATGTGTTTGGTTTCTTGCTGAATTCTTTTGCGGCTTCAATCATATCGAGAATTAATTTTTTGGTAGTCAATCCGCCTTCACTTGGAACCATTGTCAACTCAGCACCGAAAGCTTTCATCTGGATAAGCTTATCATTACTAAAAGCATCTGAAGTTACAATCTGAAGTTTATATCCTTTCGCAACACAAATTAACGCGAGTGAAATTCCAGTGCTTCCTCCGGTGTATTCAACAACCGTATATCCCGGTTTTAATCTTCCATCCTCTTCTGCTTTAGAAATCATTGCCTGAGCAGCACGATCTTTCATACTTCCGCTTGGATTTTCCCATTCGAGCTTAGCAAATATTTTTGCGCCATTCGATGGAACTACTTTGTTGAGTTGAATTAATGAAGTGTTGCCGATTGAATCAAGGATATACATTTCTTCAGTATGTTCTTTTATAATCCTAATTGATTCATTCTTTCTTCTTCGTACGGACTATCTTCTGCAGGATACCTGATTACATCATCAAACTTGCCTGATTCTCTCGCAAGTCCCCAGATAATACTTTCACCTGCCGGAATAATATCAGGAATCATTTCAAATACCGGATCAGTGAATGCATCATCAGCATTGATTAATTCCCAGCCCTCTTTTTCAAACGCTTCCATCAAATCTCCTAAAAATAATGCCGATGTTAAATTATGATGCAGAAGCAAAGTATGCTTAACTCTTCTTCCTAATAATTTAAATGCAATTTCATCATAGTATTTTGCTCTGTCGATCAGGTGCTCGATATAATATTTTTTGTATTTCTCAATACTTTCTCCAGGATTTTCTTCCATAAATTTTATCATCCGTGAATTGATAAACCAATCAGAGTTATCAATTGTTACGTAACCGTTTTTGTAACCTGTTCGATGAAGAAATGCATTTATTGAATCTCTCTTTTCTCTTGTTTCACCACCCTTGAGCATCGGAAATCTGAAATACTTCTGAAAGTTATTGTAACCGCTGATCAATGAATCGCATCTAAGAATATCATCCCTGAATTTCTCAAAATCATTTTTCGGATTGTTATAATTCAGATGACTGTAAGTGTGATTAGCAATTATATGACCTGCTCTATCCCAGCTTTCTAAAACCATTTTTCCATCTTCATTATCCAGATTCCTTCCGCAGACAAATAATACTGCCTGCAAATCTCTCTCCGTTAATTGATCTAATATCATCTTATTCCAGACTTCATTATCATAATTCAAAATGTCTTTCGGATTTCCATCATCGAAAGTGAAACACACTGAAGATTTTTCCTGCGCGAATAAGGAATAATTACTAAGTGTAAGTACTGCTATAAATAATGATATAATTGATTTGAATTTCTTCATAATATTTTTTTCACTGTGTATTAAAGATAATTTTTTACTGCTGATTAATGAATGTTCTGACACTTCCTGTTAACTCACTGCTCAGCCATCTCCATAAGTTTGGTTATTGTATTCCAGTTTCTTCCGGTTGCAGGTACACCTAATTTTTTCTCAACGATGTTAGCCAGCTTAGAGCGGCCAATTCCATCAGGTGCAAAAAGATAGAAGATATTTTGTACTAGCTTGAATTCTTCTGATTTGGTTTTAGCTTCGCTAAGTGCTTTCAGATCCGGATTTTTAGGATGCGATTCCAGGAAAAAGAAATGTAACGCTTTTCCTTCTGAAGTCGGAAATGGATTTTTATTTATTGCTTTCTTCAGTTCTGATATTTCCAGAATTATAACTTTCGGAATAAATCCGTGACTTTTTGAAATACTTAAGCTAATTTCTTTCGCTGTTTTATCTGTCTTCAATAATGCACTTCTAAAAACTGCATTACCGCTTTGAATGTAAGTCCGAACATCTTTGAATCCCATTCCTTCAAGAATTTTTACCAGATCCTTCATTGGAAGAATATTATTTCCTCCAACATTAATACCCCTGAACAATGCTATGTATGTTTTCATTTCCATTGTGTACTGCAATTTTTTACAAGCTAGTTATAATTACTTTTGCAGAAATTAATACTATCTATTTTTTACTAAATCTCAATATGCTTTCGTACTCCTGCCTGATATTTTCTTCACCATAAATTCTTTCCAGCCTTCGCACAGTAAAATGACCCCAGGCAATATTCTGGAAATGATCAATAAACAACAAATTAATTATCGCACCGCCAGCCGCACCAATCAATGGTATAGCTTGTGCCGCAGCTTTTTCAGAAACCTGGATTCCAAATCTCGCGGCAATCTTGAGAATAAATTTTACAAGTATTGGAGCACCTTCTTCTGTTAAACCTTTCTCAGTAATATACTTTGCAACTTCCGGGATAGATTTTGCCAACGCTACTCTAACAGCAAAGTATCCGCTTTCTGAACTATCATCTTTATCCGACTTTCCTCCCAAAGCAAAAACTTCCAGGCAAGATAATTGCACTTCGATTGAGGAAATGTCCTCCCCTTCGCTTCTTGCAATATCTGCAATCGATCTTAGTATAATTGTTGTTGATATAGGCAGCTCAACTGTTAATGCAGCTAATCCAAAAGCACCTCCGACAGCACCGCTTGCACCAGACAAAACTTTATGCATCGTATTGGATGAAGTTCTGCTGCTTTCCTTGTGAATACTTGAGATGGACAGTTTGAGAGCTTTTCTTAATGCTATCTGAGTCACCTCGCCAATTTTATCATTCCATTTTTCAGGAAGATACTGAAATGCCTTTTCGATCGGCTGGCCAATGAAGTCGGTAATTTTAGCAGTCAATGAAGGATTTTCTAAAACATCAACAGCTTTTCCGAGTGCTTTCAAATCTTCAAATTTTATTTCCATAGATAATTTTAGTTCCTCAAAAAAAAATTATAACTGTGAATTCCATCTACAATTTAAAAGCGGAAGGATTGAGTGGCAAGCTGGCTGGATAATGTGGATGCATAAATTAAATGATTCAGTTAAATAATTCAGAAAAAGTAAGAGTTATATTTGATAGTAAATGAACTTACCGTTCCCGCATATCTTTCCAAACAAGTTTCGCTTCTTTGCTCTCCTGGAAAAAATCTGAACAAGTGCCGTCGCCGTCTCCTGTAATCCCACCGTCAGGTGCACAAATAAATTCCCCATCTTTGGTATAGAGAGTACTGAATTCATCACAGCATTGAGGCGGAACGAAATATACGATTTCATTTTTGTATTCATACTGCCAAATGGATTGCGGAGGATTTCCAACCGGTTCAGTTTCGAACTTCAGTATTAGATTCTGTAACCACTCAGGATTTTCATCTGACGAGTCTGAAAAAATACAACTGGATACAACGATAGGAAAAATAATTAGAGAAACAAAATATTTTATTATGCTTTTCATTTATGGCTTACTTTTTTAAATGGATTGACGGCGTTGCGGCTAACCCGCATCTTGCCAGCTTCTGGCTGGGAATAGCCAACCATAAAATTTAGTAAACCCGAATGCGAAAACGCTGTCGGGTAGAAGCACTGGTTAGCCCTGCCCTTATATTTGTTTGAGAATTTCTTCTACTTGAATTTTAAGTTTTGGTAAATCTATTTGTAAGATATCCCAAACTATTTTTGTATCAATTCCAAAATATTCGTGAATTAATATATTCCTCAAACCGATAATTTCCCGCCACTCGATTTCTTTATATAATTTTCTAAAATGTTCGGTAAGTTGATTTGATGCCTCCCCAATTATTTCTAATTGTTTTACTGTGGCAAACTGCATCATTGAATTGGATTGAAAATCTTCATAAGAGCTATTTTCAATATACTTTTCAATTTCTTTAATAGCTTCAGATATATGTTGAAGTCTTGCTCTATCCCCAAGTTCACTTTTCATAAATTAATATTTTATCTTGGTTAATAAAGGGTTGTATATATTTTGATATTCCTTTACTGGAAAGTAAATCAACCTTTTTATTTAATAATTCTTCAAGTTCAAGCTGCATTCTAACAAACTCTAAACCAATTGGTTTTGAATAGTCTAATTCAACCAATATATCTATATCACTATTTTCTTGAGACTCATCTCTTGCTTCTGAACCAAATAAGTAGGCACGCAAAACAGGTTTACTTCTGAAAAAATTTTTTATTTGATTTTTAATTTTTGTTTCCATCATTTATTTATTCTTATTTTCATTAACGGAAATATCTTAAAATTTATTGAAAATCACTATTCTATGTAGAGGGCTAACAGCGTTGCCGATAACCCGCCGCTCGCCAAGTCGGCAGACTTTAACGGAGTCTACGACCCAGAACAGCGAAGCCGATTAGAGACACAATAGACAAATATTAAGCCGGAGGTGCTTATCTTTTTCAGTAAGACACCGAAGGCAAGTTAATTAGTTATCCCGAAGGGATCCTACGGGAATCGAACACTTAGAACAACGAACAAACTTAAAGAAATCAAACTAACGAAAAAAACCCACAAAACCCAACCAACCACCAAACCCCACACCAACACACCCCAAATAACCCAAACAAATAAAAAAACAAAAACCAAAAAAAATTTTTACACACCCCCCCCCACCCTTTACCCCCCCCCCCCACCCCCCCCCCCCCACAAAACCCCCCCCCCCCCCCACAAAAAAACCCAAAAACTATAAAACGCCAAACCAAAATGGCGGTCCGGACGTTGAAGACGCTTGATATTTTTCCAATAAGTAAAAAGTTAAGTTTGACCATCAATCTTAATTTAACCATAAACCTTTAGTTTATAAATTGGAGGTATCAAATGTATTACACAGGTATCGATCTTCATAAATTTACTTCTTACTTAACTACTGTCGACTCTTCCGGAGTTATCGTTAAACAGGAAAACCTTAAAAATGTTGCTCACAATTTTGTCCAGTACTTCAGTTCTATTCCGGGTGAACATCAAACCACTGTCGAATCTACTATGACCTGGTATTGGTTAAATGATCTCTTAAGTTCAATCAATATTCCTATGGTCCTTGCTCACGCTAAGTATGTTAAAGCCATCGCTTATGCTAAAGTTAAAACCGATAAGGTGGATTCTCACACTCTCGCTCAACTTCTTCGGATGAACTTTATTCCCGTTGCCTACAAAATCTCTAACGACAAACGTCTGCTTCGTGATGCTCTTCGTGCCCGTCTTAAGATTGTTCAGCGCCATACTTCCATTACAAACTCTATGCAGCTTCTGCTTGCAAAATATAATTTTGATTCTCCAACTCAACTTACCGGTATTCCTGAATTTCAATATCAACAACTTTCTGAAGTTGAACAGCTTCTTAATGAACAAATGCTTGATCTTGAAAAACAGCTTTATCCTTTCCTTATTCCTAATGATGACATTCAACGTCTGCTCTGGATCCCAGGTATCGGCAAGATGAATGCCTTTACTATCTTACTTGAAGTTGATGACATCAATCGCTTTCCGGATGTTAAAAACTTTTTTTCTTACTGCCGCTTAGTTCCTTCTGCCCGTAACTCCGGTGGTAAATCAAAACAGCGTTCTTCCAAAGATGGCAACAAATATCTTAAGGTTGCTTTCAGTGATGCTGCCATTCACGCTGTTCAGTATTACCCGGTTATTCGTAAATATCACAACTCTCTGCTCAGAAAGAAAAACAAACAGATTGCTAAAACTATTATCGCTAAAGAAATAGCTGAAATTGTTTATCACGTTCTAAAAAATAAATCTGACTTTAACAACAAATTCAAGGGTGTAGAACTTCAGCATAAGAAGTCTCTACAATGGCCACGTGTAGTAAACCCCTACGCATAACTGGTCCCGCCGAGGCGGGATCCCTGCGCTGGATTGGGTAACTACACGTATGCCAATTAAATATCTGGAATAGTTCCGATTCTTATCGGAACAACTCTCACTTAATTGGTGATGAGTAAGTCCCGAAAGAGGTTTGGTTGCCTTTGTGCTACCTTACTGATATTACGGCATTGATTGTTGTTTAAAGTAAGAAATATTGTAGACCAAACTGTCAAAGAACTTTATCCGGCAGCTGCCGGATCGGATCGAATAGGTGAAAAATATTTTTTTTACGCTATTGACTTTTTACTTATTAAAGAGGTTACACGTTTATTTCAAAGTATCTCTGTCTTCATTCTCAAAATATCCCTCTTGCAAATATAGATATAGTTGTAGTTTTTCACCTAAAATTATAATGATTCGATTATCTTCCTTCATGCAATAACTAATTGCAATTTTATAACCAGAACATATCAATACTTTCTTCGTAGGGGAGGCATTATTATTTTTAATTTTATATCAAGATTAAAAATATTTGGATAGTTCTGTGAAAGTAAATACTCATGTGGCAATTCATCTAAATTATTTACCTTAAAAGGATAAGCACATTAATAGTTTTGAATATTCCAACAACTTCCTATATTACATCTAAATAAACACTCTTAAATAATACACTCCTTATTAATCCCGAGTTATTCACCGTTTATTTTTCTCGTATAGCTGGATTGAAAAGTATGTTCAAACAAACCAACACTGTCCCATTACTATATATTTGAATGATTCTGAAATTGGTACATTTGCTCATAATGTGAGTCAATACGCCTTGTAGTTCTGGTTGGCCACAATTTTCTTTTTAAATAAATAACTCTATAAATACGAAATTTGCAAATTTAGATCAAGTAGAAACATTTAGTTAATACGAACGACCACGCGTCAGACAAGAACACAATAAAGAAGGAGTTTTGATCCATTGCCATTTATTTCTTAATATTATTCACCAAAATAACACTATTTATATTGGCTCATAAATAAAATTCTTATAAGATCCTAGTGTTCCATTTTTTTGTATCCAAGTTTACCCCGTTTGTCGTTTGGACTATCGATCCAGTTGACTGACAGCCATTCTATGATCGAATCTTTAAACAATACGCTATTTAATTATCTATTTTTCCACTTTCTATTTAAGTTATCCAGTTATCGCCACTTTTGTTGTTCTCGTTGTTCCCCGTCCCCGGCGGTCCCGTTTTTGCTCGTGGCCCTGTCTCGGGCCGCGGTTGCCCCCCCCCGTGTTTTTCCTCTCCTCCTCCTCTGTGCCCGTATTTGCATTCTGAACGACACACCCAATCAAACCGGTCCCTTCCCGTGTCCATCGCCGTGAGTTCTAGAATGCCCTCACCACTACATTGAGCGGCGACAGCTGTCCTACTTGCACTTGTCGATCCCGTCATGGATTCACGGTTCCACTTGTTGAAACAGATAGTACCGTTGTGTCTAGTAGGATCATTGCCCAACAACCGTCCCTTTTTGGCTCCTGAATGAAAGATATAGATCTGAATTAGGAAATTTTTTAAAATGAACGCATAAGCCGCGGGGCCGCGGGCCTTATTCCTTGTCTACAACAGCCAATATTTCATTTGTGAAATAGACATATTTTATTATCATTTTCGTGTTACTTTGTTCCAAGTATCACTTGTTATTGATATCTCCGATTAAATACAACTAGTTCCATATTACATCTGAATGAAACACCATTTAAGAAACTTGTCGGAATAATATCCTTGGCTTTTCCATGTCGACCACCATTTGTAATTCTTAGAATTGTTCCATCGTGCCGATAGCACAGCCCACACTAGAAAGAAAAATGAAAATCAACCCCTAAGAGAAGTAGACTTACCTTGCGGTAGGGGATTTTGCCGGACCTTGGGCACACCAAGCGGATATATAATAAAAGAATTATTAAAAAACCATAAAATTCGATTCATTTTTTTCACCTCATTTTAGAAACTTGTATAACTATTACTTATGCCGAATTGGTGGTCTTCAATCCGGTTGTTATTTAAGAATTATTTTCTAATCTACCGACCACACAATTCATTTATTTTTTTTCCTAACTTATTTAACTACTTATAATTAAACTTGAAATTACCGAGTTCTTTCAGGAATATATTCCCGAAGATATTTCCTATCTATCTACCTTTAATCTAAAGGACTCCTAACACCAATACCTCTATTCAACACGTGAGTATAAATCATTGTCGTTTTAACGGAATTGTGTCCCAACAATTCCTGAACTGTTCTTATATCATAACCGTTTTGTAGAAGATGCGTAGCGAAGCTGTGCCTTAAAGTATGTGGTGAAGCTTGCTTTGCAACACCTGATTTTCTGACAGCTGCTTTAAATTCTTTCTGAAAAGTGCTGGGATGCAAATGCACTCTGAAATATTTTTTTAACTCCGGATTATAAGCGGGACTTTTTGCCGGAAACATATATTGCCAGGCGAGTTCTTTACCAGCATTCGGATATTTTTTTGCAAGAGCATAAGGTAATGGTGCTTCTATTTTTTCACTAGCCAAATCTTTCTTGAAGAGATTCCTGACTTTGTTTAAATGAGTTCTAAAATCAGTAACAAGCTTGTCTGGTAGTACAGTAACTCTGTCTTTCTCACCTTTGCCGTCCCTAACAGAAATTGTCTTCAAATCAAGATCAACGTCTTTTACTCTCAAACTTAAACACTCACCTAATCTTAAACCCGAACCGTACAATAATTTTGAAATCATTAATGTAATTCCATCCAGATGTTCAAAAATGATTTTCACTTCATCTTTTGAAAGCACAACAGGTAAGTGTCTCTTTCGATGCGCAAATTTTATTTCTTCAATCCAACCTACATTTTTATTCAATATATTTTTATAGAGGAAAAGTATTCCCTGAAGGGCTTGGTTCTGGGTCGCACTTGAGACATGATGATTGGTAGCAAGATTATTGACGTAGGAAAAAAATTTTGGAGTGCTTAAATTCATTCTTTTTATCTCACGTCCTGAACAAACGCTTTTATCTCTTCAGCACCCATTTCATTTGGGTGGCGCTTATTATGGAAAAGCACAAACCGCTTGATCCAGTTTGTGTAAGCAGTTTCAGTTTTTCTGCTGTAGTGTTTAGTTCTTAGTTCCGTCCGAACTTTGTCTAATAGCTTCGGCTCAGGCATTTTTTCCCCGAAGTAAGTTTTAACTACCTCAAACATAAGCTATGATCCCTATAAAGTCAACGCCAGCAACCCTCCAATTGGCTTATCATCTCCGCCTTAGGCGGATAATTTTTATATTTGTAAATCAACAAACAAGACGAATAAACAATGTTACATTTAAAAACATCTTTCTTTCTATTTGCACTACTCAATCTTGCAATCTTTCAATCTTTCAATCTTGTAATTAAGGCGCAGTCTATGACGAAAGCATTTCATAAACGGAAAAATTTATACGGTAAACGAAAAACAGCCACACGCAGAAGCTGTGATCGTTGAAGGTAATAAAATTAAATTCGTTGGCTCGACAAATGAAGCAAGAAAACTGATTGATGCATCCACCGAAGTGATTGATCTTGATGGAAAATTAATGCTTCCGGGATTCAACGATAGTCATCTTCACTTTACAAGCGGAGGAAGTTATCTGCTCGGAATAAATCTTCGTCCAGCTCTCAGTAAAGAAGAGTTTGTTGAAATAATTGAAGATTACATTGCCAAGGACCCGGCTTCGTTCGACAATAGTCGAGCAACGCCACGGATTAATAGATGGATAACCGGCGGCAGATGGGACCACGAACTCTGGCCTGAAAAAATCTCTTCCAACAAAAGAATTGATTGATCCGTTTACAGAAAACACTCCTGTTTTTGTCAGCAGGATTGACGGACACGTTGGTCTTGCAAATTCAAAAGCACTCGAGCTTGCAGGTATTACAAAAATTACTCCCGATCCTGACGGCGGATTAATCGAAAGAGATGAAGAAGGTAATCCAACAGGAATTTTAAAAGACAATGCAATGGATCTCGTGTTCAAAGTAATTCCTCCTCCATCGCTTGAAGAAAATATTGAAGCAGCGTTCCGTGCACTTGAAGAAGCAAGAAAGCTCGGCATCACAAGCGTGCAGGATTTAACTCAGCCGGATGAGTTTGAAGCCTATAAAAAAATTCTTGCAGACGGTAAGTTAACCTGCAGGATTTATTCCATCTGGCCGATTGATAAATATGAAGATATAGTACGTGGTGGAATTACTGTCCATACCGATGAAGGACTTATCAAACGCGGCGGTTTAAAAGGTTATGCGGATGGTTCTCTCGGTGCAAGCACTGCCTGGTTCTTTGAACCTTATTTCCAGGATCCGTCAACTTCTGGATTGGCAATTGATATTGTTACAAATGGCAATCTTGAAAAATGGGCTACTGACGCTGACAGAAATCGTCTGCAGATTTGCACCCACGCAATCGGCGACAGAGCAAATGCATTTATGCTTGATCTGTATGAGAGAATAAAAAAAGCAAATTCTCCCTGGGACAGAAGATTCAGGATTGAGCACGCACAGCATATTCGCAAAGAAGATATAAATCGTTTTGCAGAAATCGGAGTGATTGCATCCGTGCAGCCGTATCATTGCATTGATGACGGCGTTTGGGCAGAAAAAAGAATTGGTCCTGAGAGAATTAAAACTACACATCCGTACAAATCGTTATTGAAAAGCGGTGCGGTAGTTGCATTCGGTACCGATTGGCCTGTTGCTCCATTAAATCCGCTGTACGGAATTTATGCTGCTGTAACCCGACAAACCGTTGACGGCAAAAATCCAAATGGATGGATTCCCGAAGAAAAAATTTCTGTTGAAGATGCAATCAAGTGTTACACTTTGAATGCAGCGTACGCTTCTTTTGAAGAAAAAATAAAAGGAAGTATTGAAGTCGGTAAGCTTGCAGATTTCGTTGTGTTGAGTGAGGATATTCTTTCAATCGATCCGGTGAATATAAAAGATGTGAAAGTGGAAATGACAATTTTTAATGGCGAGATCGTTTATGAGAATAGAACAATATGAACACGGATCTGACTGATGCGACGGATCATAACAGATAATCACAAAGGAGGGAGTTATGCTTCACGGTGATATTACTGAGTTGATAATCAAAGACGTTTTTCATAAAAGTTTATAAGCGCTATTTCATAACATCTTTCATTCAAAAAGAATTGTATTGGAAAATTGCAATGACAATTGAATTATCGAAAATGGAAAAATTTAAAAGATGTTATTGAGCAAACACGAAAAATATTGAAAATATTTTATGAGATAGAATAAGTGGGTGGATTATTTTGCAGATTTATTCAGTAAATGAATTCCAGTTATTGTTGAATATAAAAGCTGCTGAAAGTATTTGCGAAGAACACGAAGCACAATTATCAAATTACTTAAAAGCAACTGATCTAGAAGTTAGATTACTTTTAAAACTTGAGTAAAGAACCTAAATTCAAAAGAAAATATTTTACTAACGATGAAAAGGAGAAAATCCTGATAAAGTTAAAATAGATCTGATCCGTCCGATCCGTGTTCTATTGCCTACATTGAAATCACAATCGCAATCCACTCATCCATTTGTTCAACTTGTTCCGTTCTGAAACCAAGTGAATGATATTTTTCTTCAATCGCTTCTTTGTCTATTTCAAGCAACCCTGATAATATTACAACCCCACCCGATTTCAGTTTCGATCTTAATCTTATCAGCGATATCAAGCAGAACATTTTTTTGAATGTTCGCAAGAATCAAATCAAAATCTTTTTCTTTTACATCATCAATTTCACCGGTTATAATTTCAACTGAATCGCTAACCTCATTTAGTAAAGAATTCTCTTTGCAGTTTTCAAGACAAATTTCATCGAAGTCAACTGCGACAGCTTTTGAAGCACCGAGTTTAACTGATGCAATTGCTAGTATTCCCGTTCCTGATCCAACATCCAGCACTTTCATTCCTTTTGTTACATATTTCTCAAGTAATCTTAAAATTAATTTTGTTGTCTGATGTTCGCCTGTACCGAAAGACATCTTCGGATCAATTGTTAAAACAATTTCATCCGGCTTTGCTGAATATTCTTTAAAGGTTGGCTTTATGACTATTCTATCAGAAACTCTAATCACTTCCCTGCTCTTTTCCCATATCTCATTCCAGTTTTTGTCTTCGAGTATTTCTTTTTCGATTCTGAATGATTCAATAAGTTTATCATTATTTAGTTTGTTCATCGCCTCTGCAATTTGCTTCTTCGGTAGTGCTCGAATTTTCTGAAATAAAAATTGTAATGTGATCATCATCTTCCAGTAAGTCCGGTTATATCAAAATCCCACATAAGACCTGATATCAAATCCGTGTCAAATGGTTTGCAGAAAATTTTATAAGAAAAAAAGTTTTTCATTTGTTATTCCATTACCAACTCCTGACACAGCAGATTCACAAATCCTATTCTGGAAACTTCTTGCTTTAGAATACTCTTCCACAAAATTCTGAATCATAATTGAAAATGCAAGCAAGTGACCATTCTTTGCAGTTACATAACCTGAAAGATTACTAACACCATTCAGCGTTCCCGTTTTTGCGTGAACATTATTTTGTGCTGCTGTATTTTTCATCCGGTTCTTTAAAGTTCCATCAACACCAGCAACAGCAAGTGAATTATAAAAAAGAGGGAACAAATCTTTTCTTTCGTAATAAAAATATTTTAATGTTTTCAGAATCAGTTCTGCAGAAACAAGATTGTAATGAGATACTCCAGAGCCGTCAGCAAAAGAGTAATCATCAGAAATTAGCCCGATAGAATCAATAAATCTTTTTACAGCGGCTAATCCATCATTTGCAGCTGCAGGCGCTCCTGAATCATTGTAAGCCATTGCATAAAGCAGCATTTCAGCACTCAGATTATCGCTGTCTTTATTAACCACGGATAGCACCGTATCAATTGCTCTGTAAATCGTAGCAAGGTAAACGGAATTTTTATCCAATTGTTTTATGTCAATCGGTTTGTCAATATAAATTCCTCCCAGTTCAAGATGCTCTTTGAATAATGTAAGAAAATATCTTTCAGGATAAAGAAGATTTACTTTGGATTTATTTTCAGATGAAATATTTAATTCAGTTTTGCTGACTTTACCGTTAACCAGGATTGTATTTTTTCTATTTACCCAATCACGAGTTATTAAAAAATCACCGGCATTACCCTCGGCAACAGTTACTGAATTGTTTTCAACTTTAACAAATTCCGTACTCGGAATCAGAGTAACTTTAGCAGGTGATCCAACTTCACTTCCTTCAACAAAAACTTCTACTGAATTATCATTTATATTCAGAGCGCTGAGGTATGGTGCACTTGGTTCAGGGTCATCATCCCACATCCATCCTCTTCCCCAATACATTGAATCTTTTTTTGAAATATCTCCGTACACTCCGCCAGTTATGTATTTTATTCCGAGTGATTTAATAACTCTTACAAGCGAGTCAAGATCTTCTGTAGTAAAATCCGGATCGAATCCACCGACTACAAAAACATCACCGAACAAAGTATCGCTTTCAATCACACCGGTGTGATAAAGGTCTGTCCTGAATGAATAATACTCACCAAGGTTTATTAATGCTGCAGCAGTTGTAAGTAATTTCATATTCGATGCAGGGCGTAATAAGAGTTTTTCATTTTTTTGGAAGAGAGAAATACTGTCTGTCAAATCAAAAATATCAATGGCAATAGTTGTTTTCTCGAAGAAAGGATCGTTGATAATTTTTTCGATGCCGGATACCAGATTACTAATTGCGGATTTCGGATTGTGGACCTGACTGCCGTCAGGCAAGTTTTCGGATTGCGGAAAAAGATTAAATTGAAAAAGTAGGATTATGTAGATTAGAATTAACTTATTAATTCTATTATCCACTAAAGGATTTAATTTAGAGAAAATAACTTGCAGCATCTTCATTTATCCATCATACATTTTCCATCAACCATTTTCCATTTAAAAATATTCTCTGACTCTGAATTCCGCACCAATTTCTTCTTCAGTTATTTTTCGGGCATGTTCGATATCGACTTCATCAATTGAAACAATTGACATTACAACCTTCTCAACAAATGGTTTAGATTTTTTAGCAAAGTCAATCATCTCATCAAAGTAGGATGTATCCAAACCAACGAGCTCCGAATATTGTTTCGGATCAAATGTATTTAGACTGATTGAAACAACATCAATCAAGCCTTTCATTTCAGGTGTAATATTTTTTTTATTGATGATATTGCCGTGACCGTTTGTGTTAATTCGTGTCTTTCCACCATTATCTTTAACATACTTCGCAACATCTTTTACAATATCCCATCTGATGGTTGGTTCACCATATCCGCAAAAAACAATTTCGTGATAAACTTTCGGATCGCCAATTTCTTTTATATAAACATCTGCTGAAGGTTCTTCGCTTCTTTCCATTCCGAGATTATATCCTCTGAGAATTGGATATTCCTTTCGTTTGCAAAATACACAATGAGCATTGCAGCGGTTCGTTACATTAATGTAAAGTGAGTTGCCAAGCTTGTATGTGAATGCAGTTTCAGGTTTGCTTCCGATTCCAAAAATTCTGAATGCGTTGAATGAAGTTATCCTTGCAACATCTTCAATTCTTAATTTATGAAGTTCAGCAATTTTTTCAGCAACTAATTTTACATATGCTGGTTCGTTTCTTTTTCCCCGATGAGGAACCGGTGTCATAAAAGGTGAATCAGTTTCCAGCAGTAAATTCTCAGGTGGAATGTGCTGAAGAATTTTGCGAAGGTTATCAGCTTTTTTAAAAGTGATATTCCCTGTGAATGAAATCATAAAATTCATTCCAACGAGTTCCATCGCATCTTCAAGTGAACCATTATAGCAATGAAACTGAGCTTTCAATCCTGAGCCGCAATAACTTCTGATAATCTCCATCATATCTTCATCGGAATCACGATTATGAATAATCACAGGTAGATCTAATTTAAGCGCAAGATCAATTTGTGCTTTGAATGCTTCGATCTGTTTTTCTTTGGGAGAAAAATCGTAGTAATAGTCTAAACCAATTTCACCAATCGCAACAATCTTTTTATTCTTTGCAAGCTTTTCAATTTTGGGGATTAACGATTCATCCCAATCTTTTGTATCGTGAGGATGAACTCCGACTGCACCATAAATCATTTCATATTTTTTTGTAAGATCAATCACCTGCTCTGCCGTTTTTAAATCAGTAGCAGGTACAAGGATGAAATCAACACTCTCCTGTTTAGCTCTGGAAATTACTTCATCCAGTTCTCCTTCCGGAAATCCGTCCCTTTGGGAGAAGTTTGGATAAAAAAGATGTGCGTGAGTATCTATGAACATAATTTTTCAACGATAAATAATAGCTGGAAATCTCAAATAACAAAAAATCCACCCTTGCAAAATCTCAAAATCTACACAAATCAAATTTCAAATTCTAAAATCGAATATCAAACTTACATTTTCTAACTATTTGAGATTTGGTCATTGGATATTATTTGTAATTTGAAATTTGTTATTTGGTGCTTCAACTTAACTTGCTTACTTCACCAATAATTATAGCTTGCTCATTTAATTCTTTGGCTAACTTCAGTGCAGACTCTACATCATCTTTTGAAACAACAAAAACTAATCCTATTCCCATATTAAAAACTTCTCGCATTTCTTCAGCACTTATATCGCCTGTATTCTGAATCAGTTTGTAGATTGCCGGGACTTCCCATTTACTCCAATCAATTTTAAGTTTTAATCCTCCTGGTAAAATTCTTTTTGTGTTGCCAACGATTCCACCACCTGTGATATGTGATATTCCTTTTACATCAATTTTATTCTTAATGAATTTTATCAGGTCGAGATATGAACGATGAACAGAGAGCAGTTCTTCACCTAAAGTTTTATTGAGTGATGGAATTCTTTCAGTGATTTTATATTTTTCAAGCAGGACTTTTCGTGCAAGAGAATAGCCGTTAGTATGAAGTCCGGTTGAAGGAATTCCAATCAGCACATCACCAGAAACAATTCTATCCCCTTTTATGATTTTAGATTTTTCAACAATACCAACGATAGTTCCTGAAAGATCGTAATCTCCAATTTGATAAACACCGGGCATCTCTGCAGTTTCTCCGCCAATCAATGCGCAGCCGTTTTCTTTGCAGGCAATTGAAAATCCTTTTACGATTTCTGCAGCAACAACCGTATCAAGTTTTCCGAAAGCCATATAATCCAGAAAGAAAAGAGGTTCCGCTCCGCAAACTGCAATGTCATTCACACAATGGTTAACCAAATCCTGACCAATCGTATCATGCTTATTTAATTCGATGGCTATTTTCAGTTTTGTTCCAACACCATCCACACTTGAAACCAAAACCGGCTCTTTGTATTCAGTTAAATCAGGTTGAAAGAAAGCACCGAAAAGTCCAATATCTGCAAGAACAGATTTATTAAAAGTTGATTTAGCATAGCTTTTAATTTTATCAACGGTTTCCTCGCCTGCTTTTATACTTACACCGGCATCCTCGTACTTTTTAGCCAAAATTAATTCCCTTTAATCTAAATTAACGAAGTTAAAATTTCCCTTTTGAAAATTAAGCACTTACCCCCTCTTATTCAAAAGTATTAGTTTTGTGATATGGCTTATACCGTTTATGAAAATTTATATTTCACTGCAACGTTGCCAGTACCATATCATCCAATGCCTGCAAAAATTAGGTTAATTTTGATATATTTGCGCCTTGATTTTATGCAAGATAAAATGAAAAAATGGAAACAGAAGAACTAAATCAGAGAGAAAAAGCGATACTCAGGTCGATCGTTCAGCAGTTTATTTTGACTGCTACACCGGTTGGTTCCCGTAATATTACCAAAAAATACGATATCGGATTTTCACCTGCTACAGTTAGAAATATTATGTCTGACCTGGAAGATTCGGGTTTCATCAACCATCCACATACTTCCGCAGGTAGAGTTCCAACCGATAAAGGTTACCGTTATTATGTCGATTCTTTGATGGACGTTGATAAATTAAATTCAAAAGAAAAGGGATTGATTGAAAATAGTTTGAACCTTTCAATTGATGAGACCGATGAGCTTGTCAAGGCTACTTCAAAGCTGCTTAGTTCTATCACAAGACAGATAGCATGTGTAACCTATCCAAATCTTGAATCGGGAATACTTGAGAAAATTCAAATTATTGGTCTGACATTAACAAGAATTTTGGTTGTGATAAGTATTAGATCCGGATTAGTAAAGACTATCACAATGGAGCTTGATACTGAGATGAAAGAATCTCAGATTGAATCTGTTCAATTGCTGCTTAACGAAAAACTTTCAGGGTTAAGCCTTGAAGAAATAAGAAGTACTTTCAGAGAAAGATTTATTGATGTTCAGGAAGATCAAAAACCAATTATCAGATTGTTTGTTGATTCGGTTGATAAACTTTTTAAGGATGAAGTTAGATCCGAGCGGCTTATTGTTACAGGTGCAAAAAATCTGATGCAGCAGCCTGAATTTGAAAATCCGGAAAATTTTCAAAGCATAATCGAACTAATCGAAGATAAAGATGTGATTATTCACATTATGGAAAAATCTTCTGAATCAAAAAAAGAAGAAGTATTTATTTCCATTGGTAGTGAACACATAGAAAAGAAGCTCAAAGAATACAGCTTCGTTAGCAAGGAATATAAATTCGGTGAGACCAGCGGTACACTTGGAATAATCGGACCAAAAAGAATGGAGTATTCCAGGATTGTTGCCATTGTAGATTACCTAGCAAAAGTTTTAACAGAACATTTAAAAACAAGTTAACTAAATAGGAGTTGATGAATTATGTCTAAATTTAAAAAAGATAAACATCACGATGAACCAAATAAAATATCAGAGCAGGAAGAAAATAAATCAGAAGAATTGGGACAGGATGAAAAAAATGATGCTGAGTTAAATGATAAATCAGAAGCTAAAATTGCTGAACTTGAAGCACAGCTTAAAGAATGGCAGGACAAATTATTAAGGAAAGCTGCTGAGTTTGAAAACTATAAACGAAGAACAGAAAACGATCAGTTCAATTTGATTAATTATGCTGCGGAATCTTTTATAATCAAACTCCTGCCTGTTGTTGATGATTTTGAAAGATCAATGGAACACATTGACGATATTGATAATAACAAAGCTGTGAAAGAAGGAATAAAGTTAGTTTATGAAAAACTCCTGAAGCTCCTGAATGAACAGGGAGTAAAAAAAATGCAAACTAAAGGTGAGCCTTTTAATGTTGATTATCACGATGCGTTGATGCAGAGGAAAGATGATTCAGTCCCACCTCACACTGTTTTGGAAGAGGTTGAATCCGGTTATCTATATCGTGATAAAGTAATCAGGCATGCAAAGGTAATAGTTAGTGAAGAATCGTCATCAGATGATAACCAAATGACAAACAATGATTCATCTGAATCAGCATCAGAAAATGAGAATTAGTATAAATGGCTAAAAGAGATTATTACGAAGTACTCGGTGTAACCAGAAATGCCACAAAGGATGAAATAAAAAAAGCCTATCGCAAGATGGCTATGCAATATCATCCAGATCGAAATCCGGGAGATAAGAGCGCAGAAGACAAATTCAAAGAAGCAGCAGAAGCTTATGAAATATTAAGTCACGATGATAAAAGAAATAATTATGATCGCTTTGGGCACGAAGGTGTAAGAGGCAGCGGTTTTGGAAGTGAGGGATTTTCGAACGTGAATGATATTTTCTCACACTTCTCAGATATCTTCGGTGGCTCATCAATATTTGATGAATTCTTCGGAGGAAGTCAAAGAGGAAGATCCAGAAGACGTGGAGCCGGAACACCCGGTTCTGATTTACGCGTAAACCTTAAACTTACTCTCGAAGAAATTGCTACAGGTACTTCTAAAAAAATAAAAATTAAAAAACAGATCAAGTGTAATGAATGCAACGGCACCGGTGCTCAGGCTGGAACATCATTAAAGACCTGTCCTGTTTGTAATGGTGCCGGTGAGGTTAAAACTGTATCAAGATCGGTCTTTGGACAATTTGTCAACATAACAGCATGCCACAATTGTTCCGGCGAAGGACAAGTAGTTGATTCCCCTTGCAGAAATTGTTCCGGTGATGGCAGAGTAAATGATGAAGTGACAATAAAAATTGATGTACCTGCGGGAGTTGAAGAAGGACACTATATGACCATGAGAGGTGAAGGCAACACAGGAAAACGTGGAGGTCAGCCGGGAGATATTATTGTAGTATTCCAGGAACAACAACATGAACATTTCATCAGGGAAAAAGATGATATCATTTACAACTTATTTGTAACATTTCCTCAGGCAGCCTTAGGCTCAGATGTTGAGGTACCCACACTGAATGGTAAAGCGATGTTAAAGATTGACCCGGGAACTCAACCAGGTAAATTGTTAAAGATGAAAGGAAAAGGAATAAGGCATCTCAACTATTCAGGAAGTGGTGATCAGATTGTTAGAGTTAGTGTGGCAATTCCACAAAAGTTAAATTCAAAAGAAAAAGAATTGATTAAGCAGCTTTCAGAATTGCCAAATGTCAAGGCTTCATCCGATGATGAAAAGAAGAACTTTTTCAGCAAATTTGGTTTGTAGTAAAAATTAATTGTGTTCAAGCAGCCAGCCAACTATGAATTTAGTTGTTGGTTTTTAAAGTTTTTATCCCTTCCTTTTGACAGATGTTTGAAAAATTATCTAAAAAAATTGGGTTTACTGAAACCGAAACTATGGTAATTCTGTTTTTAACCGGACTATTCATACTTGGCTTCGTCTATGTTGAATTCATAAAAAATGATACTGCAGAATACAAGCACATTGATTATACAAAACAAGATAGCCTCTTTGCCTATTATTCAAACATAAATCCTGAGTTCGATCTTGATGACCCCAGGCTGGATAGTAATCTTGAGATAAAAAGACAGGTACTGGAGCTTTCGGATACATTTGCCTATGTTAAAAAGGATTTATCTTCTTTAACTGAAAAAAGTATCAACCTCAACACTGCTGGAATAAATGAGCTGGTTAAACTACCTGGAATAGGCGAAAAAACAGCAGAAAAAATCATCCAGCTTAGAAGCGAAAGAGGTAAATTTAAAAGGTTGGAAGAGCTTATGGATGTTAGAGGTATAGGCGAAGTTAAGTTTAACAAAATTAAAAAGTTTTTATATATTGAGTAACGAAACAAAAAAAATTTTCCCGGAGGAATGATGAAATCCCAAGCTGGCGATCCCTGGTATATTCACGCTGCTCTTTACCTTGTAATCGCAATACTTAGTGTTATACTAATAAAAGTAGCGATTATTGATCCTAAAAATGCTGTTGAGCAGGATAAGTTTTGGAGGACTGAATCAAGACTCAGAATGAATAATATAAAAGCAGCTGAGATTTTATTTCAAAAGAAATACGGGAGTTATACTGATAATCTTGATAAGCTTATCAGTTTTGTCAAAGAAGACAAATTTGTTGATAGCGTTGTGAATGCTTTCGACTCGCTGACTATGAGACCTGCTAATCCATTCAAGCCACTATCAAATGGTGAATTTACTCCGGATAGTTTAAAGCTTTCGCCAAAATCATTTCAAGCTTACATTCTGCAAATTGATACTTCAATCTCTATTGATACAACAATCAATAGAAGAGGTGTTGTTGTCAAGGTAGATACAGTTCGTGTTCTTGGAACCAAATATTTTCTGGAAGATCCTGATGGTTACGGAACAGTCGGTGATCTCTTCAACGATGCTTTGAAAAATACTTCCTCGTGGGAGTAACCCGGAATAAATGAATGGTATTCAGAGATGTGCTGGTATAAACATCACAGCCTCCAGGTTACAATTTGTTGAAGTAGAAAAAGAATCAGATCAATTAGTTGTTTCAAACATCGGGCAAACATTTATCAGCCCGCCAATCAATTTTGAAGATCAGGTAGAAGCTAATATCCAGAACCAGCTTCAAACTGCATTCGATGAAATTAAAATAAGGAATTCTGTTAACAGCACCATTTCTTCATTCACACTCCCACCCGAACTTTTTATTACTATTCAGCTTCCTTATGATTCAAACCTTAATCAGAAAGAAATCCGTGAAGAATTTTACTGGGAGGTTTCTCAGCTTTTTCCATTTATACCCATTGACGACCTCGCAATAAAATTTTATGAACTTGAAAAAGGACTTCTGCCTGGTAAAAATAACGCTCTTGTTGTTGCATTAAATAAAAAATATTTACTGCTGATAAAATATTTTTGCTTAAAAAATAATCTTACTCCCAGATTAGTTGACAACGCTTCAATTACAGCAAACAGTTTCTTAAACACTTCTGCCGCTGCCGAAAAAGAATCAGTAACGGTTAATATTTTTAATTCCCGGCATTCACTTACACTTTTCGTTAACATATCCTCAAAACCAGTTTACGTTAAAGTATTTCAGAAGCAGGATGATGGAGTAATAAGCAGAATTATCGAAGTGCTTACCCAGGAAAATTTTAGAAATGTATTAAGTACACCATTAAGAAAGGCTGTCCTTTCTGGTGAGGATATTGGTGCAGATTCACTTTCTGAATTGCAAAATGCGACCGGTTTGGAGTTTAAGAAATTCCAGCCCTTTGATTTTCTGCGATTTAAAGGCGGGCTTCAGAATAACGATATTTCAGAAGAACATTATAATACTTTTACTTCCGCAGCAGGAATCGCATCACGTTTTATCTGATTAAAAAGATATGAGATTAAGAATTACATCAGGCTATTTGAAGGGCAGATATATTAACGTACCGAAATCTGAACTTGTAAGACCAACCACAGAAAGGGTCCGCGAAACTATATTTAATATTCTGAACAATCGGATGTCATTCGAAGGTATTAAAGTATTGGATATATATGCAGGTTCAGGGGCGCTTGGTTTTGAATGCCTGAGCAGAGGAGCCGAAGAAGTTCATTTTGTGGAGAAGAATTCTATTATTTACCGTACGCTTGAAGATAATATCAAGTTGATGCAGGCTGAGGAAAATTGTAAGATCTTTAAAATGCCTGCTATTAAATTCTCTGCTTTGAAGCAAAATGTTGAATATGATTTAATCCTTGCTGATCCTCCTTTCTTTAAAGATGATATTTATAATGTAGTTGGAAATATATTGAACAATGGATACCTTCGCACCAATTGTTTTATGATCATTGAAAGATCAATTCAAACAAAGCAAAAAGATATTGAAAACTTAAAAGTTGAACCATTCAAAATAATCGGAGATGCTTGTCTTTACGAAATAACATATTCAAATTAATTTCGCCTGCCCTGTTTCTGTTTTCAAGTCTGTGTTTTTCTCAACCATTTCAAAGGGAGTTGAACATAATTCCAGTGAGTGATGCGGAAGGATTACTTGAAAATATTTTCAGCGGAGGGCATAATAATCTCGAGCATCAGTTCGTTGATATTGACGGTGATGGAGATCTTGATATTTTTTATCTCGATAGCGATCAGACTTTTGGCTGGTTTAAAAATATTGGAAATAAATTCAATCCTGAATTTGAATATTCACTAGCAAATCCGGAGGGATTATTTTTTTCGAACTGGTTTTACCTTGTTGATATTGATGATGACGGCGATCTAGATTACTTTACAAGCAACACTGACCAGATATCATTTTACAAAAACGAAGGAAGTGCAAATTCACCTTTTTTTGTTCTTGCACAGGATACTGTCCGCGATAACAAAGGTGAACCAATCTACAGCGAATCTGACAGCAATCCGCTTTTTGCTGATATAGATAGTGATGGTGATATGGATTTCTTCAGCGGTAACACTGCAGGCACAGTTAAATTTTACGAGAATATTGGATCAATTCAGAATTTTAATTTTAAATTTATTACGAACGAATGGCAAAATTTATATATTGTCGGCACTAGTAGTGACGACCCGAGACATGGAGCCAGCTCGTTAGATTTTGTGGATATTAACAACGATTCAGATCTGGATCTCTTTTGGGGAGATTTTTTCAGTAACAGTCTGTATGTAATTGAAAACCAGGGAACACCAACTGCGCCTGATATGCTAAGAATCTCTGATATCTACCCGGTAAATTCTGACAGCGTTAATACAAGCGGATTTAATATGCCTCGCTTTACAGATATAGATGGTGATGAAGATTATGATTTATTTGTTTCAGTACTTTATGACCCTAGTGTTCCTCAATCATTAATGTTTTATGAAAATATGGGAAGTGTACAAATAGCTAATCATATTTTAAGAACGAATGATTTTCTTAGAACAATTGATGTTGGTAATAACAGTGCTCCTGTTTTCGTGGATATTGATAACGATGGTGATCTTGATTTATTTATAGGTTCACTAAATAATCCAATCGGCTCAATTCATTTTCTTGAAAATACAGGAACAATCACAAACCCATCATTCTACTACAGAGATTCTTCTTTTTTTAATATTATAGCGGACCTCAGTGTATCTCCTGCTTTTGGAGATATCGATGATGATGGTGACTTCGATCTACTCGCGGGAAAATTAAACGGAACAGTCGATCTATATATCAACAGCGGGACGCCTTTGTCTGCAAATTTTACGAATGGTATTATGTTACGAACTACTAGTGGAGATAGCATTGACGTTGGTTCCAGTTCAAGCCCTTTTTTTATCGATATCGATTCTGATGAAGACCTTGATCTTGTAATTGGCGGCTTCAATGGAAGGTTTAGTTTTTATGAAAACACTGGCAACCCAACAACATTCGAGTTCACTTCAAATCCTTCTTACTTTGGCACTTTAGACATCGGTGATAACAGCACACCATTTTTGATTGATTATAATAAAGATGGTGCACTTGATCTTTTTTCCGGCAGCCGAAAAGGCGAATTCTTTTACTTCAGAAATGATGGAAGCAGTTCAGCGCCGGTTTGGAAAGAAGTTACTAATCAATTTATCCCTGACAATTTTGGCGGAAATACTTTCCCCTGCTTTGCAGATATTGACAATGACACTGATTTGGATTTATTCCTTGGAAATGTAAAGGGAGGGTTATATCTTTACATCAATTCTGAAATAACAAATGTTGCTGATTGGGGATTAAAACCTGTTGACAATTATTCGCTCGAAGCATTTCCAAATCCCTTTAATCCAGGCACTCAAATCAGAATAGAAACTAAGGAAGCTCAAAAAACAACAATCGAGATTTTTAATTTGCTCGGAGAAAAAGTAAAGACCTTGCATAATGACTATTTGCCCACCGGTTCAAACTACTTTTATTGGTATGGAAATAACAACTCAGGTGAGATTCTTCCTGCCGGAGTCTATTTCATACTCGCTTCTTCTGAAATAAATACAAAAGCAATCAAAGTATTGTTTCTAAAATAATTCAGGTTAAAAAATGAAATATTTTTTAGCAGCGGTGTTTTCCAACCTGCTGTTTACAACATCTTTTATATTTGGCGATGTTACTCTGCTAGGTTCATTGAATCCCTACCCAAATAGTGCGTATACCGACATCTGGGGCTACGAAGCTAATGGAGATATGCTTTATGGGAGTTACGCTAACAATAATTATTTACAATCCTCAAACCCTGAAGAGGTTGTATTCATTACTGGACCTTTTGCACCGCCTTATGAGTGGAGAGATTAAAGACCATTCCCTTCTATATTATCCAGGGTCGTACAGGTTCGGATTTTTTCTCCTGACTTTTTCCTATCACTTTCCTTCCTCCACAATATTAATATGGTATGCTATTATGGACCTTCGGGGTTTCTCCTCCTTATTTATATTCGTTGTTTATATTATTTTTATTACACTTTTTCCCTTCCGGTTATCCTAGGTGGCTTATGGATATTTTTCTGTTGGTTTTTTCATGGCATGGGGCCTTCCCTTCCATTTTTTATTGTCCTATCTCAATGGTATTTCTTTTTCTATCACATCCGCATTGCGCAATATGATATATCCTTCCGGCGGGGCTATAATGGAGCTGGGTATATCCTATTTACCTTCGGGATGTCATCGTATCGATATGGCAACCGGTTATATATTAATTCCTCCGCCGCCCAAACGGAGATGATGTTTACCCACGTTTTACCTTCGCAGATTATCCAATCCTTTAACCTTCAACGAAAATTGAATTTAGATTCGCTCGTTTAAATTTATGATATTGGTTTTAAAAACTATTTCCTGGTTTATTTAAAAAACCAATGATATTAAAAATTTATTAAATAATTATTAAAAAGAGGAAATAATAAATTTTCTTATTTTTCATAATAATGCTCAGAGAATTTATTTATTAATAATTTAAATATCTGGGATATAATGACATTGGGTTATTTGACGGTTAGAAAATATTTCTTGGAGTAAGACATAATTATAAATTTCCAACTTCGTTAATTGCTTTTATTCCAGGCCAATCAATGGCGTGACATAAAATCACAGAACATATGCATATATAATTACAGAAGGAACAGTACAGGCAGAGGTGAAATTTGTCTTCCTTCCAACTACTGCAAATTGTAAATATATTGAAATGTTTACACGTCTCACAATATTTATATTATAAATTTTTATTATTGACAATATATTTCCACATTTATATTATTTAAATATCTATTTTATAAATTATTTACGGAAATATCTATAAGGGAAAATATTTTGCGAATTTAATTATATAGTAGAATATGCAAATCCCGCTTGTATTTCATAATTTATATTTTATATATATTTATATTGGGTTATTTTTGATATTTTATTATAATCCCCAACTAGCCGGACATTATATACCTATCCTCAAAATAATGTGGAACTTACAATGGTGCTGGGGATTTATCCTATCTTCCTTCGGGAAATACTTATTCTGATATTCAACAGGTTTATATTTCTAAATTTAATGGTAATCCTGTTGAATAACTTCTTTACTGCGAAGGGTAGAAATAACACTTAATGATAATTCTGAAAAAAATAACAGGGTTGAGGTTGAAAAAAATGAGAGTGATATTACACAATGATTTTAGAAGGAAATGGAACTACAACAAAATTATAACTATTCTTTTAATAAAAATTACAATAGGACTACCATTACAGATTGAAACATGATTAAAAATGAAGATTATGTGAATAAAACCGTCATTTCTTAATCAATTATCAATCCATTAATCCACTACTAATATTAAATTCAACATTCCGTCTTCCGGATTTGTTAATCTTTCTGTTTATAATCTTGTGGGAGAAAAAGTAAGTGAAATTGTTAATGAAATTCTTCCGGAGGGTGAATACAATATGACTTTGATCAATAATCTCTCTTCAGGAATTTATATAGCTAAACTCTATGCTGATAATTATAATCAATCAATAAAAATGACATTACTTAAATAGAAAGTAAAAATCTATGGTTTTAATCTTGTTTTTTCATCTCTCATACTTTTTTACGCTTGTGATGAAGAGACAGTAGTACCACTGTTGATGAAACTAATAATGGCTTCCAATCAAAAAATTGCAGAAGTTTTGCACGAATTTTGAGCAGGATGCCACGGAAATTCAGAACCTCACCATGACTGAAATTCACATCATTTACTGAAATGATTAAAGGCTCATCGGAAGAACTTGTCATCATATTGATAAAATAATCAAATCTACTCATGTGACGGAGTTTATGGAGGAAGTCCTATCTTCTTTAATGCAAAAAAAGTTTATGTTAAATTGCTATAGGAAATATAGAAGATCAAAACGAAAATCCTACCAAGAAAGCTTCGCAATCACAATTAATCGATAAAGGGATTAATAATCAAGAGATACAACAAACTCCATACAGGTGGAGAAATATACTTTTAATCAACAATTTAATAAAATATAATCCAAAAAAAATCATTAATCCCCATAAATATGCATTTATTATTTAAATAAAAAACCACTACAATGCAGGACAGTTAGCGGATAAAACAATATCCAAATTACAAATACAAAAATCTATAACCATTTTAATATTATTTATATAAATAAAATTTATTACGCCCGTATTGGCAAATAATAAAAATTATTTTTAAATAACAAAGAAAATTTAATATATAACCTTTAATAATGAGGAAAATCAACAAAAAAACATTAATCACCGATGAAAATATATAAATCAAAGTAGAGCTTTAATCAATTTAACAAAACAAATTCAAAACATAATCATCCATCGCAGGAGGAAATAAAAAATTTCTCTCACGAACCAATCTCATATAACAAGAATGGGGAAACTGGCTCAAAGAAACAACATCTTTATAGATAGAAATAAAATCTATCAATCCGCATTACAAAATACCGAATACAACACGACCATCTTTAGTTTGTATTTATGATGTTACGACTAATAATTATAAAATTATAGATTCGAAGTTTGCACGTATTCTCAAAAAATTAATTATTTCCCATAACGATGAGTTTAATATTCAAAGGTAAGATAAAATTATATATCCGGTGATAAAAAACGCTTTAAATGAGATTGATTGTAAATATCAACTTCAAAGGTTTTCTGAACCAAACGTGTCGCCTTCTTCGAGGTTTCCAGATTTAAATCCTTTATAGAACCATCTTTTCCTCTGTTCTGATGTTCCGTGTGTAAAGCTTTCCGGAACTACATAGCCCTGCGTACTTTTTTGAATTCGATCATCTCCAACAGCACTTGCGGCATTTAATGCTTCATCAAGATCTCCTTCTTCAAGTAGATTCGTTCTGTTTGCATAATGAGCCCAAACACCGGCTAAATAATCTGCCTGCAATTCAAGCCTAACCAGATACTTATTAAATTCCTTTTCACTCACCCTGGAACGCAGAGAATTCACTTTCTCATTTATACCAAGAAGAGTCTGTACGTGATGCCCGACTTCGTGGGCAATAACATAAGCCATTGCAAAATCTCCTGGTGCTTTGAACTTAGTCCTAAGTTCATCGTAAAAACTGAGATCAATATATAATTTATAATCACCCGGACAATAAAACGGTCCTGTTGCAGCTCCTGATAGACCACAAGCAGACTGCACACTGCCAGTATACAAAACAAGTTTTGGATATTTATAGCTTAAACCTTGCTGGCGGAATAATTCAGTCCATACATCTTCAGTCTCGGCAAGAACAACAGAAACAAATTGTGCGAGTTCATTTTCTTCTGCCGTTCCCTCGTAAGTTGATGTTGTTCCCGAATTATCTAACTGTGAAGTGTTTATTAACTGTGTTGGATCGCCGCCAAGAAAGTAAATTACAACGATGAGGATAAGACTTCCTATCCCTCCCCCAACCATACCTTTTGTGGTACGACCACGGCGGTCCTCAACATTTGTGCTTTGTCTTCTATCTTTCCAGCGCATATAATTTCCCTTTCAATAAAAAATTGTCCTAAGAAGTGTTTACAAGAAACCGCATCCCATTTCTGAATACAAATATGTTATCATTATGGGGAAAAGCAAAACTTTTTTTTGTTAAGTTTTATGTATTGATTAATATTTACATAGTTATTTACAAAATTATTGGCGGTACTACTTATGCGAAAAATAATTTATCCCGGAACTTTCGACCCGGTGACATTCGGACACATTGATTTAATTGAACGAGCAATTGAACTTTTTGATGCGGTGGTTGTAACGGTTGCGATCAATCCCGGTAAAGCACCATTATTTTCTACTGAGGAAAGAGTAAATATGCTAAAGGAAAGCTTAAAAGAATTCCACAATGTTTCGGTAGATTCATTCGACGGATTGGTTGTTGAACACGCTAAAATAGTTGGTGCAACTGGTATCCTGAGAGGTCTTCGTGCAGTAAGTGATTTTGAATATGAATTTCAAATGGCATTGATGAACAGAAAACTTGCAAATGATATTGCTACAGTTTTTCTAATGCCGCATGAGAAGTTTACTTATCTTAACTCAACAATAATAAGGAACCTTGCAAGCTTAAAGAGTGATGTGAGTGATTTTGTCCCACCTATCGTTGCAGCGGCACTGAAGAAAAAATTTCAAAACACTAAATAAAAGTTAGTCGATCAGAATTGTTAAGAATAAAAAAGGGCGTCAACTGACACCCTTTCCTATTTGTGAAAATCACAAAAAAATTTTATTGGACGTTCAAATACGCGAAAAAAAATTAGCTTAGAAAAACAATTGTAACAAGCAGAAATAGCGCACTGAAAACGAAGCTTGTTATAATATTTAATGCAGTATTCTTTTGCATAAGACTTAACCAAATTTTAATTGATGAATTTTTAACTGGTTTATTTTTTTCAACTATTATACCGCAATGGTTCACTTATTTAATTGTATTTCAGAAGGAATAAGCAGGAAATGATGTAAATTCTACTAATTTTGAGGGTAAATTTGGTGGACTTTTGCGGAGATTACTTGCTGATAAAGTGTGAATATGACAAAAATGTCACCTGTCAAATTCGATTAAAAATCAATAAAGAAAACAATTGATGACTCTTCAAATTTTCATAAAAAAAAACCGCAGCAGAGATACAAACTCCACTGCGGCATAATGAAATGTTAAGCTAAAACTATTTTGATAAAATCATCTTCATAGTTTTTGTGAACTCTCCAGCGGTCAGATTATAGAAATAAACGCCGCTCGTAAAATTTTTGCTGACGAATTCTATATCATAACTTCCTGCTGATAAATCTCTATTAACAAGAGTTTCAATTTCATTCCCAAGCACATCAAACACTTTCAAAGTAGCAAATGAATTCTGTGGAATGCTGAAACTGATTCTGGTTGAAGGGTTGAACGGATTAGGATAGTTTTGATTTAGTGTGAAGTCATTCAATACTTCAAGAATTGTAACTTCAACTTCATTGCTGTATTCAAAACTTCCACTAAAGTCCATTTGTTTCAACCGATAAAAATATTTACCAACAGCAACCGAGTTATCTGAATATGAATAATATTGGGTTTCAGTTGTGCTTCCATTCCCATTCACGAAACCAACATTTACCCATTCAATGGACTCAGAGTTTCTTCTTTCTATCTGGAAGCCATAGTTATTGAGTTCAGTTGCAGTTATCCAGCTTAAGTTTACATCACCACCAAAAACTTCTGCAGAGAAAGAAACAAGTTCAACTGGTACAAATGAAAATGTGTACTCGTAGACCCCGCCAAGATTTGCTGTTGCACTGGCACGACCAGCAAATAAAGTATGATTTCCGGTCGGATTAAAGACTAGCGCTCTGACAATATAACTATTAAGCATAGTTCCACCATTAAAATCGAACCAGTTATTACCACCATCTGTCGTAGCCCAAACACCAATAGGCGATGCACCATCTAAACCAATATAGAATTGATTGTCAAACAAAGGTCTTATTGCAGCAGAACGAATCAGCCTACCCTGAACTATGGGCAATCCGTTATTTTTCTGAACCCAGTTTGCACCGGCATCTGTAGAAATATAAAATCCACCCAATAGTGTTACAGTGTTTACGAACAATCCGGCTATGACAACATTCGGATTTGCATCACTCACATTTAATGTTCTAATAGGATTTATTTCCGTTGGATCTGTTGGCAGACCGGTGCTTGATAAAACCCAGTTAGCACCAGCATCTGTGCTTTTATATATTGCAGATGGACCAAGGGATGATACCGGATCGAAAGAAGTACCGGCATAAATTGTATTTGGATCAGCAGGTGACATAGCTAATGCCAAAAAGTTTTTTATTGCACCAATGCCATTAACTATTGGAAACCAGTTTGCACCGCCATCTGTGGTTTTATATAAACCGTTTGTCGCATTAGCAGTAGCATTAAAAATTGTACAATATGCAATATTTGGATTAGTAGGATGAACCAAAAAAGCCTGAACACCGAGAGTACCCACGGGTTCAGCTATACCATTAACTATTCTTGTCCACGAACCACCACCATCTGTACTTTTATAAACACCATCATTTGCTCCCGGAGCTGTACCAGCGTAAAGGACACTAGGACTATTATTGCAAATTCCCATTGCTTGAACTTGTATATTGGTCAGACCACTATTCATCTGTGTCCAGTTTCCACCACTGTTTGTGGTCTTATAAACACCCTGATCCAATCCAAATGCATACATTGTACTCGGGGTGACTGGATTAACTACCATTCCATATACGCGACCAACGGATTCTGTAGTGGTAGTCCAGATATCAATTCCATCCTGTGAGTGCACGAATGGAACGAGAATAATGAAGAAAAGAAAAATGTTAAAAAACTTTTTCATAAGCATCCTCACTTAAAAAAATAATAGTTGATGAATTAATTAGAAAAAGAAAAGTAACCAGTGAAATGAAAATCATAGACGCCCTCCTATATTGTTGATTAATTTCCTACATCAGGATAATCAATCCTCTCATGAAAAGGGCTTAAATGCGAGCAGGTAGTGAAAAATTAAAATAGTCCAAGGTTCGCTGCACTTCCATCCCTAAGCACAGAGAACTAATTACAGCGGAAACTTTATAAATAAAAAGATGATAGTCAATAGGCAGTCAATTGTTATTTGTTGAATTTTCTACCTAAGTGGCCTAAAAAGTAATTCTTTAAGCTGACATATTAACTCAAGTATGCTTCTGAATTAACTTGCTTATGGGGCACATTACAAATAATTTTCAATTGTAAATTTTTATTATTTATATAATCATCAAACTACAGGGCTGAAAATATGAGCTTAAGTCTTATCGCTAAATCAATAAAGCCCTCCCCTACCCTTGCACTCAATGAAAAGTTTGCAATCTTAAAAGAGAAAGGTGATCCGGTAATTCACCTCGGTGGAGGAGAGCCAAAAACCCGTGTTCCAATGGAAGCTATTATGGCTACTGTTGCACATGTTAATACTGGTGAGGTCAGGTATGCACCTGCTGACGGAATTCCTGCACTCAAACAAGCTATCATCAGATACACAGAAGAATTTTACGACAGAAAAGTTACTCCGCAGCATATCATTGCATCGAGTGGTGCAAAGCAGGCGTTGATGGTTGCATTGCAGGCAATATTAAATCCTCAGGAAGAAGTTATTTTTCCCGCACCGTACTGGGTAAGTTATCCTGATATGGCAAGATTGATTGGTGCAATCCCCGTTCCTGCTTTGCCGGAAGACGGAACTTTTTATCCGCGATTAAAAGATATTGAAGACCGTGTTGGTTCATATACCAAAGCTGTTATCATAAACAGTCCGAATAATCCTACCGGTGCAATGTATTCAGAAGAATTTATTTCAGATGTAGTTCAATTCTGTGAGAAAAAAGATATCTGGCTGATAATGGATGACATTTATCATCGCCTGATATTTGATGGAAGAAAACCAATCAATGCATTAAAGTTCGCTAAGAAACAGGATGAAAACTCGAAGATGATTATCATCAATGGAGTTTCAAAGCAATATGCAATGACAGGATTCCGAATTGGCTGGGCAGTTGGTAATAAAAAGGTAATTGAAGCAATGAGCAACATACAGGGACATCAAACATCCGGTCCTTCTGTTCTTTTACAGAAAGCTGCCGTCGGTGCACTTAATGGAATTCAATCAAGTGTTGAAGCTCTCCGAGTTACTCTTGAGAATAACAGAAATGTGATGCTTGATCTTCTACATTCCTTTGAGGGAGTTAAAGTAACAAAACCGGATGGCACTTTTTATTGCTTTGCCGACTTCAGTGTTTATAATAAAAGTTCTAATCAACTCTCCGCATTCTTAATTGATAAAGTTCAAGTGTTAACAGTTCCCGGTGCTGAATTCGGGTTAGAAGGATATTTAAGATTAAGCTACTGCGGAACAATCAAAGACATTCAGGAAGGAATTGAAAGAATGAAATGGGCACTTGATCCTAATTCACCTAACGAACTTTACATTGGCGACAGAAAATTAGTGAGGGATTGGTCATGAGTAAATATTTAGAATTCGATACCCCGGCAACCAAGCAGGCAATGGAGCTTGCTTCAGATTTCAGATTGAAGAATCAGGGTCTCACTGAACTCGATCGTGTTTTCTGGAACCTTCCTGATGAAGCATTATACGAAGAAGCCATTTTCAGAAATGAAGGTAAACTATCCAAGCACGGTCCTTTGCTTGTAATTACAAAACCACACACTGCGCGTGCCGCTTCTGACAAGTTTGTTGTCGAAGAAGAGAGTACAAAAAGCAATATCTGGTGGGGAGTTTACAACCGTCCTTTCAGCCAGGAAAAATTTTCCTCCGTTATGGCAAGAGCAAAAGCATTCTGCCAGGGAGAAGAACTTTTTGTTCAGGATGTTTATGCGGGTGCCGATCCTGACTATAGATTAAAAGTTAGAGTTATAACCGACAAAGCATGGCTAAGCCTTTTTGCAAGAAATATGTTCATCACAACTGATAACCGTGATGAGCTAAAAAACTTTGTGCCTGATTTTACTGTAATCACTCTGTCCGGATTTAAACTTGATCCTTCAATTGATGGCTCGCGAACTCAAACTGGTATCTTGCTCAACTTTGCGGAGAGGACAGCTTTAATTGCCAATTCGCTTTATGGCGGTGAAGTTAAAAAATCAGTTTTCACCGTGCTTAATTTTCTGTTGACATTTGAAGGTGTTCTTCCGATGCACTGTTCAGCAAACTTTGGAAAGAAGGGTGATGTTGCACTATTCTTCGGATTGAGCGGGACAGGAAAAACTACTTTATCTGCTGATCCAAACAGATTGCTGATTGGTGATGATGAGCATGGCTGGAGTTCAAATGGAGTATTTAATTTTGAAGGTGGGTGTTACGCAAAAGTTATCCGGTTATCAGGAGAACACGAGCCGGAAATTTATGCTACAACCAGAAGATTCGGGACTATTCTTGAAAATGTCGTAATGGATCCAACAAGCAGACACATTGATCTCGATGATGATATTATAACTGAAAATACACGCTGCTCTTACCCGATTGAATTCATTCCGAATATTGTTAAGGAAGGATATGTTCACAAACATCCGAAGAATATTATTTTCCTTACCTGCGATGCATCAGGAGTTATGCCGCCGATTGCAAGATTGAATCCTGAACAGGCACAATATCATTTCATCAGCGGTTACACTTCAAAGATTGCTGGAACAGAAATCGGACTTGGCATTGAGCCGCAGATAACTTTCTCAGCTTGTTTTGGTGCACCGTTTATGGTTCGTCATCCGTATGAATATTCACAGATGCTGAAAGAAAGAATGTTGAAGCACAAAGCAAATGTCTGGCTTGGTAAACACCGGCTGGGTTGGCGGAAGATTCGGTGTTGGAAAACGAATAAGCATTCGTCACACAAGAAATCTTTTAAATGCTGCTCTCGATGGCAAGCTTGATAATGTTAAATACAGAAAAGATAAGTTGTTTGGATTTGAAGTACCTCTCTCCTGCCCCGATGTTCCTGAAGATGTACTTGAGCCATCCAACAGTTGGGGAAATAAAGATGAATACTGGAAAAAATACGATGCACTTGCTGCAAGGTTTGTAGAAAACTTCAAGCTCTTTGCAGATGGAACTGCAGAAGAAGTTAAGAAAGCAGGACCGGTTAGTACTTAAGTAGAAATTAGATATGACAGATTTTTGAAATCTGTCATATCTCTATTTTAGAAATGCCAGATTTTAAAAATCTGATATTTCTTTTTATATCTTTGCCCTATGAAAATTGATTACTACACACCCTTTTACAACGATCAGTTCTATCATATTTATAACAGAGGAAATAACGGTGGGAAAATATTTTATGTGCCTGCTAATTATATTTTCTTCTTAACTAGATTAAGTGAATACTTGTCAAGTTGTGTTGAAATATTTGCATATTGTCTTTTGCCTAATCATTTCCATCTGCTTATAAAAGTAAAAGATCGTAATAGAGTAAGTGAGCAGTTCAGATTGCTATTTCTTAGTTATTCAAAGGCAATTAACAAACAAGCAGGTAGGACAGGAAGTCTTTTCCAGAAAAGATTTAAGCGGTACGATAATTGAAAGCATTCCTTCACTTTGCAGGGCAACGGTGTATATTCATACAAACCCTGTCCATCACAATATTGCAAATGATTTTAAGAATTATAAGCATAGTTCATTTCAAAGTTTACTATCAGACAAAGAAACAAAGTTAAACAGAGCAGAAGGTACTAAAATGGTTCGGTGGAAAAGATGATTTTATTAAATTGCATCAGGAAAGAATTGAATTTCTTGATTCTGAAAGTTTCTTTGTGGAGGATTAAGTTGATGTTACGATATGCCAGATTTAAAAAATCTGCTATCTCTATCTCAAGTTAGATATGCCAAATCTCAAAGATTTGGCATATCTTTACATCATTCACCGTTAGTATCAAAATAAACTGGATAGTAAAATGATTGAAACCCTAACTAAACTCTTCTTCCGCGATCTCGATAAGCTTAAAACCGAAATCTCTTCCTTCAAAGATGAAAAGAAAATTTGGGAGATTTCGGGAGATAGTAAAAAACTCTGCCGGAAATCTTTGTCTTCATCTTTGCGGCAATCTTCAACATTTTATTGGTGCAGTGCTTGGCAATTCTGGTTATATCAGAAACCGTGATGCAGAGTTCAGTAAAAAAAATGTTCCCATTCGTGAATTAGTGGCTGAAATTGAATTGACAGCAAAAGTTGTTGAAAAAGCATTGAAAAACTTACCTGAAGAAATACTCGAAAAAACTTACCCTATAAACGTATTCGGTTATGAAATGACTACGGAATATTTCTTAACTCATTTGACAACACATCTCAATTATCATCTCGGACAAATCAACTACCATAGAAGATTGCTTGATATTTAGTTTCTCCTTAACAATTGATGCTGGATTGTTTTGTAATTATTTTCTAAGTTAATACATGAATATCCAGCGTTTACTAAATATTGTGTAAACTGAATATGATAATCCCTCTCCATCGCATTCTCTATAAGCGATAATAACTTTTTCAAAACTAATTGAAAGGGTACGTGTCATGAGTAAACATCGTTACATTTTTTTTGGAAGATGCTGCACTCCTGTTCTAATTATACTTCTCTTAGCATCTCAATTAAATCTTTCACAGACCTGGGTAAGACATGTCGATGGTTTTTCCATGTGGTCTATCGGGAAAGATTTTGCCGGTAATATCTATGCCGGTACAACAGGAACCGCCCGGGGAATTTTCAAATCAACAGATGGCGGAGATACATGGACTAATGTATATTCAACGGGGGCATCTAACTATCTGGAAATTGCCTGCGATTCTTTGAATAATGTTTATGCCGCAAATGTTTCTAATGGTTTGATCATCTCAACTGATGGTGGACAAAGTTTTACAACTATACCTGCAAGCACATTTGGAGGAAGTAATGTAAATACTGTTGCTTGTGGAAAGAACGGTCATATATTTGTGGGCGTTACTAACGGCGGTGTTTGGCGAAGCACTGATTACGGAGTAACATTTGCAAATACAGGTGCACAAACTAATACTATTGTTTCTTTTGCCATCGATAAATTTAATGCTGATAGAATTTATGCAGGCTCTTCTTCAACTTCCTTAAATGGATTCTTTATTTCAACAGATGGTGGTGCAACATTTGGAACCTCCACAAATTCTCAAAACATCTGGCAAATTCTACAAACTACATCTATGAGCTTTATATAGCAACTACTTCTTCGCCTTATCCTTTTGACAAATCGACTGATGGTGGATTAACCTGGTCTACAATGAGTAATCTATCTGCTGCTAAGCGAGGTGCAACACTTGATCTTAATTGAAGATATTTATGTCTCAGGCAATGGAGGTGTATTTAAATCGACTAATGGCGGCTCAATATTTATAAATCACAATTTCACCTCGAGCGCTAATAAAATTATCAGCTATGAAAATAAAATAATGGTTTGTGCTACAGGAACTACAAATGGCGGAGTCTGGGTTTTCACTGACACACAGATACCCGTTGAACTTACCAGCTTTTCGGCTGTAGCAAATAGTGAGTATGTTGAACTGAACTGGACAACTGCAACTGAGTTAAATAATTCAGGATTTGAAATTCAAAGAACCTCACCCCTTCCCACTCCTTACCAAGAAGAAGGTGGCGAGGTTGGGAGAGGTTGGGAAACGATTAGTTTCGTACCCGGTTTCGGAACTTCGACTGAAGCTCATACTTATTCTTTCATTGATAATGATATTACAGCCAATAAATATTTCTACAGGTTAAAACAAATAGATTTTGATGGCAGCTTTTCATTTTCTGAAATAGTAGAAGTGGATGTCTATCCAATTTATAATTTCACTTTGGAGCAGAACTACCCCAACCCATTTAATCCTTCAACAAAAATAAAATTTCAAATACCTGTTAACGGTTTTGTTACTCTTAAAGTTTATGATGTTTTAGGAAATGAAGTTGCAATCTATAAAGAAGAAAAATCAGCGGGAAGTTATGAAGTTCAATTCGATGCGACTGAAATTCCAAGCGGAAATACTAGTTCAGGAAGAAAAATCTGCGGGAACATACGAAGTTCAATTTAATCTTCTTAACTATTCCTAGCTTGGAGTGTATTTCTACACGATGCAGGCTGGTACCTTTACACAGACAAGGAAGATGATCTTATTAAAATAAAGTCTTCTATATTCCGCTAATAACTCTTAGAATCCCGATTAATTCAATCGGGATTATTTTTAAAAGTTCTACTCTTATTTAACTCAATTCTTTTCTTTTGCTGGTTAATACTATATTTTTAAGTGCTTCAATAAATAAATCTCTTTTAAATTAAAAAAAGTAAACCGGAGGTGCTCTATGAAAATAATTCAGGAATTTAAACAATTTATCATGCGAGGAAATGTAATCGATATAGCAGTCGGTATAATTATCGGTATTGCATTCGGTAAAATCGTTTCTTCATTTGTTGCCGATGTTATAATGCCGCCAATTGGAATATTACTAGGCGGCTTAGATTTTTCAAATCTGGCAATAACTTTAAAGGAAGGTTCAGAAGGTGTTGAACCTGTCCTATTAAAATACGGTGTTTTTATAAACACAGTTATCGACTTTTTAATTATAGGATTTGTAATATTCATAATTGTAAAAGCAATAAACAGTCTTAAGAAAAAAGAAGAAGAAAAACCTGCTCGCTCCTCCTGCACCTACCAAATCAGAAATTCTTCTTGAAGAAATCAGAAATGAATTAAGAAAAAAATAAACTAAATCTTTATCTTTGAGCCACGGAATCTCCGTGGCTTTTTATTTTTAAACTTACGGTGTTATGAAATTATATCAATTTATTCTGATAGCTTTAATTCTGCTAATAGTATCTTCCTGCGGCAGGAAAGAATACACAGAGAAAGGTATACTTGAAATAAAAAAAGAAATTGACTCGCTGCTTTATAATCCGGAAGCGGAAGAACAATTTAATTGGGGTGCTACTGAAGCTTACTCAAATTTCAGAGCTTACTATCATAATTCAAAATTAATATTTATAAACGAGGATTACCGATTTAGGGAACCCGGTGAGGCCTTCAACAGATATTATTTTAAAGATGGCAAAATGCTTTATTTTGTCGGAAGAGAACTAACCTACATGCCCGACAAGCAATTTAAAAACATTGAGCTAATGGTTGATCCGGATGGCAATGTAATTGCATATGATTTTGTTATAAATGGACAGAGAACCGGGCTGGACAGTGATGATTCGAAAAAAATTATTGAGCACGCAAGAGCACTTGAAAAAATAGTTTCTGAAAGATCAACTATCACTCGTAAATAAATTAGTAGGATACCTTTATATCCCCTTTTTTTCTATTTTCGAATATTTATTATTTTTTAATAAAAAAATGTGTTTATAAATTTGATTTTTATAAAAAAAAAAGAAAAATAATATTTTATAATAATATATGAAGAAAAAAAAATATATTTCTTAGATATAATAATTTAAAAAATAAGGTTATTTTTTTTTTTATAAATTAAATATAAATTATTTTTAAAAAATTAATAATTTTATAAATTTAATTCTATAAATGATTTTAAAAAAATAAATAAAATTATAATAAAAAAAAATATTTAAAAAATAAATTTTTTTTAATAAAAAAAAATTATTATTAAAAATATATTAGGTGTTGGTTATAAAAAAACCGTATTATTTATCTGCCTGCCATGTAATACCTGACACCAAAAGTATAATTCATTGCACTTAAAGCTCCCGGTCTGTAAACAGCATCACTCTCAGCGTAGTTATATTGAGCTTCAGCAAAAGTTGAAAAGTTGCTGTCATCCCAACGCTTTTCTGCAATAATACCACCAAATGCACCCCAGATATTTTCATTATCAACACTTGATATCACACTGCCTGTTCTCAACCTTGCTTCCTGATTGACCACCATAAAAGTCAGGCCGCCGTTTATTCCTAAAACAAATTCATTGGTAACAATAAAATTATAAAGCAATCCGCCGTTAAGAATTAATTGACTGAAAGAGGAATTAACTTCCACAAACTCATCCGATAGCTGGACGATATTATTCAGATATGATGTGTTATAAAAAGATTGAAAGTTTGATTGGGAGATGTATGAAGTTCTTGCATACAAATAAAGATTTTTAATAAGCGGTACAGGTATACCAATACTTCCACCAAAGGCAAATGATAGTGGTGTTTGTCCATCATTGCTGGACAGATTTACGCTAGCTACTCCGGCCATCCCGCCTAAAAAAGGCGAGGTATTTTTTAAATACGATTGAGCATTTAACGTTATAGCTATACTTAGGATTAAAAAAAACGGAAGTATTAATTTGTTCATGTTTTACCTTTGTTTTGAGCAAACGTAATAAATAACCAGGAATAATTCAAACTATTTTTCAGGATAGATTGAAAACGAAACTTAATCTCTAAGATTTTTTTAATTAGAAATTACATTTTTATATTGCCTTGAAATTTTTTCCGATTTAAATCGTCCCCTACTGATTCTGCATAAAGCAGGCAGACTAATTTTCACAATAAACTCAGGAATATTTTATGGTTGCCGATAGGGTAAATGAAATTGGTGTATCCGAAACTATGCTCATCTCCGCAGAAGCAAAAAAATTAAAAGCCGAAGGAGTTGATGTTATAAACTTAAGTATGGGCGAGCCTGACTTCCCTACTCCTCATAATATTAAAGAAGCAGGCAAGACAGGGATAGAAGAAAATCATACAAGATACACAATTAATTCAGGCACAATGGAGTTGAGAACAGCAATCCAGGCAAAGCTAAAAAGAGACAACCATCTGGATTATAAGCTAAGCGAAATAATTGTATCGAGTGGAGCAAAGCAAAGTTGTTACAATGCAATACTGGCAACAATAAATCCAGGTGACGAAGTGATTGTTCCTTCGCCTTACTGGGTTTCATATCCTGCGATGGTAAATCTTGCGCAAGGAAAAACTGTTGTAATAGATGCAGATGAGAAAAGTGGATTCCGTATTTCACCTGACCAGCTTGAAAAAGCAATTACTCCAAAAACCAAAATGTTCCTTTTATGTAATCCATCAAATCCAACCGGCTCAGCATACAATAAAAAACAACTTCAGCAACTAGCCGAAGTTGCGGAGAAAGGTGACTTCTACATTCTTGCAGATGAAATTTATGAAAAGATGGTTTACGATGATTTTGAGTTTCATAGTTTTGCCACAGTTGCTCCACAGCTTCGTGACAGAATAATTCTTGTGAACGGTATTTCAAAATCGTACGCGATGACTGGCTGGAGAATTGGTTACACAGCAGCTAATGAACACGTTATTGAAGGAATGAACAAGATACAGAGTCACAGCACATCGCATCCTTCTTCCGTTTCGCAGTTTGCAGCTATTGAAGCACTAACGGGACCTCAATATGTCATCAATGAAATGTTTGTTGAGTTTAGAAAGCGAAGAGAATTTTTATATAATGAATTAGTGTCAATCAAAGGAATAACCTGTTACAAACCAGAAGGTGCATTTTATCTCTTTCCGAATATTTCTACTTTTCTGAATAAGCATTCAGATATACTGAAGGTTGAGACTTCATTTGATTTTGCTATGCACTTGTTATATGAAGCCCATATTGCAGTTGTACCGGGAAATGCTTTCGGCGCTGAAGGGTATTTGAGAATTTCTTACGCAACTTCGATGGAAAATCTGAAGGAAGCAGTTATCAGATTGAAGAAAGCGTTGGCGAAGCTGGTGTTATAAGGAGGTCAGTTCTTAGTTTGTTTGTTTTTAGTTATGGTTCAGTAGTTATTAGTTTTAGTTTGATAGTTTTTTCCTATTACAAATAACCAAACAACTGGAACAAGTAACTGAAAAACTAGAACCATCAACTAAGCAACTAATAACTAAATATTATTTTATCTACTTTTCTGCTGAAGATACTGTTGAAGCGACTCTGAAATTTTTTCAATCGGCATCTCGACACCTGTCCACAACTCAAACGATTTTGCAGCCTGAGATATTAACATCTTCAAGCCTCCAACAACTTTAGCCCCCTGCATTTCAGCCATCTTAAGAAAATTTGTTTTAGTTGGATTGTAAACCAAATCAAACACAATCTGCTCTTCATTAAACGATTCTTCAAGATCTGTAATTGTATCTTCAACATCCGGGAACATTCCCATCGTCGTCGCATTAACAATCAATCGGGAATTGCTTAAGGTTTCAACATTATCAGGAGGAAATAACTCGAACGTATGAAATGAATCATATCTCATCTTCAGTGAAAAATCATTCATCAAAGTATCGGCTCTCTGATGAGTTCTGTTAATAATATTTATCTCTTCAGGTTTGAAATGACGAAGCAATGTATATATAACCGCACGTGCACTACCACCAGCACCGATAACAGTCACCTTGGTTCCGCTGATTTTATCTTTATAAGGAAGCAGAGTTTCAAAAATACCATAAGCATCCGTGTTGTACCCAATCAACTTACCGTGATCGTTCACAATAGTATTAACTGCACCGATAATGGATGCTTCTTCAGAAAGTTCATCAAGGAATTTTATAATTTTTTCTTTATGAGGAAGTGTTACATTTAATCCTTTTAAGCCAAGGGCAAGTACTCCATTTACTGCACTTTTAAGATTCTCTGCAGGAACATCGAAAGGCAGATAATTATAATCGAGGTTCATCAATTCAAGCGCGAAGTTCTGAATGAACGGAGAATAGGAATGTTTAATCGGATGCCCGATCAGACCAATAAGTTCTGTATTTGCAAAAAAGGAATCTCTCACTTCGCCCTCTGTGGATTTATGCAGGAATTAATCTTCTATATCAAAGGATATCCTATTTAATTCTCGCCCAAAAGTTTCTTGAACAATTTTGAAGATTTAATTTCCGGGTAATCGTTGGTAAATTCTGTTTGAATGCTTGGGTCAAGCTCGAATGCTTTCTTTAAACATTGAAGCGCTTCTTCAGTTCTGCTTAGAATAAAATTTACTTTAGCTTTTTCATAAATTGCTTTGGCATCGTTTTCTTTTAATGTAATACACCTGTCAAATGCCTCAAGAGCACTTAACCATTCACCAAGTTCAATATAAGTCTCTGCAAGTGTAAACCAGATGTCATAGCTGGCTGGAGATATTTTCAATGCATGAATGTAACTGCTTACTGCTTCTTTTAATTTTCCCAGCGAATATTCGAGATCAGCTTTTGCGTACCATGCTTCCGCACTATCCTGTGCAAGAGTTACAGCTTTGTTAAAATCTCTCAGAGCATGCTGATATTTTCCGGCTGAGTCATAACAATAACCTCTTGCAAGATAAGCCTCAAAATAACCTTCATTATTTTTTATTGCTTCGCTGTAAAACCGAACTGCATTTTTCAAATCACCAAGCTCTTCATACAAATTACCAATATTAAAGCAGGTAGTTTCGTCACCCGAATCTATCTCGTAAGCTTTTCTAAAACTTTCAAGTGCTTCGGTATACCTTTCGAGTTCTGCGAGAATATTTCCTTTGTTGAACCATGCACTTGTAAAATTTTCTCTTATAGAAACAGCAAGATCGTAACTGTTAATTGCCTGTTCATACTTGTTCATTTTCGAAAGAATTACACCACGATTATACCAGCCGTTTGGGTTATACGGATCAAGCTCTAAAAACTTCTCATAAGAGTTTAAAGCATTCGAATAGTCTTCCAGATTTTCAAAACAATATCCAAGCTCATAATGCGCTTCCGAGTATTCGGGATTTAACTTCAGAACTTTGTTAAAATATTTTATAGCCGTTTCGAATTCTTCATTCCGTTGGTGAAGTATTCCAAGACTGTAAAGTGCATCTTCGTTATTGGGATCATTGGAGAGAGCATTGTTCAACGATTCTTTTGCTTGAGTGAATAAACCGATATTCTCCTCGGCAATTGACTTATCAACCAGCGCATCCGAATCTCCGGGATTCAATGACAACGCTTTGTTGAAACATTCTATTGATTCATTAAAATAACCAAGTGCGTTCAGGAATAAACCTTTTTTAATCCAGTATTCTGAGTTGTAGGGAGCGACTTCCAGAAGCCCATTAATCAGGTATAAGCCATCTTCATTAAGGTCAGTATCAAGGCAGGATTGAATTACATCATCAAATTTATCGAGGTAACCATAAACAGCACCGGAATCAATCAGCTTTTTACACTCTTCTATCTGTTCCCTGAGATTTTCGTTATCATTTTCAGGGGTTTCATCAAAATCATATTCTTCATTGAAGAAGCTCATTATCTTTCCTTATAAATTATAATTCCATAAAAAATCTATAACTAAAAAAAACTAAAAACAAGAACTGTTTGAGTTGACAGATTAATAAAATTTTATTAAGCAAAAATCGGGCACAAAAAAGCCCCACAAGAGCGGGGCTTGAAATCGTTTAAGTGTTTAGATTATTTTTTTAATACAGCCGTCACTTTTTTCGCAGCATCACTAAATGAATCTAGCAACCTCAAAGTTGAGATGTGATTCATTTAAAAGAACTCGTGCTTCTTTTGCATTTGTTCCTTCAAGACGAACAACAATTGGAACCGCAACGTGCATTTCTTTTGCAGCATCAATAACTCCTTGAGCAACACGGTCGCATCTTACAATTCCACCAAAGATATTTATTAATATTGCTTTAACATGTTTATCAGAAAGGATTATCTTAAATCCGTTTGCAACTGTTTCTTTACTTGCACCACCGCCAACATCAAGGAAGTTTGCCGGTTCACCTCCAGCAAGTTTTATAATATCCATTGTTGCCATTGCAAGTCCCGCACCATTAACCATACAGCCAACATTTCCATCCAGCTTAATGTAATTCAGATTGTATTTGGAAGCTTCAATCTCCAGAGGATCTTCTTCATCAAGATCACGGTAAGCTGCAATTTCAGGATGACGATAAAGTGCGTTATCATCAAAATTCATTTTTGCATCAAGAGCAACTACTTTGTCATCATTGGTAATTATCAGAGGATTTATTTCAAGCATTGAGGCATCGGTCTGTTCATAAGCTTTGTAAAGTGACTGGACAAATGGGATAAAACTCTTGAACGCATTTCCTTCGAGTCCAAGAGCAAAAGCAAGTCTTCGTGCCTGGAAAGCCTGCAGACCAACAGCGGGATCAATCCATTCTTTAATAATTTTTTCAGGAGTTTCGGCTGCAACTTTTTCAATTTCAACTCCACCTTCGGTGGAAACCATAATTACATTTTTTGAAACTGCACGATCGAGAAGAATTCCGAGATACAATTCTTTTTTGTAATCAAGTCCTTCTGTGATGAATAAAGTTTTAACTACTTTTCCTTCCGGTCCGGTTTGATGCGTTACAAGCAAATTGCCCAAAATCTTGCTCGCAATTTCTTTTGCTTTTTCAACTGAAGTTGTGAACTTAACTCCACCTTCAAGAATCAACTCATTGCGATTTTTAGGATTATATAATTTCCCTTTTCCTCTTCCGCCAGCATGAATCTGTGACTTAACAACAAACTGGTTTATGCCTCTCTGCTTAAGTTGGAAAATTGCGCTATCGAATTCGTCCATACTCTTAATTGGAATTCCATCTTGTACGGGAACGTTAAATTTCTTTAGTGTTTCTTTTGCCTGGTATTCGTGAATTTTCATTTAAGTGCCCACTCCCTTCCCTCTCCCAAAAGGAGAGGGTAATTTAAATTTTGTAAGATTGTGTTTATTAAATTGTGTTGAAATGCTTGTTTTATTAATTCATCTTAAATTTTTAGCTAAAAATTCATCCCTGATTTCTTCCCATTTTCTTCCAAGTGCCGGATTAGCGTTGAATGAATTACTTCTTTCTTTAACAATTTTTTTTTGCGTATCGGTTAAATCAAATGATTGTTCTTCGTTCGCTATACTATCCCAAATTTCCTCAACCAGGAGAATCTTCTCGGAAACACTGAGATTATTGATCTGATTTCTTAGTTCATCGTTCATTTAACTAATCCTGTTTTATTTTTCTAATATAAAAAAAGATAGAGTTTCTTATCCTCCCCTTTCCTTCGGGAAGGGGCTGGGGATGGGCCTCTTATTTCTCACTCATAAACGGATAACGCCAATCCTTCGGAGGATCGAAAGTTTCTTTAATTGTTCTGGCAGTCATCCATCGCATTAAGTTCATTGCACTTCCTGCTTTATCATTCGTTCCTGAAGCTCTTCCTCCACCAAACGGCTGCTGACCAACTACTGCTCCAGTCGGTTTATCATTTATATAAAAGTTGCCTGCTGCATTTCTTAACCTGTTTGACATTTTAACTATTGCTTTCCTATCCTGTGCAAAGATTGCACCTGTTAAAGCATAAGGAGAAGTTTCATCACAAAGAGTTAATGTTTCATCCAGTTTGTTATCATCATAAACATACATTGTCATAACCGGACCAAATATTTCTTCTTCCATCGTTTTGAATTTTGGATTGGTAGTTACAATTGTTGTCGGCTCAATAAAATATCCTTTGGAATCATCAAAGTTACCACCGGTTATTATCTCAGCTTCTTTAGAACTTTTTGCATATTTGATGTATTCAGTTATTGTCTCGAATGCACCTTTATCAATTACAGCACCCATAAAGTTTGTGAAGTCCTCAACGTCGCCCATTTTTATTTTTCCGACTTCAGCAACATACTTTTCTTTAAACTCTTTCCATAAAGATTTTGGAATATACATTCGTGATGCTGCAGAACATTTTTGCCCCTGGTATTCAAAAGCACCACGCAAAGCAGCAACAACAAGAGCATCAACATCTGCTGAATTATGAGCAAAAATAAAATCTTTGCCGCCGGTTTCTCCAACAATGCGAGGATAGTATTTCATATTTTTAAGATTATCTGAAATGGTTTTCCACATATTCTGGAATACTTCTGTCGAACCCGTAAAATGAACACCAGCAAGATTTGGATTTGTTACTGCCGGAGTTCCTACCTGTCCACCGGAACCGGGGACAAAATTAATTACTCCTTTTGGCAAGCCGGCTTCCTGAAATAATTTCATTAACCAGTATGCTGAATAAACTGCGCTCGATGCGGGCTTCCACAAACTTACATTACCAACAATCGCTGGTGCGGTTGGAAGATTTCCTGCTATAGAAGTAAAGTTAAATGGAGTTACTGCAAAGACGTATCCTTCTAATGGTCTGTATTCCAACCGGTTCCACATTCCGCTACCAGAATAAGGCTGGTCTTGCATCAATTGAGCCATGTAGTAACTATTAAAACGGTAGAAGTCAACAAGCTCAGCAGCAGAATCAATTTCTGCCTGGTAAACAGTTTTAGATTGTCCGAGCATTGTGGCAGCATTTATTGTAGAGCGCCAGGGGCCAGCAAGCAAATCAGCTATCTTAAGAAAAACTGAAACTCTGTGTTCCCACGGCATCTCAGCCCATTCTTTTCTCGCCTCCAGTGCAGCTTCTACAGCCATATCAACTTCTTTTTTGCTTGCTTTGTGATATACTCCAAGAACGTGGCTGTGATTATGGGGTATCACCATTTTTTCAGTATTGCCGGTTCTTACTTCTTCGCCGCCAATTATTAATGGGACTTCAATCTGTTTTGATTTTAATTCTGCTAGCTTTTTCTTTAATTCTTCTCTTTCCGGGCTGCCCGGTTTATATGTTTTTATTGGTTCGTTTATTGGTTGTGGGACTTTGAAATATGCGTTTGACATTTGATATCCTGATAATTAAAAATTGTGTTATGAAAATTACCGTTTTTGGCTTTGAGATACAATTTAAACTGGCACAAAATCCTTCATAATCGTTATGTTATCACCTAATATATTTTCTTTGCATTTAATCTCATTGGCATTATTTTGCAGGTAGTTAAATGAGATGGAAGCGCAGAGAGAGGGTTTGCTTCCCGTCATTCCTTATAAAAAAATCTTATCTTTTCAGGAATAATTTCGGAGTAAATACAATGGCATCACTAAAAGCTTTTTATACCATACCGGAACTTTATAAATATCTGACAGAAGATTTCGGACCGAAAAAAGGCGGACACGCAATCCAGCGAAAAGTTGATAATGTTTATAAAGGAATTACTTACCAGGAACTGAAAGAAGAAACCGATGCATTTGCATTTGGGTTAGCTGCACTTGGTTTAAAGAAAGATGATTGTGTTTCACTCATTTCAGAGAATCGCCCTGAGTGGGTTTATGCTGACTTTGCAATGCAGCTTCTTGGAATAATCAATGTACCTCTTTATCCTTCCTTAACTTCTGATTCTATCCAATACATTTTAAATGATTCCGAATCGAAAGCAATAATTGTCTCAACAGGTTTTCAATTAAATAAAGTTCAAAAGGTTTGGAAAAATTGTAAACATCTTAAATACATTATTATCCTAAATGAACATGAGGATGGAGCTGCTGCAGAGAATATTTTTACTTTCAAGCAGATTCAGGAAAAAGGAAAAAGTATTCAGAGCGGTAATCCTGATCTTCTAAAAAAATTTTCAGCCGGAATTAAAGGTGATGATGTATGCACAATTATCTACACTTCAGGAACGACCGGTGAACCCAAAGGAGTAATACTAACTCATGAAAATATTATTTCAAACGTTAATGCTGTTTTGGATGTTTACCCGATAACTAAGGAAGATGTTTTTCTTTCATTCCTTCCACTCTGCCATATATTTGAAAGAATGGGTGGTTACTATACAGCATTTGCTGCAGGCTGTACAGTTTATTATGCTGAGAGTATTGAAAAAGTTGCAGCTAATCTCCTTGAAGCACGACCAACTTTGATGACATCCGTTCCAAGACTGTTTGAAAGAATCCAGTCACGCATTATTAAAAATGTTGAAAGCCAGTCAGTAACAAAACAAAAGATTTTTTATTGGGCTTTATATATCGGGAAAAAATATTTCACAGCAAAAAAGAACGGTTCGGTTCCTTTAGCTCTATCAGCGAAATATAAAATTGCTGATAAACTTGTATTCAAGAAAATCAGAGAACGTACCGGAGGAAGATTAAGATTTTTTATTTCAGGTGGTGCAGCATTGTCGAAAGAACTTGGAGAATTTTTTGAAGCTGCCGGGATCAAGATTGTTGAAGGATATGGATTAACAGAGTCCTCACCTGTAATAACTGCAAACAGATTTGATGACTATAAATTCGGAACTGTTGGCAAACCATTACCTGGAGTGGAAGTCAAAATTGCTTCTGATGGTGAAATACTTGCACGCGGTCCGAACATTATGAAAGGCTATTACAAGAAGAAAAAAGAAACTGAAGAAACTGTAATTAACGGATGGCTGCATACTGGTGACATTGGTGTTTTTGATTCGGAAGGCTACTTGATGATTACAGATCGAAAAAAACATCTGTTCAAAACAAGTTCTGGCAAATACATTGCCCCATCGCACATCGAAAATATTTTCCTCAGCAGTAAATACATCGATCAATTTGTACTCATTGGTGATAAGAGAATGTTCCTGAGCGCACTTATTGTTCCCGATTATGAAGCACTTAAAGAATATGCTGATGCTCATAAAATAGCTTATAAAGATGAAGCGGAATTAACAAGCAACGAGCAGATTTATAAATTGATTGAAGATGATATGTCCAAGCTGCAGAAACAGCTAGCAAATTATGAGAGAGTTAGAAAATTTGCACTGCTCGACAAACCTTTTACTATTGAAACGGGTGAAATAACACCGAGCTTAAAAATTAAGAGGAAAGTGGTTGAGGAAAAATATAATTACCTGATTGAGAAAATGTATTTCGGCGGGATGGATAAAAACTAAAATCGTTTCATACTCCTATTTCGTCATTCCGGAGATTCCGACTTTAGTCGGAAGAGTCCGGAATCTAACGGGTCAGATATACAAAGCACAAATCCACAATCTAAATACTTTTCATTACATCAATCATTTTTTGATGGATAACTCCATTTGTTGCAAGTATCCGCTTTGAGTTAATATCAATTTCGTTTCCATCAAAATCGGTGACGATTCCTCCGGCTTCTTCAACAATTAATTTCCCAGCACATAAATCCCACGGGTGAAGTGATACTTCCCAGAATCCATCAAACACACCATTTGCAACGTAACAAAAATCAATTGCTGCTGAACCAAGTCTTCTGATTGCACGTGCTTGTTTTAAGAATGCGATGAATCTTTCAAAAGCTTTATCGGGATTTTCTCTTATATCGTAAGGAAATCCTGTAACCAGCATACCGTGACCAAGATTTGAGTTTTTGTTTACACTAATTTGTTTTCCATTTTCAAAACTTCCACTGTTTTTTTCTGCTGAGTAAACAACATCTCTCATCACATCATAAACAACACCTGCAATTGTTTCGCCATTTTTCTGCAAGCCAATTGAGACTGAAAAAATTGGAAGTCCGTGTGCAAAATTTGTGGTTCCATCAAGTGGATCAACAACCCAGAGATATTCAGCAGATTTATTTGCTTCACTTCCCTCTTCTGCAAGAATTCCGTGAGATGGATATTTCTTTTTGATAAAATCAGTAATCAGTTTTTCTGAAGCTTTATCTGTTTCTGTAACAAGATTAAGTTCATTTGTTTTGAATTCAACTGAGTGAGATTTGCCGAAAGCATTTCTAATTAACTCACCGGCTTCTTTGGAAATCTTAATTATGTCGTCAATCATAAAGTCATCTTTTTTGATTTCAAATATAAAGCTAAAACTTTTTGCAGGTCTTCAATAGTTTAAAGCAATGGAAAGAATATTACCTTAATCAGCATTGAATCATTCCTTGATAGCAGGAGGCGAAATCAATATATTTAGGACGTGAGATAACAAATTTGGAAGGCAATTGAATATTCCATTGATTTATCTCACGTCCTGAACAGCGTGAGATAATATTTACAAGAGAATAAATATACCACTGCTTATCTCACGTGCTGAACGACCGCATTTATGTTTAATAAAGGAGAAGTTTTTTGGAAAATTTAAAGGAGCTGGATTTGCATCCATCCGAAGGCAATTCAATAGTTGATACTATCCCCGAAGAAATGCCCATACTGCCGCTGAGAGATATAGTTATTTTTCCTTATATGATATTTCCGGTGCTTGTTGGAAGAGAGCAGTCAATCAGAGCCGCTAACTTTGCAGCAGAACACACAAAATATATTTTCTTATCCACTCAAAAAAAATCCGGTGTAGAGGATCCTACAGAAAAAGATTTATATCCTGAAGGTACAGTTGCAAAAATTGTTCAGATATTAAAGCTGCCAAACGGTTTGATGAAAATTCTTGTTGATGGTTTGTTTCAGGCAAGGATTAAAGGGTTCACAAGCAATAAGAATTTCTTTGAAGGAAAGATTGAATTAATCATTCCTGCTCTTGAAAATGATCATGAAATGAATGCGATGATCAGGCAGATGACACAATTGTTTAAAGATTATGTTAAGATCAGCAAGAATGTACCAAAAGATACAATCACAGCTTTTGACAATATTGAAGAGCCGGACAGAAAACTTTTTTATGCAGCTGCAAACATCAACCAGTCAATTGAAGTTAAACAGGCAATACTTCAGAAGTTCACAATCAAAGAACAATATCTTGAAGTTATAAAAGTACTCAACTCGGAAATAGATATTCTGAGGATTGAAAAAGAGATTGATAATAAAGTACAGGAGAATATTGCAAAAACTCAGCGCAAGTTCATCATACAGGAACAGATAAAAATATTGCAGGATGAACTTGGCGAAGATGAGGATGCCTCACCTGAATTTGCAAAGATACGAGATCAGATAAAAAAAGCTAAGATGCCAAAAGAAATTGAGGATAAAGCTCTTGAAGAATTCAATAAATTGAGGAAGACTCCCTCAATGTCTCCCGAATCAACTGTAATAAGAAATTATCTCGATTGGCTTGTTGGAGTTCCATGGAGTAAGAAATCAAAAGACGACTTAAACATCAAACATGTTCAAAAAATTCTTGATGAAGATCATTTTGGACTTGAGAAACCAAAGGAAAGAATCATTGAGCACATCGCTGTTCTGAATTTGGTAAAGCAAATGAAGGGACAGATTTTATGTTTTGTCGGACCTCCGGGAGTGGGAAAAACTTCACTCGGCAAATCTATTGCCCGCGCTCTTGGAAGAAATGTTGTCAGAATAAGTCTTGGCGGTGTACGTGATGAAGCCGAGATAAGAGGACACAGAAGAACTTATATCGGTTCAATGCCCGGAAAAATTATTCAGTCAATGAAAAGAGCAGGCACGATTAATCCTGTTATTCTTCTTGATGAAATTGATAAAATGAGTATGGACTTCCGCGGTGATCCTTCATCAGCAATGCTCGAAGTTCTGGATCCTGAACAGAATAACACGTTCAATGACCATTATCTTGAAGTTGATTACAATCTTCAGCAGGTTATGTTTATCACTACTGCGAACATTCGTTATAATATTCCATTACCTCTTCAGGATAGAATGGAAATCATTGAACTTCCCGGTTACCTTGAATTTGATAAGCTGGAGATTGCTAAGAAACATCTTATACCTAAACAGCTAATCGCTCATGGACTTGAAAATAAACACATTGAGTTCGGTGAAAGTGCAATCAAAAAGATAATCAGTGAATACACCAGAGAAGCAGGTGTTAGAAATCTTGAAAGAGAGATTGCATCGATCTTCAGAAAATTAGCGAAAGAGATTGTTGTAAAGGAATCGAATAACGGTAAGGGTAAAAAGAAATTTAAACATGTAATCACTGAAGAAATTGTTGAAGAGTTCCTAAAAACTCCTCGGTTCAGATATCAGCGGCATAACAAAGGCAACAAAGTCGGAAGCGTTACAGGTTTAGCATGGACAAGCACCGGCGGCGAACTTTTATCTGTTGACGTTACAATTATGAACGGTGCTGGTAAATTAAATTTAACAGGTCAGCTTGGAAATGTGATGAAAGAATCTGCACAGGCTGCGTTGAGTTATTTACGAGCTTCAGCAAAAAGATTGGGACTCAATCCAGACTTTTTCAAAGGAAAAGAAATTCACATTCACCTTCCCGAAGGCGCAATTCCGAAAGACGGACCTTCTGCAGGTGTTGCAATGGCGATGGCGATGCTTTCTGCAGTAAGCGGAAAACCGGCTTCAAACAATGTTGCAATGACAGGAGAAATAACTCTTACCGGTTCCATACTTGCAATTGGCGGTTTAACTGAAAAACTTTTAGCGGCAAAGAGAAATAATATTAAAACCGTTCTCATTCCAAAGGAGAATGAAATTGATTTAAAAGAAATCTCCGATAAAGTAAAAAGCGGATTAAAGATTGTGCCCATTGAAAAAGCAGAGCAGGCGATTCCTTACATATTCGAAGGCATCAAAATGAAAAAGTCTGATGAGAAGAAAAAGAAAAAGTGATTTCAGAAGAATGAAATTATGACTGAGGACATTCGAATTGACAAACATCTTGCTGAAGAGGAAAAATACCGGCTTCTTAATTCACAGTTAAAATCTCTTTTGACTAAAGAAGATAATTTAATTTCCAACTTATCAAATTTTACTGCTGCAATTAAAGATACATTTGAAAAAGTAAGCTGGGTTGGATTTTATCTTTTTGATGGACAAAAACTTTATCTCGGACCATTCCAGGGAAAAGTTGCCTGCACAAATATTGAAATAGGAAAAGGAGTCTGCGGAACATCTGCAGCGAAAAGAGAAACGATAATTGTTCCCGATGTTGATAAATTTCCCGGACACATTGCTTGTGACAGTAACTCAAAATCAGAAATAGTCGTTCCCCTCTTCCATAATAATCAGTTACTGGGCGTGCTTGATCTGGATAGTCACGATTACAATTCATTCAGTAAAACAGACAAAGAATATTTAGAAGAAATTTGTAAATTTCTGTGTGAAGAAATCTTCCCATCAGATTATCAATTGAAAAAATTATAGATGAGTAACTTTGTAGTAACAGCAAGAAAGTGGCGACCGCAGCGTTTTGAAGACGTTGTTGGCCAGGAACACATAACCAGCACTTTAAAGAATGCAATCAAAGAAAAAAGAATTGCTCACGCATATCTTTTTACTGGTCCTCGCGGTGTTGGAAAAACAACTACTGCACGAATACTTGCTAAAACTCTGAATTGTGAGAATAGTAAAAACTCTGAGCCGTGCAATGAATGTGAAATGTGCAAGTCAATTCAAAACTCGCAGTCGATAGATATAATTGAAATTGACGGCGCATCAAACAGAGGTATTGATGAAATAAGATCTTTAAGAGATTCAGTAAAATATGCACCAACTCGCGGCAAGTATAAAGTTTATATTATTGATGAAGTTCATATGCTTACTAAAGAGTCTTTCAATGCATTTCTCAAAACATTGGAAGAACCACCTGAACACATAATCTTCATCTTTGCAACTACTGATGTTCACAAAGTTCCTTTGACGATTATTTCAAGATGCCAGAGATATGATTTTAGAAGAATTCAGCTTGATAAAATTAAAGAAACACTTCGGATGATAGCTGATGAGGAAAAGATAAAGATTGATGATAAAACTCTAACCATAATTGCTAAAAAAGCAGATGGAGCATTACGTGATGCTGAAAGTTATTTTGACCAGGTAGTAGCTTTTTCAAAAGGAAAGATTGATGCTGAATTAGTCACACAAATGCTTAACCTGATTGATGAGGAGATTTTCTTCAAGATTTCTGATGCTGTAATTGAGAAAGATTATCGGGTTGTATTTCAAACCTCGGAAAAAATTTACGAAAACGGTTGGGACTTTGGCGATTTTGTGGATGGTTTAATCGAGCATTTCAGAAATATCCTTTCAGTAACTGTTACTGATTCAACTAACTCAATTGAAACTGCTGATATTTACAAAACAAAATATCTTGAGTACAAGGGAAATTTTTCTGAGAGTGATATTTTGAGACTTCTGAATTTCCTAAGCAAAGCCCAGCAGGAACTTCGCTTTTCACAAAACCAAAAACTTAAAATTGAAATTATTCTTAGTCATCTTATCGCTCTCGAAAGTTCAAAAACAATTTCTGAATTAATCTCAGAAGTTGGTTCAGATAGTATAGTTCCTGATAGAATAACCGAGCCAGCATCAGGATTTTATAAACCGGCTGAGCCCGTTAAAAAAAAAGTAGATAACCCCATAGCTGAAACTAAACAAGTTAAAACTTCATCTCAGCCAGTTAGTCCATTAATTAATCCAGCAATCCAACCGAGTCTCTCTTTTGATGATGTGGTAAAAAAATGGGAGTATTTCATTGAATCAATCAACACAGAAAAGGGATTAACTCTCGGACCTGCTTTGAAGAATTTTAATCTGACCTCACTTAAAGAGAATAATTTGTATTTCTCAACTGAAAATGCTGAGGATCTGAATACCTTCAGATTAAATGAAAAATATCTTACAAAAAAAACAGAAGAGTACTTTGGGCGGAGGTTTAATTTTATGGTTAGTAATAACAGGAGTATCAGGTCTGAGGACAAGAAATCTACTGCAACTAATGATGCAAAAGACAAAAATTCCACAGATCCGTACGAAGAAATAATCTTAAATCAACTTGGCGGCGAAAAAATTGCTTAAATATTGATATTTTGCAGTTTCTACACTTCATAATCCTTATCCCATCTACGACTAAAATCCTTTGATTTGGAAGTAAATATCAATATTTTTGCACCCTATGTCAAAAGGACTTATCATCGCAATTGATGGTCCTGCCGGTTCCGGAAAAAGCACATCGGCTAAGCTTATCGCAAAAAAACTTGGTTACGTTTACATAGATACTGGTGCAATGTATCGTGCGATAACTTATCTTGCTCTTGAGAACGAAGCAATCAATGATGAATCGCGGATAATTGAACTGGCAAGGAAATGTAAAATTGATCTTGATTATAAAGATGGTGAAGTCATTGTGCGGCTTAATGATAGGAACGTTTCAAAGGAAATTAGGTCGGCTGAAGTAAATTCTCATGTCAGCGATGTTAGTAAAATTAGTGAAGTGCGAAAAGTGCTCGTTGAAAAGCAGAGAGAAATGGGAGCAAAAGGAAACGGTGTTGTTATGGAAGGAAGAGATATTGGTACAGTTGTTTTTCCAAATGCTGATTTAAAAATTTTCCTGACAGCTTCACTTGACATAAGAGCTAATCGAAGAACCAAAGAATATATTCAAAACGGTTCTAAAGTTTTGGTGGATGATATAAAAAGTAATTTGTCCAACAGAGATAAGATTGATTCAAGCAGAAACGATAGCCCGCTAACTAAAGCATCAGATGCAGTAGAAGTTGATACTACAAATGTTACAATAGATGAACAGGTAAACATAATTCTTGAAGAAGCAAAAATAGTTGCAGTTAAAAAAAATATTCAGTTAGAAATTAAAAACTAATAAGCCGGTTAAATAAATATGTTCAATAAAACAAAATATATCTTTTCTGTTCTTCCGGTTTTGAACGATAAGATATTTAATTAATTTCAGGAGGATAAATGACCACTGATGTGAAAGAAAAGCCAACCAATGTATTAGCAGATTTCGAGAAAGCGAAAAACAAGTTCAATACATTAGATTATACCCAGGAAGAATTCGAACAGCTTGCTAACCTTTATACCGAATCTTTTAGAGACGTTAAACAAGGTGAAATGGTTAAAGGTCGGCTGGTAAGAATTCAGGGTGATAACGTAATTATTGATGTAGGATTTAAGTCTGAAGGTACAATTCCAAGAAGCGAATTTGGTGAAGATGCAACATTGGAAGTCGGGCAGGAAATAGAAGTAGTTCTGGAAAGCGTTGAGGACCTTGAAGGAAATCTTGTTCTCAGCAAATCAAGAGCTGATTTCTTACGAATCTGGGAAAAAGTTATAAGAGCTCATGATACCGGTGAGATAATTGATGGTAAAATTATTAAGAGAATCAAGGGTGGAATGGTTGTCGATTTAATAGGAATGGAAGCTTTTCTTCCCGGCTCACAGATTGATATCAGACCAATAAGAGATTTTGATGCTCTTGTTGGACAAACAATGGATTTCAAAGTTGTTAAAATTAACATCCCAACAGAGAATGTGGTAGTATCACACAAAGTACTTATCGAAGAAGAAATATCAGATCAAAGAAAAGCAATTCTCGAAAGTCTTGAACGAGGACAAATTCTTGAAGGTGTTGTTAAAGCGGTAACAGATTTCGGTGTGTTTGTGGATCTTGGCGGTGTTGATGGTTTAATTCACATAACCGACCTTAGCTGGGGAAGAATTAATCACCCAAGTGAAGTTGTTAAGCTGGATGAAACATTGAAAATTGTTGTTACAGATTATGATGAAGCTAAGAAAAGAATTTCACTCAGCCTTAAAAAGCTTCTACCTCATCCCTGGGAAAATATTGATGAGAAATATAAAATTGGTGATAAAGTTTCAGGACGAGTTGTTTCTCTTACAGATTACGGTGCATTCATTGAAATTGAAAAAGGCATTGAAGGTTTAATACATAATTCAGAAATGAGCTGGACACAGCATATAAAACATCCTTCACAGGTTGTTGCTATGGGACAGGTTATAGAAGCTATAATTCTCAGCCTTGATAAAGATGATAAAAAAATCTCACTTGGTATCAAGCAGCTTGAACCCGATCCCTGGCAGACATTAATGATCAAATATCCAGTCAGTTCCAGACACACAGGTGTCGCTAGAAATCTTACCAACTTTGGTGTGTTCGTTGAACTTGAGCCTGGTGTTGACGGATTAGTTCATATTTCTGATCTGTCATGGACAAAGAAAATCCGACATCCCGGGGAAGTTGTTAAGAAAGGTGAATCACTTGAAGTGATTGTCCTTGGCGTTGACGTTGATTCAAGAAAAATTTCTCTTGGTCATAAACAGATTATGGATAATCCATGGGATACATTCGAACAGAGATTCTCTGTCGGAACAATTACTACAGGTAAAGTAGTCAGGATCATTGAGAAAGGTTTGATCGCAGAGTTACCTGAAGGTGTTGATGGATTTGTTCCTGCAAATCAGTTATCAACTTCAAAATTGAAAAATCTGGCAATGCATTTTCCTGTTGATGATGTTATTCCAATAAAGGTTATTGAATTTGATAAGAGCAACAAGAAAATTGTGCTCAGTACTATCGCTGCTTTAAAGGATAAGCCGGATAGTGAAATCGAAGATTACCTTAACAAGCATAAGCTCGATAAAGTATCTTTGGACAGCATAAAAAATGCTGATACAGGAGCAATTGATTCTTCCGAGTTCCCGATTTTTGAGATTCACGAAAGTCCTGAAGTAAAGAAGACAGAAAATCCACAATAAGAAAATCATAGTTAAATTGAAAAGCGGGAGAGAAACCCGCTTTTCTTTTAAATAGTAACTATGCAAAAAAAAGTAGCTCTTCATACTCTTGGTTGTAAGCTGAATTATTCAGAGACTTCTTCCATCGGGATGCAGTTTCTTGACAGAGGATTTAAACTGGCAGATTTCCAGGAAGAGGCAGATGTGTATGTTCTTAACACCTGCTCAGTAACAGAATCTGCTGAAAGAGAATGCCGTCAAATAATAAGAAGAGCTCTGCGACAAAACCCTGAAGCATTTATAATCGTCACAGGATGTTACGCACAGCTTCGTCCGGAAGAGATAGCACGAATAGAAGGAGTTGATGCAGTATTAGGCAGTAATGAAAAATTTAAACTTTTTTCCCTTCTGGATAATTTTAATAAAAGAGAGCTTACTTGCATTTCTGTTACTCCAACTGAAAACCTCACAGAATTTGGTGTCGCTCATTCAACTGATGCAGATAACCGTACACGTGCGTTTCTAAAAATTCAGGATGGTTGTGATTATACCTGTTCGTTTTGTACTATTCCATTAGCTCGTGGTGCGAGCAGAAGTCTGGCTGTAAATAATGTAATTGATGAGTTTAAGAAATTACTTAATGCTGGCTATAAAGAAATTGTTCTGACAGGAGTGAATGTTGGCGATTACGGAAAGAATATAGATACAAATCTTTTTAATCTTCTTTCTGAATTGATTAAAGTAGAAGGTGAATTCAGAATTCGTATTAGTTCAATTGAACCAAATCTTTTAACTGATGATATAATTAATCTCACAGCAGAATCTGAGAAGCTTTGCAATCATTTTCACATCCCGCTGCAGAGCGGCAGTCCGCGAATTCTGAAAGCAATGCAGAGACGATACACAATTGATGACTATCAAAATCTAATCTATAAAATCAGGAGTGTTCTACCTGATTCAGGAATTGGTGTTGATATAATTGTGGGATTTCCGGGAGAAACAGAGGAAGATTTTATTCATACACACAACTTCCTGAGAGACCTCCCTGTTTCTTACCTGCATGTGTTCACCTATTCTGAAAGACCTGACACAAAGGCAATTTCTCTTCCGGGAACCGTAGATGTCCAGGAAAGAAAAAGAAGAAACAATATTCTCAGGATTTTGAGTGAAAAGAAAAGAGCAAAATTTTATTCTGAAATGATCGGAACAACACAGGATGTTATGTTCGAAAATGTAAATAAAAATGGCTTAATGCATGGCTTTAGTTCGAATTATGTTAAAGTTCAAACCGATTTTATTGAATCTCTTACCGGTCAGATATGCCCCATAACATTAACTGAGGCAGATACTGAGATCTGCAGCGGAACGATAATATCCACAAAAAAATCAATTGATTTAGTCATCACATAAGACTAAAATTAAAATAAAAAAATATGAAATTATTTCCCCTTATACTCCTGCTTTCATCAGCCATACTTTTTTCACAAACTGATGATTATAAATCAATTCAAGAACTTAAAAGCACATTAAAAAACTCGGATGAAAACATTCAGACTACAAGTATAAATTTAAGTTCAAATCTCAGTAATGAAAAAGAAGAGTGTCGGATTGGGAATAATTTATTCATTGCTGCTTCCGGGAATGGGAGAACTTTATGCTGATGCTTATAACACAGGAAAATACTTTACCATTGCAGATGGAGTTTTATGGGGCACTTTAATTGGAATGAGCGCTTACTCGAACTGGCAGGAAGATAACTACAAAACTTATGCAGCCTCAACCGGTGGTGTAATTAATGATTCAAATAAGGATGAGGATTTTTACGCCAACATCGGAGATTACACCAGCGTTTACTCTTACAATGATCAAAAAGCATTAGAAAGAAATTTTAACGAGATGTACGATGAAGAAGCAAATTTCTGGAAGTGGAATTCTACCGATGAACGAAGAACTTACAGGGATATGTGGAATTCAAGTGAAACAGCAAGCAATAATATCCAGTTTGTTGTAGGGGGATTAATTTTAAATAGAATTATCAGCGCAATAAATGCTGCCAGATTAGTCTCGTCATATAATAACCGATTGGAAGAAGAAGTTAGCTGGAATTTTTCTGTGGGATTTATGAATCAGCCGAACTTACCAACAAGTCTATCACTGAACGTACAAAAATCATTTTAGAAGAAGCATTTTCTTCGTTTCAGTATGAAACCCTTCCCGAACTGCTTCAAGCTTGATAAAAATACATTCCGCTAACAATCTCAGGTCTGGAGACCTGAGCTACGTTTCCGCCGGAGGCGGATCCGCCTGTGGCGGAAAACTCTACTTTATAAATGCCAGCTTCAAGTTCTTCATTAACTAATGTCGCAACTTCTTTCCCGAGTAGATCATATACCTTAAGTGTTACAAGTTGCCTATTGGTTATTGCATACTGTATACTGGTTACCGGGTTAAAAGGATTGGGATAATTCTGATATAAGACAAATTCCTCTGGCTGATTTGTAACTTCATCTGCATCAGTGACTGACAGAATCTTGACTGGAAACTTCGGTCCGAAATTCCATCTATCGTGAAAATCTGGAATTGAATCCCACACAAGACTTAATCCACAGGAATAAATTGTATCCCATTCAGGGGATGATTCAATTGCTTTATATCCAAACTCCCAGTAGATAGTATCTTGAATAGTCGGGAAAGGAAGAGAGAAAGCCTGAGTAAGTTCATTTAATGACATCGGATGCTGAACAGAATAAGAATCAACTAACACCATTTCACCGAATCTTCCAGCAACATTGTAACCGCCAGCTTCTGCGGGACCGCCGGCCATGAACATTTTGTAGTAACCGGTTTGTCCAACATATAATGACTCAGGACCTTCCACCCAAACATTAACGAGAGAGTCTCTTTCAACAGTATGACATGTGCAGCCCACACCATTTAGTTCTGTGCAGCCAATAAGATTTATTTCATCAATGTTAGCAATCGCAACGATTGAAACAAACGCTAAAAACAGAATTGCTAATAAGTAATTTACTTTCATCCTTGAGGGTTTTTTAATTGGTGGCAAAGATATGAAAAAATGGTAATTAAAAGCGACTCAGATTTTTCTGAGCCGCCTAATAATTTATCTAAGCAGAATCATCTTTTTAGTAGAGAAAAAGTTGCCTGCGGAAAGTGTGTAGAAGTATATACCACTAGATAGTTTTGATGCGTTGAACTCAACCTCATAACTGCCTGTTGTTTTTTCCTCGTTGACTAGTATTGCGATTTCGTTGCCGAGAATATCGTAGATTTTTATTGTGACAAAACTTTGCTCAGGGATTTCATATCTGATTGTAGTGGATGGGTTGAATGGGTTGGGGTAGTTTTGAGAGAGTAAATAAGAATAGATGTCCCTTCCTTTATCTCGGTCGGAGTAAATTGTATAATTAAGGATAAATCATTATACCATTCGTTGTTGTTGCTGAATGAATTCTGATTAAAGTATGCATTTCCTGGAATTTCATCAACTATATAAAAATATTCTGCCTTGTAATTTCCGGTCGATGTATCATAATTTAATTCTTTATTCAATGCAAACTATACCTCCTGAATATTGGGTCTATTCTTCAACGATAATATATTAATTTCAGACCAGGTAATGCCCCCATCATAAGAGATATTTGCCAATAATTATAAAAGAGTAATATTGACCACCATAGATAAATAAAGCATAACTGACTCCCAATGGACCACACAATCAACAATTTACCATCACTTAAACAGATATGTTGATGAGTCCAAAACTAATCTCAAAATCAGGAAAGCTAAACATAAATACAAAATTTTACTAATTCAATAAAGAATAGATAACATCAAACCATCTAATGAAACCCCAACCTAAAGCATTACAAAATCATAACCACACATATAAAATTAGAATTAAATATAGAATAAGTTTGTTTGATATTTTCACATTTTATCTTTATTTTAATCATCTCCTTATTTCTGATTGGTTGAGAACAACATATATGCCATTTGGCATTACAGACGTAAAATTTATCTTTCAAATAAGTAATTGATCTTTTAAAATGAAGATTGCTTTAACCATATTAACCGGCAAATTAAAAACCATTATTACTGGATCAATTTTTCCCTATCGGTGCTATCGAAGAATTTAAAGAACTCCTAAAAAATATACCTTTGCAAAAATTTAATTATCAATTTATATACCAATTTAAGAGAAATAGAGTAAAATAATAACAACCATAACCTGTATCACTACATAAATAAATATAGTTGCATGGATATAATAAGACAATAATATATAAATTATTGTATGAAATGATTATTTCTAACCATTTTATTATAACAATAATCCTATACTAATGGAAAATTTAAAGAAGTAAAAATTGAAAGCTGAAATACTAATACTCAATGAACCAATAATTATTAGTGTATCTAACGCATATTCAATTTAATTTTGCATATCGAATCAAATCTCACCTTATATTATATTAATTAAATAGTTTTCAAATTCAATTTAATTAAACCGATAGTGTTGTTGTACATATGATTGAACAAATACAAAAATTAGAAAATATTTTTATATATTAGCATATAAATTTACTATATTATTTATAGAATTAACATTTCTTTAGATCAATCTTTCCTTCAACTTAGAAATTACAATTCCCTAGAAAGATCTATGGTAAATTTTATTTCATAACTACCCGCTGGTTTTTCTTCGTTAACGAGTGTTGCGATTTCGTTTCCAAGAATATCGTAGACTTTTAGCGTAACGAGTTGAGATTGCTTCTCCGGCAATTGCCGGATCGCAATGACAGATGGTACTGTGAACTTTATTTTAGTTGATGGATTAAATGGGTTCGGGTAATTCTGTTCGAGCGAAAATACATTCGGTGCAGTTACTTCCACTTCAATAATATCTGAATAAGTAAATGAACCATCAAAATCAATTTGCTTCAATCGATATTGATAAAGTCCCGCTTCGACATTTTTATCAATGAAAGCATATAGAATTGGTTCGGTAGTTGTTCCATTTCCTTCAACCCAGCCAACCTCAAACCAATCTTTTAATTTTGTAATCTTGCAATTTTGTAATCGTTGAATTTCAAATCCCATATTATTAGTCTCAGTAGCAGTCTGCCAACTTAATGATACATCGTTTTCATTTACGTCAACCGTGAACGAAATCAGTTCAACCGGAATAAATTCGGGAACAAGTTCTACGTCAAGAATAGTTGTTTGAAAATTATTTACGACAACATTGTTAATTGTTTTGGGGTAATGTCCTTCAGCGGTAAACTGAAATGAATAAACTCCCGGTGCTAACATCCGATGATAATTTCCATTTAGAGAATCAGTCCTGATTGTAGAATTAAGTGTGTCGTGGTTTAGAACTTTTACAATCGCATTAAGCGGATGACCTAATGTATCAGTTACTATTCCTCTGACACCATAAAAAATACTTTCAATATAATTCAGGAAAGATCGTTTGTTGTATTCCCAATGTGCAGGTAGCTGGGAAGGCGGAAGAAGCTTTGTATCAGAAATTTCAATCGTCACTTCCCTGCTCTTCATATACCAGTTCATATAATCCTGTCTTCCGTGATTGATCACATACCATGCACCACCATTTGTAATTCCGTCATCATAACCATTCATATAATTTGAAGGTGCGTGAGCCTGACAGGTATCTGCATAAAGATGAGAGATGAATTGATACCAATTGTCATCAGCGTGAGAAACATAATCAGGATAACCACTTGTCCAGGTATCCCATGGATAATTTACAACTTCTGTCCCTCCATGAAAGTTAGCGCAAAGCACAAAGTTATTTTGTTCAGCAAGTGTCCTGAACACAGAAGTTTCCTGCTGCTGATTCGCGTGAACACCATATATTGGATCAGGGAAATTTCTGTTAAGATCATAACCGTTTGCATTATACCTTGTGGCACCGTTCACTGTATTATTGCCGCCATGGTAAGTGCCATCAGGATTAGCATTTGGATTTATCCAGATCTCAGTATTGTTAACCATATTTGTTATTCTTGGATTAGTCCCATATGAAGTCAGCAAGGAATCAATCAAACGAAGCATCAGGACATATCCAGTAGTCTCATCTCCGTGAATTGTTGAAGTGTAAAGAAACTGAGGTTCAGCTTCGCGGACATTTACATTATCCGAAATTTTAACTAATAGAATTTTTCTTCCCTGGACAGTATTTCCAGCATCAATCAACTTACAAATTGACGGATAGTTTGCAGCAAACAGATTCATCATATTTACATATGCATCATAAGTTGGATAAACATTCCAATCAGTAATTTCATCAATATTGTCACTCATTTCAGGAATGATCAGTTCGCCCGGTTTTGGAAGAATTTGATGAGCAAGATTGAATGAAAGAAATTCGTGGTATTCATTTTCATTTGCATAAGCATAAACCGTTGTTCCTTTAATGTTATCAATCGAAATTACATTTGTTAGTTCCTGAATTAATTCTCTTGATGAAATTTCAAATGAAAAATAAACTTCAATGTTTTTTTGAAAGTAATCAGGTGAAAGCTGTTGAGCATTGAATATTAATTGTTGAAAATAAGGTGATTAAAATCAGAAGTGTAAGAGAAGTTCTCATATAAATTCCCCGATGAATTATTAATAATCTTCAATCCAAACATAAAGATTATTCGGAAACATTCCCCCACAAAAAAAGGGAGCCGAAGCTCCCTTAATTCTAATAAACTTTAAGAAATCTGATTATTTTGTTAGCATCAGCTTCTTTGTGGCATTTAATTCACCAGTTATAAGCTGATAGTAGTATACTCCGCTGGCAAGGTTTGAACCATCAAACACAACTTCAAATGTTCCTGCCTGCTGATATTCGTTAACCAAAGTAGAAACTTCTTTGCCAAGAATATCATACACTTTCAGTGTAACAACTCCATCTGCTGGAATTGAATACTTAATATTTGTAGATGGGTTAAATGGATTTGGATAGTTCTGACCAAGATAGAATACTGATGGCTGCTCAATCTCTATTTCAACTTCATCTGAGTATGCAAATGAACCATCATAATCCATCTGCTTCAACCTGTAGGTATAAGCACCTGAAAGAAGATCTTTATCTCTGAAAAGATAATTCTGCACTTCAGTTGTTGTTCCTTTACCTTCAACGAATCCGACTCTTTCGTACTCACCGCTGGTTTTCCTCTGAACTTCAAATCCCTGGTTGTTAACTTCGGTTGCTGTATTCCAGGTGAGGATAACATCATTTCCTTCAACTGAGCCTGTGAAACTTACGAGTTCAACGGGAACGATAGGCGGAACGTATGCTGTTGCTTCATTACCATAGCAACTAGGACTTGCACCGTAAATGGTACATATTCTATAAGTATAATTATTATTCAACTCAACATTCAGATCTTCGTAATAAAATGTGCTTGAATTTGTCGTTACGATTGTAATGTAATCACCTGTCTCTGTAGGAAGCCCATTTTTTCTTTGAAGCTGATAACCTGATATCGGACCAGGAGCAGAACCACCATTCCATTGCACTTCGACTTTTAGTTCTGTTGTATCTGCCATTGCTTGCAAAAACGAAGGTGGTTGAGGAACTGTTATTGCTGTATAAATACCAATATCATCAACATATAAAAAATCTATATTGTTTGAATCCCCGAGATAATAAAAACCGAGCCTGAAATTTCCGGGTATATACAAATCAGTGAAAAACATTTCTGGACCCACATTACCAGTTGCATGAAGTTCCCAAATCGATGTCCAGGAGTTTCCATTGTCGGTGGTATAAGCACAGCCAACTACTACAGTGTCTGACCACCAATCTTCATAATATCTAAAATTAATAAGCAAAAATGAGTTTGCTGCAGCAGGAATTTCTGGTGACATCAGATAAGATTCTCCAATGAACAGCGGTGTCCAGTTAAAAACTACTTCTCCCTGAACTCCTCCTGCAAATGAGCTGTTTTGCCAATACCAATTGTTAAAACCATTTGGGCCAATAATTTCCCAGCCTTCCAAACCTGTTGTAAAAAAATAATCATAACCAAAAGCAGAAGGTGATCTGGATTTGAAATACCAGACTGGTGAAGGAGTGCTTCCAAAAGTATTATGCTCAACTATTCTCCAGAAGTATTTTGTATTATAACTAAGCGACCCATAAATATTGAGTGAAGCGGTGTTAAATACGGTTGATGGATACCCGTTATAAATTTTTACTGAAGGATTCAGATTTGCTACAAGAGAAGAATCAGTACTAAAATAGACATCATTGTAATCAACATTCAGAGGATTTGACCATACAAGAATGTGACCATCAAGAGCAACTCCAATTGCACCGGGAGCTGTCATCGGATTTGATGCGGAAGCCGGACTCTGCGCAAATGACGGAATGCAACAGAGAGTTAAAATAAATATTGATAAAAAAATTTTCATTTTATCCTCCTGATTATTAAGGTACAGTCTAGTTCTAAAATACAGATTCTCTGAAGAAAATCCATAATAAAAAAGGGAGCCGAAGCTCCCTTAATTCTAATAAACTTTAAGAAATCTGATTATTTTGTAAGCATCAGCTTCTTTGTAGCAGTCAAGTCACTTGTTATGAGTTGATAGTAATAAACTCCACTCGCAAGGTTGGAACCATCAAACACAACATCAAATGTTCCTGCCTGCTGATATTCGTTAACCAAAGTAGAAACTTCTTTTCCAAGAATATCATAGACTTTCAGTGTAACAATTCCATCTGCTGGGATTGAATACTTAATATTTGTAGATGGATTGAACGGATTAGGATAATTCTGACCAAGATAAAATACTGATGGCTGCTCAATGTCAATTTCAACTTCATCAGAGTAAGCAAATGAACCATCATAATCCATTTGTTTCAACCTGTACGTATAAGCACCTGAAAGAAGATTTTTATCTCTGAAAAGATAATTCTGTACTTCAGTTGTTGTTCCTTTACCTTCAACGAATCCGACACGTTGAAATTCACCATTGGTTTTTCTTTGAATCTCAAATCCCTGGTTGTTAACTTCGGTCGCTGTATTCCAGGTCAGTAGAACATCATTCTTATCAGTGTTTGCTGTAAAGGATGTCAGTTCAACAGGAACAATAACATCAAGTGTAATTGTTCTTCTGTGAACTGGAGTTCCATTAGGACCGTCACCCTGGACAGTGATTGTATATGCGCCTAATGTTACATTTCCGCTTGTTTGAACTCTTAGCTGGACACTTCCTGGAAAAGTATTTACCACATTGCCGCCAGGAAAATCTAGCGTTATAGTTCCGCTCGGCGGAGTGGGACTAACGGTAGCAGAGAAAATTGCGTCATTAGTGTATAACTTAACTGAGGGAACATTTACTGTTACAAATTCTGTCACCTCCATTGCTGCTGAATAATCGACTGAATTAGGTGGAAGTGTCATTGCAAAATCAGGGAAGTAACCAACATAGCTGCCAAAGTTTCCAGATCTGAAATCTGTCCACATAGCAAGTGCCTGATTATTATTTGATATAATTGCATCATAATCACCCTGATAACGAGGAGTTCCGCCGACCACCACAGGTTGTGCAATTGATTCTCATTTTCTGATTTGAAATTCTCTGGTTTGCAGCCCAGGTTACTCCACCATTATCTGAATAGCTGGCATAAATGTATGCGCTATCGCTTGTTGGTGTGTCACGTGTATCCATCCATTTAACAAATAATCTTCCTGATCCAACATCACACCAGATTGATGGATGCCACTGATTGTGATTTGTTGTATTAGGATCATCATTAACTTTTACTGCAGTTGACCATGTAACTCCCTGATCCGTTGAATATCTGCAAAAAATATCCGGTTTATTTCCATTTCCTGCAGGATCGTTAGAAGCATATACCAAATACAATCTGCCTCTATTTGGGCCAGTGCTTTGATCAGCAGTTATAAATGGATAAGGTCTGGTTCTCATATTTTGAACAGAATTTCTGCCACCTACGTTTGTACCAACATAATTTGAAAAGTTCTGAGCTGATTTCAATGTAAAGTTTAGTCCACCGTTTGTTGATGCATAAAAAGTATATGTAGATGCAAAAGCACTACCTGAGTTTGTAACCACATAAACAACTACCACCATCAGTTGCACCATTAGGACCGATAGCAACCATAAATACCCGGTAACCGATTGGGGACCAAATGTATTGTGTTGTTGTCCAGTTAACACCTAAATTTGTTGTTCGTGCAAAATTACCAGGAGTCATTCCGGTATAAACATAACCAGAATAAGGTCCGGAGGTTTGATCGGCAACCATCCAGTTTTTATCATTCCCTGATACGGCAGTCACAGAAGCTGACCATGTTGCACCGTTATCAGTTGAACGAATTACTTTACAACCAGTAACACTGCCAAACATAGTTTCGTAATACAAATTTCCTTCCCCATCGTAAGTGGTAATAGGATCACCATTTGCAGATACACCAAAATTGGGTGTGGAGTGTGTCCAGTTATGCCCATCATATGTTCTCCAGGCACCATTTGTATTATAAGCACCAAAATACTGCAATGGATTTAATGGATTTTGAATCACGTGCGGTTCTGCAAAATCAACACCAAGATTAAAATCGTCATATCCGTTAATGGTTATTACATCGAGTTCAGAATCTGAATGATAATTAGCTGGAATCCACTCGCTTGGAACTGCATCTACAAGTGGATTATCTCCCTGTGCAATTATGCTTCCTGACGATATCAAAAAAGTAAAAAGCATTAACAGGGGCAGAGAAAGAAATGGTTTTAGTAGTCTGTTTTCCACTAAACCTCCTGAATTTATTGATGAATGAATGTGAATTGAGTTAAAAATTATTTTCGCTTGCTTATTCAATTAAGGGATATTATCTCTGATATATATTTCTAAACAGTAGAAGATCGGTATAATAAAAATTGTTCTGATTTATTTGTATTTATTTTCTTAAAATTTTAAACAAAATTAAATCATTTTTATTAATAAACAAAAAGAATTCCCTCATTTAGGAACAATTTTATCCGATGCATTTACCCCGAAAAGTTTCTTAAACTCTTCGGCGCTATTTATTGCGTCAATCTTGGCTTGTTCTTCATTAGTAGAATTTGACGAAAGAAGTTGAATTGCAAATTCCTCACTTTTTATTATCTGGCAGCTGCATACTCGACCAAACTGCGCAAGATTACTGTCAGAAGTGATCAGAATATTATTCTTTGGATTCTTACTCCTCTCAATTTCGCGTTTAATTTTTTCGTCGGCTGTCAAACTACCGGAGTAAATAATTTTGATCCCTGAAACTCTAATAGCATCATTTTCAAAACCATCAAAATGTAAATTGACAGAAACCTTTCTCTTGCTGAAATATCTTCCCAGCATAAAAGCGAGCTTCTCCCTGCTGTGCTGCTTGTTTTTCTTCTGAATCTGATTTAATGATTTGTCCTTACCTATCAGATTATTCCCATCAATAATGTAATGCTTCACTGGAATTCGTTTTTGAATTTTTAATTTATCATTTTTTCAGCCGGAGGCTGATCCGCCTCTGGCGGAAATTTTTAATTGAAGCTTCTCTAACGCGTATTAAAAAACTGATCCTGCTTTGTAATTTTAAGATCCTGCAGCATGGGTGCTTTAACTCTTATTTCGAACCGGAAACCGGTGTAAGTTCCAATCGGATTCCAGATAAAATTCATAAACCAGCAATGAAGATCTTTTGATATAGTAATCTGTGGTGCAGCGAATTCCCTGCTCTCAATATCGTAACTGCCTGTTACATCAAATTTCCAACTTGGTGTTATGCTGAAACTAAAACTTCCACTTAAATTGGAAAAGGTTTTAGCATTCCCAGGATTAGTCCGATCTAAATTATAGTTATATGTTAGGGATACACTCCACGGAATTGTGAAATCAGGATCCTCATTATTATAAATTCCTTGATAAACACTTTTACTCTGCTCATCTACAAGACCAAATTCATCACTTTCCTGTTCAGCTTCTTTTTCGGAGGAAGCAAATTTTTCCCCTGATAGGCTTGATGAAACTGAAAAATTAAGTCCGGTTAGCCTTAACAATCCTTTCCCAGCATCAACCAGGTATCTATTTATTTTTGATGAAGTCCCGCTATAATCGTATGGAGTAAAACGGGATGAACCTGAAAGATCAAAAAATTCACCAACTTGAGTTCTGTATGTCAAATTAATATCTGCAAAGTTCAATGAATCTGCTGCAAAATTATAACCTGTTCCTAATGTAACATTAAGCAGTTGTATTTTATTTTCTTTCGAAGTGGTATCTGTGGGATCAACCGTAGTTTTCAGCTCAAAGTTATTACCAACAGAAAAATTAATATTCTGCTGCTCACCTGCACTTGCGCCGCCATAAACTTCTTTTTGGTATTTATTATATTTAACTACACTTCCATCCAATTTTGTATACTGCCCATAATAACCCCAGCTTTGCTCAGAGAAATCGGGTCGATAGCTGTAAGATATGCTTGGTGTAACGGTATGCCGGACAGCATTTATTCCAAGCGAATTAATATTAAACATTCCATAAAATTTTGTTGAAGCATTTAAACCAACATCAAAAGTATTTACTGCGCTAAGCTGTTTTTTATCTTGGGTTACTATGGAATCACTTCCGGTTGATGAAGCAACTACAAATTGATCTATCTGTTCGTTATACCATTTTGAATCGAATCTAATTCTTGGTGATACCGTGAAATAACCAATCTTTGGTGACATATCAGAGGTAATGCTGTGCTGCAATCCTAATCGTTCATCCAGAACACCTCTATTTTTATTTCGTTGATTCTGAAATTGTCCAGAATAGGAATAGCCAAATAATTCATACCATGCTCTGTCTGCTTCACCTGAAGAAGATCGGAAAGGATAACTCTGAGCTAATCTGAATAATGCACTTGGCAAAACTTCATAAATATCATTTGTCTCAAGCACCTGTCTCCTGTTATAATTTATTGAAGCACTGTTCCCTGACTCATCCCAGGTCTTGGATAATGTAGCATTAGATATTATTTCGTTCCTTAAAAGATCATTTAAATTACCTGTACCATTCTGAAGAAAATCCTGTGATGCAAACTCCAGATTTGCGTCAAGACGCAAGGTTGGTGTGAAAGATTGAGCATGAAATACTTTAATACGCCAATCAATCTGTTTGCTATACCCGGGATCAGTTAATTCCCCCTGTGTAAAATCCCTATAGGATCCTTCGGCAAAGCCATTATAATTGTAACGGTTTGCATACCTGAAACGAGACCCTAAACCATAACTTCCGCGAGTGTAGTAATCCATTGTAGCATTAATATCCATATAGTCGCTGATAGCCCAGAAATAACCAAAGCGATTAATGTAAGTCCCATAACGCGCATCACTTCCGAAAACCGGTGGAATTAAACCTGATCTACGACCAGATTGTAATGGTACAATAATAAACGGTAATGGTATCGGTGCAGGCACACCGCCGAAATTCAACCATATCCACTCAGCAGCAAGTTCTTCACTTTGTATCATTTTCATTTTGGGAGAAGAAAAGAAGTAATGGGGCTCTTCAGCATCACAAGTTGTGTAAACTCCATCTTCAATAAAATATGTGTCTGATGCTACCTTTTTAATTTTTGCTCCGTGATAAAATGCGCCTTCCAATTCAGTATCTGCAGCAGCTAGTGAACCTTGCCCGGTTTTGAAATTATATTTCATTCGCTTGCCTGTATAAACTTCACCGTCTTCTGACAAAACGGGAGTTCCAATGATTTCAGTTGATGCAGAATCCCCTGGAACACCAACGGCTTCAATTTCAAATTTCGTGAAGTCGAGAAAAATGTTTGCACTTTTTATCTCGGATTTTCTATAGTTGATTTTACCCTCACCATAAATGGACATCTTCTTCTCTTTTACAAAAAAGAACAACGAATCAGTTCCGCTTGCATAAACAACTGTATCTAAATCAGATTTTTTCTTTGGCTGCTCGGTTATTATAGAATCAGATGTTGTTAAGAGAAGAGAATCGGGAAAGTCTGTTTTAAGTGTATCATTCTGCTGTGCAAGTGCACCTAAACTAAGAGAATAAAATATGATTGCAGACAGAACGATTTTCATATCTGAAAGATAAAAATATGAAATGATTATGGGTAAT
>JAXHLB010000019.1:0-6995 GCA_034522695.1 Ignavibacteriaceae bacterium | reverse complement strand
AAACAAAAATATCGAAATTGTGGGAGAAGTGAAAATGAACTGATTCGAAATTATAATTTTGAACTCATTTTTAACTATTAAATTTTCTTCAAAGGATAAAAAGTTTTTTGTTTTATTTTTTACAATGAAACTAAGCAGGAAATTCATTATTTAAGAACTGTAATGAAAACATTGACAATAAATCTACCGGATAAATTTGATCTGACTCCGAAGGAGACCGCTACTCTCCTTGCTGCAAAGTTATACGAAACAGGAAAGCTTTCTCTGGGGCAGGCAGCAGAGCTTGCCGGGTATTCTAAAAAGACTTTTATGGAATTACTTGGCAACTATGGTGTTTCCGTATTTAATTCCCCACCAGAAGAACTGGATACTGATATAGCTAATGCAAAAAACTATTATAGCTGATTCAAGCTGTCTGATACTTCTTGATAAGATTGAAGAACTGGAACTCTTAAAACTGTTGTTTGGAAAAGTTATAATTACTTCCATTATCGCTGAAGAATTTGGCAATCGCTTTGGCTGTAGAACAATCGGATTGCCTGCTCATTCTTTGATGATCAAAAAGCACGGAGGTTAGCTGCTGAGTTAAATCTGAAATACACCGGCACAATAGCACTGCTGGTTGAGGCAAAGTCAAAAGGTTACATAACTTCTGTGCGTCCGATAATTAACAAAATCAGAAAAACAAATTTTCATTTAACTCCTGAATCAAAAAGCCACAAACTTTGTGCACTTACATTTGTTAAAAAGAATAAATAAACAAAAAATATTTTAATTAAGTATTTCATTTTTCCTCCATTTTTGTAATAATTACTGCAAAGCGTTACCAAATAAAGGGATTAATCTCTCAAAACTAAATCACGAAATGGATAAATTTATTTCAGATTATTCTTCTTCACTCAACAAATCTTAAAAAGAAATGCTTTCAAGCATTTGTGAGAAGTTGTACGCAAATGAAGTCGATGAATAAGATTCTTCTCACTTCGGCTTAATCATATTCTCCGGTTTTAGCAATTCATCAAGCTCTTCTTTTGACAAAAGATTTTTTTCCAGCACTAATTCATAAACACCTTTGTTTGTTTCGAGAGCTTCTTTGGCAAGCTGTGTTGATGTTTCATATCCCAAGCACAGGATTAAGTGCAGTCACAAGTCCGATGCTGTTTTCAACAAGAGTTCTGCATCTTTCTTCATTTGCTGTTATGCCATCAACGCATTTTTGCTTGAGGGTCATCATTCCGTTCTTCAGCATCTCAATTGATTCAAAAAGACTTTCAACAATTACCGGCTCAAAAACATTTAATTGTAGTTGTCCGGCTTCTGCAGCAAGTGTAACCGTCAAATCATTTCCGATAACTTTAAATGCAATCTGGTTTACAACTTCCGGAATAACAGGATTAATTTTCCCCGGCATAATCGATGAACCCGGCTGCATTGGTGGAAGATTTATTTCATTAATTCCTGTTCTCGGACCGGAAGAAAGTAATCGAAGATCGTTACAAATTTTTGATAGTTTGATTGCTAGTCTTTTCACAGCAGAAGAATACATAACAAAAGAACCTGTGTCTTGTGTTGCTTCAACTAAATTTCCAGCAAGAACGATTTCCATTTTTGTAACGTCGCGTAAATGAGAAACAACTTTTTTGCTGTAATCAGGATGAGAATTTATTCCTGTACCGATTGCAGTTGCACCCATATTCACTTCAAGAAAAAGTTTTACGTTTTGTTCAAGTCTTTCAACTTCTTCACCGAGAGTAACGGCATAAGCCTCAAACTCCTGACCCATCGTCATTGGAACAGCATCCTGAAGCTGGGTTCTTCCCATTTTAATTATGTGAGAAAATTCTTTTGCTTTGTTGTGAAATGATCCAATCAATTCTTTCAGCACTTCAATGAGTTTTTGGTTAGCAAGAATTAATGCAATCTTTACTGAAGTAGGATAAGCATCGTTAGTTGACTGCGATAAATTGACGTGATTATTCGGATGACAATATTTGTAATCACCTTTTTCGTAACCGAGAATTTCAAGTGCACGATTCGCAATCACTTCATTCGCATTCATATTTGTGGAAGTTCCGGCACCGCCCTGTATCATATCAACAATAAAATGAGTGTGAAGTTTTCCATTTATTATCTCCCCGCAAGCCTGAACTATTGCATCAGTAACTGGTTTGGAAAGAAGTCCGAGATCATTATTTGTTTTTGCAGCGGCCATTTTAACCATCGCTAATGCCTGAATAATCACAGGATGAAAATTCAGGGTCACGCCGCTGATGCTAAAATTTTCTATAGCACGAAAGTGTTTCGAACTCCGTAATAAACTTCATTAGGCACTTCCCTGTCACCAAGCAAATCGTGTTCACTTCTTGTTCTTCCTGATTGATATTGTGCAGCAAGGTTTACAGATCTTGTATTTGCTGAACTCATTCGTCTTGAAATAACACGAGCGATTTTGGACAGAATATCGAGCGCAATATTACTATGTTCGGTTAATAGTTCTTTAAACTTTTCTCTTGAAAGTCGAAGAGTTGTTGAATTGGCAGTGGTTCTAGCAGAAGTTGAGTGTGGTGAATCATCCATCAAAGCTCCTTCGCCAAGAAAATCATATTTACCAAAAACTGATAATCTTTTTCTCCACCGTACGGAGTCGTTTTGAAGAGTTCGATTTCTCCTTCATAAATGATTGAAAGATTTTCCCGCATGTTATTTTCGGTGAAGACCATACTGTTAATCGGAAAATTTTCAACTGATATTTTTTCTATCACTGCTTCAAGCTGATTTACGTTCAAACCTTTGAATAGTTCGATCCTTTTAAGAAAAGATTTAATGACTGATTTTTCCATTTGTTTACCTTGCTTAAAATGTGATCTAACGAGACTTAATAAAATGTTCACACTGGATGTCATTCTCGGGTGACCCGCCACAGCGGTGATCCAGGTTATTTACGTTCATAAATCTAAAAGATTACTGACAAGCTGGAATGCGCTAACAAAAAGAACCCATAGATTTTCTCTTTCATCAGGCTTATATTTGAATTAATATTGATATTAGTTTTTATTTTTCTCAGCAATTAAATTCAACGCACTACCTGCTTTGAACCATTTTATCTGTGCTTCATTCATAGTATGGTTGAGCATTATTTCATCTTTCTTTCCATCAGAATGTTTGACAATCATCTTCACTTGTTTGCCGGGTTCAAGTTGAGTTACCATTAAATCAACTTTATCATCTTCTTTTATTTTATCATAATCTTTCGGATCAGCAAAAGTTAGAGGAAGCATTCCTTGTTTTTTCAAGATTTGTTTCGTGAATTCTTGCAAAACTTTTTACGATGATCGCTCTACCACCGAGAAATCTTGGTTCCATTGCAGCATGTTCACGAGATGATCCTTCACCATAATTTTCATCACCAACAACCACCCAGCCGATTCCTTTTGCTTTATATTCACTTGCAACTTCCGGAACAGATTTTGTTTCACCAGAGAAAATATTTTTAACTTTTCCTGTATCACCGCTATAAGCATTTGTTGCACCAATGAACATATTATTGGAAATATTATCAAGATGTCCACGAAATCTTAACCACGGACCAGCCATTGATATATGATCTGTAGTGCACTTTCCTTTTGCTTTTAAGAGAACTGGCAAATCAACCAAATCCTTTCCATCCCATTTACTGAATGGAGAAAGAAGCTGAAGTCTTTCGCTCTTCGGATCAACTTTCACTTCCAAACCTGAACCATCTTTTGCCGGTGGAATGAATCCGCTGCTTCCTTCATCAAATCCTTTTGGAGGAAGTTCTTCTCCCGTCGGAGGATTTAGTTTTACTTTTTCTCCTTTATCATTTACAAGTTCATCAGTTAATGGATTGAATGATAAACTTCCAGCAATTGCAAGAGCAGTTGTCATTTCAGGAGATGCAACAAATGCAAGTGTTTCAGGATTGCCGTCATTTCGTTTTGCAAAGTTTCTGTTAAATGAAGTAACGATTGTATTCTTATCACCGGTTTTAATATCCATTCTCTTCCACATTCCGATGCAAGGTCCACAGGCATTTGCAAGAATAAATCCGCCGATATCTGTTAATGATTTTAATTGTCCATCTCGTTCAATTGTTGCTCTAACCTGTTCGGAACCTGGAGTAATTGTAAACTGTGATTTTGTTTTTAATCCTTTTGCAATTGCTTGTTTTGCGATACTAGCAGATCTGTCAATATCTTCATAGCTTGAATTTGTGCAGCTTCCAATCAATGCAACTTAAATTTTATCAGGATAATTTTCTTTTTTACTGCTTCTTTCATTTTAGATATTGGCCATGCTTTATCAGGTGTAAATGGTCCATTCAAGTGAGGCTCAAGTTCACTCAAATTAATTTCAATTACCTGATCGTAATATTTTTCAGGGTTTTGAAAGACTTCTTTATCTGCACATAATTCTTCTGCAAGACTTTCAGCAAGTGCAGCAACATCTGCTCTTTTTGTAATTCTTAAATAAGAAGACATTTTTTCATCGAATGGAAAAACGGAAGTTGTAGCACCAATTTCAGCACCCATATTACAAATTGTTCCTTTACCTGTGACAAGATATTGATGAAGTTCCATCACCAAAATATTCAACAATAGCACCGGTTCCACCTTTTACCGTAAGAATACCGGCCACTTTTAAAATCACATCTTTTGCAGAAGTCCAGCCATTCATCTTTCCGGTTAATTTAACACCAATAACTTTAGGCCATTTTAATTCCCACGGCATTCCAGCCATTACATCGACTGCATCTGCACCGCCGACACCGATTGCAATCATACCAAGACCACCAGCATTTGGAGTGTGAGAATCTGTTCCAATCATCATTCCACCGGGGAAAGCATAATTCTCAAGAACGACCTGATGAATAATTCCCGCACCGGGTTTCCAGAATCCAATTCCATACTTTTGGGAAATGCTTTGAAGAAAATCAAACACTTCTTTATTCTCTTCATTTGCTCTGAGCAAATCATCCTTTGCACCAACCTGTGCCTGAATTAAATGATCGCAGTGCACAGTAGATGGAACTGCAGTTGTCTTCTTTCCTGATGACATAAATTGAAGAAGTGCCATTTGTGCTGTTGCATCCTGCATTGCAACCCTGTCGGGAGATAAATCAACGTAGTCTTTTCCTCTATGAAATTCTTTAGTTGGATTATCCCAAAGGTGAGTGTAAAGAACCTTTTCCGTATAAGTTAAAGGACGATTAAGAACCTTTCGGATGTCGGTCAATTTTTCCCGGTAATTATTATATACTTTTTTAATCATATCGAAATTTGCTGTCATTTTTAGCCCTTTACTTTATGCAATATTAAATTTTTTCCTACACCAAAATACAGAAAATCAAAGAAATTTACTTTAAAACGACACTCCTAGATTGTCTGCACGATTTTTGACGCCAAGAGAAAAATCTAAAATAGATATTCTAATATCCAGAAAAATAAACCCCGGGAAATAGAAAAGTGGAGAAAAATCCAATCTTAATAGTTGACGACGAACCTTCTTATTTAGAATTAATGAAGGACTTCCTTAACCAGGAAGGCTATACAAATGTAATAACCGAATCGAATCCTTTAAACGTTTTGCCGCTGCTGGACAGAACGGATATTGATTTAATTCTGCTTGATATTTTTATGCCCGAGATGAATGGACTTGAGCTGCTTGAAAAAATTTATGCAGTATATCCTAACATCCCTGTTGTAGTTATAACTGCTGTTCACGAAGTTCAGATCGCGCTAAAAGCAATAAAACTCGGCGCATACGAGTTCATCACGAAGCCACCGGATACTGACAGATTACTATTAACAATAAGAAGAGCACTAGATACAAAACTTCTCGAGTCTGAAAGAGACTCATTGAGAAGATCATTATTAGAGCACAAACCAAGCAGACGAATCTTCTCAGACCTAATTACCGACTCACCATTAATGCATAAGGTATTTGAGCTTGCAGAGATTTTTGCTCCTACTAATGAAACTATTTTTATTGCAGGTGAAACTGGTACTGGCAAAGATATGATTGCAAGAAAGATTCACGATCTTTCACCAAGAAGAGGAAAGCCTTTCATAGCTGTTAATTTAGCTTCTATTTCACCAAGCTTATTTGAAAGTGAATTGTTTGGTTATAAGAAAGGAACATTTACAGGAGCCATTGATGATAAGATAGGATATTTTGAAGCTGCCAATGGCGGAACCATATTTCTTGACGAGGTGGGTGAATTACCAATAGTACTTCAAGGCAAGCTGCTGAGAACAATTCAATACAATGAAATTTATAGAATTGGTGATGCGAAAGCTGTTCAACTGGACATCAGAATTATTTCGGCAACAAACAGAGATCTTCTTGATGCAGTAAACAAAAAAGAATTCAGAGCTGATTTATATTATCGTTTAAACCGCGGTTATATTTATATGCCTCCTCTGCATAGAAGAGGTGATGATGTTGTTTTACTTGCGGAACATTTTCTTGAAATTGGTAACAGAACTTACAACAAAAATATTCAAGGTTTTTCCGACAACGTTTTAGATGCTTTGAAAAGCTATACTTTTCCCGGGAATGTTAGAGAGCTTGAGAATATAATACTCAATGCAGTCGCTAAAACTTTTAGTGAAACTCACGTAAGTTCAGTAGACCTTCCAAAAGAATATATCAGACCATTTGATAATGGAAATGGAAACGGGAATGGAAAACGAAAATTAACAGCCTTAAACCTTGCTGCAGAAGAACACATAATTGATATAATGAAGAGTGTTGGTAACAGTGTTCAAAGAGCAGCACCTATTCTTGGGGTAAGTGAAAGAACTCTGCAAAGAAGATTAAAAGCTATAAGAGAAAGAAGAAATTAGAACTTTTAAAAAACTTCAAAATCATAAAAAGAACACACTTTTTAACTGTCTGGTAAGTAAAATTTACTTGCCAGATTTTGCAAATCAAAGACGCATACTAATACATAAAAAATTTCAATCCATATCCGA
>JAXHLB010000018.1:0-5973 GCA_034522695.1 Ignavibacteriaceae bacterium | reverse complement strand
TGAGAAATAATAACATTAGTAATGAACACACGATAAAGTACTTCATAGCACTCCTTTTTTTGTTTGTTGATGATTTTTATTTGGTTTAATTATTTACTTGGCGGTGCAGGATATTGATTGCGAATCGTGTAAATATTGTCCTTATGCGCCTGGAAATATTTTACTGTTGATGCCCATGCACCGGGATGTCTTTTGCCAATCCTGCTTACATACTCATCCCAAAACTTATCAAATGAAGCCATGTCTTTTGCAGTATACCAGTAGTTCACGTTCCACTCATCACCCCAGTTGTGATTAAAACTTCCAAAACTGTACAGCATTCCTTCGTCTACCAGCTCTTTTAGAATGGGAACAAATATAGAATCCCCTATTCTGTTTACTTTTCCAACGTCTGCCATTGATACCATATTAAAGCTTACAATAAGTAATGGCTGCTCGTTGTTTTGTGCGAAATTATTTTCGCTGAGAAAAAGAAATGCAACAAGAATTATTGCAAAGATTGTTGTTGTTTGTTTCATAGCACTAGCTCCTTTTTGATTGATGATGAATTGTAATGTTTAAATAACTCACTACTATTTTAATTTCTGAATTAACTCAACGGAAGATTCGCCCACAGAAGGGATTGAACCTAATCCCTGCACTAATTGCCAGAGTCCCTTTTCCTTAACAAATGTATTCGATATTCTGAAAAAGAATTTTGATTGATTGCCTTTTACAGTAACTGTCATCGGTGCATCAAATACTGCAACTGCAAGATCACCGCATTCAGAGATTCTTATTGATAGATTTCTTATTTCGCCAAAATGCACTGATTCAAATAACTTCCAATCCTGGTCAAGCTGATTCTGAAAATCTGATTTATTCTTATTAATCTCGGAAACATCACTGCCTAAAAAGTGAAATTCTTCGGAAGAGGAAAGCATTGCTATTATCTTGTTCATATCTTTATTAGCATAAGATAGAAGAAAAGACTCTATTCGTGTCTTTACTTTATCTTTCTCCGCATTAATCTCATCAGTAGTAAGTTTTTCTGACTTACAGCCGCTCACCAGAAAGACGACGATAAAAAGCAATGAGAGTGTTTTCATAATGTCTGTTGTTTTTTTCAAATTGAATTGCTGCAAACATAGCTTATGGGGTCAGCTTAGGTATATAACAGATATTGCATTGTCTGGTAATTTTATTGCAGACTTGCAAATTTTAAGAAAACGGAAGAGTGTTTACAGAATAGAGGCTAAAGTTATTTGTTAACTTCAGAAGGGAGGTAACCAAAATGTTTAGAAAAAGTTTTTGTGAAATAACTTGGATCACCGAATCCTACTTTCCATGCTATTTCAGCAACATTACCCGAATTACTTTGAAGTAATTCGAGAGCCCGCTGCATTCTAATTGATCTAATGAACTGAATTGCAGATTGATTAACAAGCGCTTTCAATTTCCTGTGAAGCTGTGAGTGACTTAGATTCATTTCGCTGCTGAATTCCTCCACAGAAAACTTATCGTTGCTAATGTTTTTTTCAACTATCTTCATCGCTTTTTCCAGGAAGGTCTTATCAACAGAGCCCGTTGCAATTTCTTTAGGTTTAATTATGAGCGAACTGCTGAATTTCTTTCTCAGCGTCTGGCGAATTTCAATTAAATTTCTCACTCTTATTACCAATTCTTTCGAGCTGAACGGTTTGGTAAGATAATCATCTGCGCCAGTTCCCAATCCGTTTAATTTATCCTCTTCACCGGCTCTCGCAGTCAATAAAATTACCGGAATGTGACTGGTTCTTTCATCAGCTTTTAGTTTTTTACATAGTGAGTAGCCGTCCATTTCCGGCATCATAACATCACTGATAATAATGTCCGGAATGATTTCGATTGCCTTTTCACAACCTTCTTTACCTGTGGATGCTTCTATAATTTTATAATCGGAAGGTAAGTTTGCTGCAATGTATTTTCTTAGTTCTGAATTGTCTTCTACTATCAAAGCAATTAAAGAATCATCAACGGAGTTTACATCATCTTTCCCGTTTCCGGATTCAATTTGGACAACTTCTTCATCAAGAAATTCACTTACTCTACTTTCAGAAATAAAAATCTCTTCGGCTTTTACTTTTGCAATCTCCTCTTCCAGCAGAAAATCTTTTCCAATGGGAATAGAAATTACGAAGGTCGATCCCTCATTAATTTTACTTTCAATAGTTATTGTTCCCTTGTGAAGCTCCACGAGTTCCTTTACCAAAGCTAAACCTATTCCGCTGCCTTGTTCAGTAAATCCGCTTATATCCTCAACTATAAAAAATTTGTTGAAAACTTTTGGCAGATCTTCTTCGCTGATCCCAACACCCGAATCTTTAACTGAAATTTTACAAAATCCACTTGCGGGTTGAGATATTTTTACCTCAATGGTGCCGCCTTGTGGAGTAAACTTAAATGCATTTGAAAGCAGATTATAGAATATTTTCTCAAAAATATCTCTATCAAAGTAAGTTTGAATGTTTGAAGCCTCGCTAACAAATTGCAAGGTGATGTTCTTCCTCTCCGCAATGCTTGAGAAAGAATTGGTTATTCCTTTTACAAAGTTTACGACATCACCCTCTTCACAGATTAATTTAGTTTTGCCTTTTTCAAACTTTGATAAATCGAGAATTTGATTTATCAATCTCAATAATCGATTAGCACTTCGTTTAATTGTGTGCAGTTTTTCTTTTTTGTTATCGTCCGATTCATTTTGCTCAAGCTGCTCTGCCGGACCAAGTATCAGAGTGAGAGGAGTTCTGAACTCGTGAGAAATGTTAGCAAAGAAACCCGATTTCATTTCATCGAGCTCTTTAAGTTTCTGAGTTTCGAAAGATTCTAATTTGAGTCTGTTCTTTAATCGTATTCTGCTCAATTCATATCTTCTGAGTACATACAAGCCCAACATTAATATAACAGCATAAATTCCATAAGCCCAGAAAGTTTGCCAAAACGGGGGGGCAATAATTATTTTCATTGCGGCACCTTCTTCATTCCAGATACCGTCATTATTAGAACCTTTTACAATAAGTTCATACTCGCCGGCACCAAGTTCAGTAAATGTAACGTTTCGTTGTGTCCCAAGATTTATCCACTCATCGTGAATAGGTATTAGCTTATACATATACCTGTTTTTCTCAGTGGCAGTATAATCGAGTGCGGCAAATTGAATGGTGAAATGAATTTTGTGAGTAAGGAATTGTTACTTGAGAATTATTGATTGCTGTGTTTATTCGAAGTTGTGCGTCGCTTTCTTCTTCAAAATTACTTTTCAAAAATTTTAGTTCTGTGAATACAACAGGAGGTATATAAATATTATCCCTGATGCTTGATGGAAAAAATGCATTCACTCCGTTTAATCCGCCGAAGAATAGTTCGCCCGAAATGCTTTTAGAGTATGCGCCAGTATTGAACTCATTTCCCTGAAGACCATCTGTCACATCATAATTTCTGAAAGTAGGTGTCCCATATTTATCGGTTGTAACTCTGCACAATCCATTATTCGTGCTCAGCCAGAGTTCGTTTCCGGAAGACAGAATTCCATAAACAACATTGTTTGGAAGACCATCGCTAACAGAAAAATTTGCAAATGTTCCGTCCTCAAGATTTAATCTGCTCAATCCGCCGCCCTGGGTTCCAACCCATAAATATTTTTTTGGCTGAACCGGATCTTCGCAAATGGTAAGCACCTCGTTGTTGCTGATACTTTTATTGTTGCCGGGCTCATGTCTGAAAATGATTTTTTTCTTTGTTTCCAGATTAAATTTTACAAGTCCATCATTCCATCCGAACCAGAGAGAACCATCCTGGGATTCATAGATAGATCTTATAACTGGCGCAAGATTATTCTCTTCTGTAAAACTCAATTCATAATGAGTGAACGAGTTCGATTCTTCATTAAATCTGCTTAAGTATCTTGAGTTAAGCGCATACAAATTTTCCACTGCTGTCAATAAACAGCAACCTGACAAAAATATCTTTAAGTGAATTTGGATTTGATGGATTGTGGCCGTAATAAGTTATTCTGTTTCCATTATCAGAAATTTTATGCAGCCCGCCGCTAGAAGAAACCCAGATATTTTGTTTTTTATCTTTTACTATTGATGTTATTTCCCCCTCGGGACCGTATAACAGTTTAACGTGTTTGTATTCTCTTGTCACCCTGTCCAACCGAAACAATTTCTGTTGAGATGCGATCCATAAAAAGTTATCGCTGTCAGACAAAATTGCGGAAACACTAAAAGAAGTTTTAAATGGCTCTCTATCTACAAGACCGTTGTATAATAAAAATTCTTTTCTGTTTTGATCAAAAAGATTTATTCCTTTACCCGCAGTTCCTATCCAGATCTTACCGCCGCGATCTGTATATAAACTAATGATATTATTCAGACTCAAAGATTGTTCATCTTTAGGATCGTGGAAATAATATTTATAACTATTACGCACAGGATTATAAACCACTAATCCACCCGAGCAGGCAAACCACAGATTGCTGTTCTTGTCCTGAACAATTGCTAAGATTCTATTCATCCAGAATGGAAAGAACGAATAGCCTTTATAAGGAATAAATTCTGATTTTCTTGTGCCGAGATCTATTTTGATCAGACCGGCGGGTGTGCCGGAATATATAATGTTTGAAGAAGCGCGGAACTGACTGAGAATCGTTCGCCTGCTTGTTAAAAGTTCTTTTGCCTCCTCGTGTAAAATTTTAACGTATTCAATTTTATCTCTTTCCATTGAATCAAGATTTACTAATTTCATCCCGTTCTGAGTGCCGATGATAAGCAAAGAATCATCACTGCTTAATGATAATATCAGATTAGCAGAAAGGGGTGCATTAGGTTCCTGCTTTTGGTAATACCTCCGTGACAACTCTGTTTGTGGGTCATAGCTTACCAAACCATCATTTGTGCCTAACCAAATCAATCCGTTTTTATCTTCAGTAATGGATGTGATTTTGTTGATATTTATTGTGCTGTCAGTTTTGTTCGTTGGGATTTTCAAAACTATTCTTTTAAATGCATCTTTTTCAGGAATGAAAAGGTCAAGCGTGTTTGAAGCAACCCACAACCTGCCTTTTGAATCTTCAAAGAGTGTGGAGATATAATTCCCGGAAAGCGAAGTGGTGTCGAATGGATTATGCCGGTAAACTTTAAATTCATATCCATCGTATCTGTTTAATCCATCCTTTGTCCCAAACCACATAAAGCCGTTTTTATCCTGGTAAATGGCAGAAATAAAATTCTGGGATAGACCATCATTGCTTGTTAATTTTTTGAATTTGAGGATATCCTGCTGCGGATAGATCGGCAATACTGCTAATGCAATCAGAAATAATTGAAGTAGTGAAATTATCCCTGAAAGCATTGTTGCTTTACTAAAAAATTTAATTAAGCTGCTTTTCATTAGCACGACTTAAGACAATTTCTAACTGTGAAATACAATTGAAGATGAAATAGTTTATTGGAATTACGAGGTAATTTTTCCTGATTGCAAAATACATATAAAGCAAACAATAAATACCAATAGATAGCGTTGAATTTTCATATTACTTGTGGAAAGAAAAGGTGCCGTATTGTGTCTACAATTGACAATGTAAAATATAAACAGTATAAAAAATCACCTGATAGATCAGCGTGAAATATTGTGGTGGTGTCTGGTGGAACAAATCTGGTGTCAACATCCTAAATATCTTATCAAAATCCCACAATTATCATTAATCTGATTCTCCGGAGAAATTCGCAATAATTCTCCTATTAAATGCAATATTACTCCTAACACCAGCCCTGCTCAAAAATGTATTTTTGCCCGAATTTTTCCACAAACTTAAATAGAGGGTCTGGGTATGCAAATCAGAATAATAAATTGGGCATTAGTCACTGTCATAATTGGCGGGTTTCTCTTTCACGGCCTGGCTCAGTCAAGCCAATCCGAATTAAAAAATCTTTCCCAAAACGCCGATGTTAT